>DATLXN010000054.1:0-3897 GCA_035575715.1 Vicinamibacterales bacterium | reverse complement strand
GGGCCTTCTAAGCCGAGGGTCGCTGGTTCGAAACCAGCCGGGCGCGCCAATTTCTGAAGATTTTCGCACATCGCGTTGGCCCAAAATGCCCGGGGCGAACATTCATCGAAAAAAGTGATCACTCTTGCAAAGTTGCGCCACATTCACTGACCGTGGTTTTTGCTGGCATTTGTGGAGTGCCCCGTTTGTTGAGCGGACGCAGACGCGTTCGAAGTCGTAGTAAGAGAGCATGCGATCCCCGTGCTCCGACGGCCTCGTCAAGAAGCGCGACACAAAGTGGGAATTGAGCGGCATGCTTATCTGACTCGTCAGCCCAACGATCAAGCTCACCTGCAACGCGCAGGTGAGATCCTTCCGGACCACAAAACCCAGTGCGCGTTGTCGGGTGCAGCGACTGGTTCGCCGGCGCCTGTCCTCAGGCGAGCACCCGCGGGCCCAGCGCTTGGATGAGGATTCCCGCGACGAAGTGGCACAGGATCGCGTACGGGAGTCCCCACCGCCAGAAAATCCACCCGAGCAGCAGCCCGCCCAGTCCGTTCACCAGGAAGAGTACCAGACCGACGAGCAAGATGCCCCGAAGGTGCGCGAGTGTGCGAACCGTCCCGATCCCACGTGGGCGAAGACTGCCGTGGACGCGGTGGCTGACATCACGCACGGCGCGGTCTTCGGGCGATCACAAGGCGGGGCGCGTGTGGCGAGACGGCCTGTCGCCCAGGTGCTTTGGGATGTCGGAAATGGACCAGATCTAGTTTCTCTGGGGCACGTGTCGGATTCAGAACCGCGAGCGCTAGCTGGGATGAGCGACTGACTGGCAGCCGTTTTGCTGTCTAATGCAGGCTGGAGGAGACGATGCATCGCACATTTCTGGTAATGGTTGCCTTCGTAGCCGGTCTGACCGTCATGGGCTGCGACACGGGTCCTGCTGTCGAGCCCGGCAGAGCAGACGTGAAATCGGCCGAGAAGAAGGCTGCCGAAGGGCGCGAGACTAAGCAGGTAGTCGCAATCAGTGCAGGAACGACTACGCTGTTATTGCCGACGATAGGGGCGCAACAGGTGGGCACTCCTGTAACTTGGACCGCATCATCTGGCGGCGGCTCCGCCCCGCATAGCTACAAATGGTGGATCTATGATGGCGCTTGGACAGTCATCCAAGATTGGTCCACGTCCAACAGTGTGACTTGGACGCCAACGTCGGCGCATCCAAACGCGACCCTCGATTTGCGTGTCCGATCAGTCGGTAACACGACGGACAATCATGAAGCATTCGTCGCGAGGACGTTCGCGATTAATGCCGCTGCGCCTTAGCTGGGATGAGCGACTGATTGGCAGCCGTTTGCTGTCTAATGCAGGCTGGAGGAGACGATGCATCGCACATTTCTGGTAAGCGTTGCCTTCGTAGCAGGTCTGACCGTCATGGGCTGCGACACGGGTCCTGCTGTCGAGTCCGGCAGAGCAGACGTGGAATCGGCCGAGAAGAAGGCTGCCGAACAGCGCGAGCGTAGCGAAGAAGCCGCCGAGCTGGAACGGCGCGCCGCCAACCTCGAGAGCCAGTGGGCCGAGATGCAGACAAAAGTAAAGACGAGGGAGCGGACCGCGACCGCCGGGCTGCGTGAAGAGGTGGAGGAGGACGTGAGGAACGCCCGGGCCGCCGTCGCGGATTTGAAGACGACGACCCAGGAGAACTGGTGGGAACGGCACGAACGTGCCCTCGAACGGTCCGTCAGCGACGTACAGGCTGACGTTCAGCGGTTGACGAAACAGAAGACGATGCCTGAGCCGACGGAGAAAGCAGGGTCGGTCGGTACGGCCGCAGGATTTGCAGAGCGGCGCGACGCGTTCGTGAGCCGTCTGCGCGCGCGTTTGGACGCGATGGAAGAGCAGCTCGACAAAACGAAGGCGAAAGGCGCGCTGGAAACCGAGCTGCAGGATACGAAGGCTCGCATCGACAAGCTGCAGGAGGATCTCGGCGAGCTGCGCAGCGTCTCTCCTGACGCATGGTGGGACGTGAGTTCCGAGCGCGTAGGCGAGTACATCGAGCGCGTCGAGGCGTCGATCAAGCGGCTGGACGACAACAAGACACAGACGGACAAACCACGCAGCTGACCCGCGGTCGTCAATACGCTGCGTGCCCGAACCATCGCCGCAAGGATTCTGATACCGCTCCGGCCGAGGTTTCCGGATCGATTTGATCCGTCAGGTAATCTGGTCTCCCGTGCGCGAACAAAGGGACCGCTACAGCTCCGTACAAGGCATGGTCCTCGGGTCTCAGGTCCGCGGCGCGATCGAGGCCGCGAACGCCGACAACGACATGAGCCAGGCGGCCCATGGATGGTTCGAAATGACGCTATTGCGCCGACTCTGCGCCGCGTCCGTCCAGCCTCTGCATGACCTCCCCTGCGGCACGGTGTCCTGCACTGACCGCACCCGCCATGAAGCCGGGCTCTATCGCGCTCGTTTCACTTGAACACAGCGACAGCCGATTCTGCCAAACGCCGGCGATCCACGGCGCCGCAGAAGGGTGTGGATGTCCGCTGGCACTTCGATCCTGTGCCGTAGCCGTAAAAGGGTCTGCCGCCCAGTCTTTGAAGAGCGTCGCCCGAGAGTGCAGCGCGTCCGGACCATAGAGGCGAGCCAACTGGGCGAGGCAGGATGTTGCAAGGGCGGCTTCGCCGATGGAGGCGCGCATATCAGCGCCGACACTTAGGAAACCAAACAACGCAGCCTTGCCGGACGCCGTTGTCGCATCGTGAATCTCACCCATGGGTCCAACGAAACTCTGCGCCGTTCCGGATAGCCCGGCCTCACGCCAGAACGGCCGATCATAGATGGCGAAGAATTTCGCGTGAGGAGCCATCCACGTTGCCGTCTCCTTCCAACGTTGTGCCGTGGATTGTTCGACGCCCGGAAAGAAAGCAACCTCCGCAAGCAGTCGCGGCGGAATCGCGGCAACGACCTGATCGGCGACGAGGGCGCCCTCGGATCGTTCGGCCGTCGCCGTCGTCAGCGTTACTTTCCCCTCATTAATAGTGAGTTGCGTCACACGAGTCGCGTTCACGACGCTGCTGCGCGGCAGACCCTTCGCAAGCGCCGAGATTAACGCTCCAGTCCCGCCGGCGATACGCATCGACTGCGGCGCCTGGGCCTCGGGGTGGCACCGCCACGCTGGTTCGCGTGACATGCGCTCGAAAACTACGTCCCCGCCGCTGTACTGGGGGAAAGTAGTCAGACCGAGTTCCTGCACGAGCGACGCGATATCTGGCTGAACGTCAGGCCAGAACCAAGAGGGGCCGAGGTCAAAGCCGTCGTCGGAAAGCATGCCCTCTTCGTTCGTGGAGAGAATCCTTCCGCCCAGGCGCTCACGTGCGTCAACCAAGATGAAGTCGATGCCGTCGGCCTGAAGTCGTCTCGCAACGCACAGACCGGCGAGCCCACCTCCTAGGATTGCAACCGTAGTGTGCATCCTACGCATGTCCTGCTCGACCTTCCATATCCTTTCATTCGATCCTACAACGCTCGATCGACGCGGCGAGTGCGTCGGCGCCGGCGGCTCGTGCTAGAGCTCGACTCGGACAGCGAGGACGTGCTCGTGCCTGCCAACGGCATGCGCAAAGCGCGCGGCAAGATGCTCGTCAGCCCACCGGAGAAGGCTCGACGCATGGCTCGGCAAGGGGTCAGCCTCTCTCCGCGTTAGAACCGGCGTGCTGGCTAACAAAGCGCTGGAGCCGTCGGGGAACCTCCCTCGATAAAGTAGACACTTCCGCCTAACCCCAGGAGGTGTCCGATGCCACGTGCCGGTCCGAGAAAAGTCCAGCGGGCGACGTGGGCCGGATCGGTTATCACGGCTGCGTCCAAGCCGCAACGCTCGGGCAAGAAGTCAAGGCAATACGGTTCTAAGCG
>DATLXN010000053.1:0-5330 GCA_035575715.1 Vicinamibacterales bacterium | reverse complement strand
TTCGATTACATCGAGGTGTTCTATAACCAACGGCGTCGGCATTCGACGATCGGTCGGATTAGCCCGGCCGCCTTCGAACGGCAAGCGCAGATGACTCAGGTGGCGTAACTAAACAGTCCACAGAATCGGGTCAAGCTCAGCTGCGATTCCGAGCGGGATGGCGTCGCAGCGATATGAAGTGGCAACATCGCTGCACTGATGGTCGTTGCGTCCGATTGCGAGTGCTTGAATGCTTCTGCCGTCAAACTGGGAGAGGGGGAGATATAGTAATGAATGCTACCGGGCAGTCAGTCGGGCACCAGCAAGGAGGAGTGATGCGCGGTTCTCGCCGATCGAGATGGATTATCGCGATGTGCCGGGCGGCCTGTGTCCTTCTGGCGTCGCTGGCCTCGGCGTGTTCGCCGTCAGATGGGGTCTCGCCACGGCCAACCCCCACTTCGCCAACGCGGCCAACTTCACGACCGCATCCGATTCCGGCCCAGACGTCCGGTTTTCTTCCGGCGCCGCCGACCGCGCCGACGTCCTCGGACCCGCTCGTCGGGCGCTACGCGCTTGACATCCGTATTGTCGACTCAAGTTGCGAGTCGGTTCCGGCCGACGCGCCACGCCGAAGGTACACGGCGGACATCCACGATTACGAAGACCGCTACGCGGTAAAGCTCTACGACGCGGCCTTCCTATCCGATGGAAACGGCTGGTGTCGCGATCGCCGGCTGCCGCACGACGGGGTCTGCCACATGTTCCTCATGCGGCACGATGGCAATTCGACTGTGTCCGTGACCATGTCAGCAGAGGATGAGTCGAGCGGTAGCGAAATTTGGGAGGTGCTGGCCGAGGATCGCGTGCTACAGATTACGGGGCAAGCAACGGGAGTGGTGCGCGACGGGCGTATCGAGGCTGCAGGGCCTGGGGGGCTCTGGCTGGGCAACGGGGTCCCCGCCACTGTGGTCCAAGCATGTCGCGGCGAACTGCAGTTGACCTTTACGCGGCGATAGCGACTTCTCTCGGCGGCTAGTTGCAATGAAGTCCAATGCGTCTAATAGAGAAGCGCGAATGGTCCCTCATAGAGATCGGGCCCACGCGAAAGTGCTTCGCACGAGGGCATGGAACTCTGGCTCGACATCACTTGACGATTCCATATCCACGCAAGCGGTCAGGAATTCACAGATGTTCGCCGCGGCTCTCCACGCAGCCGCCGCGAGTGGGGCGGTGAACGAACGTCGAGGCCAGCGTCCGACTCCAGTCGCCTTCGTTACGCGGCCCACTTACTCGCGGGAGGGAGGGGTGACTCAAGATGACGAATAAACCCCATGCACGACGGAACGATGCGGCATCGACCCCGGACTCAACAGCGTCAGGCACGGGTCGCGGTTGGCTGAAAAATGGTAATCCGCCGGGTGATCTGGCAAACGCGCCTCGGTGTGGTGCAAAGACTCGGCGCGACACCCTTTGTCAGAGTCCTGCGATGCCCAACGGGCGCTGCCGGATGCATGGGGGAACAAGCACAGGCCCGCGGACAGCCGCCGGACTCAAACGTAGCCAGACAGCGCGCCTGAAGCACGGGCGATTCACTCGCGCGGCGAAAGAGCATCGCGCCAAAGGGCGCGCACTGCATCGGGAGTTACTAGACGTCGTTCGAGCACTGCGGGCGATGGGTCTCTGACTGAGTCGCGAGCAGCCGGCGACTACTGCCACAAGTGACCTCGCCATCAGGGTCAAACATGCCAAGTCGATCATGCTTACGGGAAATTGGTCGTCGTCTCGCCGCGTTGGAGCGACTGCGCCCCAGCGGTTGTGCGAGTCGCCCGCCGCCACAGTGTTTCTCGAATCATCTACCGCCGGACGCGGTACATGAATGTCCCCGCTGCGGGCGGCCAGTCAATCACATGGTCATCCAACACGAGATGCCGGAATGCGAGTTGGGACGTGGCTTAGCTATCGGAACGCACCATCGGGGCGGCGGCAAAGCAGGCCGGCGTGGGTGAGCGCACGCTCAGGCGGTGGATGTTGGACGATGCGGAGTTCCGGGACGCGCTCGCCAAGGGCCGTCGTGTCGCTTATGACGCCGGCATTTATCGCATCCAAGCGCTCACCGCGAGGGCGGTCGAGACACTCGACGAGCTATTGGGCGCGGAGAAGCATCCTGCCGTGCGCTTGGGCGCGGCGCGCAGCATCTTGGAACTCGCCACTAGCCGACATGACGCCGACACGTTGCTCGCGCGTCTCGAAGACCTCGAGGAGCGCCACGCTTAATCGCAGAAGATTCCGAGGTGACGCATAAACAATCTCGCCTACTGGCACTCGCCGAACGCCGGCAGGCTGCAGCGCGGGCCAGAAGAACAGCAGGCTGGCGCGGGGATTCTCGGTAAGGTCGCGGCCCTTGGGGCTGGTGTAGTGCGTGAAAAACATGAAGCCGCGCTCGTCGACATCTTTTAACAGCACGGTCCGCACCGACGGCTCGCCTGACGGCGACGCCGTCGCCACGCTCATCGCATTCGCGTCGATCAGATTGGCGGCCAGTGCGTCAGCAAACCACCCCTTGAACTGCACCATCGGATCGGCGGCGGCCGCGTCATCGGTCAGCGCCCGGCTGGCGTAATCGCGACGCAGGTCCTTCATTCCTTCACCACCTCGATCCATGCACCGAGCTGGCGATCGTCGGTCGATGTCGGGTCGGTGGCGGATGGTACGAACGCCCGGTCAGTGGATAAATCGAGCACGACCAGCCGGCGGCTGCCCGCCGGAATTTCGATCACGTCGGGCAGCTTCGGCTGCAAGGTCACCGATTGCGCCCACCCGAATGTGGCGATGTGTAGGCGATTTGCAATTGCACCGCTGTGCACACGCAAGGTGAGCGGTGCACTGGAGTCGGGTCGCTCGATCGCCACTCGGGCCGTCCGTCCGCCCGAGACCCAGAAGCCGAGTTCCTCCGGTGACGCGTTGACGTCAAAATAAAACACCGACGCGCTGCCCGATTGCGATGCGGCCAGGACCGTCGGCAACTTCGGTCGACGCGTCACGTCGACGACGGCAAGTGGCGTGAGGGTGATCCGGCCGATTGCGCGCTCGAGTTCGGCCGACCCGCGCAGGCCAACAAAGCTCAAGTCCATGGGCGCGTTGAATTCCGTCGACCATCGCTGGCCGGTCCGTGGTGCGACACGCCACGTCAGCCACGGGTTCCCGGTACGACCGGCCTGCAACGCGAGGCTCTCGTCGCCGCGATCACCGGCCCAGTCGACATCGAGGCGATAGCGGCCCGCCGGCAACGAGAAGCGGCCGTTGTGGATCACCCGGATTGGTTGCGGCTGTGTCCGCTGGCCGGGCTCGACACCGAGGACGGCGCGCTGCGGCAAATCGGCCGCGCGCTGCCATCGCAACGGCGCATATTCGATGGCCAGCGGTCGCGATGCGGCATCGAATTCATCAAGGAGCGGGGTTCGCGCGCGCGCCCGCACATCGATCACCGGCCATGCCGGTGACACCGGCAGCCGCGGGACGACAAGCACGGCGGCGAGCAATGACGCAGTGAGGGCGGCGATCGCTGTGGCCGACGCGACGCCCGGTTTCTGCGACCGCGCCCGTGACAGCATGATCGCGGCGGCCACGGCGATCACCAGCCAGATGCCGACACGCATCAGCCCGGTCGGCGCGTCGTGATAAATGAACGACGGGGCCATGGTCCATGCCGGCCACCGCGGCGAGAGATATTCCAGCAGGCTCGACGTGCCGTCGCGGCCGTTGCTGATCAGGAAGCCGTCCTGCGCGAGAAAGAGGATGCCGGTGACGCCGATGCTGATCCACAGCAGGAGGTGATGAGCCGCGCGACGCGCGCTGCCGGCCGGCGCCGTCCTGAACGCGACGGCGATCGGAAGTGCCAGCAGCAGTAAACCGGAGACGAGCGGGCGCCCTGGTGACGCGGAGCCGCCCCACCAAATTCGAAACGCGCCCACGGTGCCGAGCAACGCGGCAAACACGACGAGGATTTCCACCGCGCGTCTGCGCAGTTCGCCGCCCTGACGCCACATCGCCCACAACCCCGTCGCCGCAAGGATGTAGACCGGCGCATACGACAACAGGCCGTATTCCTGATCGAACAGCAAACCCGGCGCCCCGAAAACCAGGTTCTTCAGATCGGTTTGCACCAGGTCGCCGTACGGTGCCTGGGGCAGAGGGATGCCCCAGACGGCGTAAAAGAATCCAAACCAGGCGAGCAGTGACACACCGTAGGGGACAACGACCGCGGCCGCATTGGTCACGCGTCCGGGCCCGTCGGCAAACCATACCCGCGCGAAGGCGACAGCGACCAGCGCTGCGGACATCGGTGCGTATTTCGTGCTGAGCCACGGCAAGGCGGCGCACGACGCCCCGACAAGCAGCCATGTGCGGAGACTCGAAGTGGGTGTCGTCGCGCGCGTGTAGGCGACGACGACCGCAAGTGCCGCCGTGATCTCCGGGTAGACAGCGAATGAGTTATAGAGAAACGGCGTCGTGAACACCACCGCCGCCCACGCGAAGGTCGCAGCGCCAACCGCGTTGGTGATGCCGACCATGGCGAGCCACATCAGCGCCGCCGCGAACGCGGCAATGATCACGGTCGCGGCCACGACTGCGCTGTAGCCGCCGGCGGCGTAGACAGGCGCCATGATCACTGGCATTCCGATCGGGTGAATCGAATAGATCTCGCCGTCGGCGCCGCGCGTCAGGTAGTGCGGATCGAGCGGGAGCGCGAAGTATGCGTGGTAATCACCGCGCGTGTGATTGTTTTCGATCTTCAGATCAGCGTCGCGCCACAGACTTTGTGCCATCACGAGGTAATGCGGTTCGTCGCCGCCGGGGTAGAGCACGGTGCGGGTGAATTTGGCGGCGGCACCGCCACTGACGATCACCGTGGCGACGGCAATCGCCAACGAGACGCGACGGACCGACCAGCGCTGAACCCATTCCGCGCGAACCAGGCGCGCCTGCCACAGCACCCACGCGAACTGCGTCAGGACGACCAGCCAGACGACCCCCCGGAGCGGGCCGGCCAGCATCTGCAAGGCCGGCATCCGGTCCGGCAAGACCGGTAAATAGGGGAGGATGAGAAGGAGCAAGCCGAATAACGGCAGGACGAGCGGACCCAGTGGCGGCCGGACCGCCGTCGCTGTCCCGCGCGGCACGGCCCGCCGGTCCAGCCACAACAGGCCCAGTGCCCCAATCGCCAAGAACGCGCCCAACGCAGGCCACGGTGGCAACATCGCCACCCGCACAGCGCCAGCGCCGGTGATGATCTCGTCGAGCACGCCCCGCGACACATAGATCGCGAGGCCAGTAATCAGCACCGCCACGGC
>DATLXN010000052.1:0-7018 GCA_035575715.1 Vicinamibacterales bacterium | reverse complement strand
TCCGCCTAACCCCAGGAGGTGTCCGATGCCACGTGCCGGTCCGAGAAAAGTCCAGCGGGCGACGTGGGCCGGATCGGTTATCACGGCTGCGTCCAAGCCGCAACGCTCGGGCAAGAAGTCAAGGCAATACGGTTCTAAGCGGTCGTTTAATGGCGCACGGGTCCACGTACGGTATAACCGCCTGATATAACCGACAAGGGGCCTTCTAAGCCGAGGGTCGCTGGTTCGAAACCAGCCGGGCGCGCCAATAAAGCATCAGGGCAGGAGCAACTCAGTGAAGATTCGGATGATGTGTGTCGTGGCGGTGTTTGCCGCCGGCTGCTCGAGTGCCGAGCCGCCACCAGCCGAAAGCGGTGCGGCCGTGCCGGCGGCTGCCGCCGCCGCGAACCGCGATGCCTGCGCGCTGATTACCGTCGACGAGGCTTCGAAGATCCTTGGCAGCACGGCGACGGCGACGTCTCGCTCGATGTCCCGGGAGCGCTCCGTCTGCGACTACGTGACGCAGTCGTATGAGGCTTTCTCGCTCGAGGCGATCTGGAGCGGGGCCGAGGAAGAAATCAAGACCTCGCGTAGCGCGGCGAACCTCGCCGCCGGTCAGGCTGGGGGCACGCGGGACGACGTCGTGAACGACGTCATGGGGCTACATAAGGCGGATGGGCTCGGCGACGAGGCGTATTTCGCCCGCCGCACCATGTCCTACGTCCGCAAGGGCGACGTGCTGCTCGTGTTTCAGACCGCCGGACTTAACGAACCGGCCCGCGAACACTGGGAGGCACTCGCACGTGCCGCGCTCGCGCGTCTCTAATCGATGAGCGCACCTCGCTCATGACAAGCCATTCGATCCGCCGTCCGGCACGATCGTTGTATCAGCAGACGGATCGGAGGTGACGTGCGCCAGCCCTACTTTCGCCGACAGATCTCACGTCTTCAGAAGCCCGGCCTGAGCGAGCGCCAGGAGCGGCGCTTCAGAGTCGCGTCGATATTCGTCGTGTTCTTCTTCGCGTGCGGCTGGAGCTACGCCATCGCCGTGTCGGTAGAAACGGGCGAGCCCGCCGGCATCCTGGCCCGCATGACCGCCAACCCCCTCGACTCGGACGCGCCGCCGGAGGCGGCCTTCCTGTTCGACGCCGCGTTGAACCGCTTTGCCGCGAGCGTCGACCGCGGGCAGAGTGGCGCGGTGAACGTCGTCATCCAGGAATCCGGGGATGATGCGCTGCCCCGGCCCGATTCCCTGCCGGAGGGGGTCAAGGCAGTTCTGGCGCCAACCGACAGTGCGACCCGCGGCAATCCGGACGTCGACCCAGGCGTGTGGAACGTACTGCTGCGCGTGGGCAAGGTGAGCCGGCCGATACCGAACCTGAACGTCGTGCGCCTGGTGCCGATGTCGGCCAAGCGCGGTGGCAGCATCGGCAGCTACCGCATCGGCGACTGGCCGGACAAGGCCGGTATCTACGCGCAGCCGAGCGGGCTCATCGAGGTGACGCCGCAGAATCGCAACCTGCGCGTCTCGGAGCACTTGACGCTCGGGGACTTCGTGACGAAGGGACAGGAGAACGTCTGGCCGAAATACGTCGCCATGTCGACGCGCCTGCTCGACAAGCTGGAGCTGACGATCAAGGAGCTGGAGGAGTCGGGGCTTCCGGTCAAGGACATCGGCGTGATCAGCGGGTTCCGTACGCCGTACTACAATGCGCACGGTGGTTCGACGGGCGGGCGCGGCGAGCTGTCGCGTCACATGTACGGCGACGCGATCGACATCTACATTGACAACGACGGCGACGGGCGGATGGACGATCTCGACCGCAACGGCCGCGTCGATCTGGGTGATGCGAAGGTGCTCGCGGCGGCGGCGGACCGCGTCGAAAAGAAGTACGCGATGTTGATCGGCGGAATCGGCACCTACCGCGCGACGGGGGCTCACTCGGGCTTCGTGCACATCGACACGCGCGGCTTCCGCGCGCGTTGGTGAAACGCTTCAGGGAGGGGACATGGCGGACGATCTCAACGGCGACCTCGAGCGACGGAGTTTTCGCGACGCGGACACAGGCATCGATGCGGAGGTGCGCGAGGAGGACATGGAGCCGCACGCCGGGCTGCGCTACATCGCCTGGCTGTTCAAAGTCCTCGCCATCCTGCTGGTGCTGGTGCTGATCGCCGAGTTGGTGATCGGCCTCCGTAGCGGATCACCGGTGGCCATCACCACTCTTATGGTCGAGGCGACGCGGCTCGTCGTCTTCGCCGCGTTCCTGTGGGCGGCCGGAGACATGGCGCTGATGTTCATCGAGTCGAACCACGACCTGCGCGCCACGCGCATCCTCGTCAGCCGGCTGACCGTTATCGCGGCAGAGCGGGAAGCCGCCAATGCGCAGCACCGACCGTCGGACTACCCACCCACACCGGACCGTCCCGCGTAGCCGACATTTAAATCAGCCAATTCGAACACCACGCGTTGCGACGGGAGTGGCGATCGCGACGCGCGCGAGCCAGGCGATCCTATAGCGCACCTTAAATAAATGTGCACTCGGGCCATCGTTTGTGTATTCGGATCGAACCGCACGGACTCTACCGAGAATGGAGCCTGCGCAAGCCCTACGATGCCCTTCAGTTCGAACGTAACTGTTTGGCCGACACCGCTCACGCCACCTGCTAGGATGGCTACGTTCCACTACCGAGCCATCACCAAGCCCGGCAAACTTGCGGAGATCGTCATTAAAAACCTGGTCCGGAGTGGCAACCGTTTGGATGACGATTTCGTTATAGTTCGAATCGAAACCGACTTGTTCGCAGGGATCGAGAGCCCTGCAACGCACCGCGATCCGGAGACTGCCGATGGACACTACCCTGCACGCTGAGCGGGGCAACGACATGCCTAACGTGACCGTCGCTGGCGATGAATCACGCGATGCGCCCCTTCGCATGACCGCCGACGAATTTCGACGGGCCGGCCACGCGCTGGTCGACTCGATCGCCAGCTTCCTCGAGTCGCTGGCGCAGCGTCCGGTGACCCCGTCGGAGTCGCCAGCCGCCGTGCAGCGCTGATCGACGCTGACCGCCCTTTTCCACAGGAAGGGACGGAGGCGGGCGCGCTCCTCGCCCACGCGTCGCGACTTCTGTTCGATCATTCCCTGTTCAATGGCCATCCCCGCTTCTTTGGATACATCACGGCGTCACCCGCCCCGATCGGGATGCTCGGCGACCTGCTGGCCGCGGCCGCGAACCCTAACGTGGGATCCTGGCGGCTCGCGCCGGTGGCAACGGAGATCGAAGCGCAGACGGTGCGCTGGATCGGCGATCTCATCGGGTTTCCCGCCCCCAGCGGCGGGCTCCTGGTGAGTGGCGGAAACATGGCCAATGTCGTCGGCTTCATCGCTGCGCGCGCGGCCGCGGCCACGTGGGACGTGCGCAAGGAAGGCACCGCTGGGGACGCAGCCTCCCGTTTGCGCGTCTACACCTCGGCGGAGACGCACACCTGGATTCAGAAAGCCACCGACATCGCGGGACTCGGCACCGATTCGATCCGCTGGATTCCGACCGACGACGATCTGCGGATGAACACTAGCGCGTTGCGCAACGCGATCGAGCAGGACCGAAGCCGCGGCGATCTGCCGATGATCGTCGTCGGAACGGCGGGGTCGGTGAGCACAGGGGCGATCGATCCGCTTCCCGAGATCGCCGAGATCTGTCGTCAGGCGGGAATCTGGTTTCATGTGGACGGCGCGTATGGCGCACTGGCCGCCACGATTCCTGGCGTTCCAGCAGATCTTCGCGCGCTCTCGCTCGCCGACTCGGTCGCCGTCGATCCCCACAAGTGGATGTATGCACCCCTCGAGGCAGGGTGCACCATTGTTCGAGATCCCGACAAGCTCCGCGCAGCCTTCGCCTACCATCCGCCCTACTACCACTTCGGGCAGGAAGCGACGAACTACGTCGACCTCGGACCGCAGAACTCGCGCGGCTTTCGCGCGCTCAAGGTGTGGCTGGCGATGCAACAGGTGGGGCGTGCGGCGTATGTGCGGATGATCGGCGACGACATTCGATTGAGTGAGCGGATGCACGCTGCGGTGTCGGCGCATCCCGAACTCGAACCCTTCACGCAGTCGCTCAGCATCTCGACGTTTCGTTATGTGCCGAAGGAGTTGCGGGGGAGGTCCGGCGAACCGGAGGTGGGGGCGTATCTCAACACCCTCAATGAGGCGCTGCTGGAACGCATTCAGCAGTCTGGGGAATTGTTCGTGTCCAACGCGGTAATTCGGGGGCGGTATGTGCTGCGCGCGTGCATCGTGAACTTCAACACGACGGCTGCCGACGTTGACGCGGTGCCCGCAATCGTCGTACGGCTGGGGGGAGATGCGGATCGCACCCTGCGACCCCAGGAACTGGGTTAGGCGACTTCGCCGAGCGAACTTGCAGGATTCTCGCCGGATTAGGCAGCCTGAATCCTCAAGCGAGGCATGACATGAAAACGACCACAGGTGCAGGTCGCGGCGAAGTTACTCGGCGCACGTTTCTCAGCACAGCCGGCGCCGTCGTCGGTGCAGGAGGAACGGTGTTCGGACAAGGTCCCGTATCGCCCGCTGCCGCACCGCGCGCTAAAGGGCCGCTGGTGTGGCTCGACATGGACCAGAAAGAGCTGGACGACGCGTATGACCAAAGCGTCTATGCTCCCAACCAGCAGCAGATCATTCGGCGCTATGCGTCCAACAGCGAGGCCGCGCGCCAACGTCTCGGGTCTCCCAAGCGTTTCGCATATGGGCCAACACCGATTGAGGCACTCGACGTCTACGTGACCAGCCGTCCCAATGCACCGGTTAACGTCTTCATCCACGGCGGTGCCTGGCGCGGCGGCTTGGCGAAGGATTACGCGTTCCCGGCCGAGCTGTTCGTGCGCGCCGGCTCACACTATGTAGTGCTCGATTTCGTCAACGTACTGGAGGCTGGTGGCAGTCTGATGCCGATGGCCGACCAAGTACGCCGGGCCGTTGCCTGGGTCTACCGCAACGCTCACATGTTCGGCGGCGACCCGAACCGACTCTACATCTCTGGCCATTCTTCAGGCGCGCATCTTGCTGGCGTCGTGCTGATCACCGATTGGCAAAAGGACTTCGACCTGCCCCACGATATCGTGAAGGCTGGTCTATGTTGCAGCGGCATGTTCGACCTGAAACCAGTGCGGCTTTCAGCTCGCAGCTCCTATGTCAAGTTCAGCGATGAAATCGAGCAGGCCCTGAGCGCCCAGCGCCACCTCGACAGACTCAACTGCCCAGCCATTATTGTGCACGGCAGTCTCGAAACGCCGGAGTTCCAGCGCCAGGCGCGCGACTTTGCCGCGGCCGTGAAGTCGGCGGGTAAACCGGTGCAGCTCTTTGTTGGCGAAGGCTACAACCACTTCGAGATAGCCGAGACGCTTGCGAGCCCCTACGGTCTGCTAGGCCGAGCCGTGCTCGAGCAAATGAAGCTGGCGTAAGGGCGTCCGACGGTGCCGTGCGACAGCTGAAGACTGCCTGACAAGCGGTTGCACTTGTCGGCGGCCGTAACATGTGCGGCTGATTGCACACGCTGCCGCACGTCCGCCGCAAGTGAACCGCAAGCGTTAGGCCTCTTTGGAAGTATCGGATGTCGCGTCTATTACAGCTTTCAAAGAGAATGAAATACCTTCGCACGGTGGAGGCAGGATTTTCTGTCGCACTTCTACCAGCGCTCGCTCTGTACTGGCTGAGTGCGAGTTCCCAGGTCGCGTGGACGCTGAGAGGCATACCGCTCGTCCTCGTGTGCTACATCCTCGGCCAAGGCGCCCTTTACTGGGAACTAAAATACCGCCAGTACGAGCACAGCGCCCCATTGCCGTTGTGGTTGCCCGCCGTATTCCGTGGCTTTCGGTTATCGAATACCATCGGGCTAGGCGTTGCAACGTTGGCGCTTGCCGTTGCTGCTACCCGAGGAACCCCTAACGCTGACCTAGGTTGGGCTATTGGCCTGCTTGCTTTCGCAGTGCTCGAGCACATCAATTACTACCATTACCAACTAATGTATGACACACGTGGGGCGCTTCGCCGTCTTCGCCGAACCCGGCGGCTTAGAACTCCCGTTTTAGCCATCGATATCAAGCGCGTGTCTTTGCTACGGGCGAGGTGCGTCGGTGCGAGGCCTAACAATTCGTCCAGGCCGACGCGGAACCTCCCTCGATAAAGTAGACACTTCCGCCTAACCCCAAGAGGCGTCCGATGCCACGTGCCGGTCCGAGAAAAGTCCAGCGGGCGACGTGGGCCGGATCGGTTATCACGGCTGCGTCCAAGCCGCAACGCTCGGGCAAGAAGTGAAGGCAATACGGTTCTAAGCGGTCGTTTAATTGCGCACGGGTCCACGTCCGGTATAACCGCCTGATATAACCGACAAGGGGCCTTCTAAGTCGAGGGTCGCTGGTTTGAAACCAGCCGGGCGCGCCAATAAAGCACGGTCCGTTCCGAACAGATAGGTGGTCTCGCGCAGCCCGCGCTTGCGTGGCCGCGAGTTAAAGCAAACTCTCGAGCCGATTTAGGCGGTACAACCGTGCGGCCGCTCTCCTTGCAACGAAATCAAGTATGCGAAACCTGAGCGTTGTTCTCCCGCCACTTGTGCTCATCTAGACCTGCGGTGGACTTGCAATGGGCCAGACGGTCCGCGACGCCCCACCAGCACGTTGGTCTGGGAAGGCCCGAAGGTAGACCTCGGAGGTTCGATATCACCCGACAGACGCTACCTATCCTTCACCGAGTGGGAGACCGGAGATCTATAGGATCGCGACGGGCGCGCGGCCAAATGCTGTGCGAGAAATTGGGATCTACGATTTCCAGCCGTCGGACGTTCCGCGCTAACCGATCAACATGCGGCCAGAGTGATTGTTGTTAGCGCTGGTTAGTTAGCGGCGTCAGGTAATCCTTTGATCGCCGGACCATTCACGACGTGGCCATCGATGCCGAAGCGGGACCCGTGACAAGGGCAGTCCCACGTGCGCTCGGTCGAGTTGAACTGTACGACGCAT
>DATLXN010000051.1:0-78156 GCA_035575715.1 Vicinamibacterales bacterium | reverse complement strand
ACGTATACTTCGGACCGCTCAGGCTCGGACGCATGAACGAACGGATCCTGCGGATCGAAGATCACAAGGGGCGGACCGTCCGGAAACAAGTGTCACCCATGTCCCTGGACTGATCTGTTACCTATCTTGCCGGCCGTTCAGTGGCAGAAATGAGACCAACCTTAATTCAAGATGCTCCATTCCAAGTATGGCTTTGATATGTTCTTAATGACATCTTTATCAGCTTCGATAAGGGTGACTCGCCCTTCAGTATCTCGAGCAGATCTACCGACTGGCTCAAACTCAATATCAACTTTGATGTACGGGCATTCACGATAGACATACGTACGATTGAGACCAGTAGATAAACCTCCCTCCGTGGTAAACACCTTGAGCAATTCCGCGCGTGACATACCGACTTTGATGTTTTCGATCTCTTTGAGGATTTTTTCAATCCATTCCGTTTGCCCTTGCGATTCTTGAGAACTTCGCACCGGCAGAGCAAAAACAGAAACACGAAAAGAGACGCTACCGCAACAACAACAACTTTTCTCATGACGGCAATCTAGTCCTTGCTCGATTGGAATTCATAATTTATGACGTCCAAGGCGAAGCGGGCTAACTATTAGCAGCCCGCCAAGCCGCGCGTAACCACCACCTCGTCGTACCGCCGGGCACCGTCGCCATTCACGATACGACGCGGCATTCTAGCTGACTCCTCGGCCGCTGCTGCGATGGATACGCGCGAACGGGATCACGAGAAGCCCACCGCAAAAACGGCCGATCGGCGTGGATACGCGCCAAGGCGGGCGCGCATCCCGCGTTCAAATCGGCGCTACATGCGATCCATCGGACTCTCCACCCCCAACGCGCCACGCTGCATCACGTGCAGGTAGATTATCGTCGTCCGGACGTCCCGATGGCCGAGCAGCTCCTGCAGTGGGTCCCGGCAAATCCGTCCGGCCGGGAACACGAACCTGCCACCGCCAGTCGGTTGCCGCGTTGGGAAACTTGCGATCCAACGCGAACGGCAGGGCCGCATCGCCGAACGGTTTACACCGTCAACGCGGGTCTGGCCGGAGCACCGTTGATTGGGCGCGGAATGCGACCGGGTACAGCAAAAAGGGACCGGGTACCGCGTACCCGATCCCTGTGTCTCTGTACCGCTGCGGCGTGCCTTAAACGGTGGTACTCGGCGCCGCGTTCAGATCCATCGCCGCGGTGCTGTCGCCGAAGCTCTCCATCTCGAGGCCGAGCATCTGCGCGACTGTGAGAATCGAATTAGCCATCGGCGTGCCGTCGGCGGCCTTGATATGGTTACCGCCCTTGAGCTTGCCACCGGCGTGACCCGCAAGGATCAACGGGCAGCGCTTGTGATTGTGCACGTTCGAGTTGCCCATCGGCGACCCGTAGAGCACCAGCGTGTTATCGAGCAGGTTGCTTTCGCCGTCCGGCGTGCGGCGCAACTTGTCGAGGAAGTACGGAACCATGCTGATGTGATAGCGGTTGATCCGCGCAAACGCAGTGACGCGGTCTTCGCGGTCGCCGTGGTGCGATGCGGAGTGGAAGCCGGTCGAAACGCCGCTGTCCGAGAACACGCGGTTGGACGCATCGCGGCCCAACTTGAATGCGAACACCCGCGTGATGTCCGACGCAAAGGCGAGCGCCTGCAAATCGAACATCAATTTGATGTGTTCTTCGAATGAGTCCGGCACGCCAATCGGCGCGCCCGGCAGCTCACGCTGTTCCCCGGTGCTGTTCTGCGCCTCGACGCGCTGAATGCGCCGCTCGATTTCGCGAATGTCTTCGAGGTAGTCGGTCAGGCGCGCCCGATCCGCGGCGCCGAGGGTGTTACGCAGCCGCGACATGTCCTGGGTGATCCAGTCAAGAATGCTGCGATCTTCTGAGCGTCGTTCGGCGCGATCTTTTGGCGTGGTGCCGACGCCAAACAACATGTCGAACACCGTGCGGGGGTCGCGGACCATCGGCAACGGTTCGTCGGGCGCCGCCCAGCTGATCGAGTCGGTGTAAACGCAGGAGTAACCGTAGGAGCAGCCGCCCGCCTGATCGACGTTTTCAATACACAGCTGCAGCGACGGGATCGCTGTGTCCTGACCAAACTTCTGCGCATAAAACTGGTCGAGCGACGTGCCGACGCGGACGTCGGAGCCCTGCGTCTGGCGCGGATGCATCTGGGTCAGGAACACCGCACTCGAACGGAAGTGGTCGCCGCCGATCTCGGGCGCCTCGAACGCCTCGGCGTTTCGCACGTCGGTGTTGCTGACAATGGTCAGGTAGTCGCGATACGGCTCGAGCGGGCTCAAGCTGCTGGGCGTCAGGTCAAAATTCCGACCCGCAGCGGCCGGCGCCCACATGTTCTTCTCGATGCCGATCTTGGTGCTACCCGCCGAGCCGTGAACCATTTCGATGCACGCCAGCCGCGTCTTACCGGCGAGGGTCTTGGCAAACGCGGTTCGCGCAGGAACCATCGCTTCCAGCATCGGCAGCGCCACGGTGACGCCAAGGCCTCGCAGAACTTCACGCCGGGAGATGTGCTTTTTGCTGATGAACATGAAAATGACCTGAACCGCTGGGTTTCGTCTTTCGCCTTTTGTCTTCCGTCTTCAGGTTGCGACGCCGTTCTCCGCAACCTGTAGATTTTACCGCGTTTCGGTGAGCTTGGCGGGTTCGACCGGCCGGCCCATCTGGAACGCCGAACTCTTGATCACGCCGTTGATAAACGACGACATCTTGTAATTGTTCTTAGCGGCGTCGCGCACGATGGCGCGAATCGCCGGCATGTCGTACCCCTCGACGCGGCGGCCGAGTGCGTAGGTCATCAGGCTTTCGGTAAAGCTCAGGACCACCGCATCCTTGTGGCGCAGCAGCGCGGCACGCAAACTGGCCGGGCCGTCGATCTTCGAACCGTCGTAAAGGACGCCGGCGGGATCGACAGTGACCTCGTTGTCTTTGATGCGCCAGGCACCGGTCGGGTCGTAGTTCTCCAACGCAAGACCGAGCGGGTCGATCACGCGGTGGCAGGAGTTACAGGTCGGATTCTTGCGGTGCTCTTCCATGCGCTCGCGCACCGACAAGGTGCGGCCACCACCAGTGGCTTTGACTTCGTCGAGCTCAGGGATGTTGGGCGGCGGCGGGGGTGGTGGGCTGCCGAGCAGCACTTCCATGACCCACTTGCCGCGATAGACCGGCGACGTGCGGTCGGAGTTCGAGGTCAGCACCAGGATGCTGCCGTGGCCGAGCACGCCGCGGCGATTCTCCGGCAGCGTGACACGGCGGAAATGCGATCCGCTGACATTGGCAATGCCGTAGTGCGCGGCGACCCGTTCGTTCACAAACGAGTAGTCCGCGGTCAGCAGGTCGAGCAGGCTCCGGTCTTCGCGGACGAGGCTGTCGAAGAACAATTCGGTCTCGCGCTTGAAGCCCTGCGCGAGGCGGTCGTCGTACTGCGGATACTGCAGATAGTCAGGACTGACCTTGTCGAGATCCTGAAGACGCAACCACTGGCCCGCGAAACGCGTCGACAGGGATTCCGCCCGCGGATCGGCGAGCATCCGCTTGATCTGCTTTTCGATCATGCCTGGCGCGCGCAACGTCCGATCGGCCGCCAGTTTGTGCAGTTCGGCATCCGGCATGCTCTGCCACAGGAAAAACGACAGACGCGACGCGAGATCCGAATCGCTGATCCGATAGCTCTGGCCGGCGCGGATGGTGGTCGGCGCCTCTTCGAACCGGAAGACGAAGCGCGGGCTAGCCAGAATCGCCTGCACCGCGAGGCGAATGCCGGTTTCAAAGTCGTTGCGCGTGCGGCCGTCGTGGTAAAAGGCGACCAGGCTGTTCAGCTCGTCGCCGTTCACCGGGCCGCGGAAGGCCTGCGCCGCCAGGCGCTTGACGATGTCGCGGGCGCAGCCGGCTTCTTCAGCCGCGGTGGTGGGCCGGCACGAGAAGATGCGGCGGCGGCTGGGCGTATCGGACACGCCGGTGACCACTGACGGCCCGATCACGCGCAGTTCGCGCATGTGCGGCAATAAGGTAATGCCCTGGCCGATCGATACATCCGCGAGCGTGTTTTCGAGCGGCATGACCAGGTCGTCGGATACCGCTTCGAATTTTTGAATGAATGCGGCGGAGACTCGATGCGGACCGGCGCTGACCTGGATCGGCACGGTCTGCGGTTCAAGATTGTTCTTCGGATCGGATTCGCTCATCCGCGTGTTGAGCTCGAGCAACGCTACCCGCTCGCCATCGACCGACACTTCGACTTCTTCCTTGATCCCGAACGTGCTCATCGTCGAGCGACCGACCAGGCCGCCGAGTGGCTCGTAGTGCATGGCCACCTTGAAGATGTAGGCGCCGTCGGCCGGGAACACGTGGACTTCGGAGACGCCGCCGCGCGTCCCGATCGGCGCGCCGTCGACGTGCGCCATCTGCGACTTGGCGCGCGAGATCTTGTAGGTGACCGAGGTCGCCGTCGCGGAGCGGTCACCAACGGCAAGCCGGCTGATCTGGCTGGCGGCCCGCAGATAGCCTTCCATTAGCGTCGGCGACAAGGTCTGGGCATCGGCGACGTTGTCGAAGCCGTTGCTGATGGTGTCAGGCGGCAAGTAGGTATTGACGTCGACCTCGATGCCGAGCAGATCGCGCACGGCGCGCGCATACTCGGCTCGGTTCGAACGTTGGAATGGGCGCGAGCCTGGGTTGGGGTTGAGGGCGGCGGCGCGATCGATGCGCGATTCGAGAGCCGACGCCAGATTCGCGAGCGCCTCACCCTCGGGACGTTTCGCACCTGCGGGCGGCATCATGCCGGCGCGCAGCTTGCGAATCATCTTCTCCGCGACGTCGACATGCCCCATCGTTTGCGCGGCGTCAAAGCCGGCGAGCGATAAGCCACCGGCCTTGCCGCGCTCGCTGTGACAGGTCGCGCAGTATTGCTTGATGACTGCGGTCTGCGCGTGAGCGGTCATCGGCAGCGTCGGCTCAATGCCCCCGTGCGCCGCGGCCATCCGTGGTGTGGCCGGTTTCGCTGCGCCTGGCTGCGCGGCAGCCGGCTGGCTGGCGGCCGCTGTCGCCGGCGCCTGCTGGGCTCTGGCGCCCGGGGCCTGGCCACCGACCAGAGCGATGCCCAGAACGGCCGCGCCAAGCGTGCTAACAATCAATCGATTCATACGCTCTACCTGCCTACCTGCCTACCCGCCTACCCGCCCTTGCCTACCTGCCTACCCGCCCTACCTGCCCACCTGCCTAACAAGACACACACTTGTTGTTGTTCTTTGCGCCGAGCTTCACCAGTAACTCGAGCGCTTCCGGATACGGCTGCGTGCGTTGCACTGGACCGTTGGCCATGTCGGCGGTGGTCTGGCCTTCGCGATTCACGGCTTTGACGTCCGCGCCTTTGGACACGAGATACAAAATCATCTCGACGTCGCCACGCGACGCGGCGTGATGGAGCGCGTTGTTGCCTTCGTGATCGAGGGCGTTCACATCGGCACCGACCTCCTCGATCAGATACTTGACCGCGGCGAGCATCCCGCCGGGCGCGTAGCGATGCGAGTTGGCAGCGAAGCCTTCGGCATAGCCGACACCGGATGCCGCCTGCAGCGGCGTGACCGCAGCGCCACCGACCGGAACCGGCGGCAGCCCGGACACGTCCTGCACGCTTTCGCGGCCACCGTCACCGGTGCGCGGCCGACCGGCGGGGCGTGAGGACGCGATTTTCGGGTCGGCGCCATGCCCGACGAGGAGCTTCATGGCGTCCACGTCACTGGCGTAGGCGGCACGCCAGAAGGGCGTTGCGCCGACTTCATCGACACCGGCGAGGTCGAAGTTGTAGCCGGAGTACCAGACCTTCATCTTCAAGCGCGCGTTGACGTCGGCGCCCTTCTCGATCAGCAGCTTCATCATCTCGAGGTGCGTCGCCTTCTGTTGCGTGTAGGCGCGAGGCTGCGGGTAGAGCGCTTTCGGCGCCCACTGCACGTTGAGCACGGCGTAGAGCGGCGTGACGCCGGCATCACTGGCCGCTTTGACGTCGGCACCCTGCTCGATCAGGAACTTTGCAAGGTCGTAGTGGCCGTTGATCAGCGCCATCAGCACGGGGCTGGTCTTGTCGCCGGTGCTGACCTGATTGATATCCGCTCCGGCGGCGAGCAGGGTCTTGACCGCGTCAATATGCCCCTGGCGTGCAGCAAACAAAATCGGCGTGAGGCCGCCCTGCGTGCTGACCAATTCATTGAACCGGTACTGACGGGTCACGCCTGCGATATCCGGACCGCGTGGCGCGGCCGGCGCAGCGCCGCGAGCACCGCCGCCGCCAGGACCCGCCGGCGCGGGTGCGCCGGGGGCAGCCGGACTTCCGGGGCCGCCGCCGGGGCTGCCGGGGCCACGAGCGCCCGCTGGACCACCTTGGCCCTCGGCTGGCGCTGCCGGTGCGCCTGGCGCCGGGGCACCACCCTGTTGCTGCTGCCGGAAAAACTCTTCATCAGGACTGGTCAGCCCCGCGAGGTCAACCACTTTGGTTGCCGCGGTGATGTCGGCGCCCTTATCGAGCAACGCTTTCATCGCGTCCACGCGATTGAAATTGGCCGCAAACATCAGTGCGGTCTCACCGCGTGCCGATTCCTTGACGTTAGGGTCCGCGCCGTGATCGAGCAGCAGCTTCACCGCATCGGCTTTCCCAGCGGTCGCGGCCATCATCAACGGCGTCGTGCCGTTGGCGGTCGCAACTTTCGCATCGGCGCCCGATTTGATCAGCATCTCGAGCATCGTCGCGTGGCCCACCTGTGCGGCCATCAACAGCGGAGTGTAGCCACCCAGACGCGTCGAAGCCTTCACGTTGGCGCCTGCGTACAGCAGCATCTGCGCGAGCTCGACGTCACCCTGGCGCGCCGCCCAGTGCAGCGCCGTCATGCCGTCGCCCTGCGCGGCGTTGACGTCCATGCCCTGCTTGAGCAGCGCACGCACCGTCTCCTTGTTGCCGGCCATCGCCGCCTCGGCGACCGGCGCTGCCGCCGCCGCTGCTAACACCGCCGACAGGCACAGTGCGCTGATCGCACTGACGCAAACACCGCTGAATAATCTACGCCGCATAGCCATGCTCCTCATTCCGACGATCCCTGATCCCTGATCCCTGATCCCTGTCTTAAGCCACCGTCGTTTCGACAGCGGCGTTCAGGTTGAATTCGCCACTGCTGTCCCCAAAGCTGGGCATCTCGAGGCCGAGCCCGTGGGCCAGCGTCAGGAACACGTTGGCCATCGATGTGCCGTCGGCCGCCTTGTGATGCAGGCCACCCTTCAAGATGCCGCCGCCGTGACCGGCAAGGAACAGCGGGCAGCGCTTGTGGTTGTGCACATTGGAATTGCCCATCGGCGAGCCGTAGACGATCAGCGTCTGGTCGAGCAAGTTGCTATCGCCTTCTTTGAGGTTTTTCAACTTTGTCAGGAAGTACGGCAACAGGCCGACCTGGTATTTGTTGATCGTCGCAAAGTGGGTGACACGATCCTCGCGTTCGCCGTGATGTGACGCCGGGTGGAACGGCGTCGTGACGCCGCTTTCCGGATAGACCCGTGCCGACCCGTCGCGGCCGGTCTTGAACGAGAACACGCGCGTAATGTCCGCAGCAAAGGCCAGCGCCTGCAAGTCGTACATCAACTTCACGTGTTCAGAGAACGAGTCGGGCACCCCCGCCGGCGCGCCGGGCAGCTCGCGGTGCTCGCCGCTTGCGTTTTGCGCTTCCACACGCTGAATGCGTCGCTCGATTTCGCGCACATCTTCGAGGTAATCATCGAGACGTGACCGGTCGCCGGGTCCAAGGGTATTGCGCAGGCGCGACACTTCGGTGGTGATCCAATCGAGGATGCTGCGGTCAGTCTTGCGCCGTGACGCGCGCTCTTCCGGTGTCGATCCGACGCCGAACAACTGGTCGAATGCGTAACGCGGATCGCGAATCATCGGGAGCGGGGTCGTCGCGTCCGCCCAGCTGATCGTGTCGGTGTAGACGCAGGCGTAGCCATAGGCGCAACCGCCCGCCTGGTCGACGTTTTCGATCGCCAGCTGCATCGACGGGATGGCCGTATCCTGGCCGAATTTCTGCGCGTAAAGCTGATCGATTGACGGACCGACGTAGACGTCCGAACCCTCGGTCTGCTTCGGGTGGGCCTGGGTCAGGAACACTGCGCTCGAACGGAAGTGGTCGCCACCGATTTCATTGGGCAGGAAGGCTTCGGCGTTGCGCACGTCGGTGTTACTGACGATGGTGATGTGGTCGCGGAAGGGTTCGAGCGGGCTCAAGCTGGTCGGCGACAAATCGAAGTGCCGACCGGCGGCTGCCGGTGACCACAGGTTTTTTTCGAGACCGATCTTGGTGCTGCCGGCGGCGCCGTGAACCTGCTCGATGCACGACAGGCGAATCTTGCCGGCCGCCGCGGTCTTGGCCTGCAACGTGTGGGCCGGGACCATCGCGTCCAGGAACGGCAGGGCCATTGTCACGCCCATCCCGCGAAGGACCGTGCGGCGCGAAATGTGCTTCTTGGTGCTCATCATCCGGCTCTCCTGTTATCGACCCGCGGTCGTTTCAACTGTTTCAGCGCGGCTCATTTGGAATGCCGCGCTGTTGATGACGCCCAGAATGAACGTCGACATCTTGTGCCCGTTTTTCGACGCATCACGCACGATGGTGCGGACGGTGGGCATGTCGTAACTCTCGACGCGACGACCCAGCGCATAGGTCATCAAGCTTTCGGTGAAGCTCGAGACGACCACGTCCGAGCGCTTCATCAGCGCCTGGCGCAACCCGACCGGCCCGCTCATCGCGGTGCCGTCATACAAGGTGCCTGACGGGTCGATCGCGACGCCGTTGTCCTTGATCCGCCACTGACCGGTGACGTCGAAGTTCTCGAGCGCCAGACCGAGCGGGTCAATGACGCGGTGACACGACGTGCAGGCCGGGTTCTTGCGATGCTCTTCCATGCGCTCGCGCACCGACAGGAGCCGCGCTTCGGCCACGCCCTTGGTTTCTTCGAGCGTCGGCACGTTCGGCGGCGGCGCGGGTGGCGGCGAAGCCAGTAGCACTTCCATCACCCACTTGCCACGCAGGACCGGGGAGGTGCGGTCGGCGACCGAGGTCATCATCAGGATGCTGCCATGCCCGAGCAGGCCACGGCGGTTTTCATCCGTCAACTGAACGCGGCGGAAATGGTCGCCGGTGATGTTGGCGAGGCCGTAGTGGCGCGCGAGACGTTCGTTCACGAAGGTCCAGTCGGCGGTGAGCAGTTCGAGCACGCTGCGGTCTTCGTTGATCAACGTCTCGAACAACAGTTCGGTTTCGCGCCGCATCGATTCGGCGAGATGGTGATCGAACTGCGGGTGGGTCAACGCGTCGGGATGAATTTTGTCGAGATCCTGCAGCCGCAGCCACTGCGAGGCAAATCGCGTCGCCAGGGTTTCGGACCGGGGATCTTTGAGCATCCGGCGGACTTGCGCCTCGAGCACGCCCGGGGCACGCAGTTGCGCCTTCATCGCGATGTTGACGAGGTCCTGGTCCGGGACGGTGCCCCACAGGAAGTACGACAGGCGCGACGCCAGGTCGATGTCTGAGATCCGGTAGTTCTGTCCCGGTTTGATGCCGGCCGGGGCGCGCTCGAGGCGCATCAGGAACTGCGGACTTGCCAGCACCGCCTGCAAGGCGGTGCGAATGCCGGTTTCAAAGTCCCGTTCCTTGCGGCCAGTCTGATAGAAATTCATCAGACCCTGCAGCTCGTCACCGTTGACGGGGCGGCGGAACGCCTGATTCGCCAGCGTGCGCACAATCTTTTCCGCGCACGGCGCTTCTTCGGCGACCGTGGTCGGGCGGCAGACGAAGACGCGACGCCGGCTGATCGTGTCGGAAACGCCGGTGACTTTACTCGGGCCGGTGATCGCCAGTTCGCGAAGATGCGGGAGCGTCGTAATCCCGAGCGAACTGCCAATCTGCGTGTCGGCCAGCGTGTAATCGACCGGCGCGAGCAGATCGTCGACCGGGCTTTCAGCGCGGGCGAGAAACGCCGCGCTGACCCGTTGCGGACCGGCCTTCACGGAGATTGCCGGGGTCTCGAGGCTGATGCCTTTCGGATCCGCCTCGCTCAAGCGCGGACTGATGTCGAGCAGCGCCACCCGCTCGCCATTGATCGACACCTCGATCTGTTCGCCACGGGTCGTGCTGCCATACAACTGCCCGGTCGGGATGCTGTGAAACATCATCCGGAAGGTGTATTCGCCATCGGCCGGGAAAATGTGCACCACCGAGGTGCCCCCGCGCGTGCCGATCGGGGCGCCTTCGACGTGACGCAACTGCGCGGCGGTGCGCGGCGTGCGGTAGATCACGCCGGACGGTGCGGCGGTCGGATCGCCAAGCGCATCGCGGCTGAGCTTGGCTGCTGCCCGCAGGTAGCTTTCGAGGACGGTCGGCGAAAACGCCTGCACGTCGGCAATGTTGTCGAAGCCATGGCTGATCGTGTCGGGCGGCAAGAGGGCCGACACATCGACGTCGATGCCGAGCAGGCCATTGACCGCGCGCGCGTATTCAGAGCGATTCAGACGCTGGAAGGGACGATGGCCGGGATTGGGCCGCACCGCCGCTGCGCGATCGATCCGCGATTCTAATGCGCTGATCAGACTCGCCATTGTCGCGTCATCGGGCCGCTTCGCTCCGGCCGGCGGCATCATGCCGGTGCGGAGCTTTTTGATCATCTGCTCGGTGACATCGAGGTGTTGATCGACTGTCGCTGCGTCGAACGACGCGAGCGTCAGACCGCCGGTCTTGGCGCGATCGTTATGACACGTCGCGCAGTACTGCTTGACCAGTTGTGTCTGCGCATCGACCGGCATCCCGCCGTGACTTGCGACCGGCGCCGGCGACGTCGTCGCGGCGCTCTGAGTACGTGGCGCCTGACTGGTCGCGGTTGCGACGCCGAGGGCCAGGACAAACGTGCCCGGAATCGCAAAAATCAGACGGTTCATGAGAGGTCCCTGTCTCGCGCGAGTATACGGCCGAATATTCCCCGAACCTTTGTATTTTCTACAGTTTGTCGGCGTTTGTTGTCAGTGCTTGTCACGCCGCAGGCGGGTTCAACTCATCACGATGACGCCCCGCCCAGCCTGCCCTTCAGCCAGGGCGCCGAGGGCATCGTTGATCTCCGGAAGGGCGTACGACCTAGTCGCCAGTTCGTTGAGCTTGAGCCGGCCCTCGCGATTCAGGCGGACGAGCTGGGTGATGTCGTCCAACGGACGACCGGATCCGTAAACCGACCCGATCAGCCGTTTTTCGTGCATGACGAACGGAAACATCGGGATGGACCCCTGGCCGTCCACTCTCGCCAGACCGGTGACCACAATGGTGCCGCCTTTGCGCGCCGCGGCAACCGCGTCGGCGAGTGTGGCTGCTGACCCGACCGTATCGAACACGTAATCCGCGCCGCGGCCGGCGGTCAGGTTACGGATCGCCTCGGCGGCAGTGGTCGCTGGGACCATGACATCGGTCGCTCCCAATGCGCGGGCGACCTGCAACGGCGCCTCCTGTCGATCGACCGCGATAATCTGCGTCGCGCCAGCCAGCACCGCGCCCTGGACGACGTTGAGTCCGACCCCGCCGGCACCAATGACCGCCACCACGGCACCACTCGGGACCCGCGCCGCGTTCCGCACCGCCCCGACGCCGGTGACCACGGCGCACCCGACCGCGGCCAACGAATTGAAGGGCACGTCCGCACTGACCGCGACCAGGCCTTCTTCGGGCACGACGGTGTGCGAGGCAAAGCAGGCGGTGCCAAGAAATGCCGCGACGTCCTGATCCTTGGCCCGCAAGCGCGTACCGCCATACGGCAGCCGGTTACGAAACGTGGTTTTGTCCAGTCGATCGCACAGCAGCGGCGTTCCGGCGACGCACGGCGGGCAGGTCCCGCACGCCGGTGCCCAGCAGAACACGACATGGTCGCCGACCTTGACGCGCGACACCCCGTCGCCGAGCGCGCGGACGATGCCGGCGCCTTCGTGTCCTGCGACCAGCGGCAGGCGCATCGGCCAGTCGCCGCTGATCGCGTGCAGGTCGCTGTGACAGACACCCGCGACTTTGACCTCGACGAGGACTTCTCCCGCACCGGGTGGCCCGAGTTCGGCAGACTCGACGGATAAGGGGGCGCCTTTCTCCCACAAGATGGCGGCGGTGATTTCCACGGGTAATGATTACGCAGAACCTGGTTATCCGCAGATTACGCAGATTACGCAGATTTACTTTTTGGATCTTGCAAGACGCCCGGATAGCCTTGCAGCGAGGCGCCGAGCACGATCCTGAAAAATCTGCGTAATCTGCGTAATCTGCGGATGACCTCTTCTGCGTAATCCCTCGAAATCACTGTAATTTTAATCAGTGAAATCCCCCCTCGATACCAATGCGAAAGTGGGCGCCCTGTTGCGCGATCTCGCCGCGGTGCAGCAGTCGCAACAGAGCCGCTGGGGCTACAAGCGGGCGGCGTCGGCCATCCTCGCGCTGGAACAACCGCTCGAGTCGCTGATCGCGTCCGACGGGACGCTGCGCAAGATCCCGCATGTAGGCCCCTCATCCACTCGCGTCATTCTTGAATTCATGCAGTCGGGCCGGTCCGAGATCGTCGAACGCGCGATTGCCGACAGTCCGCGCTCCAGTGACGTCGAGCGCAGCCGCGGCCTGCGCGAGCATTTTCTGAGCCGCGCGCAAGTGGCGGCGGCGCTGAGAAACCCCGCCTTACGCGGACCGCGCGTCGAGCATTACCGCGGCGACTTGCAGATGCACTCGGAATGGAGCGACGGCAGCGAAACCCTCGGAGACATCGTCGAAGGCTGCCTGGCTCGCGGCTACCGCTACTGCGCGGTGACCGACCATTCCTACGGCCTGCCGATCGCGGGCGGCGTGTCGATGGACAAACTGAAACTGCAACATGCGGAGATTGACCGGCTCAATCGCGAGTACCGGGGCCGGTTCCGCTTGCTCAAAGGGATCGAAGCAAACATCCTCGCCGATGGCCGCGTCGACATGACCCCGCGCGAGTTGCGCAAACTCGAACTGATCGTCGCGGCGCCGCATTCGAAACTGCGCATTGCCGATGACCAGACGCCGCGCATGCGCAACGCGGTGAGCCAGCCCGGCGTCCACATCCTCGGTCACCCGCGCGGCCGGATGTTCGGCTCGCGCCCTGGCGTCACCGCCGATTGGGACATCGTCTTTGCGCGGGCCAAGCAGACCGGCGTCGCGATCGAGATCGACGGCGACCCGTCGCGGCAGGATGTCGATTACGAGCTGGCGAAGCGGGCGCTCAAAGCCGGCTGCCTGTTTGCGCTGGACAGTGACGCGCATAGCGTCGAGGAGCTGCGCTACTCCGAGACCGCGATCGCCCACGCGCGACTGGCCGGCATCCCGCGCACCCGCATTGTCAATTGTTGGGAGCTGGACAAGCTGCTCGCATGGATGGCCACCGCCTGGTCTCGTTAACGGACCACCGACCACTGACCACCGACCACCGACCACTGACCACTGACCACTGACCACTGACCACTGACAACGATATGATCACGTTATGCGCGAAGCCGTCGTCGTTGCCAGTAGCCGCACGCCCCTTGCCAAGTCGGGGCGCGGGTCTTTCAACCTCACCCGTCCCGACGATCTCGCCGCGCATTGCATCCGAGACGTCATTGCCAAGACGCCGCACGTCGATCCCGATGAAATCGAAGAAGTGATCCTCGGCTGCGGCCAGCCGCACGGCGCCCACGGGCACAACATCGCGCGCGTCGCGGCCTTGCGCGCCGGCCTGCCGGTGACCACGCCGGGGCTCACCGTGAATCGTTTTTGTAACTCGGGACTGCAGGCAATCGTGCAAGCCGCGCACATGATTTTGCAGGAAGGGTTGTGCAGCGCGATTGGCGGCGGCGTCGAGTCGATCACCATGATGCAGCGCGATAACTCGCCCAACCCGTGGATCAAGGAACATCACCCCGGCGTCTACATGGTGATGGGTGAAACGGCTGAGGTCGTGGCCAAACGTTACGGGATCAGCCGCGCCGAGCAGGACGCGTATGCGTTGATCAGCCAGCAACGACTCGCCCGTGCGCAGCAGGAAAAGTGGTTGGCCAGCGAGATGGCGCCGATCGATGTCACTCGCGCCGTGCTCGACAAGAAGACCGGTGAGAAAGTCGGTGAGGAAGCGGTGCGCGTCGACCAGGACGAGTGCAATCGCCCGGACACCACGCTGGAAGGTCTTGCGAAGTTGCCGCCGGTCTTCGATACGACGGGCAACGGCAGCGTGACCGCCGGCAACTCGTCGCAGCTTTCTGACGGCGCGTCGGCAACGCTGTTAATGGACGCGAAGCACGCGAAGGATCTCGGGATCGTGCCCTTGCTGATGTATCGCGGCTACGCCGTTGCCGCGTGCGAGCCGGACGAAATGGGCATCGGCCCGGTGTTCGCGGTCCCGAAGCTGCTCGACAAAATGGGGCTGACCGTCGACGATATCGATCTGTGGGAGTTGAACGAGGCGTTCGCGTCTCAGGTTCTGTATTGTCGCGATCGCCTGGGCATCCCGATGGATCGACTCAACGTCAATGGCGGGTCGATCGCCATCGGCCACCCATTCGGGATGACCGGGTCGCGCCTGGTCGGCACGCTCGCCTATGAAATGCAGCGGCGCAAGGCGCGATATGGCGTGGTGACGATGTGTGTCGGTGGCGGACAGGGCGCAGCGGCCTTGTTCGAGCGGATGTAAGGAAAGTTGGGAGGCGCGGTGACCGGGACAGAAATTCGCTTAGCGGCCCGGCCGCGCGGGTGGCCGACCGCCGACACGTTCGCCGTGGCACAGGTCGAACTGGTCGCGCCGGGCCCCGGCGACGTGCTGGTGCGTAACCACTTCATGTCGGTCGACCCCTACATGCGCGGCCGGATGAACGACGTCAAGTCGTACGTGCCGCCATTCCAGGTCGGTGCTGCCCTTGAAGGCGGCGCGGTGGGAGAGGTCATCGAGTCGCGCGCCGAAGGGTTCAAGCCGGGCGATATGGTGCTCTCGATGCGCGGCTGGCGTGATCTGTTCGTCGCGCCGGCCAGCGAGTTGCGCGTCGTCGATAAAACCACGCAGCCGCTGTCGGCCTACCTCGGTGTGCTCGGCGTGACCGGACTCACCGCATGGGTGGGACTGAAGCTCGCTGAGGTGAAAGCCGGCGATCGCGTGTTTGTCTCGGCCGCGGCGGGCGCGGTCGGCAGTGTCGCCGGGCAGCTCGCCAAACAGCGCGGCTGCTTTGTCGTCGGCAGCGCCGGCGCAGACCAGAAGGTCGCGATGCTGACCGGCGACCTCGGTTTCGACGCCGGCTTCAACTACCACGCCGGCGTGCGGCAGGAACTGATGCGCGCCGCACCCGACGGCATCGACGTCTACTTCGACAACGTCGGCGGCGACCACCTCGAAGCGGCCATGTCGTGCATGCGTGACCACGGCCGCATTGCGGCGTGCGGCTCGATCTCGAAATACAACGACGAAGCGCCATCGCCCGGCCCGCGCAACATGTTCCTGATTGTGACCCGTCGCCTCACCGTGCGCGGCTTCATCGTCACCGACTGGCGACACGAGACTAAGCATTTCCTCGCTGAGGTTGCGCCGCTGGTCGCGTCGGGCGCGCTCCGTGCGCCCGAAACGGTGGTCGAGGGACTCGCCAATGCGCCGCAGGCGTTTCTCGATTTACTGCGCGGCGGCAACGTCGGCAAGATGATTGTCAAAGTTGCGTAAGGTGCACTAGACGGGCCGGATCACCACCTTCCCGATCACCTGCCGGGCCGCCATCATCTTGATCGCGTCTGCCGCGCGCGTGAGCGGGAAGGTAGCCGAAATGTGCGGCGAGATGATGCCCGCGGCATGCCACACGCCGAGTTGTGCCACGCTCGCCGCAAACGCCTCTGGCTCGCGGCGCAGATAGTCACCCCAGAACACGCCGACGATCGAGCAGCCCTTCAACAACGTCAAATTGAGCGGAATTTTCGGGATGTCCCCGGCCGCAAAGCCGACGACGAGGAGCCGACCGCGCCAGGCCATCGAGCGCAGGGCCGGTTCCGTATAGGGGCCGCCGACCGGATCGGCGATGACGTCAACGCCCCGCCCGCCGGTGAACACCTTGATCCGTTCGCGCAGATCCTCGCGCACGTAGTTGATGACCTCATCGGCACCGTGTTCCCGACACACCGCGAGCTTGTCATCGGTCGACGCGCAAGCGATGACCCGCGCGCCGAGTGCTTTGGCGATTTCGATTGACGCGATCCCGATCCCGCCAGACGCGCCAAGCACCAACACCGTCTCGCCGGCCTTGACGTGCCCGCGATCGCGTAAGGCGTGGTCCATCGTTCCGTAGGTGAGCAACAACGCCGCCGCGGTGTCGAAGTCCATCGATGCCGGAATCGGCAGCACGCGCGCCGCGTCGACCGCGACCTCTTCTGCGAATGCGCCAAACGTCGTGAACGCCATCACCCGATCCCCGATAGTGATGCCGCGCACCTCCGCGCCAACCGCGCGGACGACGCCAGCCAGTTCGCTCCCAGGCGAAAACGGCAGCGGTGGCTTGAATTGATATTTATTTTGGATGATCAAAACGTCCGGAAAATTGACGCTTGCCGCCTTGACCGCCACCACCACGTCGTGCGGCCCCGGCGCCAACGACGGGACATCGCGGAGCTCGAGGAGGTCCGCTGGACCGTACTGCGTGCAGAGAACAGCCTTCATTGATCCTTGACTCCCGGTCGCGACGCATCCATCATCCGCGCACGCATGCAGAATCCAATCGCGCTGGCGATGATAGCGGTATATCTGGTCGGCACCACGCTGGTTGGGATGTGGATGACTCGTCGCAGCCGCGGCGGCGACGACTGGGCGGTCGCCGGCGGGCAGATGGGCATCCTGATGATCGCGGTCGGGATCGCCGGCACGCGCGTCGGCGGGGCAGCGACCTACGGCGTGGCTGGCGACGTCATCACCGACGGCGTGTGGAGCATGTGGTACGGCGTCAACACGTTCCTCGCGCTCGCTCTGGTGGGCATCTTCTACGCCGTCCCGTATCGTCGTCTGCAGATTCAAACGGTCGGCGAAGTCTTCCTGCAGCGGTTCGGTAGCCGGCGTTGTCAGTGGCTGACCAGCCTGTGCGTGCAGGTCGAATATCTGATCGTCAACATCATCGAGCCCTACGTGATCGGACGCATCTTGTCAGCGATGACCGGGCTGCCGTTCAGTGTGTGCGTACTCGTGGCCGGCCTGATCATCGTGACCTACACCGCAATGGGCGGGTTGTGGGGATCGGCGGCGACCAATCTGATTCACTGCGTCGCGATTCTGGCCGGTCTTGGCGGCGTCGCCCTGATCGGGCTGAATCATCTGGGTGGATGGGGTGAGGTCGTCTCAGCGGTCAACGCCACGCTGGCGACGACCGGCGACTCGGCGGCGTGGTGGTCAATCGCCGGGGCCGGCTGGCTTCCCGTGATCGGCATGTTTTTCGCGGCGACGATGCACACGCCGGCGGCTTCGGTGTATGTCAACTTCGCTGCGGCGGGTCGTGACGAGCGCGCGGTGCGAAAGGCGTTCATCCTGGGCGGCCTGATTGCGATGCCGATGCCCTTTCTCGCCGGCATCATCGGCATCGAGACACTGGCGAAGTACGGGGCATCAGCGCAGCTCTCGAGTTATCAAACGCTGACGCGGCTGGCCATCGACATCAATCCATTCGTCGGCGGAGTGGCAGTCGCGGCGGTCCTGGCGGCCGTCGTCTCCTCTGGTGGACCGATCCTGTTATCGAGCGCGACGATGTTCGTACGGGACTGGATTCCAGGCTCTAAAGACTGGACGCAGGAACGGCGACTCCGTGCCTACCGCACCACGACGATCATCTACGGCGGGCTGTCGGCGGTGATCGCCTGGCTTGGTCCGATTACCTCAATTCTCGACCTGCTGCTCTTCGGCTTCGCGATGGTCGTGCCACCGGCCCTCGCGGTCACCTTCGTGCTGTATTGGAAACGGACCACCGAACTTGCCGCGTTTCTGGGGATCGCGCTGGGTCTTGTTGGCGGTCTGATTTGGTATGCAATCACCCATTTTTTTGTCATCGAGGGGGCTGACGGCATCGACCCGTCCTACGCGACAATGATCATTCCGCTGATCGTCATTCCGGTGGTTTCCCTGCTCACACAAGCGGACGATGCTCGCAAGGCGCCGTTCTTTGCACGGCTGGCCGGTACGGAACGTGCTTCGCCGCAAGTGTGATTTTCAGCCCCCGCCGCCTGGTTGCACTCCTGGTCGTCGTCGCGGCACTGCTGTGCCCCCGTTCAGCTAGTGCTTACTCCGTGCTCGCCCACGAGGCGATGGTCGATGCGTTGTGGGAAAAAGAGATTGCGCCGCTTCTCCGTGAGCGTTTTCCTGCGCTGACCGAGGCGGCGATACTCGAAGCCCGCGCTCATGCCTACGGCGGGTCGGTGATCCAGGATCTCGGCTACTACTCGTTCGGCAACAAGCTGTTTTCCAACCTAGTCCACTACGTCCGGTCTGGGGACTTCGTCGCCTCGCTCCTGCGCGAGGCGAAGGACGCGAACGAACTGGCGTTTGCCATCGGCGCACTGGCCCATTACGCGAGCGACAACACCGGCCACCCGATGGGCACCAACAAAGTCGTGCCGCTGGTTTATCCGAAACTCAGGGCCGAGTTCGGTGACGAGGTGGTCTACGCGCACGCGCCCTCACGTCACGTAATGGTCGAGTTTTCGTTTGACGTCCTGCAGGTCGGCAGCGGTGCCTACAACGCTGATGCCTACAAGAACTTCATCGGCTTCGCGGTTCCCGTTCCGCATCTCGAGCGCGCGTTCATTGCGACATACGGACTTGAGCTTGACGACGTGTTTCTTGACGTCGATTTGGCCATCGGCAGTTATCGCCGTGCCGTGAGCACGACGATCCCGGAAATGACTCGCCTCGCGTGGGAGGACAAGCAAGAGGAAATTCGCCAGCGCATTCCCAACGTCGAGCAGAGTGCCTTTGTGTTTACGCTGACCCGTCCCGAATACGACAAGGCGTACGGCACGCAGTATCAGAAGCCGTCGCTGATTTCGCGAATCCTGTTCTGGCTGCTGAAGATCCTGCCGAAGATCGGTCCACTGCGTCCGCTCGCCTTCACGCCACTCACCGCGGAAGCGGCGAAGTTGTATACGGCGAGTTTTGCGGCGTCCATCGACCGCTATCGCGAGTTGCTCGCTGCCGCTGCCCGCGCGCAAGGCGCGGCCGCCAATACCGACCTCGACACCGGGCAGCCGCCAGCGGTCGTTGCCAATCCATTGGTCGACGAGACCTACGTCGATCTGGTCGACAAGCTGCGGTCGACAAAGATGCCGTTGCCTGACGCGCTGCGCGCCGACCTCACGGCATATTTCGCCGCGCCGGCGAGAGCGGGACTGTCTGGGAGCGAGCGGCGCAGGTTGCAGAAAGCACGGGAGAGGTGGGCGGCGGTGCGTGGTCAGTAGTCAGTGGTCAGTGGTCGGTGGTCAGTGGTCAGTAGCCGGTCGTCGGTCGTCGGTCGTCGGTCGTCGGTAGCCGGTGGCCGGTGCCGGCGGTCGGGTTTGGTCATCGGTTAGAGACAGCCGCGCGCTGCAGAAAATGCCTAACGATCCAAGGCCGCACCTCGCAAAATCTGCATCACTTTGATGGGAAGCATTGCCGTTTACGACGGATCTCTACGGCATCGCGGATGCATCTTCTTGATGGATGACAATCACCCACTTCAAAGAGCTCATGGTCTGGCAACAGGCGATGGAGTTGGCCGTCAACGTCTATAAGGTCACTGACGCCTACCCACGAAGTGAGTTATTTGTCTTGACTAGCCAAACCAGAAAGTCTGCGATATCGATTCCCTCCAATATCGCCGAGGGCTGTTCCAGACGTTCAACGCCGTCGTTCATCAATCACGTACACATCGCATTGGGCTCTGAGGCAGAGTTGTTCACCCAATTGGAGCTGGCGCTGCGCCTTGGCTTGGCGACGCGCGAACAACTCGCCCATGTGTTTGCTGCCCTTCAGTCGGTTGGGAAAATGATGAACGCCTTGGCGACCTCGCTCGAAGCCACCCGCACCGGCGACTGACCACTGACCACTGACGACCGTCTGTCGGCTACCGTCCGCCTTGCTGCGACGTCCACGCCCGCAGCGCCGTCACATCCCTGGTCACCGTCCGTGACGCCGCAAACAGTACGATCGCCAGCAGCACTGCCAACGCCGGGATGACATACATCGCCGAGTGCAGCCCTTCGCCGCGGAAAGGTTCGAGGGCGGCCAGCGATTGGTCGACCACGCCGGCCCGCGCCGCCGCTTCGGCCGTGAAATGATCGCTGACCAGCCCCGTACCGAGGGGCCCAAGCGAGGCGCCGGCGAGATACATCGCGCCGAAGTAGAGCGACATCGCCGTCCCGCGCAGCGCCGGTTCGACGACATCCTGAATCGTCGAATAGACGGTCGCGTAATAGGCATACATCACGCCGACGCCACTCCCCATCAGCAGCGCGAAACCCATCACGTCACCTTGCGGACGCGTCAGCGAGAGATACATCAGCGGCGCGCAGATCACGATCGCGATCGTCGCCACGAGCAGGCGGCCGTCCGTGCGCCGTTTGTACAGCGCATCGGCGGCGATGCCGCCGCCAATCAAGCCGACGATGCCCGACAGACCGTAGACCAGCATCGAGATCAGGCCGGCTTGCGATAACGACACATGGTGATAGCGGATCAGGAACGACGCCAGGAACGCGCCGAGCGCGTACATGTTGAAGTTATGCAGCGCGCCGGAAAGGATGATCCACCACAGGGTCGGGATCGACAGCACCAACTTGTACGGTGAGCCGGGACGCCGCTTCTGACCGACCTGATGTTCTTCGGTCATGCCACGCGGTGGTTCACGGATGAACAACGCCGCCACCGCGCACAGCAAACCGGGCGCGGCGGCAATGAACAGCGCCGTGCGCCAGCCCCAGCGCTGACCAACGTAGCCGCCGACGAGAAAGCTCAGACCGAGGCCGATTGGCAACCCCAGCATGAAGGTCGCCGTCGCGCGGGCGCGGTGTTCGGTGCGATAGAGATCGCCAATCAGCGAGATGGCCGCCGGCGCGCAACTCGCTTCGCCGACCCCGACCCCGAGCCGCACCGCAAATAATTCCCAGAAGTTGCGGGCCAGTCCCGACGCGGCGGTGAGTACGCTCCACAGGAACACGCCGCCGGCGAGAATGTATTTTCGGACGCCGCGATCGGCGAGGCGGCCGAAGGGGACGCCGACAAACGCGTAGAGCAACGTGAAAGCAGTCCCCAGCGCGCCAAGGGCGGTGTCTCCGAGTCCCCATTCACGCCTGATTTGTTCGCCAACCGCGCCGAGAATCTGGCGGTCGAAAAAATTCATCAGGTTGATCGCAAACAACACCGTCAGCGCGTATCCGGCTCCTTGAGCGGCCATCTGGCTCCTTTGGCGGTCGTTGTCAGTGGTCAGTGGTCGGTCGTCAGTCGTCAGTCGTCAGTCGTCAGTCGTCAGTGGTCGGTAGCCGGTAGCCGGTAGCCGGTAGCCGGTAGCCGGTAGCCGGTAAATCTGCTTCGATCTGCGTAATCTGGGTAATCTGCGTAATCTGCGGATAACTAGAACGGGTAGCGCCCGGCTTCAATCGCTGCCGCGCCGATGCGGCGACGGGACGCAATGGTATCGGTGCCGCGATGACACGACACTTCCAGCAGCGCGGCGCTGATCGCGTCAGGGTGGGCGCCAGCTGCGTCGATTGCGTTAATCACCTGCTTCGCGGCATGGGCGATGCGATCGGCGGCGTCGCTGGCATAGACCCGCGCGACGTCTGCGGCCAAGCTGGCGCGCGAACTCCCGGCCAGCGCCATTTTCTCGGCGCGCGCCACCGCACTTTCGGTCGCATAGACCTCGATGATGATGTTTGCCGCGTGCGCCATCATCTCCTGTTCGTCCTTGACCGTGTCGCCGTAGGTGTCGGACGCGGCCTGCAGACAGGTGATCGCCAGCCGCTTGGCACGCGCGATGAGGTCGTGCTCTGCGGCAAAGGTCGCTGACCCGGTGGTCGCTTCGACCGACGCGCCGAACAGCGCGGCCGCGTTCTTGAGCAACCGCGTTGGGATGATCAGGCGATTGATCTCGTTGGTGCCTTCATAGATGCGGGTGATGCGCGCGTCGCGGTAGGCGCGCTCGACCGGGAACTCACGTGAGTAGCCATTCCCGCCGAACACCTGCACCGCTTCGTCGACGACGTAGGCCAGCGCTTCGCTGGTCGCCACCTTGTTAATCGAGCATTCAATCGCAAAACTCTCTATCGTCTTGAGCACCGTGGCGCCATCCGCCTCGTCGATATCCTCCAGCGCTTTGTCAACTTCGCCAAGCGCGCGATAGACCATCGCCTCGCCGACGAAACAGCGCACCGACATCTCCGCCAGCTTCTGCTTGACCAATCCGAATTCGGCAATCGCCTTGCCAAACTGCCGCCGCTCTTTGGCGTACTTGATCGACTGGTTCAGCGCCTGCTTGGCGCCCGAGATGTTCCGCGCGCCAAGCTTGACCCGGCCCAGATTCAGGATGTTGAACGCAACCTTGTGGCCTTCGCCAATGGTGCCGAGGACGTTCTCAACCGGCACCGCTACGTTGTCGAGCATCAGCACCGTCGTTGACGAACCGTCGAGGCCGAGCTTCTTCTCATCGGCGCCACTGATCACGCCCATCGTCCGTTCGACGATGAAGGCGGTGAACTTCTCGCCGTCGACCTTGGCAAAGATGGTGAACACGTCCGCGAACCCACCATTGGTGATCCACGCCTTCTGCCCGTTGAGCAGATAGTGTTTGCCGTCCGGCGTCAGGCGGGCGGTGGTCTTGGCCGACAAGGCATCGGATCCGGAATGCGGTTCGGTCAGTGCATAGGCGCCGATCCATTCCGCGCTGGCCAGCTTGGGCAGGTAGCGTTCTTTCTGGGCGTCGGTCCCGAAATAGACGATCGGCAGGGTGCCAATCGAGGTGTGCGCGCCGAGCGAGCCGCCAAACGATGGATTGATCGCAATCTGCTCGCCGACATAGGCGGCGCTGATTTTGTCGAGCCCTAACCCACCGTAGGCGGCGGGGATCTCCAGCCGCAGCAGATCGAGGTCGGCAGCCTTCCTCAGCAGCTGGCGCGTGAAGGCCCAGTCATGCGCGAATAGCTTCGCTTCATTGGGGATGACCTCGCCTTTCATGAACTCAGCGGCGGTTTGCCCGAACAGGCGCTGCTCATCGGTCAGGTCCTCGCGCGTGAACAGATCCGCCGCGGCCAGCGGCCGTGTTAGAAAGGTACCGCCCCCGAGCGTCGTGCGTGGATTGGTTGACATGTCGATTGGGCGGCCAGTATAAGCGGGCACACATGTCTTCCATCCAGGATTTGTTCAAACTGACCGGACGCGTCGCCATCGTCACTGGCGGCTCGCGCGGACTCGGCGAGGAAATGGCCGAAGGGTTGGCCGAAGCGGGCGCGGCGCTGATGTTATGCGCGCGACGCGAGGAGTGGCTGACGCCAACCGTCGAGCGGTTCCGCAGGCAGGGCTTTCGCTGCGAAGGGATCGTCGCTGACGTCGCCAAACAGGCCGACGTGCAGGCGGTGGTCGACGGCACCATCAAGGCCTTTGGCCAGGTCGATATCCTGGTGAATAACGCCGGGATTACCTGGGGCGAAAAGCCTGAGACGATGCCGCTCGACAAATGGCAGAAGGTGCTGGACGTGAATCTGACCGGTGCGTTCTTGTTCGCGCAGTCGGCGGGGCGCGAGATGATCAAGAAGCAGTACGGCCGGATCATCAACGTCGCATCGATCGCCGGTCTGAATTCCTCAGTGCGTGGGCCACATTACGCCGGCTATGCCGCGACCAAGGCCGGGTTGATGGGACTGACCCGCGAGCTGGCCGCGTCGTGGGGCCGCGACAACATCCGCGTCAACGCCATCGCGCCGGGCTTTTTTCATTCACGGTTGGCCGACCCGGCGATTCCCCTCGCGGAGCCGTCGATCAAGGCGTCCTCGCCGATCCCCCGCGTCGGGGCAGAAGGCGAACTCAAGGGCGTCGCGGTCTTCCTCGCCGCTGACGCGTCCAACTACATCACCGGCCAGGTGATCGTTGTCGACGGAGGCCGGACCATTGCCGGACACTAACGCCAACGGATCGATATACGCGGCGCGGCCGTGGTTAAAGCATTACGACTACTGGGTGCGACGCAACTTGTCGTACCCGGGCCGGCCCCTGTACGAAATTCTGTCGACGACGGCCGTTGAAACACCAGATGCGGATGCGACCGCCTTTCTCGGCGCAACGCTGTCGTATCGCGAGCTCAAGCGGCGCACCGATCGTCTGGCGGCGGGGTTGGTGCGCCTGGGGGTGGTCAAAGGCGATCGCGTCGGCGTCATGCTGCCCAACTGCCCGCAGTACGTCATCTCAGCGTTCGCGACGCTGCGGCTGGGCGCGGTGGTCGTCAATATCAATCCGATTTATACGTCGCGCGAACTGATGAGCGTGGCTGACGACTCGGGCATCAAAGTCCTGATCACCCTCGATCGCCTGGCGCCGCTCGCTCATGACGTCTGTGGCCAAACGCATTTACAGCATGTCGTCGTCACCTCGCTGGGCGAATACTCGGCCGAGCAGGCGCCGCCGCCGCGTGTGGAGCCTGCGCTCGCGTTCAGCGATCTGATCGCCATGGATGACGGAAGCGATCTGCCTCGGGTGGCCATCGCGCCCGACGACCTGGCCGTGCTTCAGTACACCGGAGGGACCACAGGAACGCCCAAGGCGGCGATGCTGACCCACGCCAACATCTTCGCCAACGTGGTCCAGAACGAGACGTGGCATTACCGCACCTACCATCGCGGTGAAGGCCGTTATCTCGTCGTGATCCCCTACTTCCACATCTACGCCTTCACGGTGTGCATGATGACCGGTGTCTGGGTCGGGGGGCTGCAGATCATCATTCCTAAGTACGATGTCGAAGCGGTGCTGGCGGCGATTCGCGATTTCCAACCGACCTACTTCCCCGCCGTGCCCACCGTCTACGTGTCGCTGCTCGCCCACCCGAAGGTCAAGGACTACAACCTTGATCAGGTCCGCACCTTCAACACCGGCGGCGCGCCGTGCCCAATCGAGGTGATTGAAGAATTTGAGACCCGCATCGGTCGGACCCTCAACGAGGGCTACGGTCTGTCCGAGACCTCACCGGTGACCCACTCGACGCCGCACCTGGGCCGCCGCAAGCCGGGCACGATTGGCCTGCCGATGCCGGACACCGACTTCAAGATTGTCGACGTCGAAACCGGCGCCAACGAGATGCCGCTTGGTGAGTCCGGCGAACTGTGCATCTGCGGCCCGCAAGTGATGAAAGGCTACTGGCGCAAGCCGGACGAGAGCGCCAACGTGCTGCGTGAGGACGCCGATGGCCGTGTCTGGTTCCACACCGGCGACGTGGCGACGATGGATGCTGACGGGTATACGTCGATCGTCCAGCGCAAGAAAGACATGATCATCGTCGACGGCTTCAACGTCTATCCGTCAGAGGTGGAAGGCGTGCTGTATACCCACACCGCGGTGCGGATGGTCGCCGTGATTGGTATTCCCGACAAGTACCACGGCGAAGTGGTCAAGGCCTGCGTCGTCCCGCGCGACGCGGATGTGTCGGTCGACGAACTGCGCGCGTATTGCAAAAAGAATCTCGCGGCCTATAAAGTGCCGACCGAGATTGAGCTGCGGGACAGCCTGCCGCAAAGTACGGTCGGCAAGATTTTGTATCGCGTCCTGCGCGACGAGGCCGCCCGCAAGCCGGTCAGTTGACCTTGTGTAATTCGATCTTGGCGATCGCCTCGAGGTGGACTTCGTCGGGGCCGTCGGCCAGCCGCAGCGTCCGGGCGTGCGCCCAGGCATGGGCGAGCGGAAAGTCATCGGAGATGCCTGCGGCGCCATGCGCCTGGATCGCGCGATCGAGGACGCGAAGGGCGATGCGTGGCGCGACGACTTTGATCTGGGCAATCTCCGAGCGGGCTGCCTTATTGCCCACAGTGTCCATCAAATAGGCGGCGCGCAGTGTCAACAGCCGCGCCTGGTCGATCTCCAGGCGCGATTCGGCGATGTTGGCGCGAATCGTCCCTTGCTCCGCCAACGTCTTGCCGAAGGCGACGCGCGCTTTGACGCGAGCGCACATGAATTCAAGGGCGCGTTCGGCGATGCCAATCAGCCGCATGCAGTGGTGAATGCGCCCTGGCCCGAGCCGGCCCTGAGCGATCTCGAACCCGCGGCCTTCGCCAAGCAGCATATGGCCCGCCGGCACCCGGACGTTGTCGAAGACGATCTCGGCGTGGCCGTGCGGGGCGTCATCGAACCCGAACACCGGCAGCATGCGTTTGATGCGCACGCCGGGCGTATCCATCGGCACCAGGACCATCGACTGTTGCTGATGGCGCGGCGCGTCGGGATTGCTGCGGCCCATGAAGATCGCAATGCGGCAGCGTGGATCGCCGGCGCCAGAGATCCACCACTTGTGGCCGTTGATCACATATTCGTCGCCGTCCCGTTCAATCCGCGACTGAATATTGGTCGCGTCGGACGAGGCGACGGCCGGTTCGGTCATTGCGAAACACGATCGCATCTCGCCGGCAAGCAACGGCGCAAGCCACTGTTGCTTCTGCTGGTCTGTCGCGTAGCGCACGAGTACTTCCATGTTGCCGGTGTCGGGCGCTGAGCAGTTGAACACCTCCGGCGCAAACCCCGGCGAGCGGCCCATGATCTCGCACAGCGGCGCGTACTCACGGTTGGTCAGTCCGGCGCCGAGCGCACTGTCGGGCAGGAACAGATTCCATAACCCGGCGGCTCGTGCCTTCGGCTTGAGATCTTCGATGACCGCCGTCGGTTGCCAGCGATCGCCGTGCGCAATCTGGGCGCGGAACTCGCGCTCGTTGGGATAGACGTGCTGGTCCATGAACGCGGTCAGCCGCGTCTGGAGGTCTTTGATTTTCTGCGAATGGTCGAAGTCCACGGGCGCTCCGGGCCGCATGATACTGTAGCGCCCCATGTCACAGCTCGTGCACTATGACGTGCGGCAGCGCGTCGCCATCATTACCATTCAGAATCCACCGGTGAACGCGCTGAGTCCCGGCGTGCCCGAGGGCATTACCGACGCGGTCGCGCGGGCCGGTCAGGACCCTGGCGCGGATGCCATCGTGCTGATTGGCAGCGGCACCACGTTTATCGCCGGCGCCGACATCAATGTCTTCAAGACGCTCGAGACGCGCGCGCAGTCGCTCGAGCGCTCCGAGTCGGTGCATGCCCGTCTGAAACAGATCGAAGATGTCGGCAAACCGCTGGTCGCGGCGATCCATGGTCATGCCCTCGGCGGCGGGCTCGAGTTCGCGATGGCCTGTCACTACCGCGTCGCGGTCGCGACCGCCAAGGTGGGCCAGCCGGAAGTCACGCTGGGCATCATTCCCGGCGCCGGCGGCACCCAGCGACTGCCGCGGTTGTGTGGTCCAGGCACCGCCTTGGCGCTGTGCACGCAGGGCACGATGATTTCCGCCGCGCGTGCGTTGTCCGACGGCATCATCGACGAGGTGGTCGAGGGCGATCTGATTGCCGCGGCGATCACCTTTGCACGTGGCAAGGCCGATGCCGGCGAGCCACCCAAGACCCGCGATCGGCACGCCAAGATCGCCGATCGCGCGGCCGGCCTCGCCGCCTGCGCTGCAACCCGTGCCGCACTGGCCAAGACCGCGAAAGGCGCGCAGGCGCCCTTTGCCTGTGTCGATGCCATTGAAGCCGCGCTGACGATGGATTTCGAACAGGGCTCGGCGCGCGAGCGCGAGCTCTTTGCCGACTGCGTGCTCTCGGACGAGTCCCACGCGCTGGTCCACATGTTCTTCGCCGAGCGCGAAGTGGCAAAGATTCCGGATATTCCAAAGGACACAGCGGCGCGCGACATCAAGAAGGCCGCAGTCATCGGCGCCGGCACCATGGGCGGCGGAATCGCGATGGCCTATGCCAACGCCGGCATTCCCGTGCTGTTGAAAGACGTCGACCAGGAGGTCGTCGATCGCGGCATGATCACGATTCGCAAGAATTACGAATCGACCGTGGCCAAGGGCAAGATGACCGCGGACGCGATGGCCAAGACGCTGGCGCTAATCACGCCCACCACCACCTACGAAGGCTTTGACGATGTCGACATCGTCGTCGAAGCCATTTTCGAGAACATGGACTTGAAAAAATCCACGTTCGCCGAACTCGCCAAGGTTACGCGCCCGGATTGCGTGCTGGCGTCGAACACCTCAACCCTCGATATCGATGAGTTCGCGCAAGCGAGTGGACGCCCGGCCCAGGTCATCGGCCATCATTTCTTCAGCCCGGCCAATGTCATGAAGTTGCTGGAGATCGTCCGCGGACGCGAGACGAGCAAGGAAATGGTGGCGACCTCGCTCAAGCTCGGACGCAAGCTCAATAAGGTTGGTGTCGTGGTCGGCAATTGCTTTGGCTTCGTTGCCAATCGGATGCTCGCCTATTACATGCGCGAGGCCTACCTCCTCCTCGAAGAAGGCGCCACCGTCGCACAGATCGACAAGGCACTGACCGACTTCGGCATGCCGGTCGGGCCATTCGGGATGCAGGACATTGCCGGCATCGACGTCGGGGCGCGCATCCGTCAATACCTGAACTCGATCGGCAAGACCCGCGCCGAAGGCCCGCAGTCCGAGGTACCCGATCGGTTGTTTGAAATGGGTCGATACGGGCAGAAGACCGGTGCCGGCTGGTACAAGTACGAACCCGGCAGCCGCGTTCGCATTGCGGATCCATTGGTCGATCACATTGCCGCCGAAGCGGCCGCCAAACGAGGCATCACCCGGCGCCCTATTGCCGACGACGAGATCATCGCGCGTATTACGACCGCGCTGGCTAACGAAGGGGCACGGGTGCTCGAGGACGGCTATGCGATTCGCGCCAGCGATATCGATGTCATCTACTGCCACGGCTTTGGCTTTCCACGGCGACGTGGCGGTCCGATGTTCTATGCCGACACCATTGGGCTGCCAACGGTCCTCGACCGCGTGCGCAACTACCGCGAACAGTTCGGCGACTACTGGGAGCCGGCGCCGATGCTCGAGCGCCTGGTCCAGGAAGGTCGCGGCTTCCATCACGAGCCGGCGTGATCACCATTGCCGACCTCGCGGAGTTGCGCGAGTATGAGGGACGCGAGGTCGGCGTCAGTGACTGGGTCGTGGTCACGCAGGAGCGCATCCATGCCTTCGCCGATGCGACCGGGGATCACCAGTGGATTCACGTCGATGCCGAACGTGCCGCCGTGGATTCGCCGTATGGCACGCCCATCGCGCACGGCTTCCTGACCCTGTCGCTGATCAGTGCGTTGATGCGCAACGCGATCTCGCTCGGCGGACTGCGCATGACGATCAACTACGGCCTGAACCGCGTCCGCTTTGTCTCGGCAGTCCCGGCCGACGCGCGGATTCGAGCGCGGATCACCCTTGCGTCGCTCGCCACGGTCGACGGCGGCGCGCAAGCGACGTGGCAGGTGACCGTGGAGCGCGACGGCAGCGACAAGCCGGCGGTCGTCGCCGAGTGGGTCGTCCGGTATTCGGCGGCATGACCACGGACGCGCGAGCAGTCCGCACCGCCGAGCAGTTGGATTGGGCAGCGCTCGAACAGTGGGTGCGTCAGCGCCTCCCGGCCTGCGGCATCAACGGGCTCGACCTCGGCGCGGCGATGGAAGTGGCGCAGTTCCCCGGCGGCCATTCAAACCTGACCTACCTGCTGCGCTTTGGTGGCACCGAGCTGGTGCTCCGGCGGCCGCCCTTTGGCCCGGTCCCACCGACGGCGCATGACATGGCCCGCGAGTTCCGCTGGCTGAGCGCGATGCATCCGGTGTTCCCGCTCGCGCCGCGGGTCTATCTGCTGAATGAAGATCCGGCCATCGTTGGCTCAGTGTTCTACATCATGGAACGCCGCCACGGCATCGTCGTGCGCCATGAAGAGCCGCCATCGATCAAAGACAACCTTGAGATGCGACGGCGCGTCGGTACCGCCCTGATCGATGCGTTGGCGGATTTACACGCGATCGACGTCGAGCGTGCCGGGCTCGGCCATCTCGGGAAGCCGGCTGGGTTCGTCGGCCGGCAGGTGCGCGGATGGAGCGAGCGGTGGCAGCGTTCACAAACAACCGACGTGCCGGAAATGGACGCGCTCGCCGCGTGGCTGGTTGCCGAACTCCCGCCCGATCCGCTGCGGCCGTCGGTGGTGCATGGCGATTTCAAGTTGGACAACTTGATGCTGTCAGCCGGCAACCCGGACCAGATCGTCGCGGTGTTCGATTGGGAGATGAGCGCGCTGGGCGACCCACTGGTCGACCTCGGCATTGTGTTGGCCTACTGGATGCCGACTGCGCCGCCGGAGCAACACGATGCGTTATCGACAGTGACCAGTCTGCCCGGCTGGCTGACGCCAGCGGAGGTGATCGACCGCTATCAGACGCGCAGCGGGCGCGATCTGTCGACGCTGCGCTATTTTGAAGTGTTTGCGCTGTTCAAGATTGCGGTGGTGATCCAGCAGATCTACTACCGGTTTGTTGCGGGGCAAACCGACGATCCGCGCTTCGCGACCTTTGGCGCGCGGGTTCACTATCTGGCGAGAGCGGCGTCGGCGAAACTCTGACTTGGCACCAGCTCATGGCAGCGTCAGCGCGACCAGCTCAGGGAGTTCGCGCGGCGTGGCGCCCTGCACGGTGAGCGCGATGTATTGCTTCCCTGCCACGAGATAGGTCATCGGCGTCCCAATCGCGGCCCCGGGCAAATCGGCGGACCCCAGCTCGCGTCCCGTGGCCTTGTCATACGCCACCAACCGCGGCCCGTTGCCGGTGCCGCCTGTAGTCAGCGCATAAATCAACAGCGTCTTGGTGAGCAGCGGCCCGCTCAAGGTGCTGTCGCCGCCGAGCGGTGGCAGGTTCAGGTCGCGCAGCAACGGATGCTGGCGGATGCGATCGCCGGCGCCGGCAGCGCTCATCCAGGCATGCTCACCGCGGTTCATATCGATTGCCGTCAGGCGGGAATACGGCGGCTTGAGCAGCGGTAATCCCTGCGGCATCTGCGGGCTGCGACCCGGAGTCTGGATGTAGCGCAGATTGCTGTTGGTGGCCGGTTCCGGTGGCGCGATCCGATTGATCCCGAATCCGTTGCGCGACGGCACGTAGAGCATGCCGGTCTCCGGGTCGACGGCGGCACCAGACCAGTTGCCACCACCGACCGTGAATGGCCGCGTGATCGTGCCCTCGAGCGTCGGCGGCGTATAAATCGGCCCCAGGCGAAACGGCTTGACCGCCTCAACCGCCATCGCGCGGATCGCCGGCGTGAAATCAACGAGCTGATCAACCGTGACACCCTGCTGCTCGAACGGCGCCGGCTTGGTCGGGAACGGTTGCGTCCGCGACGCGTGCTCACCGATGACATCCGAGGCGGGCACCGCACGTTCTTCGATCGGCCAGATCGGCGCGCCAGTGACACGGTTGAAGGTGTAAATGAACCCTTGCTTGCTGATCTGCGCGACCGCCTTCACCGCTACTCCATCGACGACCAGATCGATCAGATTGGGCGCTGCGGGATTGTCGTAATCCCACAACCCGTGATGGACCGTTTGAAAGTGCCAGACGCGTTTGCCGGTCTGGATATCCACGGCGACCAGACTCTCGGCATACAGATTGTTGCCGAGGCGATGACCGCCGTAAAAATCCGGCGCGACGGTATTGGTCGGCAGGTAGAGATGGCCGAGCGACTCGTCGGCGCTCATTACCGTCCACACCGATACCTTGCCGGAATACTCGGCCGAGCCGCCTTGCCAGGTGTCGTAACCGGGCTCGCCTTTCTGCGGAATCGTGTGGAACGTCCATTTCACCGCCCCCGTGCGTGCGTCGAACGCGCGCACCCACCCTGGAATCTGTTCCTTGGCATTGACCAACGATGAGATCGACGCGGGGGTGACGACGAGATCGCCGACCACGATCGGGGGCGACTGTACGGAATAGGTCAGCGCGTTCAGGAAGTCGCGGGCGCCACGCGTGGCCCGCGGCAGGCCGTCCATGAGATCGACCCGTCCATTGGTCCCGAACTGTTTGACCGGACGCCCACTCTTCGCGTCGACGGCGATGAGGTAGCCATCGCCCGTGCCCCAGTAGACGCGCTCCTCTGTACCGTCGGTCCAGTACGCGACTCCGCGCTGATTCCACCGCAACGACATCGTGGTCGTCCCGGCCTCGTAACTTTTTGGATTGAAGACCCACTGGACGGCGCCAGTCCGCGCATCGAGCGCAGCGCCTACCGATGCCGGCGAATTCAGGTAGAGCACGCCGTTGACCATCAGCGGCGTTGCTTTGAAATTGCCAACGTACGGCGCCTGACCGTCGCGCCAACGGTCGGGATCACGTTGGCTCAACTCGTCGAAGAGCACACGCGGGTCGCCGGCCCACTCCCCGCCGCCCGGCATGGTGACGCTAATCAGCGAATCGGGCGACTTGGTGCGCCAGGCGATCCGCAGCGTCGAGAAGTTGTCTCTGGTGATTTGATCGAGAGGCGAATACTTGGTGCCGGCGAGATCGCCGCTGTAGGTGGGCCATTCGCCGCGAGCGGTGGATGCCCGCGCCGGCGTGGCCGGAGTCTGCGCCTGCAGAGTGGTGATGGCGAGCGCGCATACGACAGCGAGTTTCGTCACGCCGCGAGAGTAAACCATTCGGGACGGGTTCCGCGAACCTGTCCCCGCCCTGCATCCCTAGCGCGAGAAGATGATCCGCTCGCGCTTGAGCAAGCGCGTCGTGAGTTCGAGCAGCAACAGGCCGCCGACGAGCGCCGCGGTCGCGGCAATCACAAAGGCCCACCACGCGGGCGCCTTGCCGCCGAGCACATCAGCCGCGAGCACGTGCTGGCCGAGAACCGGAATCGGGTACATCCACGGCTTGCTGCTCAGGGGATACACCGAGCTGAGGATGCCCGGCAGCATCGGAAACATGATCAGAATGCCCATGTAGGTCTGCGCTTCCTTGAAGGAGCGGGCAAACGTTGACAGATAGGTCTGAATGCCCGTCGACAGCAGGCACATCGGCACGACCGCGCCGAGTAGGCCGAATATCTGCGCCGGGCCTAGTCGGAAGCGAATGCCGAATTCCTGCATCGGTATGTAGCGCAGCATCGCGAGCACCAGCGCCGTGGTCAGCAGCACGCTCAACATCGCGGCAAATGCTGCAGCCAGCCATTTGCCCGCGGCGATCGCACGGCGCGGCGCCGGATTGACCAGCAGCGGCTCCAGCGAACCTCGTTCTCGCTCCCCCGCCGTCGAATCGGTGGCAATCTGCATCCCGCCGGTGAACGCCGCCAGGACGATGAACAGCGGAATGAAATTGAGGATGGTGGCGGCGCGCTGCTGGGCACTCGACACCTCGACCTCCTCCAGCTGGATCGGTGTGGCAATCGCGGGGCTCACACCGCGACTGACCAGCCGCATCGTGCCGATCTCGCCGCTATAGCGTTGCAGCAACCCGCGGACGCGCAGCACCTTTGGGCGCGAGGTCGTGCGCGAGCCGTCCGAAACCACTTTGACTTGCGCCGGCGATGACGAACGGAATTTCTTCTGGAACTCCGCCGGAATCACGACGACCACGTCTTCTTGCCGCTCAGCCACGGCGCTCTCGGCATCGGCAGGACCGGCCACGACCTCGACGCCGGCCTGTTGGCGCAACCACTCGATCAGCGCCGGCGCATGCTCCATACCAACGATTGGAATGCGGACCTCTTCGATTTGCCGCTGGCGATCGGCCAGCCGGTTGAGCATGAAGCCGACCAGCAGCGGCCCGAACAATGCGCCAATGACAATCGAGTAGAGCGCCCGCTTGTCACGGAACGCGTCTTTCACTTCTTTGCGGAAGACGACCAGCGCCTGCCCGAACCCACTCATGCCGTTGCTCCCTGGTCGAGGCCGACGAGCGCCACAAAGGCGTCTTCGAGGTTCTCATGGCCGGTCTGGGCGCGCAGTTCGTCCGGGCTTCCCGACGCGACAATCCGTCCACGGGCGATGACGATGATCGTGTCGCACAAGGCCGACACCTCCTGCATCACGTGACTCGAGAACAACACGCACCGCCCATCCGCCTTCAGGCGGCGGATAATGTCGCGCACGGCACGCGTACTCATCACGTCGAGGCCGTTGGTCGGTTCGTCGAGCAGCACGTTGCGCGGGTCATGGACCAACGCGCGGGCCAGCGCCACCTTGGTCCGTTCGCCGTGCGAAAACCCCTGCGCGCGACGGTCCGCGATCTTTTCCATATCCAGGATGTGCAGCAGCTGGCGCATCCGTTCGGCCAACGCGGCCCCTGATAGGCCCTGCAACTGACCGTAGTACTCGATGTGCTCGCGCGGCGTGAGCCGCGGGTACAGGCCGGACACATCCGGCAGGACGCCGAGCCGATTCTGCGCCTGTTGCGGCTGCGCGACGGCGTCAACGCCGTCCACCGAAATGGTGCCGCGATCCGGGCGCATCAGCGCGTAGAGCATACGCAGTGTCGTGGTCTTGCCGGCCCCGTTGGGTCCCAATAGCCCGGTGACTGCTCCGTCGGGCGCCGTGAAGCTGACACCATCAACGGCTTTGACCGCGCCGAAACTCTTATGGAGATCGTCGACGCGGATCATGACTTCGGCTGCGCCACCTTCGCACCGCCTGGATCGGGCCCGGCGGGTGTCAAAAAGAACGGCGGCCGTTTGAGGGCCTGCAGACAGTCGGTGTTCAAGCCGTCGAAGCCGCCACGCTCGATGAAGTCGTTGACGATGCGGACACCGCAGCCGGTGCTGATGGCACCGTGCCCGGTGCCGGGAAGGACGAAGTGCCTGGCGTTCTTCAGCTGGGTGGTCACTTGCTCGCCCCATGCCGGCGGCGTCACCGGATCGAGGTCGCCCGAGAGCACCAGCGTCGGCACCCCAGAGGTCACCGGTTCGTAATAGGTGGCGTCGACCGCCCCTCTCGGCCAGAACTCACAGGCCTTCAGGCGCGACGAGAGGAGGTGTCCGGCGAAGACCGTGCTCGCCGATTCGCGCTGGCTGTCTTCGGGAGTGATCCGCGGAAAATCCTCTGCACACACCACCGACAGTTGCATGCCCGCACTCATCGTTTGTCCAGTGCCTTCTCCGAGGGCCACCAGCGCCAGCAACCCTTGAAAGTCGTTGGCCTCACCGCGCTTGATCAATTCAGGGATCAACGAACTCGCCAATGGAATGTACAGCGCGCTCGCCAGCACGTTGGCGACAAAGGCCGCGTTCACCGACACCTCTTCGCTGATACCGGTGCGCGGGTGCGTCAGCCGAACGCGCACCGGACTGCCGTCAAGCCGCGCCAGAAGTGCCCGCGTGCGTCCGGCGAGATTGGGATACTGCGTATTGCACGACGCATCTGCTACGCAGTCGGCAATGAGTTTGTCCAGCGAGCGCTGGGCGTCGCGGCCAAAGAACAGCGGCAGGCGCATGTCAGGCGGCGCCACGCCATCAAGGACGACGGCGCGCACGTGCGCTTCGTGCCGGCGCATGTAGACCAGGGCCGCGCGGGTGCCGTACGAACCGCCGTAGAGATTGATCTGTTGATACCCGAGATAGGTCCGGACCTCGTCGAGGTCGTCCATCGCGATGGTCGTGGTGTAGAGACGAGGGTCGGCTTCGTATCCCGCCAGGCACTTCCGTAACCGTGCCATCGCGACCTCGTCCGGCTCATTGAGCCCCTGCAGGGAGTCGTCGTCGCTGGTGCAGTTCAGGGGATTGGATTTACCGGTGCCGCGTTGATCGACGAGCACCACGTCGCGGTTGGTCTGGACGCGGCGGAACGCCTCGCGAATGTTCCGCGCCATCTGCGCGGCGCCCTGACCGGGGCCGCCGGCCAGGAAAAAGAGCGGGTCGGGCTTGGCGTCGCTGCCGAGGGCCGGCAGGAGCACCACCTTGAGGTCGATGGTCCGCCCTTCGCGTGTCGCGCGGTTCTCGAAGACTTTGATCACGCCGCAGTAGGCGTCGGTCGGGCCTTCTTCGCTGGTGCACGGCCGCAATCGGTCGATGGCCGTCGATAACTGGCCGCCGGCGCAACCGCCGAGGGCGCTGGCGACAAGGATCACGCGGAGGATTCTAGGAACCACAGATTACACAGATTACACAGAATGGAAGGGACGCGGGTTCAAAAGAAAAGGACCTGCGCCTGGATCGCCAAGCCGTGCAGGCCCTCTGTGTAATCGCCGTGATCGATGGTTAGCGTTTAGTTGTTGCCTGGCTTGGTCGCTTCGAACTTCAGCACCTTGAGCGCGTCGAGCGTCATCGGCAAATCCGTCTTGCCCGCAGGGAAGGCACTCTGCTTGAGGATATGCGCGACGATATCGGCCTTCTCCTTGGGCGTGACGGAATTCGGATTGGCCGGCGGCATCGACACCTTGATCCGATCGAACAAGTCGGCCACCGTCAATCCGTTCCAGTTGCTCATGAATTCAGGCCCCTTCAGCGCGGGCGCGAACCCATCGCCGGCGAGGTCCTCGAGATGGCATTCCGAGCAGTGCTTCGCGTATGTTTCGGCACCCAACTTCGCCTGCGTCTCACTGTAAATCCCGGTCCACGTACTGCCGCCAGTCGCCGCGGCCTGTTCGGCGCGCGCCGTCGGCATGACACCGCCAGTCGGCGCGGCCTGTTCGGCGCGCGCAGTCTGCATGACACCAGCGGTCCATGCCGCAAGAATGATGGCTGCGAGGATCTTGTAGCTCATAGATCCCATGGTAACACCCCGCTACGGCGCCGCTGGTTCGTCGAGCGCGTTCCGGACGATGCGGACGAAATCGGGCAGTTCAAACGGCTTGGCCAGAAAACTCCGCGGCGTGACGCCGAGCCGCTGCGCCAGGACATCATTACTGTGACCGGACATGTAGATCACCTTAAGGTCCGGCCGGTCCTGGCGCAGACGATCGGCGAGGGCGCAGCCCGACAACGTCCCGGGCATCATCAAGTCGGTCAGCAACAGATCGATTTGCCCACCGGCCTGCTGCCACATCAGTAGGGCCTGGTCGCCGGTGCCCGCTTCGATCACCTGGTAGCCAAAGCGTTGCAGAATCACTCGCGCCAGCTGCCGCACGGGTTCTTCGTCTTCGACAACGAGGATCGTTTCGGCGCCGCCGCGCAAGGGCGCCGTTGACGCGACATTCAGAACGTCTGTGGTGGCGCGAGAGACCGCGGGCAGGGTCAGGACGAACGTCGTGCCTTGATTGGGGGCGCTACTGACATCGATCTGCCCGCCGTGCTGCTCGACGATGCCGAAGACAGTGGCCAGTCCCAACCCGCTGCCCTGCCCCACTTCCTTGGTGGTGAAAAACGGCTCGAACACATACGGCAAATCAGCATCGCTGATCCCGCTCCCCGTGTCGCTGACGGTTAAGCGGATCGACTGTCGGTCACGCTCCAGCTCGAGCACCAGCCGGCCGCCGCGCGGCATCGCGTCGCGCGCGTTGACCGCCAGGTTCAACACCACCTGCTCGATCATCGTCGGATCGGCATGCACGAAGAGTCGATCGCCGACGATGCGTGTTTCCAGATGCACATCCTCACCGAGGACGCGGTGCAGCAGCGTGGCGAGATTGACCACCAGCGCACCCAGATCGAGATCGCGGGCTTGAGTGACCTGGCGACGGCTGAAGGTCAACAACTGGCGGGTCAGTGCGGCGGCGCGTTGCGACGCGTCGGCCATCGCCCGCAGGCTGTCACCCAGGTCGGCATCGACCGCGGTGGTCGCCTGAATCAGCGAAATCTGTCCCTGGATGACGGTCAGCAGATTGTTGAAGTCGTGCGCGATGCCGCCGGCCAGCCGGCCGACCGCTTCCATTTTCTGCGATTGGCGGAGTTGTTCTTCGAGCGCACGGCGATGCGTTTCGTTCTGCACCGCACTGGTCACGTCACGCGTCACAAACAACGCGGCCTCGACGTCTCGCGCGTCTTCATCACGCCATAACGGAGCCCCGTGGGTGTCCATCCACAGCCGGCGGCCGGCGAAACCAATCACTTCATAGGTCAGCGAGGCCGTCTCGCCTTTGAAGACGCGGCGCAACACGTCGGCAAACGCATCACGATACTCAGGAACGATGAGCGCATTGAGATCGGCGTGACGGATGGCCGCGAGCGACGGGGCGTCGATCATCGCGAGCCCTGCCGGGTTGATGTCGAGCAGCCGGCAGTCCTCGGACAACAACTTGATGCACTCCGGTGCGGTATTGAGGATGGCGCGCAGGTGCCGTCCGTCTTGCTCCGTCGCCGCGTCGCGCAGATCCTTCATCGCAGGGCCAAGGGTGATTCTGACGGAGTTTATCGGGGACAAACCGACAAAACTTCACGCGTGGCGCTGCGGTTCCACCGATGGCCATAGAGTCCGTTACGTGCACGGGCATGGAACGTGTTCTGCCTGCTGTGATGAACCAGCCGACGCCTTCGATCGGGTCGCGCGACCGAAGTTCGGGCGCGATGCGCGACGACACTCGCTCGCTTACGGCGTAGGGTCGCTGCTGGCAGCGACCGCTTCGTAGCATTCGCATGCTTCACTCCGAAGCTTGTCGAGACTGCGAATGGTCAGCATGCCGCGGCGGTAATCGATCGCGCCGGATTCACGGAGGGCGGCGGCGGCTTCGGTCACCGCACTGCGTGGGCCGCCGACCATATGAGAGATGAATTCGTGGGTCAGCGGCAGTTCGCGTGAATCCGCATGGTCGGCGGTCATCAACAACCAGCGCGCCAGACGCTGCTTGGCATTGTGAAAGCGATTGCAGATGGCCGATTGGCCGACCTGCGCGATGACGTAGTGCGAGTAGTGCAGCAGGCGTTCGTGAAGACCCCGGCAATCGCGCATTTGACGGGTAACAATCTCCGTGAGAATCCGCCACGCCGCGCCTTCGATTTGCACGACGACGCGGAACGGTAGTCGTCGACGGCCAAGCGCCGCTGACACGCTCGCCATACCGTCACGGCCGATGACCGCGACTTCGACGGTTGCCCCGCCCTCAGTCGTGCCCACCAACGACAGCACGCACTTCACCGGAAAGTACAAATGCGCGGAGGGCTGGCCGGCTTCGGCCAGCACCGCGCCCCGTTCGAGATGAACCAGTTGAAGGTCAGGCCGGAGAAGTTCGAGTTCCGTCGAATCAAGATCCGCAAGAAGGCGATTGCCAGCGCCGGTAGTTGCCATGTGGCTCCGTGACGATACCCTGCCATGGAGGCCGCCAGCTGGTCAGTCGTAAATCGACGGTTCTCGCAAATAGATGGGCATGCTACTACCAGAGAACGGTCGTCAGCGACCACCCGGGGGGGTCAGCTGCTGGCCGACACCCGGGTCCCCTCGAGCAACACGTCGTAGCACTCGCACGCCTGTAGACGGAGCTTCTGGACGTTGCGGATCGTGATGAATCCGCGGCGGTAGTCGATCGCTCCGGCCTCGCGAAGGTCAGACGCGGCCTCGGTGACGGCGCTGCGGGGCCCGCCGACCATCTGCGAAATGAATTCATGCGTCAGGGGCATGACACTGGTGTCCGAGCGGTCGGCGGTCATCAGCAGCCAGCGGGCGAGACGTTGCTTGGCATTATGGAACCGATTGCAGATCGCCGACTGAGCCACCTGCGCAATCATCTGGTGGGTGTAATCAAGTAGCCGCTCGTGCAGATGGCCGCAATCGTTAATTATGTGGGTCACGACGTCCGTGCGAATGCGAATCGCACGCCCGGGCACTTGCGCGACGACCCGAAACGGCAGCCAGTTCTTGCCGAGAATCGCCGAGATGCTCGCCACCCCCTCGTTGCCGACGACCGCCACTTCCACCGTGGCGCCGCCCAGGGTGGTGCCGACCAGCGACAGGACGCCTTCAGTCGGGAAGTACACATAAGGAGACGCTTCGCCGGCCTCAGCGATCAACGCGCCGTGTTCGAGTGGAATATCCTCCGCCGTGGCTTGCAGAGCAGCGAGTTCTTTGGCGTCGAGCCCGGCCAGAATCGCATTTCCCGCTTCGGTGACGACCATGACTGTACCGTCCTTAGCGCCATCTCAACCATGGGGGGCGCTTCCGTCACCGCCTATAGCAATTTCTTTGCCTTGATTCCAGGCGGTAGCACCGCTACCACCAAAGTTCGTGCAGTTAGTAAAATTGTCACGCGTCATCGACGTCGACTTCGGCGCGCAACGGGAAGTGATCTGACGCCGCTTTGATGCTGGCGGCGTTCTCTCTCACCACCTGGCAGGCGGTCAGGCGCCGAGCAAACGGTTTGGGGAGGAACACGTAATCGAGGCGCACGTGCGGTGGTTCCCACGTCGGAAAGGTCAAGCCACTGTCGCCTTCGTTCAACATCCGGAAGCCGTCGACATAATTCGCGCCGAGCATGATCGCAATCGTCTGCCAGCGAATCCGCCCGCCGCTCAACCAGACCAGGAACCGCAACCGCGCGGGCAGCTTCGCCACGTCGAGACGCTCGTCGGGTGCGAGCGTATTGAAGTCGCCAAGAACCAGATGGTGGCTCTCATCGTGTTCTTTGATCGCCGCCAGCATCGACCGCAGCTCGCCGACCCGGCGGCGTTCGGTCCATGCTGCATGGACCGCACTGAGGTGCACGCCGAAGATCCGCACATCGAGCCCTTCGGGCACGATTTCAAGAAAGGCATGTTGTGAAAACACCGGACGCACCCAACGGTGCGAGGCAATCGGAATGCGACTCATGAACGCGAGCGAGCGTCCGCGCGCGGAACCGAGCGCAATCATCCCGGTGGCGCGGGCCAGTCGCTGGACGACATCAGGCCGCACCGCTTCCTGCATCACCACGACGTCGGGCGACTGCTCGTTGATCACCGCGGCCAGGTGCTGCTCGCGGCCGACGCCGCCGTGCAAGATGTTGTAACTGAGAAGACGCAGCACCATTCCGCAGGTCCGCGCCGGGTCAGCTCTTGTCGTCGGGACGCGCGACGAGGGTCAGGAACGGCTGGCCGAGCAGGTCGCCGCGCAGGAACATCATCAGATTGCTGGTCGCCTGGATATTGACCGGGCGCTTGACCATCAGGATCAACTTCTGCCGGACCGGCACGAGTTCCGGGGCGATGCCCGGATCTTCCTCGTCGCTGAGCGGACGCGAATGCAGACCGGGCATGAAGAAGCCATCCAGGCGGAACATTTTCAGGGCATCGCCGCCGATCAACGTCAGGTCCATGTCGCTGGTCCCTGGACCGTCGGCATCGAAGCATGCGCCGTCCTTCCAGCGCATGCCGGTAATCGCGCTGCCACGCAGCACCGCGCCAACGCCGACCGGGATGGCGTCACGGACGGTGTCGCAGAACAGCTGGTAGCGCGCCTCATCACCTTCGAACACCAGGCGAATGACGTTCGCCCGCTTGTCCTCTTCGGTCAGTTCCGATTCTTTTACCGCGTCAACCGGTTCGTTGTCTACAGGCTCAGCCACACGACCTCCATGGCCGGGGGATGCAACTCAGGTGCCGCTGGAAGGCTGAGGTGGTAGTACCTCGACCACACGGGGAGCCTGCTCACCGTTATAGTGAGCGTGATGCGCATCGCTGCCGCCGCTGTCGTGCCGTCGACCACTGCCTGGATGCCACGCGCCGCCGGACCCGGCGGCGGGGTTTAAAAGTATGGCCGTTGAACACAGTTCCCGGGGCCCTCTGCGCGTTTTGTTTGTCGAGGACTCGGAAGACGACGCATTCCTGATCGTTCGCTATCTCGAACGCATCGGTTACACCGTGGAACACTTCCGGGTCGATACGCGCGACAGCTTCGAGAACGCCGTCGACAACGCCCGCTGGGACCTGGTCATCAGTGACCATTCGATGCCCCACTTCAGTTCGATGGACGCGCTGTCCACATTGCAAGTGCGCGAGCTCGACTGTCCGTTCATCATCGTGTCCGGGACGATCGGCGAAGACACGGCCGTCGATGCGATGCGCGCCGGCGCGCATGATTACGTCCTCAAAAACAATCTCGCGCGGCTCGCCCCGGCCATCGAGCGCGAGCTGGGCGACGCCGAACTGCGGCGGCAAGCGCGCGAAGAACGCGAGGAGCGCAAGGCGATCGAGTTGCAATTGCAACAGTCCCAGAAACTGGAGGCGGTGGGCCGCCTCGCCGGCGGCATCGCCCACGACTTCAATAATCTGCTCACCGCTATTCTCGGCTTCACCGGCCTGGCCATCGACCGCCTGGAAACCAAGACCAGCGTGCGGTTCGAACTCGAAGAGGTCAAAAAGGCTGCCGAACGCGCCGCCCGTTTCACCAAGCAGCTGCTCGCCTTCAGCCGCCAGCAGGTGTTGTCGCCGCGATCGATCGATCCGGTCGACACCATTGACGCCATGGCGCCGATGTTGCGGCACTTGATGGGTGAAAGCGTGACGCTCGACACATCAGGCACCCTCGGCGCACTGCGGATCAAAGTGGATCCCGGCCAGTTCGAACAGGTCGTGATGAATCTCGCGATCAATGCGCGCGACGCGATGCCCAACGGCGGGACGCTACGGTTGTCGGTCGGCCCGGTTGATTTGCAGGGCGCCGACGCCACAGAGCTGCAACTGGCACCGGGCGCCTACGTCAAGCTGATGGCTGCCGACTCGGGAGTGGGCATCGATCCGGCGGTCAAGGCGCGCATTTTCGAGCCCTTCTTCACCACCAAGCCGCCGGGCCATGGCACCGGACTTGGCCTGTCAACGGTCTACGGCATCCTGCAACAAAGCGGCGGCAGCATCTCAGTCGATTCGACGGTCAACGGCGGCACGACGTTTTGCGTGTATCTCCCGCTCGCCCCAGCTAGTGTCGACGCGCCGCAGCCGCCACCGCGGGCACCGCGGCCGGTCGGGCAGGTCCAGGGCACGGTGCTGATTGCCGAAGACGAAGAGTCGGTGCGCGTGCTGGTGCGCAGTGTCCTGTCCGACGCCGGCTACGAAGTCCTCGAAGCGGCGTCCGGGTCCGAGGCGGCCGCACTGATTAACGCCCGACAGGCGCCGGTCGATCTGCTGATCACCGACGTGGTGATGCCCGGGATGATCGGCCCCGACCTCGCCAAGCTGACCCTCGAACGCTTCCCGCAGACGCGCATCCTCTACATCACCGGCTACGCCACGCACTCCGCCGTTCCCGCCGGGTTCATGAGCGACGACGATGCCCTGTTGCAGAAGCCCTTTCTGCCCGAGCAACTGCTCGCGCGCGTGCACGAACGGTTGGGCCTGGCGCCATGAAGACGGTCGAGCGGTGGTGGCTCAATCTGCCGATTCGCTACAAGGGCCTGCTGGTCGTCACGTTGCCCTTGATTGCGGTCGGCGTGACGCTGCTGATGCGCATCCCGTTCGCGCGGCAGGAACAACGGACCGCCAATGTGCTGCGTCACGCCGCCGACACGCGCGACGTCACCCAGAAGTTGCTGCTGTCGCTGCTCGAAATCGAATCGGGCATCGGCGGCTACAGCCTGACCGGGGATCGGTCGTTCCTGCGACGATTCGAACAGGCGCGCGATTCGATTCCCGAAAAGCTCGATCGTCTGGCGGTGCTGCTCAATGGCGGCGATCATCAGGCGATCTACAACGAGACCTCTGAGTTGGTCTATCACGAACTCTCGGTTGCGGCCGACCTCGCCGCCGGCGTGGTGTCACGCGACGACACGCGGCTGCGCGAACGGCTGACCGAAGAACGCCAGGTGATGGATCAAATCCGCGACACGGTCGGGCAGTTGGAGCGGAGCCAGGACGCGTTGGTCGAACAGAATCAGCTTGAATTGAACGACCTCCGCCGCTGGATCACGCCGGTGATGTCCGTGACTTTCTTTGGCGGTCTGCTGGCGACGATGATTGCCGGCTGGCTGTTTGCGACCGGCATTGCGACGCGCGTCACCGCACTCGAAGGCACCGCTGAACGGTTGGCGGTGGGCAAAGCGCTTTATCTGGAACCGTCGCTGGGACTCGATGAGATCGGCAGCCTTGACCGCGCCCTGCGCCGTGCCTCGGATTTGCAGCATCAACGCGAGCGCCAGGTCGAACACGCGACCGCGGAACTGCAACGCACCGTGCATGAACAGGCGTTACTCAACCGCGAGCTCGAAGCGTTCAGCTATTCGGTGTCCCATGACTTGCGCGCCCCGCTCCGCAGCATTGACGGCTTTGCCCAGGCACTGCGCGAAGACTGGGGCGACCGGCTCGATGAAGCCGGACAGGATTCCCTGTCACGTATCCGCAACGCGGCGCAAAAAATGGGACGGTTGATCGACGACCTGATCAAACTGTCGCGTCTGACGCGCGGGCAGATTCTCCGCGTCAACGTCGACCTGTCGACGATCGGCCACGAAGTCTGCGCCGAGTTGACCGAACGCAATCCGTCGCGCAAGGTCGAATGGAAAATTCACCCGGGTCTGCGGTGCTCGTGCGATCCGGCCCTGGTGCGCATCCTGTTGGAGAACCTGATCGGCAACGCCTGGAAGTTCACCTCGAAGACGCCCGATGCCTGTATCGAATTTGCGCGCATGCCCGGGCCGGATGAACCGCCGGTCTTCGTCATTCGCGACAACGGCGCAGGCTTCGACATGAAATATGTCGATCGCCTGTTTGGCCCCTTTCAACGGCTGCATGGTGATCGCGAGTTTCCCGGCACCGGCATCGGGTTGGCGACGGTGCAGCGCATCGTGCATAAACACAGCGGCAGCGTGCGGACGCGTGCGGAGGTCGGCAAAGGGGCTCGTTTTTATTTCACCTTGGAACCGTCAGACACGCCGCTCCGGGAATTGGACGCCTGAGAACGATGACCGACAAAGTGATTCTGCTCGTGGAAGACAATGCCGATGACGAAGCGCTGACGTTGCGCGCGTTGTCGCGCAACAACATCAGCAACGAAGTCGTGGTCGCGCGTGACGGCGAAGAAGCGCTCCACTATCTGCTGTGCACCGGCCCCTACGCCGGGCGCAATCCGACGGAGCACCCGGCGCTGGTGCTGCTGGATTTGAAGCTGCCGAAGGTCGATGGACTGGAAGTGCTGCGCCGGTTGCGCGACCACAGCGAGACCAGCTTGATCCCGGTGGTCATTCTCACCTCATCCCGCGAGGAGCACGACCGCTTGCACGGCTATCAGAACGGCGCCAACTCGTACGTGCGGAAACCGATCGACTACTCGCACTTTGTCGAAACCGTCCGGCAACTGGGCCTGTATTGGCTGGTGCTCAATGAACCGCCGCCCGATCAGGCCTGTCACGAGACTTAAGTGGTATTCCCGACAGACACGACCGACCTCAGCGGTGGTATGGTTGCGCCGTGCCCTCGGCGTCTCTTTCCGATATCGACCGTGCCTGCCAGGCGCTGAGCGAGATCAAGCGACATCTACAGCGCAATGCGCAGGCCGGGTCGGCTGCCGTGCCGACGGCCGGCGTACTTCTCGCGGCCATCGATGAGTGTCCCGACGCTGTGATCGTCGCCAACGATGCGGCGGAAATTAAAATGGTCAATGGCGCCGCCGCCCGGCTGACCGGCCTCTCCACTCGTGAGTTGCAAACCTTGACGATTTGGGACGTCACCCACTCGGCCGCGCAAGTGGATTTCGAGTTGCTGTGGAAGGAATATCTGCGCGCCGGTCGCCAGCGTGGCAGTTACGCGTTGCGACATCGCGACGGGACGCCGGTCGAGGTGGCCTACTGCTCCGAGGCCAGCCTGCTCCCGCAGTGCCACCTCTCCGTGTTGCGACGCATTTCCTGATTGGCAGCAGAACTGCATTCCTCCGGCCGGAGGAATCACGTGCGGCAAGCTCTACTAGTTCTTGGATTGATCTGCGTGGCAACGACTACGTTCGCGCAAACTCCCACTCCGGTGGCCAGCACGGCGCAGACGGAGGCCGCGAAGGTGGAGCCGGTCGTGACTCCAGCAGCGACCACCCAATCCGAGCCTGGTGTCCCGACCCGGACTCGCGCACTGGTGGGGATCGCGCTGAAGAATACGCTGACGCCCGGCGACCGGGTCGGCAATTCGATCAAGCCCTCATTCATCTGGAAATGGCGGAGCAAGACCGCCGACACGCGCGACCGCTTCGCATTCGCCTACGGCCTCAACTCGTACGGCACCGAATTCTCCACGCCGTTCGGCAGTCAGGATCTCCCGACCGGCGACTTGCGACTCCGCCCGGTGATGGTGGGCGCGGATTACAAGATGCCGCGTGGCAAGTGGCAGTACTCGGTAGGTTTGCAGGCCGGCTGGGCGATCAATTCGATCGAAGACACGGACTTTTATCGCAACCTGGTCCGTGACGCGACTGGCAATGACGACTTATACGTCGACGCGCGCAACAGCTTCGTCTGGGCGCCGAAAGCCAAAGCGAGCTACGACATCAATCGCCGGTTCATGTTGCAGTTCGACGGGGCCTACTTCGTCGCCAATCCGGAGTTGATCAGGCGGATCGGCGGCGTCGAGTCGCGCAGCAGCATCAAAGCTGACGCGCTGATCGTGAAGGCCGGTATCCTGTTCGGCATCTTCTGAGCAACCATTTCCCCATTCGGATTGGCTCGCTGAGGGCTGCTGCATGAGGCAGCCACTGTCGGCCGATTCTCCTCGGTATCCGGTGTAAGGGTTTCGGGCACCTCACTTGCAGAACGCTTGGTCGATGCTCCCGCCTCAAGGCACGCCGTCAGTCTGGTCGACTGACGTTGTCTTGCCGGAATTTCCACCAGCCGATCAGTTCGTGGGCGTCGACGTCGCGATCGTCGGCGGCGGCATTACCGGGCTCACCACCGGCGTCCTGCTGCAGCGCGCCGGCGTTCGCACGGCCGTGCTCGAACAACATCGACTCGGCTCCGGCGAAAGTGGGCGCACCTCGGCGCACCTCACCGAATATCCGGATGCCGGCTACGACCGCCTGGCCACTGATTTTGGGCCCGACGGAGCCCGGGCTGTGGCCGCATCCAAACGTGAGGCGATTCGGCAGATCGAAACCTTTGCCGCAACCATTCCCTGTGACTTTCAGCGGGTGTCGGGGTACCTCTATACCGAGCGTCCTGGCGACACGACGCTACTGCGCACCGAACGGGACGCGTCGCGCGCGGCAGGGGTCACGGTCCACGCCCTCGATCGCGCGCCGCTGCCGTTTGCCACGGCCGGCGCGCTGGAATTCTCTGACCAGGCGCAGTTCCACCCGCGCAAGTACCTGGCCGGATTAATCGACCTCTACCTCGCCGCCGGCGGCCGCATCTTCGAACAGACGCCGGTCCGCGGCGTTGATCCGTGTAACGGCGAATGCCGGGTGCGCACACCGTCGTGGACGGCGCACGTGGACCGGGTCCTCGCAGTGACCCACTCGCCGATCACCGCCGGTCCCCTGCTCGACACCAAACTGCGCGCCAACACACTGCATGCGGTGTCGCCGACCTGCACGCACATGGGTTGCGACGTCGCGTGGAATACGCTCGAACACACTTGGGATTGCCCATGTCACGGCTCTCGCTACGCGCCAGACGGTCAACTGTTGCACGGTCCAGCGACTGCCCCACTCGAATCACTCGCGACGCTCGCGGTCAGCGGGCGTCGAGCAAGAAACGCGACCCCATTTGAACAAGCGTTCTATCTCGTCTGTTTTTCTCTTGCACAGCTTTTCATGGGCTGATGTTGAATCTAACAGTGCTAAAGTTTTGAGTCGATCATCCTGACATGGCAGCCGCCAACGCCCCCAACGCGCCTTTGATTCTTCTCGTCGATGATTATGAAGATGCTCGTGTGATGTACGGGCACTTCTTGCGGATGTCCGGCTATGACCCGATCGAGGCCGCCACCGGCGAGGAGGCGCTGGAACTGGCGTATGCGCGCATTCCTGATCTGATCCTGCTCGACATGTCATTGCCCGGCATCGACGGCTGGGAAGTCACCGCCGAGCTGAAGCGCAATCCCAAGACCAAGCACATTCCGATCGTCGCCCTCACCGCGCATGCGCTCCAGACCGAGCGCCAGCGCACCGAACGCGCCGGCTGCGACGGCTTTCTCGCCAAGCCCTGCGCACCCCCTGACCTGCTCGCCGAAATTTCGCGCCTGCTGGGCCCGCGCACCGGCGCCAGTGGCGCCACTCGCTGATTATGCCGAACCAGGTTGAATTTGGACGCACCCGATCAACGGGACTGGTCGAAGTGCTCGACCGGATTCTCGATAAGGGTTTGTTCATTGGCGGCGACATCAAGATCTCGCTGGCCGAAGTCGAACTGCTGACCATTCGCATCCGGCTGATCGTCTGCTCCCTCGATAAAGCGCGCGAGATCGGGCTCGACTGGTGGATGTACGACCGCCACCTGTCGCCGGGTCGAAGCGGGGCCGCCGACCGCGATCAGCTCGAACAACGCATCGCCGAATTAGAACGCATGTTGGGCGCGGCGCCGCCAGAGGCCGAGGTCCGGCCTTATACGGCACGGCCGCCTAAAGGAGCTCCGCGGGCAAAAAGGGTCCGGGGGCGCCGCTAACCGTGGTGGAGAGAGCCAATGCCCGTTGAAAGAGCAGCAGGCGGAACAAGTCTTGTCGACGTGCTCGATCGTGTACTCGACAAGGGCATCGTCATTGACGCTTGGGTGCGAGTGTCACTGGTCGGGATCGACCTGATCACCGTTGAAGCCCGTGTCGTCGTCGCCTCGATCGATACCTACTTGAAGTACGCCGAAGCGGTCGGTCAGGTCTCGCCGGCGTCGCGTCCCGCACTCGAAGCGGCACCCGAGCCGCTCAATGCCGACAGCGATCTGTTGCGCGAACGCGCGCCGCGCCGCCGCGCGCCGGTGCAGCGCGAGCGCGCGGTGCGTCGCGTCGACCCCGACCTGCGGGTCCGCGACCGTGCGCCGAAAACGCCGCCGCCAGGCGCCCCCCGCCGCAAGCGCACACGTTAGCGGCCGATGATCACGGCCGAGGAGAAGCTCACGCTGACCGAGCTGCTGCTCAGCAGCGTTGACGCATCGGTCTGCGCGCAGAAAGGGCTCGAGTGGCTTGGCACCTATGTCACCACTCGCCGCGCGCTGCTCGCCAGTGCGGCCGCCGACCCGGGCCGACTGTGGGGCATCGCGGCACTCGGCATCTCCACTTCACGGACCGGAGAGTTCGTCCTCGACCTGGATGACCGGCGCAATCACCTGGTCAGCGCGGCATGGGCGACCAAGCCGACGCACTTTCGCGCCGACCGCCGGCAGCCGGAAACACCGCTCGAGAACACGTCGTTCCACGCCGTCCCGCTCCGGCCGGAGCGGCAGCTGCCCCCGCTAGGATTGCTGATCCTCGAAGGCGACGAACCCGCCGTCGACGATGACGTGCTGTGGTTCGCCGAGATTCTGGGTGAGAAGCTGCAGTCGCTGCGACGGCGCAATGTCACCGCCGACCCCGGCGTCGATCGCGAACGGCACCTGCTTTACACCATCATCAACTCGGTCACCGACCCGATTCTGTTGACCGATGAAGCTGGCAAACTGATCATCGGCAACTCGCGCGCCGAGCAACTGTTCGCGATCCGTGCCGAAGAGAGCGAAGGCCGCCGCCGCGCCGTCGAAATCAATAATTTGTTTTTTTCGTCGGCGCTCGCCGGCCGCCTCGTCGAAGAATCGCTGCCGACGGCGCGTGAGGTCATCCTGGTCGATCCCGAAGACGGATCAGACTTGCTGTTCGAGTTGTTGACGTCGCACATGACGCTCGAGCGCGATCGCACCGCCATCGTCTCGGTGTTGCGCAATGTCACCGACCTGGGTCGCGCGCGCCAGGAGCTCGAGGACAACTACCGTCGGCTGATGGAGGCCGAGGTTCAGATGCGCACCGAGCGCAATCGCCTCGATTTGCTGGTCGACTCGGTCGGCGACCCGATCATCGTCACCGACCCGGTCGGTGACATCCTGATGACCAACGCGCCGGCTGAAAAGTTTTTTACGCCGCACACCGGCACCAGCAAGGATGCTCAACGCCGGGTGCAGGCCAATGTCGCGCAGTTTTCCTCGTTTGTGTCGGGGTTGATGTTGCAGGTGGGATTGATGGGCGGCCAGCAGCGCTGGCGCGAACGCCTGATCATTACCGAGCCGGGCACCGGCCGGGCGGTGCCGATGGAAGCGTTCGCCGGCAGCATGATGGCCGGCCCCAGCGAGCTGACCGGCGTGGTCACCGTGCTGCACGATCAGACCGAGGCGATGGAGCGCGAGCGACTGTTCGCCGAATTGCAGCAGGCGTCGGCCCACCTGGAATTACGCGTCCGGGAGGCGACCGCCGAACTCGCGAACCAGAACGAGCTGCTCCGCCGCCAGGCGCTGGCCCTCGAGCAGGCGTCGGCCGCGAAGTCGCAATTCCTCGCCAACGTGTCCCACGAATTCCGCACGCCGCTCAACGCGATTCTCGGATACTCGCTGATGCTGATGGGGGGTTTCTACGGACCGCTGACCGAGGAACAAGCGCGGACCGTCCAGCGTGTCGATGCCAACAGCAAGCACCTGGCGACGCTGATCAACGACGTGCTCGACATCGAGCGCATCGAGGCGGGGCGCATGCCACTACAGATCTCGCAGTTCCCTCTGCAGGACGTGGTGCGCGAGGTGATTGACGAGCTCCAGGGGGTGATCGCGCAAAGTACCGCCGCCGTCAATGTCACACTACCGGCCGATCTGCCGAAGTTGAAGAGTGACCGCCAGAAACTCAAGCAGGTGCTCGTTAATCTCGTGAGCAACGCGCTGAAATTCACGAAAGACGGGTCGATCGAGATCACCGCCCGTCACGACAGCGCGGCCAGCCGGGTGTTGCTCAGCGTGCGCGACAGCGGCGTCGGAATTGCGCCTGAAGACCACATCCGCATCTTCGAGCCGTTCCAGCAAGCCAAGCGAGTCAACATGCGCCCGCAAGGTGGCACCGGACTCGGCCTGGCGATCTCGCGGCGCCTGACGCGTATGCTTGGTGGCGACATCAGCGTGGATAGCCAGCTTGGGACCGGTGCAACATTTACGGTGGCGTTACCCTTGCGCGTGCGGCCGCGTGCGACGCAGTTCCGGCATGAGCCCGAGAGCCGCCGGCAAACCGCATAGAACCTAGACATAGTTTCGACATGGCAAAGAAAACCCCACCCGCGAAGAAAAAGCCGGCCGTGAAGACCAAGCCTACGGCCAGGGCCAAAGTGAAGCCAGCGCCCAAGCGAGTCGCCACGCCGGCCCGGGCGAAAGCGGCACCAACACAAAAGGCGCAGCCACCGAAATCTGCGGTGCGAACGAAAGCCACCCCGGCGCCGGTCCGGAAGGCATCCCGCGACCACCAGCGTGCCGCCGACAAGGCCAACACAGGACGCTACGTCTACTGCATCGTCCGCTCCGATCTACCGTTGACCTTCGGCGCGATCGGCATTGGCGAAGAACCATCACCGGTCTACACCGTGCGCTGTGACGACCTGTCCGCCATCGTGTCCGACGCTCCGCTCGGCGTCCTCGACCCGACGCGCGACAACGTCCTCGCACACCAGCGGGTCAACGAAACGGTGATGCGCGAACATACCGTGCTGCCGATGTCGTTTGGCACCGTGTTCAAGACCCGTGACGACGTGACCGCGTTCCTGAAATCGGCGTATCGCGCGTTTTCCGATGTGCTCGACAAGATGGAGAACAAGCTGGAGTTCGGCCTCAAGGTGTTGTGGGACCGCGAAGCCGTAATCCGCGAGATCGAAGAAGAGGACGAAGGCATTCACCGGCTCAAGAATGAGATCGCGGCGCAGAAAGGGTCGACCTACTTCGCGCGGATGCAGTACGGCCGGCAAGTGGACGCCGCGCTCCAGGCGAAATCGGAAGGCTACGTCAGCGACATTTTCAATCGCTTGCGCGATGTGTCGGTGGCCGCTCGCGCCAACAAGCCGATCGGCGACCGGATGATTCTCAACGCCGCCTTCCTGGTGACGCGTGACACCGAAGAGTCCTTCGACGCCAGGGTCAAGGAACTGGGCGCCCGTCAAGACAAGTTGACGTTCAAATATACCGGCCCATGGCCACCCTACAACTTCGTGAATATCAGGCTCAAACTGGAACGCGCCTGACCATATGTTCCTGCTCGACACCCTGCTGATCGGCGGCATCAAGTTCGCGCTGGACAAAGTTCTTCAGGTCGCCGAGCAGGAGCTTGACAACCCAGAGAACCTTCAACAGCAACTGCTGGAAGCTCAGATGCAGCTCGAAGAAGGGGTGATCGACGACGCGCAGTTCGAGGAGATCGAACGCGACGTCTTCGCCCGTATTCGCGACCTCAAAGGCAGTGATGCCAGCGGCGGCATGGCCGACGCGTCAGCCTTCGACGATATCGAGATCGAAGTTTCAGACGACGACGACCGTTGACCTATCTGTATGTCTATGCGGCGGTCGCGGGTAAGGTGGATGCGGCGGCCTTGGCCGGCGTGCCGACGCTTCCAGACGGCGGCGTCCCACGCGCCCTTGGGCTCGATCGATCCGTCAGCCTAATCGTCGCAGACGTGCCGCCTGCAATCTACAACGCCGAGACTCTGGAAACGCGGCTCGCCGACCTCGATTGGGTGGCGGAGTGCGGCGTCGCCCACCACGCCGTCTCGGACGCGCTCGCCGAGACGTCCGTCGTTCTGCCGATGCGGCTGTTTACGCTGTTCTCCAGCGAGGCCGTCGCCCTCGCCACCCTGCGCCGCTCCACAAGTGCAATTGCGGCGGCGCTCAAACGCGTCACCGGCCAACAGGAATGGGTGCTGAGGATTGGCCGGCCCGAGACGGCGCGCCTTGATACAGGCGCGGCCAAAGCGCCCGGGGTCCCCAGTGGCACCAGCTTCCTGCGCGCCAAAGCCGATGCGCGACGTGAAGAGGCCGAACGCGCTCAACGCGTCACCACTGGCGCCGCCCAGGTCTATGACACCCTGCGCGGCCTTGCCAACGCGGCCACTACGCGAGTGATTGAGCCCGGCAACACGCTGTTGGTCGACGCCGCGTTTCTCATCGCCGCCACGAAAGCCGCGGCGTTTCAGGAGGCGCTGTCTACCGCCGCCGCCGGACTGTTGCGAGATGGCTGTCCGGTCAGTTTGACCGGGCCGTGGCCGCCGTATAGCTTTGCGGCAGTGGAAGATACCAATGGCTGACGGCCCGCTCGACACGCGCGCGTCTCTCGCCGGTCTGCTCGACTCGCCGAATCACAGCCTGCTCGACCTGGTCGACAGTTTGCTCGATAAGGGCGTGGTCCTGGACGGCGAGATTGTTCTCGGCCTGGCCAATGTTGACCTCGTCTACCTGCGGGTGAGTGCGGTACTCGCGGCCGCCGACCGCATTTTGCCCTCCCGGAAGTGATCCTTTATCTCTACGCGCTTGCCGAGGGGCTGTCCGACGTCAGCGGCCTGGCCGCACCCCACGACGCACCGATCATTCTGCTGCCGTTCAAGCATCTCGTCGCCGCCAGTTGGTTGGCGGCCGCGCCGCCGGTCAGCAAAGAATCACTTACCGCGCAAGATCGGCTCGTGCGCGAACTGCACGCGCACGCGACGGCGCTGCTGCCGATGCGCTACGGCACCGCCGTGGCCGACACCGATGCGGCCGACGCGGCGATCAAGAAGCTCGGAGATGCGATCGGTGAACGCCTGGCCTTGGTCCGGGGGCGTGAGCAGATGACACTTCGCGTCTTCGAGGCCGGCCCGCCTGCGCGTCGGCAAGGCCGCGTCGACGATGTCTCGCTGGAGCCCCCCGGGATCGTCTCGCGCGCGACGGCGGATGCGGCGGTGCCAGTCGATGCGAGCATCGGTGCAGGGACGTCATATCTGGCAGGGCGTGCCGCCTTGACTGCCCCACCCCAAGCGGTGCGAGCACTGCTCGATGCAGTCAGTCACCTTCAACGTGCCGTGCGCGTCGAAGCGGCAAAACGTGGCGACGCGTGGACGATTTATCACTTGATTGATCGAGGCGGCGGCGACGATTACCGGCGTGTCGCCGCAGCGGCGGCCGCCGCGATCCCGCTGCACATCGTCGTCACCGGGCCGTCACCGTGCTACGCCTTCTGACGCCGATGTCGCAGTAGAACGGCAACGCAGATGACACGGATGTCATAGATAAAAGATCCACGCACCCTCGATCTGCGTCTTTCTGCGTATCACGTGAGTTTGCCGAGTGGGCCCAGGTCAAGGTTGAGATCTTTGGGGTCGAGTCCGACCTGCGTGGCCAGGTCGTGGACTGTCTGCTCCAAGTGCATCAGCGCCAGGCCGATACGTTCGATTTCGTCCGGCGTCAGCGTGCCTTCGTCGACTCGCCGCAACGCCTGCCGCTCCATCACCTGCCGGATGAAGTCGACCAGGGTCAGGACCAACTGCATTACCGACTTGCGCACGTCCTCCGGGTTGGCGTTCCAGCGCGCCGGACCGCCACTGCGCTGCTCCAGGCGGTCTTTCAGTTCCGCCGCCATCATTTCCAGCGCCTTGACGTCGTCGAAATCAGCCATGGTGTGGACCCGAACCCTTCGTCGCGAGGTGACGTAACTACTTAGCTGGCGAGCCGTTCCGGCTCGGCCGTCGACGACAACACCTGCTTGGCCACGTCGACGACGTCGGCACACAACGCGGTCCCGCGATCGTTCTGCAAGAGTTCAGCGACCTGCGACACCGACAGCGCCTGGCGATACGGGCGATCGCTCATCAGCGCATCAATAATGTCGGCGACGACGAGGATTCGCGCCGGCTGCGAGAGTTGGGCGCCGGTCAAACCGCGGAAGTAACCGTTGCCATCCAGTCGCTCGTGATGATTGCTCGCGTCGTCGGCGAAATCACGGAACACCGGCACCTGCTGCAGGATTTGTAGTGAGTAGTAGGGATGCTCTTTGACAATGATCCATTCACCCTCGGTGAGCCTGCCTGGCTTATCAAGAATACTGTTCGGCACTGAAAGCTTCCCGATGTCGTGCAGCAGGCCGGCGCGGCGCAGCCGGGTCTGATCCGCAACCGAACAGCCCAGGGCGGCACCAAGCCGCACGGCGAGCTCAGCGACCCGTTCCGAGTGGTGGTAGGTGAAACTTGACTTCGCGTCGATGACCCACGCAAACGCACGCGCAATCTGATCGAGTCGTTCTTCGGTCGCGGTGAGCACCAGGCCGACCGGCTCGGCGGCGGACACATCGCGAGCCAAATCGGCGGTGCTGATGCGGTCCCAGAAACCGCTGTCAGCTGAGCGCAGCAAGCAGTCGACAAGCGCGGGATCGAACCATCGGCCGCGACGGGCACGCGCGACTTCGAGCGCGCGGTCCGGCCCTCCCAACCCCCAGAAGATCTCCAGGACCTGGCTCAGGCCGATAATCCGCCCGGCAAGCGGGATGTGTTCTTTACGTAGGCCTCCGGGATGTCCGCCGCCATCCCAGTGCTCGTCCATCGTGTGAATGGCGTGCGCAGTCGCTTCAGTGAAGCCGAGTCCGCGTGCGATTTGCGCGCCGCGATCGCAACGGATTTGAAAGAGCTCGCGGCTGGCTTTGGAGCCGGCCTTCGCCAGCGAAAATAGTCGCCGCATGCGGGCCGTCAGGGTGCCGCCCGGTTCGGCGACTTCGACGGCGTATTGGACTTGTTGATTGAGGCGGCGCCAGTCACGGATCCATACTGCGCGCTTGGTCTGGTGCTCGGGACCGCCGAAGAGCTGAAAGACCCGGCCGGCGTTGCTCGAGCAGCCGGCGTCTTTTAAAAGCAGACCGTAAAACAGATCTGAGCGATCCTGCGGCGACAACTGAAGCTGCTCGGCCAGGTGCATCCCGATCAGGCACGAGCGTGCGGCGTGACCTCGCGGATGCCCCTCAGTGATGTCGAGCGCTGCGGACAGTCCGGACAGCACGCCCGACACCGGAATACTAGCCATGAAGCGGAAAACCCCGGGCTGGAACCGATTATTCCAATTCGGGGTTAGACGCCGTGACCGTATCCGTCTTCTTTGAGTTCATCGCCTTCAGCGCCCTGGCTGCGCGCGACAGAGACCCGCACCGTCACGTCTTTGCGCACCGACAAGGCGGTATGGGTCGAGGGTTTGCCCTGGCCCGGACTACGCTGGGGTCCCTGCCCGGGCATCGTCTCGGAGCGTTTCTGGGCGTCGTCGGGTTTACTGGTCATATGCATGGTGTGCCTGTCTTTCTCTATCGGTCGGTCGCCTGGGGGTCGTCGGTCGTCGGTCGGGTCGTCGGTCGTCGGTCGTCGGTCGTCGGTCAAAAGTGAAAGGGCCATCACCCGAGTGGATGATGGCCCTTGGTCGAAATCGAATTCCGGTCGTCAGCGCAGCATCATCCGTTGGTGGCCGCCGGCCCCAAAAGGCCGACGCCAATAATGGCCAGCAGTCCAAGGATGCCGATGACACGCATAACTGAAGGGAACATATCACAACTGCCTGATCCCTGATCCCTGATCCGGCTTTGCCCATCAAAGCCCGCCTGCCCAAATAATCGGAATCCTGCCCAAAATAATCACGCCTCCTACCGTGTGGCTGATTCATTCGCTGATTTCACCCGCAGAAGGAAAGGGGTCGCCGTTCCGCTTCTGCCCCTTCATGATTCGAATAGCGCCCTCTAACTGCTCGACGCGAAGCCGCGCGAGCGTAATCTGACGCTTCGCCTCCCGAATAGCGCCGTCCCAAGTGTCTAAATTTGATTTGTGGCTTTTTTTAGTCATGTGATTTACACTCTTGCAGATGGATACCTATGCTGCGGCGCTAGAGGCGGCACGTAGAGAACTGGCCTCAAAAAAGACGGACCTTCTTCGCCTTGAAGCCGAAGTTCTCCGTCTGCAGCGGACGGTATCGGCGCTCTCTGCGCTCGTGGATCAGCCCAAGCTTGACGTTAAATCTGGCCTCACAGAGGCGGTTAAAACAGCCCTCCAAATGGTATCTCCGGCTGGGCAGTATCCAACGACCGTCCGGCTCAAGCTTGAAGAGGCTGGATTCTCGTTCGCTGACATGGCTAATCCAATGGCCAGCGTTCACTCGATTCTCAAGAGACTTGAAGCGCAGGGCTTCGCGCGCACCAGCCAAATAGATGGGAAGGCGGCCTACTTCTGGGAGGCGGATGCGCCGCCCAAGCCGCGTCGGCGTGGCCGGGGCCGAATCAAGCGAGACGTGGAACACCTCGCGGGCGACACGTTTGGAGGAGAGGACGGGTCGTAAAAGCGGCGGGGTGGCTGAGTGGTCTAAAGCAGCCGACTCAAAATCGGACGGGGGAAGAGTGTCGTAGCCCAGTACCCCCGCAGGTTCGAATCCTGTCCCCGCCGCCAACTTAAGTATCGGACGAATCGACGCCGATCGGAAGGCGTTTCTGTCCCGACTATCTTGGCCCTTGCAAGGCTCCAGCTGCGCGTAGGGCCAATTGCCGGAGCCACGCCGACAACTCCAGGCCGTCCCGCGCCGCCGCGTCTGTGAGGGCCAGCTTTTGCTCTGCCGTGACACGCATTCGCACCACGTCGCCTTTGATGACTTTAGCTGGACGCTTTTTAAGGGCTTTCGCCATTGAGCATAAAGTAGCCTATTTGTAGCCACAAAGCAACCACAAAATACCTGTTGACTACGTAGCTTCTTTGTAGCTACAATGTGGCTATGTTGAACGAAGCCACGGACGCACGTCGCCAACGCGGCCTTGAGATCGCAGCGACCGCGCCTATCGCCCGTAAAGGGGAAGGCGAATGGCTCGTGCCCTCGCAAAGCCTCAATGGGCGCTACCGCGTCGTCAAAGGCGTGGACGGCTTCCAGTGTTCCTGCCCCGACTACGAGTTGCGAGGGCAGACCTGCAAGCATGGCTTCGCCGTCGAATTCTTTCTCCGCCGCGAAACGAAACCTGACGGCACTGTGATCGAAACTCGCGCCGCTCGCGTCACCTATTCGCAGAACTGGCCCGCCTATAACAAGGCGCAGACCAGCGAGAAGGAACAGTTCTGTACTCTGCTCCGCGATCTGGTGTCTGACGTGCCGTCGCCCGAACAGAAGCGGGGCCGTCCGTCCCTGCCGCTCGCGGACATGATTTTCTCCGCCGCGTTCAAGGTCTACTCCACTGTCAGCGGTCGCCGCTTCATGACTGACCTGAGAACAGCAACCACGCTCGGCCTGATCGACCGGACCCCTCACTACAACTCGATTTTCAACGTGCTGGACCGCGAGTCTCTGACACCTATCCTGCAAGAACTGATTACCCGTTCCGCGATGCCTCTCAAGGGGCTGGAAACAGACTTCGCGATTGACTCGACCGGCTTCGGTACTCAGTCCTTCTACCGCCACTACAGCGCGAAGTACGGGCACGACCAGTTCTCGCGGGATTACCTCAAGCTCCACGTTGTCGTGGGCACCAAAACCAACGTCGTCGCGGCGGCACAGGTCACTGACCGCAACACCCACGATTCGCCCCTGCTGCCCGGACTGGCCGCAGAGACGGCAGAGCGATTCGACGTGCAACGCCTGAGCGCCGACAAGGGCTACGCCAGCCATCGGAACATCGAAGCGATTGACGCCATCGGCGCGACTCCGTTTGTTGCGTTTACGGCCAACGCCAAAGGCAATAGCAAGTCGTCGCTCTGGAACAAGGCGTTCCATTTCTTCTCGCTGAACCGTGACGAGTTCCTGACGGCGTACCATCGGCGGTCTAACGTCGAATCGACCTTCTCCGCCATGAAGCGGAAGTTTGGCGAGATCATCCGGAGCAAGACGCCCGTCGCTCAGCGCAACGAACTGCTGCTCAAGGTGCTGTGCCATAACATCGTGTGCGTTATCCACGAGATTCACGAGTCTGGCGCGACCGCGCTGTTTCCGGCGTTGACGGCGGGTTGCCCAAAAACTCTCCCGGCTGCCCAACAAGTGCAGGTATTGGAGTAGATAATGGGCAAAGCCCCCTGATCCCTGATCCCTGATCCCTGATCCCTGATCCCTATAAACTGTCTGCCGATGCGATTTGCCCCCGCCGTGGCGGTGCTGATTACGGGCCTTGCGCTCTATCTCTCGCGGGGGGTGCTCGATCAGATCGGCACTGGCAACGACGCCGTTCGCGTCGCGATGCTGCCGCCATGGCCTGCGTTCGGCGCGTTTTTGGCGATCGGCGTCCTGGGCCTCCTCTGGTTAGACCGGCGCGCGGTGCCACGCGGGACGGCGACGGCGGTCCGGCCGCCGCTGGGACCGTTGGTACTCCCGCTGTTCGGGTTGGTCGTCCTGATCCTGCCGTATCTGCCGGTCCTTGCAGACCGGATGCCCGTCCTCCAAATGCTCGCCGGTCCGCTCCGTGGAGTGGTCTGGCTGATCGTCCTGATGCAGCTCGCGTGGGTGTTGTGGCAGGCGCGTCTGCTCCGCGCCGAATGGGTGCAGCGATGGTCGCTGCGCCGGGTGTCGGTCGCGCTGGCGCTGGCGACACTGATTGTCTGCGGCAGCGCCGCCGCCACCTTCACGCGCACCGTCCTCTACCCGGCCGGCGACGAACCGCATTACCTGGTGATCGCGCAGAGCCTGTGGCGTGACGGCGACTTGAAGATCGAGAACAACCACACGCGCGGCGATTATCGCGAGTACTTCAGGATCGCGCTCGCCCCGCATTACCTGACGCGCGGCGCCGACAGTGAGATCTATTCGATTCATCCGATCGGAATGCCGGTGATCATGGCGCCGGTCTATGCCGCCGGTGGCTACCGTGGCGTGGTGGCGGTGATCGTGATCATGGCGGCACTCGCCGCGGCGCTGATGTGGCTCGCCACGGTGAGCATCACCAACGCGGTCGGCGCGGCCACCTTCGCATGGGCGGCGGTGGTGTTCACCACCCCGTTTCTTTACAACTCATTCGCGGTGTATCCAGAGATCGCCGCGGCGCTTGCCGTCGTGCTCGCATACACACGCGCGGCCAGTGTCGCAGCGTCGCCTGGGGCGGTGGGTGCCTGGCTGGTAGTCGGAGCGGCGTGCGCGGCGCTGCCATGGCTGAGTACCAAGTACGCACCGATGTCGGCTGCGCTGGTCGTCGTCGCACTGGCACGCATCTGGTTCCCACACGCGTTGACTGCAGCCCGCCCCGCTATTGCCACCGCCGCACCCGGACGCAGCTCCACACGACGGACGGACGCCTCCCGCGTTGTCGCCGCGACGGCGGTGGTGGTGCCCTACGTCGCCTCGCTCGCCGCGTGGTTTGGATTCTTCTACGCCATCTGGGGCATTCCCCTGCCCCAAGCGCCGTATGGCGACCTGGTGCAGACCGATTTGAAGAATCTCATCTTCGGCGCGCCGGGTCTGTTATTCGATCAGGAGTACGGGCTGTTGCCGTACGCCCCGGTGTACATCCTTGCAGCAACCGGGTCGTGGGTGATGTGGCGTCAGGGCGGCGACCTCCGGCGGCGCGCGTTCGAGATTGCCGTCGTGTTCGGCGCCCTGCTCGGGACCGTTGGCGCATTTCGAATCTGGTGGGGCGGGTCGGCGTCGCCCGGGCGACCGCTCGTCTCGGGGTTGCTCCTGCTGGCGCTGCCAATCGCCGTCGCGTTCAAGACCGCCCCCGCTGGCAGCGCCCGCCGCGCCGCCCATCACGTGCTGCTGTGGATCAGCATCGGCGTGGCCGGCATTCTCGCTCTCGCACAGGAAGGCTTCTTGATCAGCAACGGGCGCGACGGCACGTCGAGCCTGCTTGAATATCTATCGCCACGCTGGCCGGCGTGGACCGTGGCGCCGTCGTTCATTTACCACGAAGCCCCGACCGCGCTGATGCATGTCGGTCTGTGGCTTGCGATCGCGGCGCTCGCCGCCGTCGCCCTCTCCCGAGCGCGGTCTCACCTACCAGGCGTCGCGTCGGCTACGGCACTCGGCGTCATCTCGGCCTCATTACTCGCCGCCGCAGTGGTGATCCCGCTGGTACCGGTCTCACCGGCGTGGCCGACGCTTGACGTGCAGGCGCGCGCGCGAACGCCGTTGCTCGATGACTTCGACGCGGCCGCACGACCGTTGGCGATCGAGTATGCGCCGCTGCGATGGCGGCACGCCGCCGATTTGCCCGCGCGCGCCATGCTCGGTGTCGAGCCGGGCCAGCGCACACTGCCGCAGCCGATCCGGGTGATCCACAACGGCCGCTTCTCGCTGCCCGCCGGCCGCTACCGGCTCGACGTCGAATGGAATGGCGATCGAGACGATGAGAGTCTCGGGTTGCAGGCGGGGCGCACCGGGAACGCCTGGCTCACCTGGCGCGTGTCACCCCGTACCGGCCAGCGATGGTCCACCGAATTCGACGCGCCGGTCGACTTGAGCTTCGTCGGCCTGCGCGGCTCTCCGGCACTCGAGCGCGCGACTGGCCGCATCTTACTCACGCCACTCGCAGTGGTCGACGCGACGCGCCGGCCGAAAGTGCCGACGGTCCTCGCGGCGTCGCGGTCAGGTGAGGCCTCGGTGTTTTATTTCGACGTGAACGCGTCACCAGAGGTGCTCGGCTTCTGGGTCTGGGGGGCGCGGAAAACGCGCGTCGCAATCGCGCGCACCGATCCGGCGGTCCCGTTGACGCTGCGTGTGCACAGCGGCGCGATCACCAACCGCCTGCACATCGCGACCTTCGGCTGGGCACAATCGGTCACCTTGCAGCCAAAGCTGCCGGACGTGATCGAGATTCCAGTCGGCAGCCGGCGCCTGGTGGTTCTCGAGCTGTCAACGGACCTGGCATTCGTGCCCTCGCAACTCGACCCGGCTGCGACCGACGATCGCCAGCTGGGTGCATGGATTGAGGTGGTGAAGTAATGAAAGATCTGCGCCGTGAATACGCCAGTCGATCACTCGAGGATGCCGCAGCCGCCGGGGAGCCAATGACGCAATTCAAGGCGTGGTTTGCCGACGCGCTCGACGCCAACCTGGTCGACGCCAATGCGATGAGCGTGGCTACCGCCTCTGCATCGGGCGAACCGTCGGTGCGCACCGTGCTGTTGAAGGAAGTCGACGATCGCGGCTTCATCTTTTTTACGCACTACACCAGCCCGAAGGGTCGCGACCTCACCGAGAACCCGCGTGCCAGCCTGCTTTTCTTCTGGGCGGAGCTTGAACGCCAGGTCCGCGTGTCTGGCGCAGTGACACGGGTCTCGCGCGAGGCGTCAGCAGCCTACTTCGCCTCACGACCGATCGATAGCCAATGGGCCGCATGGGCCGCCCCACAGAGCGCGGCGCTGCTCGACCGCGAGTCGCTGGAGCGCAATTACGCCGAGGTCAAACGGCGATTTGAAAACCAGGTCGTGCCCTGTCCACCCGATTGGGGCGGGTTTCACGTCGCCGCCGAGCGCATCGAGTTCTGGCAGGGCCGGCCGGGCCGCCTCCACGATCGCATCCTCTACACCCGCAACGCCGATGGCGCGTGGGGGAAGATGCGCATCGCGCCATGACGCATTTGGATCTGCTGATCTGCTGATCTATTGCTCTGACGATCTACTCACGTGTCTATCCTCGCGGAATAGTACGGGGCGCCTCGTGGATCGCCCGTCACCAGCAAGATCGTTTGCCGTCCTCGGACGACGACGCTGGTGGCCCCTTCCGGCGACACACGGCCGGACCCTGCACCCCTCTTCGCACTTGGGCGCCCCGCACCGTCCTATCCACGCGTTGGCCCTCTCCTTGCTCTGTGCCCCCCGCCAGCGTGTCGGAGGTTCCCCGTGGATTGGACGAAACGCGTATTGATAGGTGCGGTGGTGTGCATCGTCGTGATGCCCGGCTCACCGGTTGCGGCCGACGCGCAGCCGTGGCGGTGGTACCGGAGCGATAGTTCGGCGCGCCTTCAGGTCAGCCCGCCGCAGACCGAGGTCTACGTTGACGGCTATCTCGCGGGCAACGTTGACGACTTCGATGGTTTGACGCAGCGGCTCCGCCTGGCGCCCGGCGAACACGTCGTCGAGTTCTATCTCGATGGGCACCGGACCATCACCGAAATGATCTTTTTTCAACCCGGCGAGGTCTACCGGCTTCGCCATGTCATGCAGCCGCTGGCCAGCGGCGAAGCCGCAGCGCCGCGGCCGACACCGCGAGCGACGAACGTATCCGGCGGCCCGTCCCCACGACGCGGCGGACCGCCGCCGCCACGGGGCAGCGCTGCCGTCCTGGCGATTCGTGTGCAGCCGCGGGATGCCGCGGTGCTGATCGATGGTGAGCGGTGGCAGGGGTCGGTCGCCGACGGTCCGCTGGAGATTCAAGTGACACCGGGGCCGCATCGCGTTGAGGTGCAGAAGGACGGCTATCAGTCGTTTTCAACCACCGTTGAAGTGCGCCCTGGTGAACAGCGATCACTCAACGTGAGCCTGACACGCAGCCCCTAACGCGGCTCACTCGAGTTGGCTGAGATCGAACGACACGCGCGCGAGTTCTCGTCCGTGCAATCGGATGACGAACTCGCGCACCCCTTGCCCGAGCGGAATGGCCTCCCACACCGATTCGACCACCGCGCCCAGCACCGCAATCCGCTCACCCGGCTGTCCGGATGGAAACGCCATCACCGGCTCATTGAGCACACCGACCCGCGCCTGCTCGTAGCCGTCCAGACCGATCTCCGCCGGCGGCGCCGTCACGTAATTGTTCTGCGGATGGAACCGCAATCGCGCGACGATCGCCAGCCGATTCTTCCACGGACCAAGCGCCTGCTGCGCCAGGGTCACGCTGTAGCCAAACATGCGATCGCCCTTACGGCCGCGATCCTCGGCCGTTAACACGTAGCGCCGAAACTCGCTGATCACCTCGACGGTCTCGACCTCCGGGGCGCTGAGCGTTTTGATATACGGTGCGTGGAACCGCGCCCGGTCCCGGTCCATGCTGCGGGCAATAGTCAACGCGCGATCGACGTCCTGTGGCGTCACGTCGACGTTGAGCGCCGACAGTGCAGCACCAGCCGCAATCACAACCGCCAAGAGGAGCGCGCCTGCCATCACGTTCGCGATCATGCCATGTCTGATCCCTAATCCCTGATCCCTAATCCCTAATCCCTGATCCCTGATCCCTGATCCCTGACGACCGACAACCGGCAACCGGCAACCGGCAACCGGCAACCGGTGTGCTACATTTCCCGCTCTTTCAATTGCCGTTTTCCTGGAGGAACTCGCATGTCTTCGCGCCGTTTAGGACCTGCCGGCTTGGCCGCGCTGCTGCTTGTCACCGTCGTCACTTTGAGTGAAACCGCAGGTGGCCAAGCGGTGCCGCAACCGCCCGCTGCCGCCGCCACTGATCCGTTCGCGGGGCTGCAGTTTCGCAACATCGGTCCGGCCAGCATGGGCGGACGCGTCGACGACCTCGCGGTCCTCGAATCGAACCCCGCCGTGTTCTACGTCGGCACCGCCACCGGCGGTTTATGGAAGACGATGAATAACGGGACGACCTGGGAAGTCCTGTTCGACGACCTCGACGACGCGGTGTCAATCGGCGATATTGCGATGGCGCCCAACGATGCCAACCTGGTGTGGGTTGGGACCGGCGAGAACAACAATCGCCAGAGCGGTTCGTGGGGCAACGGCGTCTACAAATCGACCGACGGCGGCCAGACGTTCAAACACATGGGCCTGCGCGATTCGAAACACATCGCGCGGATCATCGTCGATCCGATCGATCACCAAGTGGTCTACGTCGCGGCGCTCGGCAGCTTATGGGGCGCCGGCAAAGAGCGTGGCATCTTCAAGTCGACCGATGGCGGTGTGACGTGGAGCAATGTGCTGTTCGTCAACGACGACACCGGCGCGACCGAGCTGGTCCAGGACCGGCTCAACAACAACGTTCTCTACGCCGCCACCTATCAGCGCCGTCGCGCAACGTGGGGTTTTAGCGGCGGCGGTCCTGGCAGCGCGATGCACAAGTCGAGTGACGGCGGCCGCACCTGGACCAAGCTGACCAACGGGATCCCCGCCGGCCCGCTCGGGCGCATCGGCATCGACGTCTACCGCGCCAACCCGAACATCGTCTATGCACGCATCGAGCATGCCACGGAAAGCGGCACCTACCGATCAGACGATGCCGGGCTGTCGTGGCGCAAAATGTCGGCCACCAACCCGCGGCCGATGTATTTCAGCCAGGTGCGCATCGACCCGACCAACGACCTGCGCGTCTACGTCCTCGGTGTCCAGCTGCACATCTCGGACGATGGCGGCAAGACGTTCATCGAGAACGGCACGATGCATTCGGACCATCACGCGATGTGGATCAACCCGGCCAATCCCAACCACATCATCGATGGTAATGATGGCGGCGTCGGTATCAGCTATGACCGTGGCAAGACCTGGGAAGGGATCTACAACATGGACCTTGGCCAGTATTACCACGTCGGTTACGACATGGAAACGCCGTACAACTTGTGCGGCGGACTGCAGGACAACTACACCTGGTGTGGACCAAGTGCCGTGCGCAGCCGCAATGGCATCGTCAACGACGACTGGTTTCAGATTCAGGGTGGTGACGGCTTCGAGGCGGTGATCGATCCGAACGATCCCGACACCATCTACGCCGAGTCGCAGGACGGCAATATCGTCCGCGTCAACCGCCGCACCAACGAGCGCAAGACCATTCGGCCGCTGCCGGCGCGTGGCGACCCGGGGCTGCGCTGGAACTGGAATACACCGATCCTGATCTCGCCGCACGATTCATCGGTGATTTATACCGGTGCCAACAAGGTGTTCCGCTCGACCGACAAGGGCCAGACGTGGCAGGCGATCAGCGGCGAAATGACCACCGGCGTGGACCGCGAAGGCTTATCGCTGATGGGTCAGACTGCGAAGGATTTCAGCATCGCCAAGCATGACGGCGTTCAGTCCTACGGCAATCTCGTGCAGCTCACAGAGTCACCGAAGCAGGCTGGCGTGCTCTTCGCCGGGTCCGACGACGGCGTGGTGCATATGACTCGTGACGCAGGCAAGACCTGGTCGAACCTCAACGCCAAGTTCCCGGGCATGCCGCGCAACGCCTACGTCTCAGGCCTCGTCGCTTCCGCCCACGACGCCAACACGGTCTACGTCGCGTTCGACAATCACACCAACAACGATTTCGACAACTACGTCTACGCCAGTGTCGACGGCGGCAACAACTTCCGGTCGATCAGCGAAGGGTTGCCGAAAGGCCAGGTGGTCATGACCGTGACCGAGGATCCGAAGAACCCGGCCGTTCTCTACGCAGGAACCGAGTTTGGTGTCTATGTCTCCACCGATCGGGGCGGCAGTTGGAATCGCCTGCGCTCCGGTCTGCCGACGGTGCCGGTGCACGAGATCGTGTTTCATCCGCGTGACAACGACATGATCCTGGCGACGCATGGTCGCAGCATCTGGATTCTCGACGACGCCACGCCGATCCAGCAGTCAGCGCAAGCGATGCGCACCGACGCGTTCCTGTTCGACATGCGAACGGCGATGCAGTTCAACCCGGCCAACAACCGCGGGTTTGTCACCGATAAGCCGTTCCGGGGCAAGAATCCCACCTTTGGTGTACCGATCAGTTATTACCTCAAGGGCGCGGCGACCAACGTGTCACTGAGAATTCGCGACGCGGCGGGGAATCAGGTGCGCGAACTGCGCGGCAACGACCTGCGCGACGCGATCAAGGCCGGGATCAATCGCGTCTATTGGGATTTGCGCTATCAGCCGCTGGTCCCGGCGGCCGCGGCGCCCGCCGGTCCTGGCGGCGGTGGCGGTGGCGGTGGCGTTGGCTTCGGCGGCGGCGGCAATAACGGTCCGTTCGTGATGCCTGGCGAGTATCGCGTGACGCTGGTGGTCGACGGCAAGGACATCGCCACCAAGCCGGTGCGTGTGGTCGGCGACACGGCCGCACCAATGACCGATGCCGATCGCAAGACGTGGCACGACACCGCGCTCGCCCTGCACCGCTTGCACGAGACGGCCAACGAGGCCGCGGATGCAGTCACCCAACTCGGGACGCAGTATCAGTCGCTCGAAGGACTCGTGAAGATGGCCGCGAATGCGCCGCCGGACGCGAAAGCGGCGATCGAAGCGGCCGGCAAGCAATTAACCGAGCTGCGACGTCAGCTCGGAGTGGCCGCGCCGGGCCAACCGGTCGCTGCCGGTGGTGGCGGTGGTGGTGGCGGCGCGCAACAAAATGTCCGTGCTCAGATCAGCGGGGCCAAAGGCCAGATCCAGAACTCGCATTCATTGCCAAGTGAGCAACAGATGCGCGTGTTGCCAGACGGGCGCGGCGACCTCGCCAAGGTGGTGCAGGAGGTTAATGCGCTGATCGCGGCGATGCCCGGGTTGTTCGACAAGATCGGCGCCGGGGGGGTGAAGCCGGCCACACTGAAGCCAGTGCGGCCGGTGAGTTGATCGCGGTTGACATGAAACCGTCACGGCACGACGGCCGTTTAAGGCTTGAGCAGAAACGCGCGCTGCTGACCATTGACGATGCCGGTCCCAGTAATGAGGCCGGCGTCGTTGATGTCCTTCGCTTCGGTGAGGACCCATCCCGAGCCGCTCGGGATCAAGGTGTTCAAGTCGATGACTTTGCCGCCCTCGAACAGGACCGCGCGCTGTCCCTGCGTCGAGTCTGAGGAACCGACTGCCTGACCGCTGACATTAATCCCGTAGGCAAAGCTTTGGGTACCGCCCGACAGCGTGCCGAGGTCGGCAATTTTGCCGTTGGCGTACAGAAATGCATGATCTTCTCCGCCCTGCACCTGGGCGAAGCCGACGGCTTGACCGGCATTGTTGATGTCAGTTGGCGTGGTCATGCGGCCGCCGAGCGATCCGAGTGGCGTCACCACGTTACCGGTCATCAGCACGCCGCGATGGTCCGCGTAATCGGCATGCGGTTCGCGACCAAAGTAGCCGACGATCTGGCCGACGTCGTTGATGCCGGCGACCACGCCATCTTCCCCTCCGAAAGTGCCGAGGTCGGTGATCTTCAAATCCTTGTAGATGAACACGCGCGAGCGCGCCGCCTTGTGGTCGGTATGAGTCTGGATATAGCCGACGACATGTCCGAGCGAATTGACGGCAACAGACGTCGCAAAGCCGGCGTGCTTGAGGCGGTTGTCGAGTGACGACAAATCCCAGAGCTGCCCATCCGACAGGCTGACAAATGACCGGTACGAGCCGTCTGCAGCCTGGCTGCGGCCAACGATTAAGCCGGTGTTGCTGATCGCGGCGGCATGGCTGTTCTTGCCGCCCAGCGTGCCCAGGTCGTTCATCGTGCCATTCACGACGTGGAACGCATGCGTGTCGCCATCGGCGGTTTCTGAGTTCCCGATGACGTCACCGCGGCCGTTGATGCCAACCGCACTACTGCGCGACCCTCCGAGGGTCCCCAGGTCGATCACCTGATAGCCCGCGGTTTGCCCGTGCGTCGACGCGACGCCGAGGAAGAGCGTCAGGGCCGCAGCGGCGGCAACGGAGCGGAAACGTAAACCGTTCATAAGACCCTAAGGTGACGTAATCGTGACGATGTTGGAGTACGGTGAATTACCGTCGGCGTTGAATGACCGGAGGCGGTAACGATAGACCTGGCGACGAGTCAGACCGGTGTTCAAGTAGGTCGTGGCGTTAGCACCGACGACAGCCAGCTCGGTGAAATTGAGACAGCCTCTGTTGATGCAGCGTTCGAGCTTGAATCCGTTCTCATTGCCCGCGTTGTCGGTCCAGTTGACGCGAATCTGTCCCCTGGCGACGCCAGAGCCGGTCACATTCGACGGCGCGGCCGGGATACCCCCCTGGGTGGTCGCCGCGGCGTTATTCGAATAGGCCGAGTAGGCTTGCGCGTTTTGTGCGCGAACCCGATAGGTGTAGGTCTCTCCGGCGATCAGGCCGGGATCGTTGTAGGTGGTGATGTTGGCGGCGAGCTGGGCGATCTGCGCAAAGGCCGCGCACCCTGCCTGGCAACGCTCGACCAGATACGCTGTCTCGTTGGTCGCGTTGTCTTGCCACACCAGGTTAATCTGCGGCGCTGTCACTGCCGTGGCGGACAGTCCGGAAGGGGCCACCGGGGCCCCACCGGTCGTCGCAGTGGCGACGTTCGAATACGGCGAATTGCTACTGGAGGTCGTCGCGCGCACACGGTAGTTATAGGTCGTCCCGGCCACCAACCCGGCATTGTCGAACGCGGTAACGCCGGCACCAACCTGGGCGATGTGCGCGTAGGTCACACAGCCCGCGCCTGCGCACCGCTCGATCTTGTAGGACGTTTCGTTGGTCGCATTGTCGGTCCATCCCAGATTGATCTGCGTCGCCGAGACCACCGCGGCGGTCAGTCCGGACGGTGCCGCCGGCACCGAACCAATCATGATGTTGACCGGTTGCTCAGCGATGATCGACCCGTCAAGCGCCTGCGCGACAAAGTTCAGCGCATAGGGCCCGGCGCCGCGCCAGTTCCACGTCGAGACGTCGACGGCCGCCTCTTTGTGCGGTCCGCCGACGAGACTGTCGGCCATCGGGTTCAAGCGGTCGCCGTCGACCTGCCAGTGCAGGCGGTAGGTGTTCAAGTCGCGCCCTTCGAGATACCCGCTGAACAGCACGGTCCCAGACACCTCTTCACCCTCCGAGGGATCGGTCATGGTCAAGCTGCCCGGCGCGCCCGAGGCGAGCTGCACGAATCGGCCAACCGAGGGAACGCCGTTGAGGTCAAGCGCAAATAGCAGGTAATAACCTGGCGGCGCGATCGTCGGACTTGCGGGAGCTGAGAGCGTCAACCCGGTGGGGGTGGCGACAAACGCCAAGCGGTTGATGCGCTGCTCCATGTTGAACGCATGGGTGACCGAGGTCAGGCGAATCAAATTGACCGCTGTGATGCGCGCCCCGTCTGGCGTGGCGACATTGAATGTTTTGCCATAGCCGACCACGGCCGGCGCGTCGGTCACCGTCGGACGCGCGCCTTTAAATAAGTACGGCGGCGAATAAATCTCGGCGCTCGTCGCCGTCGTGTCGCCGCCGGTCGATAAGACACGGCCGTCGGGCAATAGCACTGCGACCGAGTGGTAGCCGCGATAGGCGGTCATCGGCGCCAGCGCGGTAAATTGCTCGGTCAACGGATCCCACATCTCGATCGGCAAGACGGCCCCGGTCGCGTTGTCGAAGCCGTTAGCACTACTGCCACCGGTGATTAACACAGTGCCATCCGGCAGCAGCGTCGCAGTGGTCTGCCGACGCCGGTGCGCCATTGGAGCGACGGTGCGCCACGCCGGCGTCGCCGCGTTGAGGTCGATGACTTCAGCGGTGTTGGTTGTCGGATCACCGCCGCCGACGATCAGCACCTTGTTGTCGTCGTACATCACCGCGGAACCGTAGTCGCGCAGCCCAAAGGCGCTGTTGGCGACGGGCGTCCACGTGCCGGTGCCGGCCGTGTCGAGGTAACGCGAATTCTGGTTCGGACCGGCCTGGAACACGCGGCCATCGGAGGTCAGGAACATGAACGGGTACAACGGCAGCGACAATTGCGCAGTCGTCAGATCGCGCCAGGTGCCCGTCGCGATCTGCCACACCTGCGGTAACGGATTGACCTGCGAGGTGTCGATGTCTCCCGAGACCACCAGTACATCGCCGTTCGGCATCGTGGTGTTGGTCGGATACCACCGGCCGGCGTTCATGTTCGGTTGGTTCTGCCAGGTATCGGTGAACGGATCGTAGATGGTGGCGTTCGGGAGCCCGACGCTGTTGCTGATGTGCCCCCGGCGAGAAACAACCGGCCGTCGGGCAGGTAGGAATGTCCGGTGCAGAAGATATTGAAGCCGGCGCGTGCGGTCGGCGTGAAGATGCCAGTCGCCGGGTCCCACAAACGCGAGTCATCGTCAAAGCCGTAGAACATCACCTTGCCGGTGGGCAAGAGATGGGTGTGAACCGCTTCGACCGGCCACGTAAACGTCGGCGCCCATTGACCAGCTGTCGCAGGTGTCTGCGCGTGGAGCACTGGAGTCAGCGAGACGTGCCGATCAGCAAGAAGCAGTGATGCGGCGATGAATGGTGTCAGCCAAAACAATCGGCGCGTGGAGGAGCGCGTCTGTAAATTCACCGTCGCCCAGTGTAGAGGTTAGACCCGCCACGTGGAAATAATTTAGCTGCAGAAGCCGCGCCCAGGCTCTGCTGTATGAACGGCCGAGCTAGCGCACGGCGAGTGAATAGATCGCGACTGCGACATCACCGTCTTTGGTAATGACGACGCGATGGAATCCATTCGACAGTGAGGATGGCGCGATGATGAAGGTGCCCGACGACGGATGGTCTGCATTCGGCACCAGGGTCCCGAGCGGCTGCCCGTCGATCGCGATCGTCAAATTCGCAGAGGCCGGCGGCGCGAGGAGACGGGTGCGCGCGGTGATCTCCAGCGTCCGCGCCACATCTGACGCGGCGAGCGGCAACACGAGTTCCGCTCGCGCACGATCAATCCATCGCAGCTCACCCCATTGATCAGCGGCGCGTGCCCCCCACCCGTCGATCAGGAACTTACCCGCGTTGGCGTCAAACGGCAGCTCGATGCCGGCGCGCGGCGTTTCCGGAGAGAGCAAGTCGTAGGAGTCGATCGGCAGGCCGGTGCGCCATGCGAACCACGCGTTCGCTGGAAACGCGAACGGGTAGACGAACGGTGCGCGGGTAACGAGCGCGGCCTGCTGCCGCACCATCGTGCCAAAACCCGTCGTCTGATCAACGCGCAGCGTTCCGTCCGCGTATTGCCTGGTGATCAGCAGGTTCCAGACCACCGCCAGTGCCGCCACCAGGGCGATGGGAAACATCGGCCGCCGCACGAGGAATGCGACAACCACTGCCAGACCTGGCGCCAGCAGCACCAAACAGCTGGTGAACCGGCGGCCGCCGAACGACCAGCCCGCGGCCCAGTCCGCGGTGGACCCGTTGACCCACGCCATGACGAACACGATCAGCAGCGTGGCCGCTGCCCACCGCCATTGACGCCGGACCAACGCGACGGTGCCCAGCACTGCGATGTAGGCCACCGGAGTCCATGACAGAAAGCCGTGCCACGACGACCACAGCGTGTCAGACCACCGCGAGTGCCAGAAGTCCAGATAACCGTTGTCGCCGACCAACGCAAGCTGCTCGCGGGCAAACAAAATCGACGAATGAATGGCTTGGGCCGCCAGAAACGGCGCGGCGCCGACCAGAGCCCATGCCGCGAGCTTGGCGGTTGCCGCGACCCGCGCGCGCCCGGTGCCACCGCTGGTCATCAACAGCACCGCAGGAAACAACGCGAACACCGCTTCCTGCGGGCGGGCGATAAAGGCGAGCCCGAGTAACGCGCCGAGCATGATCGACTGGCGGGCGGTGATCGCCGGTGTGGTCCACCGCATCGCCATGGCGACGAAAATGGCGACGAACCCGAACGACGCCGCATGGGTCATCGACGGCTCATAGACCATGTACCACACGAGCGGCGTCGCCCCGAACACCAGCAATGAGGTCGTCAAGGCGATACCGCGTCCAAATTCGCTGCGCAGGTAGCGGTGCACCAGCAGCAAACCGGCGGCGCCGAGCGCAAATGACGACACCAGGGCGGCGCGCACGTACGGCAAAGTCAAGCCAATGCCGACGGGTTCGGCTGGTGCGCTCCACGAGCCGACGCTGCGGCCGAGCGCGTCGACGAGCGCCACCGCTCCGTAGAGTGGCAGCCACACCACCGTCGGACCGATCGGAACCACATGGTAAGGACGCGGCGGCTGTCCGAGAAAGACAAACTCGGCCGCCACGTCGAGGTCGCGATCGAACAGCACGCTGCGGAGCTGCGAAAAGTAAATCACGCCATCGGTGGTGACACCGTGGGCATCCTCGAACTGGACGCCCAGTGCGATGAGCAGCACCACGCCGAGCGCATGCCAGTCGGCGGTATTTCGAACGAAGGTGCGCCACTGCTGCCCTGACCACAGGTGCTGCACCCACGACGCCAGCGTGAGCAGCGGCAGGCCGGAACCGACGATCACCCACGTCGAGGGTCGCGGCGGCAGGGTCAACAGCCACGCGAGCCAGGCAAGTGCGACGGTGATGATCAGGGCGGGCACGGTCAGGCACCGATATTAGCGGACCGTCTCAGCTGCAGCGGCCGATCTTCACGCCGGCCGTGCGGGCGGCCCCGGAGGCGTTGGCCGTTGCGGCGCCGGCGGTGCCGCCGCCAGCTTGGCGAGGTCAATGCCAGCGCGTTTGAGCAAGCCATCAAAGCCAGGCTTATCGACCGACTTCGAATACGCCTCGTCGGGCGCGACCAGCTTCTTTTGCACCAGCTCGAACAGCGCGTCGTTCAGCGTCACCATCCCCAGGCCCTTGCCGATGTGCATCGCGGAAGGAATCTGGAACGTCTTGCCTTCGCGAATCAGGTTACTGACCGCGCCTGTGGCGATCAGCACTTCCAGGGCGGCGACCCGACCGCCGCCGATCTTGCGGCACAGGGTCTGTGCGATCACCCCGCGCAGCGACTCGGACAACATGATCCGGATCTGCGCCTGCCGATCAGAGGGGAACTGATCGATGATCCGGTCGACCGTCGACGCAGCGGTCGTCGTGTGCAGCGTGCCGAATACCAGGTGGCCGGTCTCGGCCGTTTCAATCGCAATCGCCACCGTCTCGAGGTCGCGCAACTCACCCACCAGGATGATGTCCGGATCTTCGCGCAGGGCCACGCGCAGCGCCGCTTTGAACGATTCGGTGTGGGTGCGCACTTCACGCTGATTGATCAGGCAGTTCTGATTGTGGTGCACGAACTCGATCGGATCTTCGATGGTGATGATGTGTTCGTGGCGCGTCTTGTTGACGTAATCGATCATCGCAGACAGGGTGGTCGACTTGCCGGACCCGGTCGGCCCGGTGACCAGGACCAACCCCTTGTTCAACTGGCACAGGGCGAGGATGTGTGGCGAGAGTCCGAGCTGTTCGGCGGTCAGCAGCTTGGTCGGAATGACCCGGAATACCGCGCCGCGGCCCTTGCGGTCGGCAAACACGTTGGCGCGAAAGCGCGCTAGCTCCGGAATCTCGTAGGCGAAGTCCGTGTCGTGACGCTCGGCGAATTCCTTGCGGTTGGCCTCCGGCATGATCGGGTCGAGCAGCCGCGCCAGCAGGTCGTCGGTCATCTCCGGGGCGGTGCCACCGAGTGGCTGAATGCGTCCGTCCTTGCGCACCAGCGGCGGCATGCCGACGCAGAGGTGCAAATCGGAGGCGCCGAGCTCGCACATCCCGCGAAAGAGCGTATCGATGGCGGCGCTCATGCGTCCTGACTGACCTCGGTCAGTTCAATCACGTGGCTGCTGTTGACGATCATTGTGGCGTCTGGTCCTTCCAGGTAACGAAAGCGCTCGTTGGTGCGCGCGTAATCACTCAGTCGGTCGCGCCCGACCGGCCTGAACACGCGCACGGCGCCGGTCAGCCGTTGACCGTTGGTCAGGAGCATCGAGACGACCCGTGGCGTCGCCACCTCATATCCGGGGTCGGTGGAGGGCTCGTTGTTGTTTGACAGCGTCACCATCACCACATGATCGCGATGGTAAAGGACGGTCTTGATCGCAAGCGCGTCCTGGATCTCGAATGGAAAAAACCCCGGCTCCGAGTTCAGGACGTCTTTAATCCGCTCCGGTCCGGAGCGTGTCGCGCTGGTCGCCGACACAAAAAAAATGCCGCGGACCGTTGACCCGTTAGCCAGCACGAGCGTTGCCTCGGTGCGCCCTTTCTCGACGCGAAACTCTGACCTCTCCACGCGCAGCCAGTATACGGGAGGCGGTCCGGGGCCGACGACTACGGTCGCGGTGGTAATACTGGCACGCCCTGTGCAATATAAAGATATAGACGGCGCGTAGTCGCCAAGGAGCTTGAGATGGATACGACGCAAATGCGGAACGAAATGCTTCGAATGTTGACCGCCACCGCGGCTCTCGCCACTGGCGTCAGCCTCGCATTCGGAGGCCTCATCGTCGGCGCCGTCGCCATCCTGCAGTAAGCGCAGATTGTCGTCACCAGGCACCGCGCCTGGAGGACACTGATAGCTGCGATGACTGTCGGAGAGGAAATACGAAACGCGCGCACCCGACGCGATTTATCGCTTGACGCGTTGGCACAAACGACCAAAGTCAAGGCGTCGGTTCTCCGCGCTCTCGAAAACGAAGACCTCGACGGCCTCCCTCCCCTCGTCTATGTCGTCGGTTACCTCCGCATCATTGCTTCCGAACTTCATCTGGACGGCGACGACATCGTGCACCGCTATGCGGCGGACCTCGAAGTTGAGCGTGCGCGTGCGGACGCGGCACGCGCACGAACCGCCGAAGCACGGGCCCGAGCCGCCGAGCGGCTACGCGCGGAAGAGAAAGCGCGCGCCGAGGTAGCGGCACGCGAAAAATCACTCGCTGAGCGTGAGGCGCGGCGTCAGGCGCATGCCGCTGCCCAGGCGGCCCAGGCGGCCGAAGCCGCTGCGCGTCGTGCGGCCGCACAGACGGCACCGCCGCGCTTCGTCCTGCCCTCTTCTCTGCTCACTAACCGGTGGTTGCACAGTAAGCCGTTGATGGCGGCGGCGGCGGTCGTGGTCGTCGCCTTCACGTTCTTTGCGTTCTACCCCGATGATGAGCGCGCGGCGCCGGCTCGGGGAGGCGTGGCCACGGCAGCGCCAGCGGCCAACCCGGGCCCAGCCGCGACGGTCCCCGCCGTGCCGCCGATGCGCATTGAAATCGTTCCAACCAAAGCGACGTTTGTGTCGGCCAGCACCGACGGTCAGTCGGTGGTGTCGCGTGAGATGCGACCCGGGGAGCGCGCCTCGTTCGAGGCGCAGTCGCGCTTCGTCCTCCGGGTCGGTGATCCGTCGGCGATCACGTTAACGATTGATGCGCAGACGGCGCGGCCGCTCGGCAAACCGGGGCAATCGGTGACCGTCCAGATTACGCGTGAGACGCTGGCGAATTTCCTGCCGTAGCGGCCATCGATGCCGATTCGATGAAGACGTGCGACACTTCGGGATGGCGGGCGCGAATCGCCGTTTCCAATCGATCCACGGCCGCGATCACCTCAGCTGCCGGCAGATGCTGATGAAAGCGGGCATCGAGCGTTACTAACACCGCCGCCGGGCCAAAGTGCATCGTCAGGACGCGCTGAATCGTCTCGACCGCCGGGTCCGCACCAACCAGGCTACGGATACTCGCGACCGTCTCGGGGTCGGCGCTCTCACCGACGAGCAACCCTTTGCTTTCATAGACCAGGAAGGCGGCCACCGACGCGAGCAGGACGCCGATGGCGATCGAGGCCATGCCGTCGAGGCGAGGATCGTCCAGATAGTGGGCGAGAAAGATCCCGATGAAGGCGAAGATCAAGCCGAGCATCGCCGCCGCGTCCTCGAACAACACGGTGAAGGTGGTCGGATCTTTACTCGTGCGAATGACGGTCCAGGTCGAGCGCTGACCTTTCGACACGAGAAAGGCCTTCCACGCGACGCTTATTGAGAAGGTTTCGAAGAGCATTGCGATGCCGAGGACCCAGTAGTTCCAGGTCGGGTCGCGCAGTTCGGCCGGGTGACGGACATGCGCGATGCCTTCGTAAATCGAGATGCCGCCGCCGCCGGCAAAGATCACCACGGCGACAATCAGCGCCCAGAAGTAGAGCTCCTTGCCGTAGCCGAACGGGTGCAACTCGTCGGCAGGTTTCTCGCTCTGCTTTAATCCAATCAACAACAGGCCGCCGTTGCCGGTGTCGACCAGCGAGTGAATGCCTTCGGTCAGCATCGCGGAGCTGCCGGTGAAACCGGCGGCGATGAATTTGGTCACGGCAATGCCGAGGTTGCCAATGATTGCGGCGTAGACGGCTTTCTTCGACTCTGCGGCCATGGAGGCATCATAGTGCTAGGTGCTAGGTGCGAAGTGCGAAGCTCGAAGTGCTAGGGTGCACAGGTGCCCGTGCTCTTTGCGCTCGGCTTGATCCTGTTCGTGCTCCTGGCGATGATCGCGTTGTTGCCGCTCGCCTTAGTCCAACGCTACCGCGTCGGGACGGCGCGGACGCTGGCGCGGCGGTGGCTGGTGTCGATCAATCTGGTCGGCGTGTGCGTGTCATTGCTGTCGCTGCTGCTTGGCGCGGCGCTGTCGAACATCTGGATTCCGCGCGCGTTTGTCGCGGCGCTCGTGGGCGCGTTGGTCGGCGCCGCACTCGGCGCGGTTGGCTTGGCGATGACGCGTTGGGAACGGTCCGCGGCGACGCTGCATTACACGCCCAATCAGTGGCTGGTGCTGACGATCACCCTGGCGGTCACGGCGCGGCTGCTCTACGGCCTGTGGCGCCTGTGGCAGGTATGGCAGACCGGCGCGGTGAGCGGTGACTGGCTGGTCGACGCCGGCGCGGCGGGATCGATTGCCGCTGGTGCGGTGGTCCTCGGGTATTACGCGGTGTTTTGGTTCGGGGTGAGGCGTCGGACATAATGATAGCGTTGATATCAAAAAAGGAGAAGCCGTGGGTCAACTGATTGTCCGGAACGTTGCTGACGACATCATTCAGGCCCTCAAATTGCGGGCCGCGCAAAAGCGCCGTTCCGCCGAGGCTGAACATCGTGAGATCTTGCGCGAGGCTCTGACGTCTCGACGTCGCGGGCGGACCCTCAAGTCACTGCTTGCCGAGATGCCGTCGGTCGGCGAGGATGCCGACTTCGATCGACCCAGGGATGCCGGCCGCAAGATCGCATTGTGAAGGTTCTGCTCGATACGAATGTGATCGCGGAGCTACGCAAAGGCGCGCGCGGGAACCCGAAAGTCGTCGCTTGGTTCGCAACGCTCGACCCCGATGATCTCGCGATCAGCGCGTTGACGATTGGCGAGATTCGCCGCGGCATTGAGAGTGTCCGGAGACGGGACCCAAAGAGCGCGGCCGCGCTCGAACGGTGGTTGCATCGGGTGTTGACGACTCACCAGGACCATATTCTCGACGTGGATGTCGCGGTGTGCGAGGTGTGGGGTCAGCTCAACGTGCCCAACCCCCTCCCGGTGATCGACGGCCTGTTGGCGGCGACGGCAAAGGTGCACGGTCTCGTCCTCGCGACGCGGAACGTTAAAGACATCGCGCGGACCGGCGTCGAGGTGATCAATCCGTTTGTCTAGGGGTTCGGCTACACTTTTCCGGCACGCGCCCGTAGCTCAGGGGATAGAGCATCGGCCTTCTAAGCCGAGGGTCGCTGGTTCGAAACCAGCCGGGCGCGCCAATTCCTAAAGATTT
>DATLXN010000050.1:0-126508 GCA_035575715.1 Vicinamibacterales bacterium | reverse complement strand
GCCCGATCAGGCCGGTCACATACTCCTGCACGACTTGCGCATCGACTGACGCGGCGCTGGCAATAATCAACAACGCCAACAGGGCACTTCGTGATCGTCGGCGCATGGTGAATCGTCGTGCGTGATCCATCGTCTCCGCCCGTAATTGATCATTCGCCCGCGCCGTCGTCAGTCTGTTATCCATCTCGACAGTATACGGCGATGCCGGAAAAGCTCGCGATGGTGGAGACCGTTCGCGCCGGCGACCCGTTCACCGCCGCCAACGCTGATCGGTTACAGACCGTCGCTTGGATGCTGCTGGCGCTGCAGGTTCTCAGCATGGTCATCGGCGGGATTGCCAACGCCATTTCAACTCCCGCACATCCGCTCCATATCTCTGCCGGCTTTTCAATCAGCGGCTGGCTGGCCGTCCTCCTCACGTTCGTGCTGGCCCGCGTGTTCGCGGCAGGCGCGGTGATGCGCGACGATCTTGCAGGGATTAACGGAGCGCAAGCCGATGAACGAAGTCCAACAGGGAGACCTTCAACTGAAACACAAGGTCACATTGACCAGCTCGCCTAAATAGGGGACGCGTGCTCTTATCGATTCACGTTGTCGCAGGCGGGCTCGGCATTGTTCTCGGTGGCGTGGCTCTGTTGGTAAAGAAGGGCGCGACCATCCACCGCCGCAGCGGGTCGCTTTCGTCTACGCCGTGCTGGTCATGGTTAGGTCCCGCAGAACGTGAGGTAGCGTTCTCCGCTCTCCGCAGGCGTGCTGAACTCCAGACCGGCGGGGTCGGCGTACGGTGTTCGCAGGGCCTCGAGCAGCCGCTCCATGACCGAGAAGTCGTGCCCGGCGGTGGCGGCGTCGAGCGCCTCCTCCACTTTGTGATTGCGCGGGATCACCGCTGGATTGTTTTGGCGCATCAACGCCTCCACCTCGCCTGGCAATTGCGGCTGCCGTGAATGGCGCGCCCGCAAGCGACCGTACCAGGCGTGGAAGTCGGGATCGGCAGTCGTCATGGCTTCCACCGAACCCGGGCTCGACCCCTGGATAGAAAGCATGCGGAAGGTGTTGGTGAAGTCTGCGGACCGCCGCTGCATCCAGGCGAGGAGGTCGCCGACGAGCACCGTGTCTTCCGCTTCGTGCGTAAACAGTCCAAGCTTGGCGCGCATGCCGTTCAACCAGTGCTGCTCGAAGAGTGTCGCGAACCCTTCGAGCACGGGCGTGGCACGCTCGACGGCTTGCTCGGTGTCGACACCGAGCAGCGGCAACATGGCTTCGGCCAGCCGCGTGAGATTCCACTGCGCAATCGACGGCTGATTGCCGTACGCATAGCGACCGCCGTGATCGATCGAGCTGAACACGGTGGCCGGATCGTAGGCGTCCATGAACGCGCACGGACCGTAGTCGATCGTTTCACCGGAGAGGGCCATGTTGTCGGTGTTCATCACGCCGTGGATAAAGCCCACAAGCTGCCACTGCGCGATCAGTCGCGCCTGCCGCTCGATGATCGCGGTGAGCAGCGCCAAGTCAGGATCGGGCGCGTCGGCGAGCTCGGGATAATGACGCCGTCGCGTGTAATCCGCGAGCGCCCGCATCGCACCCTGATCGCGGTGTGCCGCGGCCCACTCCATCGTCCCGACGCGGATGTGGCTTGCCGCGACACGCGTGAGGACCGCGCCATCGAGCGACGTCTCGCGATAGACCGGCTCCCCGGTCATCACCACGGCAAGGCTGCGGGTCGTCGGGATGCCGAGCGCGTGCATCGCCTCGCTGATGATGTATTCGCGCAGCATCGGGCCGAGCGCGGCACGGCCGTCGCCGTGGCGCGAGTAGCGCGTTTGGCCGGGGCCTTTCAATTGGATATCGACCCGTGCGCCACTCGGGGTGATCTGCTCACCGAGCAGAATCGCGCGTCCGTCGCCGAGGGTCGTGAACTGGCCGAACTGGTGGCCGCCGTAGGCTTGCGCGAGAGGCCGCGCGCCCGGTGGCAGCGCGTTGCCGGCGAAGACTTGGGCGCCTTCCGGAGTATCAAGTGCGTCAGGGTCGAGGCCGAGCCTCGCTGCGAGCAGCCTGTTAAAGATGACGAGGCGCGGCGCGACGACGCGCGTCGGAGCGGCAGGCGCGTGAAAGAGCGCTGGCAACTCTGCGTAGGTATGCTCGAGGCGCCAGGCGGCCATATCCCATGATAGCGGCGAAGTTCAGGCCGGCTAGGTCAGCAACGGCCGTGGTCGAGCGTGTCCTCTATTGAACAGATTTTTCCTCGGCAAGGAGGCATCCTCCTCACTGGGACACTATGCTGCACGAATTCATTGTCGTCAATCGCGACGAGATCATCTCTCGCTGCCGCGGCAAGGTGGCGAAACGATCGACACCGCCGCCCATCGCGATCGAGATCGATCACGGCGTCCCCATCTTCCTCGACCAACTGGGGGACGCGCTCCGCTCTGATCCGATTTCCTCACCGGACATCCGCAAGACGGCCGTGCAACACGGCCACGACCTGCACCTGCAAGGGCTCACGGTCGGACAGGTGGTTCACGCCTACGGTGACATTTGCCAGTCGATCAGCGAGTTGGCGGTTGAAACGAATGCCCCAATTAGTTCCGACGACTTTCGCATGCTCAACAAAAGTCTCGATGATGCGATTGCCGCGGCGGTGACGCAGTACGGGCGTGAGCGCCACCAATCGACGGTGAACGCTGAGGCCGCTCGGGGCAATCAGCGGATCGGCTTCCTCGCTCACGAGTTGCGTAATCTGACCAATAATGCCCTGCTCGCATTCGAGGCGATCAAGTCGGGCAATGTCGGCGTCGGCGGCAGCACCGGGGCCGTGCTGCAGCGGAGCCTGCTGGGCCTGCGAGCCCTGATCAATGGCTCGCTCGCCGAGGTCCGTGCAGAGCACGACCTACCTCGCCGGCTGCCGGTGGACCTGGCCGAATTTATCGACGAGCTCGCCGCGTCCGCCACACTCGACGCGCAGGCGCGCGGCATCACGATAGACTTTGCCCCCATCGACAGCGGCGTGAACATCGAAGCGGACCGCAACATCCTGGCCGCCGTAGTCGGCAATCTGCTGCAGAACGCCGTCAAGTTCACCCGCGCGAGCACCACCGTGACGTTGAAGGTGGTGGCCAGCGCAGAACGTGTCCTGATCGAAGTCCATGACCAGTGCGGCGGACTGCCCAGCGGGTCGGCCGACGACTTGTTCTACCCGTTTGAACAGCGCGACGTCGATCGCACCGGAATGGGACTGGGCCTGGCGTTCTGCCGATGGGGGGTCGAGCAGAATCAAGGCACGATCAACGCTCGCGATGTGCCGGGCGTCGGCTGCGTCTTCACCATCGACCTGCCGCGTCTCAAGGTCGCAGTCCAGACGGCCTAAGCGGGGGAGCGATGATGCCCCGCTCGTCGCCGACCAGCACGACCCATTCCGGCTCGCCGCGGCCATTGACGCGGAGCAGCGCCAAGCTGCGCAGGTCGATCGACTCCGCAAGCGGTGGGCGGTCGCCTGGCGCGGTCATCAATTCGCGCGAGACGACGTCGACCAGCTCGAGACCGACGACTTCAAACACATGCCAGCGAAGGACCCATCCCAGAAAGGAATGCGGCGTCCACCTTGAGACTTCGATGAAGTGTCGCCGTGTCGATGCCGTCGCACCGACCATCAGCTCGGTGTGCAGGAGCGGAAGGAATCTCGTGCCGGACGTCGCCCAGCCCTGGTCGGTTTTCTGTTCCTGCCCGGCATAGTTAATCGTGGCGCTATCTAAATCGAGGCTGATCCAATGGCCGGCGCCGAGTTCGAAGATGACCGGCTCGAAGCCATGGGCGAAGCCAACGTTCACCAATAACATGCATTGGCGAAACGCCTCCTCACTGTGGGACTGTTGCATCGTCCGCAATAGCGTGTCGGACGGATCGGCCAACGCGAGGTTTCGGTCTATGCCCGCCAGAACGTAAAGCGCGCAAGCGCGGATCGGGTCGGCTGGCACCCCGCGTCCGGTTTCATACAGGGTGGCCATCAAAAACGCAGCCGCCGGGTTGACGGGCGGCCAGGATTCCGCGAGTGGCTTGAGAATCGCGGCGGCGCGCTGATAGTCGCCGCGCACAAACGCAGCGATGCCATCCGACCTGCCAGTCCAGACCGCCCCCCGAGTCGGTGGACTGACGAATGTGCTGGCAAGCGACCCAAGGTCAGTGGAATCGGTCGGGGGCACGACACCGCTCCGGGCATGTGTTCCCGACACCGTCCACTCAACCTCACCGGCGGCATTGAGCTGGATCCGCACCCACTCGTCGACGCTGACGGCGGCCGGCGGCCGCGCCGCGGTCAGGGTGGCGAGGAGCCCGGCGCCGCCGCCGACCGCTCGCGTTTCCAGACCGATCACCTCATAGGGCGCCCACCACAACGCCCAGTCGGTGCGGTCGTCGCGCCGGTGCGGCATCCAGATGAAAAACTCGATAAAGTTGCGGCGATGCGCGGTGGGATGAGTGACCTCGATCTGGGTGTGGCGGGTCGGCAGATAGAGCCAGCCGACGCCGCCCATCGTCATGGCGTCACGCTTGACCGTGCCCTGGTAGGCGACGGTAAAGCCCTCATGATCGATCCGCACGGAATGGCCCGTGCCGAGCGCGAACGATGACGGCGGTGGCTCGCGCCACTGGCCAACGGCGGCGGCGTGACACTGCTCGCGCGCTATCGGGTGGTCCTGATGGATCGACTGCGCAAGCCGGAGCGATTGGTCAACCAGCGGGCTGGTCGCGATCGCCGCACGCAGATACAGCCCGCTGGCGCGGCTCTCATTGCGCGCGACGCCGTGGCCGGCGTGATACAGCGTCGCCATGAAAAAAGCGGCGAGCGAGTCGGGTTGCGACGTGTCTTCGGCAAGCGGTCGCAGGATCCGAACCGCTGACGCGTAGTCGCCACGCGCGAGTGCCTGTACACCATCGGCGGTCGTAGCCTGAGCGGCTGCGACGCGAGGCGCGAGCATCACAATGACCAGAACAGCGGCAGCGACTCGCATCGACCCCTGTCACCACAGCAAGTCGCGCGCCTTGGACGATCTCGCGTTTTGGCTAGGGAGCTGCGTTGCCAGGACCACATCCCGATCGCAGAACGGAAATGGTGATCACGGAAGTGTCCGGCACGGCGAAGGGTGCGCGGCACACAGTTGGTTGGATATGATGACGCCGTGGGCCTGACACACGCGCTGCTCCTCGCAACACTCCAGCTGCAAGCCGCGGCCGCTCCGCTCTCATTCGGTTCATCCGGTGCGGTGATCCGCTATGTCGTGCTTGGTGACAGCACGGCGGCAGGAGTGGGCGCGCCTTATGAGGACGGCATTGCCGTCCAGACGGCGCGACACCTGGGAGAGACCAGCCAGGTGACGATGCACAACTTCGGGGTATCGGGGGCGCGGATGCGCGACGTGCTCGAGAAGCAGTTGGCGCAAGCCGAAGCGCTGCGCCCGAACCTGGTGCTGCTGTCGGTGGCCGCAAATGATGTGACGCATCTCACCTCAATTCCCTCGATGCGGCGCCGCCTCCGCGAGATCGTCCAGCGGCTCCGTGCCGCCAATCCAGACGTGCGCATCGTCGTCACCGGCGCGCCAGATATGGGATCGCCGCCACGCATCCCCTGGCTGCTGCGGTGGGTCGCCAGCCTGCGCACCAAGATGGTCAATCGAATGTTCAAATCGGAAGTGGCGAGTCTGAATCTCGTCTTCGCGCCGATCGCTGAACAGACCGGCCCGCTATTTCGGGAGGACCGGACGCTGTTTCACGCCGACCGTTTTCATCCAAACGCCCGTGGCTACGCAACGTGGGTCGTGGTGCTCAATCAAGCCTTACCCGCGGCTCCGCCCCGCCAGCCCTAGCTGTCGAGCGCGCTGCAACCGTTCAGAAGGGCCGGCGCATATACTTCCGACATGTTGAAGCACGTTCTCGCTTGTCTGCTGGTCACCGCGGGAGCCGGTCTGGCCGCACAGGCCCCAGCCGCCCGGTGGTGGAGCCATATCGAATTTCTCGCGGACGATCGCATGAAAGGGCGAGAAACGGGCAGCCCCGAGCATCGCCAAGCCGCGGAGTACATCGCGAGACATTTCAAGGACGCGGGACTCACCCCCGGCGGCACCGACGGGTACTTTCAGCCGGTGGCGTTTACGTCACGGAAGATCGTCGAGGCGAAATCGAGCCTGTCACTGGTGCGCGGCGCCGCGGTGGTGACCGTGATCCAGGGCGACGAGGCGACCTTCAGCATGCGCATCGCACCCGCAGCGCAGGTCGAGGCGCCGATGATTTTTGCCGGCTATGGCCTGCAGGTGCCGGAGGTCAAGCACGACGACCTCGCAGGACTCGATCTCACAGGCAAGGTCGTGGTGCTGCTGACGGGCGGGCCGTCCTCGATTCCCGGCCCGCTGCTCGCGCACTACCAGAACACGCGTTGGTCGTACCTCAGAGCGGCCGGAGCGATCGGCGTCGTCTCGATCCAGAACCCCAAGGGTCAAGACGTTCCGTGGGACCGGTCGAAACTCGCGCGCTTCCTGCCCGCGATGTCGATTGCCGACCCCGCCCTCGACGAGACCGCCGGGCAGCAGCTCGCGGTGACGGTCAATCCGGCCGCCGCTGACAAATTCTTCGCCGGCAGCAAGCATGCGTTCGCAGAACTCCTCGCGCTGTCGAACAGCGGCGCGGTGCTGCCGCGCTTTCCCCTCCCGTCCTCCATCCGCGCCACCGTCGTCACCGACTCCACCTCGGTGCGGTCCGACAATGTCGTCGGCATCCTGCCCGGCACAGATCCGGTGCTGAAGCAGCAGTACATCGTCGTCTCGGCACATCTCGATCACATGGGCGTCAGCGCGGGCCCGGGCGACGCGATCTATAACGGCGCGATGGACAATGCGTCGGGGATCGCAACGTTGCTCGAGACCGTCGCGGCGGCCGCGAAGAAGCCGTTCAAGCGATCAGTGATCTTCCTGGCGGTGACTGCCGAAGAAAAGGGACTGCTCGGGTCGCGCTACTACGCGAATCGGCCGACCGTGCCCCCCACCGCGGTGGTCGCGAACCTCAACACCGACATGTTCCTGCCACTCTTTCCGATGAACAGCCTGGTGGTGCAAGGTCTGGAGGAATCGGATCTGGCTACCGACGTTCGCACCGCCGCGACGGCGATGGGCATCGCGGTCTATTCAGATCCCGAGCCTGAGCGTAACGCGTTTGTCCGCAGTGACCAATACAGCTTTATCCGCAGCGGCGTGCCGGCCCTCTCGCTGAAAGTGGGGTTCACGAAAGGGTCGCCGGAGCAGGACCTGTTGCGGAAATGGCGGAGCGAGCGCTATCACTCGCCGGCGGACGATTTATCGCAGCCGATCGACCGCCAGGCCGCCGAGGATTTTAATAAGGTCTACGTGGCACTGCTCGAAGCGGTGGCGAACCGGCCGACGCGGCCGGCGTGGAACAGCGACAGCTTTTTCAAACGCTTCGAGAAAACCGGCGGCTAGCCGCGGAGGCTGCCGCCGGTCCGATCTTTCTACCAGCCGAATTTGACCCCGAGCTGTCCCTGCCTGGCTGGCGCCGCGGCAAAGATCCGCCCGAATTGAACCGAGTCGGCGGTGCGGTTCGGCAACAGGAAGTTGGTGGTGTTCAAGGCGTTGAACATCTCGAAGCGGACCTGCACCGTGGCGTTGCGTGGCAGGACGAATCGCCGCGACACCGACAGGTCAACGGTATTGGTGCCAGGTCCAGTGAGCACGTTCCGGCCGGCGTTGCCAAAGGTGCCCGCCGCCGGGACCTTGAAGGCGCTGGTATCGATCCAGCGATCCGGTCCGCGCTGATCGCGGCTCAAGACACCGCTGCCAATGCGATCCGGTCGCTGCGTGTTGAAGCTGCCGACCCCCGCGACGTCGGTGCTTAACACCGGCGTGAACGGCGCACCACTGGTCAGGGTCCAGATCGCGCTGGCCTGCCAGTTGCGCGCGAGCAGGTGGTCGAACGGGACCGCGTAGCTGCCGCTGACGACCAGCCGATGCCGGCGATCCCACGCCGAGAGCCCGCGATCCGCGTCACGGTCGTAGGAGTTCTGAGTCCCCGCATTGCCCGCGCCGCCGTCCGACGTCACGCCGTCGTCGATTGATTTGGACAGGGTGTAGGCGACCAGCAGATCCAGTCCGCCGCTCAGCCGGCGCTGCACTTTGCCCTCCATGGCATGGTAGGAAGACGACCCAGTGCCGTCACTCATCGTGATATCGCCGAAGCCCTGGTAGGGCCGGCGGCTCGCCACGGTGCCCGGGCCGAGGACCGGCTGATTGAGATTGAACGACCGCGTCTGATCCGTTGACACCGACCCGACGTAGCCAAGCGATGCCATTGAATCGCCGGCGAGTTGCTGCTGCAGGTCGAGACTCCAGCGCTGCATGCGGCCATTGGGAAAGTCGCGGGCCAACGCCGAGGTCACGATCGTGTCGCCGCCGAACGAGGCGGGAAACGGATCACTCATCGAAATGTTGGGCGCCGTCGTGGACGCATTGAACACCGCTTGTCGGCCCAGCGGTGTGTTGCGATAGGCAGAAAAATTGAGGCTGTGGATGAACGAGCTGTAATAGACGCCGTAGCCGGCGCGCAGCGCCCGCGTGCCGTCGCCGCTAATGTCCCAGACAGCTCCCGCGCGGGGCGCGAAATTCAATTTCTGCGCAGTCCGGATCGTGTCCGAGACGCCGTTGGTCCCGACCTGGACACTCTGACGCAACTCGGGAATAAAGGTCCCGTAGTTATTGTCCTGCTCCCGATCGGGCGCCTGATACTCGTAGCGAAGGCCATAGTTCAGAGTCAGGCGAGGCCAGAGGCGCCATTCATCCTGTACGAATAATCCGGCTTGCCATGAGGATTGATTCATCTGCACGAGACCGACAAAGGTCTGCGTCTGACTCGGGTAGCCCAGGAGCAGGTCGGCGAGGCCATTCCCCGTGTAGCGACCGGTAAAGGTGAACTGCCCCTGGGGATTGAACCAGTCGTCGAGGGCCATGAACTGCGTGCGTGCCTCGCCACCAAATTTCAGCGAATGGCTGCCCAGGCTTTGGGCCAGCACGTAGGACGCCTGCCAATTCTTGTGCGTGCGGATGAACGGATTATTGTTGGCGGTCATCCCGGTGAAGCCGGTCATATTGACAATCGGCGGACCGAGGGCGAGCGGTGCCGGCACGGCACGCGCAAGCGTGCCGTCGATACCCAGCGTCAGCCCCCAGTCTTCTTTGCTGTTGCGGTAGCGGCCGTTGTAGATGTAGCCGTAGCCGCCGCGGATCTCCTGGACCGTGCGGTCCCCGTAGACGTGCGTCCAGGTGCCGCCGATGTGTTGGTTCTGTTTCAGAATGTCGGTCGCTGACAACGGCAGGAAACCGTCCGACTGTGGATTGGTCTGCGTATCCCAGAACACCGAGTAGCGCACGCTGTAGGCATTGGCGTTGGACTGGTTGTGGTCCACCTTGAGGCTGCCAACATGCACGTCGTCGATCAGATTCGGATTGTGGACGAAGTTACGCAACGGGTCGGAGGCGTTGGCTTTCGGCCACAGCTCGAGCATCTTGACGCCGACCGGATTCATGCGCGCGGCGGGGATCTGATTGCCGGCAAAGGGCAAGCCGGTCAGGGGATCACGGATCGCCGCAAGGCCGCTGAAGTCGCCGCGCCGCTGGGCGTCGCCCGGCACGGTCGCACTCAAGGTGACCCCCTGGGCCAGATCCGTGCGCTCGTACGAACCGAAGAAGAAGGTCTTCTTGCCGACCAGCGGCCCGCCCAGCGTGCCGCCGTACTGCTTGCGGTCGAGCGGCGCTTTGGCAGTGGCGAAAAAGTTCTTGGCGTCGAAGGCGTCGTTTCGGTAGAAGCCGAACCCGTTGCCGCTGTAGCGGGCACCGCCGGACTTGGTGATCAAGCTGATGATGCCGCCGACCGAGAATCCGTACTCCGCGCCGTAGCTGGCGCCAAGCACCTTGAACTCCTGGATCGAGTCGGCCGACGGGAACGTCATGATCTCGCCGGTGGTCTCGTCGTTGTTATTGAAGCCGTCGAGCAGGTAGTTGTTGTCGTAGATTCGAGCCCCGTTGATGTTGAGGCCGCCCCCCCGATCCTGCAGCACGTTGCCCTGCGTCATTTGCTGCACCCCGGGAGCAATCAAGCCCAGATCGCGGAAGTTCCGGCCGTTGAGCGGCAACTCGACAATCTTGACCTGGTCGACAACCTGCCCCATCGCCGCGTCGCGCGTGTCGATGAGCGGCGCGCGCGCCACGACCTGGACCGATTCTTCAATCGCGCTCACCCCCATGACCACGTCGAATCGCACATTCTGGCTGACCTGGAGCGCCAGGTCGTTGCGATCTTCGGTTCGGAACCCGGAGAGTTCGGCCGTCAGCCGGTAACGGCCTGGCGGCAACAACGCCACCTCGTACGCTCCCGATCCGTCGCTGGTGCTGGTCCGCTGGGCGCTGGTGTCCTGATTCTGCACCGTGATCACGACGCCAGGCAGGGCGCCTCCCGAGGCGTCCTTGATCATGCCGGAAATACTGCCGGTGGTCTGGGCCGCAGCCGGACCGGTGAGCGTCATCAGTCCGATCAGAACCATCGCATGCACGCGTAGACTTTTCATTTATACAACTCCGGAAACAGATCGATCCGTCGATCGGCTGATGTCGAGCGCCGGACGGCGCCGATGCCAGTCGGTAGTGGATTCGTAGGCGTGGCTGATCCGAAACAGCGTCGCCTCGTCAAACGGTTTGCCATAGAACTGAAGACCAAGCGGCAGGGTCGGCGTGTCGGTGGTGAATCCGCACGGAATGACGATCGCGGGCAAGCCGGTCATGTTGCCGATGAACGTATTGCCGGCGCGGTAGGGCGTTGCTGTCGACCCCGGCTTGACGTCGCTGGCGGCCATCTCCGCCGACTCGAGCCGGGTGGCAGGGTTTCCCGATGGCACCGCCATGACATCGCACTGCTCGAACACCCGTTGCATTGAATCCATCAACAGCGAACGCACGCGCAGCGCCTTGATGTAATCGGTTGCGGAATAGAAGCGCGCGGCATCGAGGCGCTCACGCACGACCGGGTCGAACAACTCCGGCGTGGCTTTCATCCGCTGTTCGTGAAAGCACGCGGCTTCCGCCATCGCCACGACCCAGCCCGCGGACCCAGCCAATTCGGCATGCGGGACCTCGACGTCGACGACCGTCGCCCCCATCTGCTGGAGGTGAGCGATCGCAGCGCGAACCGCTGTGACTGTCTGCGCATTGACGCCGTCAAAAAAATAATTGGTCGGCACACCGATCCGTAGCTTTTTGACATTCCCGGTCAGGGACCGGCTGTAGTCGGGCACGCGATCGGCAGTGGCCGTCGGATCCATCGGGTCGGCACCGGCAATGGCCTGCAGGATCAGAGCCGCATCTCCGACGGTCTTGGTCATCGGTCCGGCGTGATCGAGCGTCCAGCTCAAAGTCGTCACACCGTAGCGGCTGACCCGGCCATAGGTCTGCTTCAACCCGACGATGCCGCAATTGTTGGCTGGACCCCGAATCGAGCCGCCGGTATCGGTGCCGATCGACAACGGCGTCATGTAGGCCGCCAGCGCTGCGCCTGATCCACTGGACGAGCCCGATGGCGAGTATTCGAGGTGCCAGGGATTACGGGATGGACCAAATCCCGAGACCACACCGCTGCCCATCGCGAACTCCAGCAAATTCAGTTTGCCGATCAGGATCGCTCCGGCCCGATTCAGCCGGCTGGTGATCGTCGACTCGACGGTCGGTACTACCGTGGCCGTGACCTTCGAACCGTTCGTCGTCAGAATGCCCTTGGTCGCCAGGATGTCTTTCGGGGCGTAGGGCAGCCCGTGCAGCGCGCCACGATACTTCCCCGCCATGATTTCCTGTTCCGCTGCACGCGCCTGCGCCAGGGCATGCTCATGGGTCACGGTAATGTAGGCATTGACGCGCGGATTGAGCACGTCGATCCGGTCGAGAAAGGCCTGCACGACGTCGACCGGCGAGACTTTCTTCGCCTTGATCAGCGCCCCAAGTTCTTGTCCAGACTTGAAGACCAGTTCGGCATCAGCCATCACTCACTTCGCTTTCCCTGGGGCTGAGACCAGGCCGCCATGACTTCTCGCCATGAACATGGGCGCTGGCTCGACCCAATCATCGATGACCAAATCCCGAACCACCTGCAACTGCTCGAGGTTGCGCCGCAGGGCCTTTTCAATCACCGCGACCCGCTGCGGCGTAAAGGCCTCGCCAAGCACGATCGACGCCTGCCTGATCACGTCGGCAGAAAGTTGCGCGCCGGGCTGTGCGGCGAACTGTACGGCCAGCGGGCCGGTGATCCCGAGTGTGGCGAGCGTCTGCAGCATGTGCCGACGCGACAGGTCGGTCGGAGGCTGGTGGTCGGCGCGGTTATCCATTGGTTATCTCCCCGGCAATCAATTGCCGCCACCCCAGTAGGCCGGCAGCGTCGGCTTGGTCTCTTTCAATATCTCCAGCGCCGCGCGGCGCTGCTGGCGTAACAGGTGCGACGAAGGCGGGCGGCGATCGGCGCCACTCAGCGCGTCGTGCAGCCGCTGATAAATGCGATCGCGTACGGCCGACGGTAAGGCATCGAACGTCGGGCTGTAGATCATATAGCTGACTGGATACCGGAACAGGCGTGTGCGCAGATCGAAGTCACGCAGCGATCGCCCACGTGCATCGCGAGGACCACGCTGCGCAAAGGTCTCGGCAAAGGTCGATCCGCCGTCAATCGGTTCCGCGAGCGGCGCCTCGCCTTCGAACAGCATGTAGCTGACCAGTTCGTCGACATCGGCATTGACGGCAGGCGTCGCCAACCCCGCCTGGTGACCAGCGTGTTCAGCGAGCCGCGCCTGCCATGCGACCCGCGTCATCAGGTTGATCATCTGCGTCTGATGCTCAAAGGTCATGAGCGCGACGATGTCGCTGGTGGTGCCCAGATAGCCACTGGGCTCAACGAACCGGGCCAGGCTGGTCAGGTTGGGCGGCGCCTCGCGTACGAGTGTGCCGGGGTCTGCCGGATTCGACGCGACGGCGTTGGCCCGGTCGGCGGGTTGCCCACGCCGCGCCGTGACGTACCATCCGCCCCAGCGGTCCTCGAATGGGCTGCGGTGGTCGGTGATAATCGCGCTGTGGTTCCGCAACGGCGCCCCGCTGGGCCCCGGGATCACCGAACCCACGTAGAGGCCGGGCACGCCGGCGGTGTTCGGCCCCTGGTGGCAGCTTAGGCAAACGCTTCGCCGGCTGATCGACGGTCGCCCCTCCGCGTTCGCGGTCATCGCGTAAAAGATCGGCCCCTGCACCGGGTCGAGGGCCGCGAGCTCGAGCAGCGGCGCGCCGGGCGCATACGCCACGGCCACGCTGTCGTTGAAGTAAATCGCGCGCGGCGTCGACGGAGAAATATGGGCGGCTTGAAAACTCGTCTTCGAAAACACCAGCATCTGCGAATCAGGATTCACGCGCAGGTGCTTGAGCACATCCGGCAGATAGCCCCGTGCGTCCCGACCGGGCGTGAAAGTCAGCGCGCCGCGCTCCACTTGTTCGGCGAGCGCCGCGACCGCATCGTGCACCCTGCGGTCGGCATACTGAATAGCAACATGATCCGACGGCAGATTTGATTTGTAGCCCTGCGCAAAAAATGCCGGCGCAAAAAATGCCGGCGTCGTGAGTGCGGCGATGACCACGATGCAGCCGGCGTTCCGTCGATTCCAGATTCTCATGACGGCTTGGCTATTTATTGGTCGCCGGGGTCCCGGCACAGCGCGCACCGGGTCACATCGAGACGATGAGCGGGAGCGTAGCACTCGGCTGTCGAGCCGTCCACTCCGCGTGCGACGCCTGCCGATGCAGGCACGGGGCGGCCTGGCTAGTGGCGGTGACGGTCGTAATCTTCCTGCTCTCCGACTTCCTTGTCGCGGTGAACCTGTTGGCTGCGCGGCAGGGACGACCGCCGCGCGGCGTCGCGGGTCCCCGCGGAGTCAACGGCGAAGAGCGACGGCAGTTGCTCCAGATCGAGCGTTCGGCACGACGGGCAGGCTGGCTGATCGCCGCTGCGGACCAGCGCCTCGAACTGCACTCCACACTGTCGGCAACGGTATTCAAAGAGCGGCATGCGTGGCAACCTTGCGGATTGACGGCACGCTCAGCCGTCCTGGGACTGGCGCGCCCGGCTCTGCCGGGCATAGTGTGGGCTGTAGGCGAGTCCGTGCGGCGTCTGGACAGTCGCGGCCGCCTTATCGCCGGCGAAGGCACGTTGTGAATCACGAAGCGCGGCGAGCTCCTGCTCACTGCAGTCGCGCAGGACGACGGCTTCACGCGGCACGAATACGACCTGGCCGATCGGCATATTGTGGGCGCCTGGAATCCCCTCCCCTGGCTGGAGCACGTAGCGAAACTCCGTCTCGTGGGCGTACCAGTCCGTTTCAACCCGCACCACCAGCATCGGCGCGACAGGCCGCTCGATATTGTTGAAGACCGGGGTGTAGATGGTGTCCCAGCCTACCGGGGTCTGAAAGTTGGTCGCGCCGCGCAGGGTGATCGCGCCGGCCGGCGTGCCCATATCTTCAGGGACGATAAACATGCGCATCATCTGACGCGCCGCGTCCGGTGAAATCGGCGTGTCGGGTCGCATGAACTCGACGTCTTCGCTGATTTTTCCGACGCTGCCCATCGGCAGCGTCATGGTCACGGCAAAGATCGGCTGCCACTGCCCCGCCCGCTGCCCCATATAAAACGTGAATCGATAGCGCCCATCGCCTTGGCATTCGACGTGAAACGCCTCGGTCGGCTCGAGCGGCGGGTAAACCAGAAAGCCGGCGCTGTTGCCGGCTTCGAGCACCGGGCAATGGCGCGAGTGTTGCGGCAGGAGCGGCCGCCGGCCGTCCTGGCGTGGCGTCATCCCGACCCCGGGGCGAGTTGAGTGCGGGAAAACCCGAACCTCCGGCAAGTGACGTGCTACTTCTTCGTGGAAGGAAGGGTCTTCAGCACGCAGGTGGCATATCGGCAGTTGTTGGAGTTCTCCGAGCCCAGACGCTCCAGCAGATCGACGGTATCCGGGAACTGCATGTTGTGGGCTCGCGGCCCATTGGCCATGTCGGCGACGGTATCGCCGACGCCACCCGCGGCATCCTTATCAGCCTGGCCCTCGCCACCAAACACATTTTTCGCGCGGGCGCGCACGTCGGCACCCATCGCGATCAGATACAACAGGAGGTCGTGATCGGCGGTCAACGCGGCGCCGTGGAGCGGTGTATACCCCTGGCTGTCCTTGGCGTTCACGTCCGCGCCGCATTCCTCGACGAGATACCTGACCGCGGCGAGACGCCCCTTCGGCGCGAAATTGGTGACCTGCGGTTCGAACCCGAACCCGGCGGCGACCAGGAGCGGCGAGGCGCCTTTGGTCGAGGGGATGGTGGGATTCGCCCCACGCTCGACCAGCAGTTTCATCGCCGCGACGTCATTGGCCTTGGCGGCGAGCCAGAGTGGAGTCGCACCGGTTGGATCCGCCCAATCGCCATGGAAGGTGCGATACCACGGCTTCTTGCCCAGCCGCACATTCGGGTCGGCGCCCTTGTCGAGCAAGGCCTGCAGCAACGCGAGATAGGTGACCTTCTCCTCAGCGACGCTGGCCGGTGGATACCAGGTCCGCTCCGGCCACTGGGCATCGATGGTGGCATAGAGCGGGCCGAGACCGATCTTGCTGACCAGATTGGGATTGGCACCCCGTTCCAACAGGAACTGCGCAATCTCGAATCGGCCGTTGATGATGGCCAGCGTGAGCACGCTCAGATTGTCAGCAGCGTTCACCTGGTTGACGTCAGCACCGGCAGCCACCAGCGCGCGGACGACGTCCAGATGTCCTTCCCGCGCCGCGAACATCAGCGCGGTCATGCCGCCCATCGAGGTGACGTCGCTCCGGCCGCCTTCACCGGTGATCCCTCGGCTGCCTTTCCCGTCGGTCTGCTTCTTATAGCGCTCGGTCATGCTGATGATCGGGCTGACCTTGGTGATGGCATTAGCGTCGGCCTTGCGCTGCAATAGCAATTTGACGGCGTCGAGACGCCCCTGCGCCGCGGCAAACATCAGCGCGGTCTGTCCGTGCGTCGCCTCGCGGGCGTTGACCTCGGCGCCACGACCGAGGAGAAGGGCCACGGCCTCCGGCTTCCCCGCGGCTGCAGCCAGCATCAACGGCGTGGTGCCATTGGTATTAGTCACGGTGACCTCGGCCCTCGCGTCGAGCAGCAACGCGGTGATCGCCGCATCGCCATTTTTCGCCGCCATCATCAGCGGCGTGATGCCACCGAGCCTGGTCCTGGCTGCGACCCCGGCGCCGCGGGCCAGCAGCAGCCGGACCATTTCAGCGTCCCCTTTGTAGGCCGCCCAATGCAGCGCGGTGCTGCCGTCGCCTTGCGGCACGTTGACGTCGACCTTGCGATCGAGCAGCGCCCGCACCGTGGCCAGGTCGCCCTTCATGGCGGCGTCGGCGAGCAGGCTATCTGCGGCCAGCGCCGGCTGACTGCTGCTCAAGATGGCAATGCAGCTTGCGATGAGCACGCGCTTGATGACCAACAATGACCTCCGCTTAGACGGCAAAGGTGCCGGTGCTGTTGCCGACGCTGTCGATGTCGACCCCGAGCGTTTGCGCCACGGTCAGCAGGATATTCGCCTGCGGCGGATCGTCGGTCGTGGCGACGTGCAGATTGCCCTTCAGCGCGCCATTGGCGTGCCCCATCATCACCATCGGGACGCGTTTGTGGCCATGGACGTTGCCATCGCCCATCGGGCTGCCGTAGAGGACCAGCGAGTGATCGAGCAGGTTGCCGTCCCCGTCGGGCGTGTTTTTCAACTTGTCGACAAAGTAGGCCAGCATCGTCAAGTGGTACTTGTTGATCTTGCCCTGGTCCTCAATCGTCTCCGCGCGCTCGCCGTGGTGCGAGGCGGAGTGCCACGGCGTCATGCAGCCGCTTTCCGCGAACACCCGGTTGCTGGTGTCGCGGCTCAACTTCATGGTCGACACGCGGGTCACGTCGGCCGCAAACGCCAGGACCTGCAGATCGAACATCAGCTTGACGTGTTCTTCCCACGAATCGGGGACGCCAATCGGGGCCGCCGGCAGTTCCCGTTCGGGACCATGCGCAACGTTGTAGGCCTCGATCTTCTGAATGCGACGCTCGATCTCGCGAATGTTCTCGAGATAGTCATTCAGCCGTCCCTGGTCCCTGGTGTCGAGATTGCGGCGCAGCCGCGAGATGTCGCGCGTGATGCTGTCAAGAATGCTGCGATTGACCAGGTTCCGGCTGGCGCGGTCGGCGGCCGAACCGCCGCTGCCAAACAGTTCTTCAAACGCCAGCCGCGGGTCGCGGGTCATCGGCAGGGGCGTGGTTGGCGACGCCCAGCTGATCGTGTCCATGTAGGCGCAGCTGTAGTTGTAGCCGCAGGTGCCCGATGAATCGAGATTCTCGATGCACAACTGGATGGATGGGAGCGGCGTGTCCTGGCCAAACTTCGCCGCATACAACTGGTCGATCGAGATCCCGTTGCGGATGTCCGACCCTTCGGTCTGTTTCGGATAGGCGCCGGTCAGGAACACCGCACTGGACCGGAAGTGATCCGCCCCGACCTCCTCGGCTGACCGGGGATTGGCGCTGCTGCACTCGGTGCCGGTGATCAGGGTCAGGTAATCGCGATACGGCTCGAGCGGCTGCAGGATTTTCGTGAATTCGAAGTCACGGCCGGCGGTCCGCGGCGTCCACAAGTGATTCAGGCTGCCGTACTCCGTGCTGCCGGCACCGCCATGGACAATCTCAATGCCAGTGAACCGGGTCTTGGGCAGAATCGCCTTGGTCTCCGTGGCGAGCGCGTGGGCCGGGACCATCGCGTCGAGAAACGGCAGAGCGACGACCGCACCCATGCCGCGCAACACGGTGCGACGGGACAATGCCTTTTTTGTGATGAACATTAAAATTCTCCCTTAGCGGCTTTGCCTGCGGTCTCGGTGTCGACGGTCAGCGTTCGCATTTGAAAAGCGGAGCTATTGACCACGCCGAGCACGAAGGCGGAGAAGCGATTGTTATCGCGCGCCGCGTGACGTGCCACGGCTCGTGCTGTCGGCATGTCCTCGGCTTGCAGCACACGGCCCAACGCATAGCTGAGAAGATTCTCGGCAAAACCGCCGAGGAATGCGTCGGAATGAGCAACCAGGGCCCGACGCAGGCTCACCGGTCCATCCAGCTTCTGCCCGTCATACAACTCTGCCCGCGGATCAACGGGCGCGGCGCCGTCATTGGTCCGCCACCGCCCGGTGGCGTCGAAGTTCTCGAGCGTCAAGCCAATCGGATCCATGATGCGATGACACCCGGCGCACTGCGGGTTCTTGCGATGCTGTTCGATGCGTTCGCGCACTGCGAGCACCGCCTCGTTATTGACCGTTTCTTTCAACGGCGGCACCCCGGGCGGCGGCAGCGGCGGGGGCGCGGCAAACAACACCTCGAGCACATACTTCCCTCGCGCCACCGGCGAGGTGCGGTTGGCCAATGAGGTCATCGTCAGGATCGCCCCGCGACCGAGCAGGCCGTGGCGATTCGGGTCGCTGATCGTGACGCGCCTGAACCGCGGACCGGCAACATTGGGAATGCCGTAGTGCCTGGCCAACGTGTCATCGACATAGGTGTAGTCGGCGGTGAGCAGGTCCGTGACGGCGCGGTTGTCACGAACGACATTGTCGAACAGCAGTTCGACTTCGCGCCGCATCGACCGGGCCAGGTTGCGGGTGAAATCCGGAAAGATCGTCGGTTCGGGGTGCACTTCGGCCAGCCCGGTCAAGCGGAGCCACTGCGCGGCGAAATCGGTCGAGAGACTTTCCGCCCGAGGATCGGCGAGCATTCGCGTGACCTGTTTCTCCAACACCGCGGGGCTTCGCAATTGCCCCTCGGTCGCCAGGTCGATCAGGTGATTATCGGGACCGGTGCCCCAGAGGAAGTAGGACAAGCGCGACGCCAGTTCGATGTCGCTGATGCGATAACTCTGGCCCGCGGCGAGCCCTACCGGCACGCGCTCGAACCTGAACACGAACTCCGGTCTGGCCAGCGTCGCCTGCACGACGGTGCGGATTCCGGCTTCGAACGACCCTTCCTGCCGGCCGACTTCATACAGGCGCATCAGCATGTCGACATCGTCAGCCGTCAGCGGCCGTCGAAACGCCTTGCGGCCGAGCGTGTTGATGATCTGCCGTGCGCAGGGCTCTTCGTGCGCCGCGTCAGTCGGCCGACAAGTGAGAATCTGTGTGCGGCTGGGAGTCTCCGACACGCCAGTGATGCCGACCGGACCGACGACCGTAAAAGTCTGCAGGTGCGGGAGCGTGGTCATGCCGGGATGCAGACCCACGCTGACATCCATCAACGTTTGCTCGACCAGTCGCACCGCATCTTCGACTGCGCCGTCGGCCTTTGCGACAAACGACGCCGCCAGACGCCGCGGACCGGCTTTGATCGTGATCGGTGCGGTGGTCAACGTGCCGGTGTTTCCCTCGAGCAAGGGGTCGATGGTAAAAGCCGCGACGCGTTGGCCGTCGACGGAAATCTCGAGTTCCTGTCCCTGCAGCGACTCCGGGAGATTCCCGCCAATCAATTCGCCAAGGTAGTAGTAGTAAAGGTCGGACTGAAAGGTGTATTGGCCGTCGGCTGGAAAGTGATGCGTGACCGCCACCCCACCGCGTGTCCCGAAGGGGGCGCCGTCGATGTGGCGCATCTGATTGACGACTTTCGGCACGTCATACTTGACCATCACCGGCGGCGCCTGCGGATCGCCGAGCGCCTGGCGCGCCACCTTGTCTGCGGCGCGAATGTAGGCCTGCATTAACGCCGGGTTGATCGTGAGCGCGTCCGACATGTTGTCAAACGAGCCGGTGCGGGCATCGGGGGGTAACAATGCTGACACGTCGACGTCGATGCCAAGCAGGTCGCGAATCGCGCTGCGGTATTCGCGGCGGTTGATGCGATGCAGTTCCGGCGCCTTGAAATACGGGGCTGCTGTCGCCGCTTTGTCCAGCGATGTCTCGAGTGTCGACCTGAAAGCCTGCATCACGGCGGGGGCCGGCCGACGCGCGCCGGCCGGCGGCATCACACCGGCCCGCATCTTCCGAACCACTTCTTCACTCTGGCTGGCGTTGCGTTCCGGGTGGGCCAAATCGATTTCAGACCACGAAAAGCCGCCGCTCTTCATCCGATCGTTATGACACCCGGCACAATATTCCTGGACGAACGCACGCTGCGAGTCGAGAGGCACCGGGGAGACAAGGGGTCCGGAGGCATGGCCGGGGGCCTGGCCGAGGGCCACGCTCCCACCGCTTTGGGAGGCCATGAGCACGGCGATCCAGACCAGGCCGCAACTGATGAACGACACACGCATGGCTACACCTCCCCGAGCCGCCATTATCGTCTGTTTTGGCAGTGCGCCGCGGGGAAACGCTCTATCGAAGAGCGACGCCAGACCGGCGGTGAGGTCCCGGTTTTACCGCAGGACAAAGCAATACAAACGCGGCTTTGGCGCTGGTCCGGGGCCAGGGAGACAACTGATGGGGCGGGCGGCATTCCAGGACGTCCACGCATCGCCGACCATGGCTTCGCCGTCAGCGAGGCTGGTCCAGTTGCTGCAGCTCTTCCCCACCGCGGCTGTACCGTTGGCTAGAGAGCCGGTGAGAAAGCCGGGCGCCGCGTCGGCACGGTCGCCTCGGACGACCGGCTCTCCTTTCTCGGTATAGAGCACCTCTGCCGTCAGGTGGCTTTTCGCGTGCAAGTCGACCGGTCCCCGAGCGACCAGCCGGCCTTTGGCGTTGTACCAAGGTCCGCTGCCGATGCGGTCACCGGCGTTGACGGCCGGCTTGCCATCGAAACTGGTGCTCAGATACGCGCGCCAGGTGCGATCACCTGCTGCGACCGTCTCGGAGAGGGTTTGGCAATAACGATCCGCGCCAGCCAGCCCGCCAATCTGGCCAGGGTCGATCCCGGTGCTGGTGACGAAAAAACTCATCCGCGTCTCCGCCGGTGGTAACGGCGCGGTGGTCGGAACAGTCAGCGAGGCCACGTCGACGAGGACTTTCTGATTCTGCCGTTCCATGACGACAAACTTGCTCGCCGGGTCGGACAGCGCGAAGACCGTGCCGTCGGGGAGCTTGGCGCTCTCGAACTTAAATTGCTGAGGGAAATTCGCGCGCAACAACGGCGTGATTTCACGTGAGGCGGCGTCAAATGCCGCGCCGAAATCATTACGGGCGCCGCCACCGCCGGTGTTGACATGACAGGTGCCACACCCGTCGACCTCCGCCCGCCGGAACGGGTCGGCCTGAAACGCCGCCAGGTATTGAGGCCGTGCAGAAATGGGGTCGGCCATCGCCGCACCCATCGCGATGAGCCACACGGCTCCGACGACGCGGAACACCGAGTTGATTGAGTTCTGCATCGCGCAGGAGTCTACCGCAAGGTCCGCGGCCGACAGTCTGTAGAATGCTCGCCATCACCAACGACACTGTCGCGCGGACCAGCCCCGGGCGTTTCTTGAGCCGCCTCTACGTACAGGTGCTGCTCGGCATTACCCTCGGCGCGCTGCTGGGGTTTCTTGCGCCCGAGGCAGCGGCGTCGTTGAAACCGCTCGGCGACGGGTTCATCAAGCTGGTCAAGATGCTGATCGCGCCGGTGGTCTTTACCACGGTGGTGGTCGGCATCGCCCAGATGGGCGGCATGCGGGAAGTCGGTCGTATCGGGCTGCGCGCGCTGGTCTACTTCGAAGTCGTGTCCTCGCTGGCCCTGGCGATCGGCCTGGTGGTGGTTAACGTCATCAAGCCGGGACAGGGCGTCGGGTTCAATCCGCGGGCCGTGGACGCCGGGGCCGTATCCGCTTACACCACGGCATCGCACCACCTGACGACCACCGAATTCATTCTGAACGTCATCCCGGATGCTGTCGTCGGCGGGTTCGCGCGCGGCGACATCCTCCAGGTCCTGCTGTTCTCGATTCTGTTCGGGCTGGCTCTGCTTCGGCTCGGCGAGCGCGGACGGCCGGTCGTCGCGATGCTCGCGATCTGCGCCGATGCGCTATTCGAGGTCGTGGCGCTGATTATGCGGCTCGCCCCGATTGGCGCCTTTGGCGCCATGGCATTCACCGTTGGACAGTACGGCCTCGGCACGCTGGTGTCGCTCGGCGCACTGCTGCTCGGCGTGTATGTCACCTGTGCGGTGTTCGTTTTTGTCGTGCTGGGATTGATCACCGCTGCCTGCGGCCTCAGCCTGATCCGATTCCTGCGCTATATCGGCGAAGAAATTCTCATTGTCCTTGGCACGGCCTCGTCGGAGTCGGCGCTGCCGCGGCTGATGCGGAAAATGGAGCATCTCGGGTGTGCCAGGCCAGTGGTTGGATTGGTGATCCCGACCGGTTATTCATTCAACCTGGATGGCACCGCGATCTACATGAGCATGGCCGCGATCTTCGTAGCCCAAGCGAGCGGGGTGAACTTGACGCTCCGCGAGCAACTCGGTTTGCTCGGGGTACTCCTGCTGACATCCAAGGGGGCTGCGGCAGTGACCGGCGGCGGGTTCGTCACTCTCGCCGCGACGTTGGCGGTCTTTCCCGCGATCCCGATCGCCGGACTGACATTGCTGGTCGGCGTCGAGCGCTTCATGTCCGAAGCGCGAGCGATCACCAATCTCATTGGCAATGCAGTGGCGACGCTGGTGATTGCGCGATGGGAAGGCGCGTTCGATATGAAGCGCGCGCGTCACATTCTGGCCGCGGGCCCGCCGTCTGTGGGCAGCGCGTCATCAGTGTCCGCGAATCCTACTTCTTAACCACCGCCCCAAACGGCGTCGGCATCGCTGGATCGCTCGCCTTCGCAACCGCGGCGATCAAATCCTCAGGCGAGCACTGCGCCGGGTCGTAATCCACCCGCGCCTCGCGCCCTTCGAATGCGACGACTGCGTGCTTGACACCCTTCACCTGTAACAGTGCGGACCGCACTGGGGTTTCACAGCCCTGTCACGTCATGCCCGAAATCGACAGCGTTACCGTGGCCATAAGAGGGGCTGTGGCCGGCGCGGTATCGGCGACACGGCGGGGTGCGGTGGTGCACACACGGTCAGGATGGCGAGCGCGACCAACAACAGGAATTGTCTCATCAACACAGTCTTCTCCCGTTTACTTCGGTCGCGCCCGTCATCTTTGGACACCGGTCAGTCTTGCGGTGGTCGCGTGATCACCGGACAGGGGGCGTTCACACCGGACACGCAGACATTGCGTTCGAATTTCGTTTGGCCGTCAGGAGCCAGATTGACGATGTCGGCAGTGCGGGCCTCGCGGTGGCTGTTGCCAACCTGGATCCCGGGGTTACCCACGACGGTATTGGCGCGGAGCGTGGTGTCGCGGGCGCCGGCGCCGATAAAAATGCCCTGGGTGTTCCCAGTGACCGTGTTCTGTTCAATGACATTGCCCGAACCCGACCCGATCACGCCGATACCAAAGTCATCGGCGGGGTCAGCATAGCCATTCCCGTGAGCGTCGTTTAGCCGGACCCGGCTATTGTGGCCGGCCAGTCATATGCCGCCGCAGGGATTGCCGGGCGCCGAGGCGCCATTGCGCACCGCCACGACGTCCTGGATTAATGCGCCAAACGAATCCGCCGCCACAAAAATGCCTGACGAACAGGTGGTCGACACAGTGAGTTCCTGGATGCGCACCTGGTTGGACCCGGTGACGATGACGCCGCGTCCGCGCGTGCGCTGAATCATGCCCGGTCCGCGCACCCCGACGCCGTGGTTGCGATTGGTCGAGATCCCTGCCTCTATCGGAAAGCTGGCGCCGCCGCACCCGGTCGCCGCATCGGCACGCCCGGTGATAGTGAAGCCATTCAGTCGCAGTTCGATATTGGGTGCTCCAAAGGAGAGGCATGGTGCATTTTCGACCTCACAGCTCACGTCGCCAGTAAGGTCGGTGTCTTCGACGAGTAGATAGGTCCGTGTGATGCGACCACTCACCTGGTCGGCGTAGGCGTGTGAGCCGACCAGACCGACCGCGGCAATCGCGATGGCTATGCGGCGACTAATTGTTGTCATCAAAGTCCCCTTCTCTGTCACTGGTAGTTGATCTGACTTCCGGCGCGGATCATACTCCACCTCGGCTGGCTGCCCCGGCAGGCGACGCGCGGCCCCACGAGCACGCCCGCATCCCGCCCAGAGGTATCATCCCTGCGAGGTTACGGTGAACAGACGAGACTTTCTATGGGTCATGGGCGCAACGCTCACCCCGTCGATCGCCACCGCGCAGCGCGCGTCCAGTGCATCAGGCGCGACGGTGCTGTACGACGGGCGCACGGTGACGCTGGACCGCACCACCCGCGATCCTGATGGCGCTGCCGACACGCTGTGGATCCGCAAGCGCGACCTGCCGCGCATCAATGAATTCGAACTGAAGCCGCAGGGCGCCTGCCGCGCCGACGTCTGCATTCCGATTCCAAAGACGATGGTCCGCGGTGACGCGTTTAACCTCACCGCCTTCGCGCGCAAGGCCGGACAGAGCGTGGTCGCCGATCCGGCGGCACGGGTCTGGAGTTTCGGAGAAATTCCCGTGGTCCGCGGCGCCTTCCTCGAATCGCGGATGGCACCGGATTTCACCGTCCCTGATCGCACAGGCCGCCTGGTCCGCTTGTCGGAGTTTCGCGGCAAGAAGGTGCTGCTCGTCACCTGGGCCTCCTGGTGAGGGTGCCGGCTTGATCTGCCAGGTTGGCAGACCCTTTACAACGAACTCAAGAACAGCAACTTCGAAATTATTGCCGCCGCGCAGGATACCGCCGGCGAAGCGGCCGCGGGCAAATGGTACGACGCGGCGAAAGCGACCTACACCACGCTTGTCGACCCGAAGCACGCCGTGAGTTCTGCCTTCCAGTTCACCAATGTGCCGACCGGTGTCTGGATCGACGAACGCGGCCGCGTCGTCCGACCCGGCGAGCCGGCGTGGACAACCAGCCGCACCAGCAATTTCGGGGGCAAAACGCTGGTCACCGAAGGCGCCGACTATGTCGCCGCGATTCGTGACTGGGTTGCCAACGGCGAGCGCAGTGCATATGTGTTGTCGGACGAAGAATTCGCGCGACGCGTAAAGCCGCGTTCAGCAAGCGAAATGGAGGCCGACGCGAGCTTCGCGCTAGCGGTCTATTTCGAGCAGGCCGGCAACCCGGCGATGGCGTCGAAATATTTCGCCCAGGCTCAGGCCCTCAATCCCAACGACTGGAACTATCACCGCCAGGATTGGAGCCGCACGCCGGGCGAGGCCGGCGCCAAGTGGCAGGAGAAGTTTCAGAAGCTCGAGGAGCCGTATTACCCCAAGCTCGACATGAAACCTACCGGCCAGAAGCCAAAGGGGCCCGGCGACACGTAGATTAGAAGGCGCCCAGGTGCGCTTCTCCTCACGGCTTGGGCGGAATCGTCTCCATCAACACGGCCACGGCCTTGCGCAGCGCCCGCCCGCCCGGGCCGCTGCCTTTGTAGTGTCCCAACCGCACCACGACCAGGTCGTGCGACGGCACAATCAGGGTCGTCTGCCCACCGACGCCGCTCATGTAGTACGCGTCCTTGGGTACGGCGAATGTGCGTTCGCCATTCAGCCAGAAGAAACCACCGTAGATGGGCCGCTGGTCCGCCTCCCAGGCGGGAGCCAGCGAGCTGACGAACGTCACGAAGCCCTCCGGCAACAGCCGCTGACCGTTCCACACGCCGTCCTGCAGGTACAGATTCGCAATCCGCGCCCAGTCGCGCGCCGCACCGAGCTCGTATCCCTGGGTCAGAAAGTTCCCGTACGGATCGGTGTCCATGACCATATTGCGGACGCCGATCTTGTCGAACAGGGCCTGCTGCGGGAATGCGTGATACGGCCGCTTGATCTTGTCGAGGCCTAGCCGAATCAGGTAATTCGCGAGCACGGGATCAGTATTGCGGTAGCGGCCGACCGTATTGGGCGGCCACTGCAGGGGCCGGCTCGCCGCATATTTGAATGAATCGACCGTGCCGGTATAGAGATACAAATGGTCGGGATACGGGCCGTTCGGATCGTAGTCAGGATCCTGGGGCGCGCGAATGCGCAGGCCGCTCGACATGCGCAAAATGTCAGCGATGCGGATCTTCCCGCGTCGGTCTCCCGGCGTCTGCCATTCGGGGATCGGCGCCGGCTCCCAGAGGTCATAGACCCCCTGCTTGATCAGGATGCCAAGGAGCGTGGCCGACAGACTCTTGCCCATCGACCAGCTCTCGAGCGGCGTGGTGTGGGTCACGTTCTCGCCATAGCGTTCGGCGATGATCCGGCCCTTGTGGGTGACGACGAAAGCCGCGGTCATGCCCGCGGGATCAAAGGCCGCTTCGACTGCATCATGCAGTTTCGCGGCGTCGATGCCGGCGGCTAATGGCTCGTTGGCCACCATGTCGCCCATTGGCCACGGTTGCGTCCGTGCATCTGGCAGTGTGCTCTTGACGACGACCGGCGTGAACGACACGTCGGTTTTGCCGATCGGGAGCGCGACGCAGCCCTGGCTGCCGACGTGTTTGGCGACGCGGACGACGCCGTTGGGCATCGCGACCTGAACGGTGCGTGCGACACGATCGACCTTCGGTGCGCCGAGCCGCGGGCGCTCGGCGTAAGGGGCGACGAAGTAGCCGAGATTTTCCACCGCAAAGGCGGGATCAAATCCACTCACGAACACCGCCGAGCAGACGACTTTGGCCAGGCCGGCGGCGTGATGTTCGAGCGGATCGCCGGGCGGCGGCACGTACGGCGTGTTGATTTCCAGCGCTTTCGCGCGCGCCAGCATCGCGTCGCGCGCCTGCGGCTCCTGCGACACGCCACTGGCGCCGGAGAGCGCCACCACACATACCACTGCGCATAGCCGCTTCATCACGCTGATTGTCGCAGAAAAAACCTCAACGCAGATGACACGGGTGCGTCGCCTGGAGGCGGCTGACGTAAGCTCCCGGACATGATCCTGGGCATGACCCCTACTAAAGCCGCAGTCGTGATCGCGCACACCACGGGCAGACGCGAACGCTTCGCGATCAAGTCGATCACCTCGATTCCGTTCGAGGCGCAGTCCGGCGCCGACCTCATGGAACTCTTGCAGCGCCTCGTCGCGCTGTTCGATCACCGCGGCAAGGGATCTGTGTCGGCCATCGCCCTCCTCGGATCGTCATCGGGTCGCTTCAAAGCTTCTGTTGAGGCGATCAAGGCGCAGGCCCTCATCGAGCTTGCGGCGGCCCAGACCGGCGTGCCTGTCGTCACGGTCACTGCCGCGAGTCTCACCCAGGCCTTGGCTTGCGCACGCGGGCAGAAGTGGCACGCGCGTGCGGCTGAACTCCTCAATGCGGATAGCCGGCATGAGAACTGGTCGCGTGGTGCGGCCGGCGCTGCGGCGGCCGCGCTCAAGGTCGCTGGCGGCTCCGGTCGCACCGACGGGCTGCCTTCGTCACGGGTGCGTCCCCTCGACCGCTCAGCAGTGCGCAAATCGTCGACGAAGAGGTAACTCACCGCGGTATTGGCGGTGACTGTGGCGGGCGGTTGTGGCCACATCCTTGCTGATAGTGTCCAGAGGTCTTCATCATGAAGTTGAAACACGCTATAGCCGCGCTGGCACTCGGCGCAGGATTTGTTGCCACACCAGCGGATGCGCAAACGCGACGCAACCCGGCCCAACGGCCACCTCCTCAGGAAACCGCTGACCAGGATCGGCAGCCGGTTCCTATCTTTCGGGCGACTGTGGTCGGCCGCACGACGCCGGCGGTGAACTATCGACACCGTGGCGGGGCCACCAAGGTGGACTTCCGCGGCACCGCGCTGCTGCCGGCGGCGCGCGGGGAAGCGAAGGTCGAAAGCAAACAGGGCTACATCGAGATCGAAGTCGAGTTCGATGAGCTCACCGCCGCGACGAAATTCGGACCCGAGTATCTGACCTATGTCATGTGGGCGGTCACTCCCGAAGGCCGCGCCACCAATCTGGGCGAGGTGCTGCTCAACGGCACCGAAAGCAAATTGAATGTCACGACTGAGCTCCAGGCGTTTGGGCTGATCGTCACGGCGGAGCCGTACTTTGCCGTGTCGCAGCCGAGCGACGTCGTGGTGATGGAAAACGTGGTCCGCCGAGATACGCGCGGCGCGGTGGACGTCGTCGAGGCCAAGTACGAGCTGCTCAAGCGCGGCACTTACCTGATGGAAACCGATGCCCGCGACCTGCCGATCCGTCGTCTCGATCCGGCGGTGCCGCTAGAAATCTACGAAGCGCAGAACGCGGTCTACTTCGCGCGGATCGCCGGCGCCGACGAATATGCCACCGAGACCTACGATCGGGCGCGCACCCTGCTCGCGCGGGCCGAGAGTTATCAGGTCAACAACCAACGCCGGCCGGCGATCATGACGGCGCGTGAATCCGCACAGGCCTCGGAGGATGCCCGGCTGATCGCGCTCGAACGGCGCGACGCCGAGTTCGGCGCGCGAGAGCGACGGTTGATTCTCGACCGCGAAAACGCGGCCCGTGGACGGGAGGTTGCGGCCACCGAACGCGCGACTGAGGCTGGTGAACGCGAAGCGGCCGCCTTGCGACGCGCCGAAATGGAAAGGCGTCAGCGTCAAGAGGCCGAAATGCAGCGCGCAGATGCCGATGCCGAGCGCCTCGCCGCCGAACAGCGTCTCCGCGCGAGCGAACGCAGCGCCGAGGACGCTGCGGCACGTCTGGCCCGCGAACGCCAGTCGCTCGAGACCGAGCGCGCCGAATCGGAACGACGCCGAATCGAGCTCGAAGCGGCGCGCAATGCGGCCGGCCGCGCGCAGGCTGATGCCGATTCAGCGGTGCAGCAACTGGCACGCGAGCGTGTTGCGGCAGACGCGCGCGCCCAGCAACTGGCCCGCGACAAAGCCGACGCTGATGCCCGCGCCGCCCAGGCCGCGGACGCCGTCGCCCAGGCCGAACGCGAACGCCTCGCGCTTCGGGAAAAGCTGCAGCAACAGTTGAACATCATTCTCGAGACGAGAGAATCGGCACGCGGACTGATTGTCAACATGTCCGACGTGCTGTTCGATACCGGGAGCGCCACCCTTAAACCCGGCGCGCGTGAAAAACTCGCCAAGGTCGCGGGCGTACTGCTCGCCTATCCGGCGCTGCAGATTCACGTCGAGGGCCACACCGACGATGTCGGCGGCGACGACTACAACCAGGGCCTGTCCGAACGGCGTGCTGATTCGGTCCGCGCGTATCTGGTGCAAGCCGGAATTGCCCGTACCGTGATCGACGCGATTGGTTACGGCGAAGCGCGCCCGGTGGTGGGCAACACCACCCCCGCCGGCCGTCAGCAGAATCGCCGTGTCGAACTCGTCGTATCCGGCGAAGCGATTGCGGCGCCGGCAGAACGGCGTCAGTAAAACGAGCGGGTGGGCAGGTGTGGCGCCCTGCTCACCCACTTCAACCAGATGCAAGTGGCGCCAACCTTGCTACGTTCCCCGCCGGAGGCTTCAACATGGATTGGAAGAGTCAGCTCGGCGACGTTCTGCAACGATACGGCAACGCAAATCCAAATACCGCACCTGGCACAGTGGACGATGACTTCGATCACTTCAGTCGGAGCGCGCCGCCCGGGGCGATGGCGGACGGGCTTGCGGCCGCGTTTCGTTCGGACCAAACCCCGCCCTTCGCCAACATGCTGGCGCAAATGTTTGGCCGGTCCTCACCGACCCAGCGCGCCTCGATGCTGAACTCACTGATCGCGACGCTTGGTCCGGCGTTAATGGCCCAGATCGCATCACGGTCCGGGCGTAACCTGCCGACCACGCCAGGGCAACAAGTGACGCCCGAAGTCGCACAGCAAATTTCGCCAGAATTCGTCGAGCAGATGGCAAAACAAGCCGAGCAGCAAGATCCGTCGATCATCGACCGGATGAGCGACTTCTATGCGCAGCAACCGGCGCTTGTGAAGACGCTGGGCGGCCTGGCGCTGACGCTGGCGATGGCCCGCATGGCGCAGCGGCAATTCCCGGGCGGTCGCTAGCGGACCGGCGGGCGGCGGGCTAGCGGAGCTTGAGGATGTGATGCTTCCTCGCGCAATTGACCGGTCTCCGCTATCCAGTATTTCTCAACCCGGCCGCAATACCATTCACCGTCACCATCAATGCCGCGTGCGCGCGCGGATCTGGATGCTGGCGCACGCGTCGCAAGAGTTCGATCTGGAGAAGATTAATCGGGTCGACGTACGGGTTGCGGACATCAATCGAGCGGCGGATGACCGGGGTGCCCGCCAACAGCTCGTCATGACCCGCCACCGCGAGGACACCGTCGATGGCCCGCTGCAGACGGGCGCGCAGCTCGACGCCGATCGGCTGCAGCGAGACTGGCACCAGCTGGCGATCGTATTCCGCCGCGATGCGGCCGTCGCCCTTGGCCAGCACCATTTCGATCAGGCTGAGCGAGGACTGGAAATGCGGCCAGTCGCGGTACATCTCCAGTAACTGATCGCGCTCGCCGCGCGCCAGAGCGCGATCGAGCGCGGTCTCCACGCCGAGCCACGCGCCAAGCATCAGGCGCATCTGGGTCCAGGCAAACTGCCACGGGATCGCGCGCAGGCCGGCCACGCTCGTACCAGCCGAACGGCGACTCGGCCGGCTGCCGATGTTCAACTCGCCGATTTCGCGCTCCGGTGTGGCGGTCCGAAAGTAGTCGAGGAACCGCGGATCGTCGGCGACCAACTCGCGGTAACCCGCACGCGCATCGGCGTCGAGGCGATCCATGCACGCCCGCCACTCGCCGGTCGGCGCCGGCGGCGGCGTCAACCAGGCTTCGAGCGTCCCGGTGGTATACAGCTCCATCGTTCGCACAGCGATGTCCTGGAGCCCGAACAGCGCCTGCAGCATCTCGCCTTGCTCGGTGACGCGGATCGTCCCGTCGATCGAACCGGGTGGCTGTGACTTGATCGCCAGATGCGTCGGGCCGCCGCCGCGGCCGATGCTGCCGCCGCGGCCGTGGAACAACGTCACCCGCACGTCGCGGGCGCCGCAGACGCGAATGATTTCTTCCTGGGCTTTATAGAGGTCCCATCCGGCGCTCAGCCGTCCAACGTCTTTCGCCGAGTCGGAGTAGCCAATCATCACTTCCTGGCGGCCGGCAATGCGCGTGCGATACCACGGCACCTGCAACAGTGTGTCGAGGACGGCGCCGGCATTCTTCAAGTCGCGCGAAGTCTCGAACAGCGGCACCACGCGTAACGGCTCGGCGACGCCCGCCGCCTGCTGGAGCAATTCGACCGCGAGCACGTCGGAGGGCGCCTGGGCCATGGTGATGACGTAGGCGCCAAGGGATTCTCGCGGCGCACTCGCGATCATCTGGAACGTCGCGAACACATCACGTTCGTCGTCTGCCGCATTGAGATCGGGAGGGATCGACAACTGTCGTAACTGCAGCGCGCCGACGAGGAAGGCGACGCGCGTCGGCTCATCCCAGTCGGCGTAGGAACCGAGTCCCTGCGCCGCTGTCAGAACGGCGAGCGCAGCAGTGTGCCGTGCAGCATCTTGACGGACGTCGAGGCGGCCCAGGGTGACGCCGAACGCGGCCGCACGCCGTAACAGGTCGGTCAACCGACCGTCCGCAATCAGCCCGTGCCCGGTGGCGTGCAACGAGCGGTGGCACAAACCAAGCGTGGCGATGAAGTCGCTGGCGCCGACGTACACGTCGTCGGTCGCCGGAACTGTGTCGTCCGCACGAAGTGACGCCTCGACCCAGGCGCGGGTCGCGCGCATACGCACGGCAACCGTTCGTAGCAGTGCGCGATACGGCTCGTGCGCGTCGCCGGCTTGCGCCACCAACTCGGGGGTTGCCGCTGCCAGCGACAACTCATCGCGCAGTTCGTCGATCTCTCGTACGTACTGGTCGGCCGCGACCCAGCGTGACAGCAGAGACGCACGCCGTGTGACATCCGGGGTGACGTTGGGATTGCCGTCCCGATCGCCGCCGATCCACGACCCGAAACGGACTGGTGTGACATCAATCGGGAGCCGATGACCAGTGACCCGCTGGAGGGCGCGGTCGACGCTGCGCAGATACTGCGGCAGTGCGTCCCACAGACTCTGCTCGAAGACGATCAGGCCGCTGCGGACTTCGTCGAGCGGCGTGGGCCGCTGCTCGCGAACATCGGCGGTGGCCCAGGCCGTCGCGATCTCGCGCTCGATGTCTGCGGCCAATGCGTCGCGCTCGATCGCCGACAGGTCCGGCCGGTCACGTTGCGAGAGTGCCGACGCGATCCGGTTGTATTTCTGGACCAGGGTGCGGCGGGCCACTTCGGTGGGATGCGCCGTCAGCACCAGCTCGATCCGCAAAGCGCAGACCGCCTCGTAAAGCTGTTCACCGGTCACGCCACCGGCCAACAGCCGCGCGAAGCCTTCGTCACATGAGCCGGATTGCGGCGGCGCGTCCTCATCGCGTTGGTACGCCCGACGGCGCCGGATCCGGTGATGCTGTTCGGCGATATTGGCGAGATGCAGAAAGTGAGTAAAGGCGCGCGCAATCGGCAGCGCGTCATCGAGCGACATGTGCTCGAGCTCCGAGGCCAGGACGCGGAAATCATCGTCGTGTCCGGCGCGGCCGCTCTTCGCCAGCGCGCGCACGCGTTCGACGATGGCGAAGAGACGTTCGCCGGCGTGCCGCTTCAAAGTCTCGCCGAGCAGCTCGCCGAGCAGCCGGACGTCGTCGCGCAGCGACTGGTGCGGGTCAGTGGTCATCGGCTGACGCTACCAGACCCAGGCGAATAAATCGCGCCACATTACTCCGACCCATCGCCGCGTTGCACGTCGACGTAACGTTCGTCACCGCGGCCAGCGACGCTCACCCGCCAGGGATTGCAGCACACCTCGCAGTCCTGAACGAAGGAGCCGGTGACGTCCGGTTCGACATAGATGTCGACTACTTGGCCGCAGTATGGACATTGGACCGAGAACTCGTCGCCCATGCTTTGTGACAGCGTACCTCGGTGGTTTCCAGTGCGCTAGCTCGTTCAAGAAATAAACGTCATTCGGCCAAGCCTCGCGACGCGTTGGCGGGTATCGCCGACTCAGAACACATCCTTCACCGCGAGCTGGATCTGCCGTGAGTCAATCGCCGTCGCGCTGATCCGCCCGACCGTCAGGGGCGCATCGGTCACCGCGTTGGGCTGGGAAAAATGCGCACGGTTGAACAGGTTGAAGATCTCGCTCCGGAGCTGTAACTTTCCGCGGCCCTTAATCGCGACGCTTTTGAAAATTGACAGGGCAAATCCACAGAATCCGGACATTCTTTACGCGGGCGGCAGCACCGGAGTGTTCAAGACGGTGACCGGCGGCGAGCCGGGTGTCGGACCGCGGACGGAGCCGCGCTGAGGGTGCGCTCCGGGACCTGAAAATAGAATAAGGTGTGACGGTGCAGGCGCGCGCACCGCTTCCCCTCCTTCTCGTCACGGCGTGGCTCGGCTTCGCGGTGGCTTGCGGATCACGGTCACCCACGGCTCCCGACGCGGTGAGTCCGGCGCCGACCCCCTCGACGTTGGCGATCATGGGGAGCTCGCGACTGCGCGCTGATCAGATCGTGGCGTGGTTCAACGGCCGCCAGCCGCGCCCTCCGGCGACCTATGTCGCGACGGTGCCGCTCGAGGCGATGGCCACCATCTTTATCGAGGAGGGGGCCGCCGAAGGGGTCGCCGGCGACATCGCTTTCATGCAGAGCGTGGTGGAAACCGGGTGGTTCAGATTCAGCGGCTCGATCCCCGCCTCGTCCAACAATTTTGCCGGCATCGGCGCCACCGACACCAATCCGGCGCCGGCGATCTTTCCCGATGCGCGGACTGGTGTCCGCGCTCAGATTCAGCACCTCCGCGCGTACGCCGACGCGAGCGCGGTGACCTGCACAGTGCCGCCGCTGCGCAATCCGTGCGTCGACCCGCGCTTTGCATTAGTGCTGCCCAAAGGAAAGGCGCCGACGTGGAACCAGATGGGGAATGGCAACTGGGCGACAGCGACCACCTATGCCAGCAGCATCCTCACGCTGTATGCCGAGGCGCGCGCCTTCAGTGAATCTCGCTGATCGGCGACTTCTTCTACCGGTAGCAATCGGCGCGCTGCTGGGCCTGGTCCTCCTGGTTGGCTGGCTGGTCCGCCGCGCCGAGCCAGGTTTCGCCTTCTTTCCAAGTCCAGGCGAGGACGGGACGCCGCAGTCCTTCGGCGTCCCGTTCACGGCCGCGACGGTCATCACTGAAGACGGAGAGCGCTTGCGCGTGTGGCACCTGCCGCGCGCGGACGCGCGGGCGCAGGTGGTCTACTTTCACGGCAACGGGGGCAACCTGTCACTGTGGGCCGACGTGCTGGTCGGTCTCTGGCGGCAGGGATTCGACGTGATCGGATTCGACTACCGCGGCTACGGCGTCAGCACCGGCAGTCCCACCGAGCAGGGCTTGTATCGCGACACCGACGCGGTGCTGCACTACGTGCACACCACCGCGCGGCGGACCGGTGTGCCGCTCCTCTACTGGGGTCGCTCGCTCGGCACGCCGATGGCCGCCTACGCCGCCAGTCGCCGCGCGCCTGACGGCGTCGTGCTGGAGGCCGGCTTCCCCTCAGCGCGCGACGTGCTGCAGGATTCGCCGCTGCTGTGGGCACTGTCGTTTCTTTCCACGTATCGGTTCGCGACCGCTGACTGGATGGCAGCCGTGCGTGCGCCGGCGCTGGTCCTCCACGGCGATCGCGACAGCGTCATCCCCTACCATCTCGGCACCCGGCTATACGAAGCGCTGCCGGGGCCCAAGACGTTCGTGACCATCGCCGGCGGCGATCACAACGACCCGCTGCCGCGCGACGGCGCCCCTTACTGGACCGCGGTCCACGCCTTCGTCGCCGGCGTCTAACAGCCGTGGCCGCAAGAGTGGCTCCCAGACCACACCCATGGCGCCGGAACCGATCAGGGACAGGATTTCGTAGGGCCCGAGGCGGGTGCCAATGGCCAGGTCAACGGCGATCACGGCGTGTCCAGCTTCGCGTATTCCGCTTTCGCCTGGATCAATAAAGGCAGATCGACATCGGCGTCCTTCCACGCCAGGAGGAAGTCCTGATAGGCGCGCTGCGCCGCCAGTCGATCACCCAGCAGTGCGTGACTCCGCGCCGTACCCAGCGTGCCGAGGACATGCCAGAAACCAGAGCCGCTGATTTGCTTCATCCGGTTCCAGTCGGTGAGCGCGTCAGCGCCACGTCGCGCGCCCAGGTTGGCCGTGCCCGAAATGTAGAGGAGGGCCGGACGCGCCGCCCTATAGATCTGCGCCGCTCGCAGCGCGATCAGCGCACGCTCCGGATCGCCGGCGGTCAGTGCCAGATGCGCCTCGGTCCGCGGTCTCCAAACGACGGCGCCATCGCGCACACCGGGGGCGGCGGCGAACGCGAGTTCCAGTTGGCGCCGCGCTGCGGCGGCGTCGCCCAGCATGGCGAGGACCATTGACGCCGACGCCCGTTGCCCCGGGGCCAGAGCCGGCCGGCTCAGCGCGGTCGCGACCAGGGTGCGAGCTTCAGGGCTCCCGACGATCGCGGCCTCTAGCGCGCCGCTGAGCGGCTCACCCGAACCATCGCCATCGGCACTGCCGCGTTGGGTCTGAATCAGCTGGTTCCGCGCCGTCGCGGCGGCACGAAACCGCCCGCTCGCCTGGAGGTCCTGATACGCCAAGCGAGCAACGACGATCGGACGGCGCTCGGTGGGCAGCATGTTCAGACCTTTCTCGACCAAGGCCTGGTTCCCCTGCGCCTGTCCAATTCGGATGAAATCGTTGGGCCACTTGAAACCGCGCGCCAGCGATTCCTCCAGGACCTGGCGCGCCTCGTCATACCGCTGCAAGCGGATGAACACCTCGGCCAGATTCCCGTACGGGAACGACACATCTGGATTCAGACGAATCGCCTGCTGCGCCTGGACCAGCGCTTCGTCGTCGCGGCTCAGCCGAAGCAGCATGATCGACAGGTTGTTGTAGGTCGTCCAGTCATTGGGATAACGCTGTTGCCACGCCTGATACACCTCCACGGCTTTCAAGTCGTCGGCCAGCACCAGTTCGGCGTACCTCGCCTCGATGTAGAAGCGCTCGCTCTCGCTGACCCGTGCGCGCAACTCGTAGGCTCGCGCGATGGCCGGTTGCGCTTCGTTTGATCGGCCTAGGTTGGCATACGCCGCACCGAGCCTGGCGTGGGCCATGGCAAAATTCGGGTCGATTTCGGCGGCCCGCTTGAGCAGCGGGATCGCGCCGCGCTCGTCGTTACGGTCGCGCGCTGCCTGACCGAGACCAAAGGTGCGCAGGGCCTCCAGGGAAGTGGTGGTCGCCTGTTCGATCGGTGCGTCGTAGCTTTTGATCGAGGCCAGCGATTCACCGAGCCGCTGGCGAAGGGCAACGCTGGCCTCACCGAGCGTCCGCAATACCTCCTCTTTCGACGGTGACTCGGCTTGCGCGCGCGCAATCGTGTCCCCGTCCTCGCAGCCAATCGCCGTGAGCGAAAGCACGTAGCGTGCACCGAGCGGAGCGATCGATCCATTGATGGTCGCCTTCAAGGATTGCCGTTGACAGAGGTCGCGCGCCAGCGCCGGGGTCAGCCGGTCCTCTGAACTGCGCCCCATTAAACGCAGCCCTTCGCGTACTCGGCCCTCGCCGTAGATGCTCAAGAATGGCGACTCTTCCAGCTTCACCGCCAGCGCCTGCTCGAGCGCCGCGTCGAACACTTCGTCGCCCGTGGTATTGACGAAATCGCTCACGACCACGACATCACGAGCGTTCAATGCCGGCGCATTGCGCGTCGACAGCAACAACGCGGTGACAATTGCCCCCGCCGTCGCCGCCACGGCCACGGCCGTTGGCGCGATCCATCGCTGTCGCGGCGCGCGCACCGCAGCGAGTGTCTGCGACACGCCGCTCGGCTGCGCCAACCCCGCCTCCGGCGTCGCGCGTGAGTCCGACGCGGGAGTCACGCCGCGCGACTCGACCGGTGCGGTCGTCGCGTGCAGCGGTGTGGATAGATGGCTTGCGCTTTCCCGCTGCGCCCGACGCAAATCCGCACGCACATCAGCGGCGGTCTGATAACGCATTTCCGGATCCTTGTCGAGCAACCGCTGGATCGTGCGCTCGAACTCCGACGAAAGGTACGGGACCAGGCGCGTCGGCGCCAGAGGCGCACGATTCAGGATCGCGTCAAAGATCACCGCAGGTGTTTCTCCACCGAACGGCAGACGCCCCGTGACCATTTCATAGAGCACGACTCCAAGCGAAAACAGATCGCTGCGCGCGTCGACGACGCGGCCGCGCGCCTGTTCTGGCGACATGTAGGCGACCGTCCCTAACGTCGTGCCGGGATGGGTGAGATGGCGGTCGTCGGGCGACGGGGTCAGCGTCGGGGCGGCGGTGAATTGCGGATCGGCACTACGCGCATCGAGCTTGGCCAAACCGAAGTCGAGGATTTTGGCGTGGCCACGATCGGTGACGAAGATATTGGCCGGCTTGAGATCGCGATGAATGATGCCGCGCGTATGTGCCGCGTCCAACGCATCGGCCAGTTCCTGCGCCAGTGCCAAGGCCTCCGCTTCTTCAAGGGGCCCCGCCGCGATGCGATGTTTGAGCGTCTGGCCTTGCAACCGTTCCATCACGATGAAGTGCTGGCTCTCGGGGCCGCCCACCTGACCGACGTCATAGATCGTGCAGATGTTGGGGTGATTTAGCGCCGAGGCCGCTCGCGCCTCGCGCTGAAAGCGTTCATTCGCATGCGCATCGGATGACAGGGCGGGCGGCAGGAATTTCAGCGCGACCGAACGGCCCAGCCGGGTGTCTTCAGCCTCGTAGACCACACCCATGCCGCCGCCCCCCAGCAGACCAAGGACGCGGTAATGCGAAACAATGTCACCAGTCATGCTCGCTTTTTACACTCAGCGAAACGCAATATAGATCAGCGCTGGATCGTGATCAGAGATCCGCTCCGGCCGGGCCCCGTCCGATCGCCAGATCTCCGGTGAGTCCGCGTTGCCGCGCACATGCACGAACGCGGTGACCCGCGCCAGCAGGCTGTCGCTGACCAGGATGTGATCCAGCGTCTGCGCGTTTCCTTCGAACACATACGAATAGCGCTGATCGACCGGACCGACGTTGATCAGGTTGACCAAATCGGGATCGAGCGCGTCGCGGGTCGGCGTGACGACCTGCTCGCGTGCGCTGGGGGCGCCGCGCACCGTTCCCGTGACGTCGACATAGCCGTCGTTGAATTCAAAGGCGTTGAGGTCGCCCAGCACCGCGATCGGTTCCGACGGATGGTCGCGCAGCCGCCGGTCGACGAGCGCCGCGAGAAACTCGGCCTGCCCCGCCCGCTTGGCGCGAATGCGCGCACCATCGACCGGATGATCGATATCGACCAGTGAACGGAGGTGATTGACGACCACGGTCAGTGTTGCGCCCGGCCCGTTGACGCGCAGGACGCGGGCGGTCAGCACGAGCGGCGGGCGATCGTTCAGCAATTCCGAGCGGCCGTTAATCGGATTGCGATACAGCTCGGCACGGCCCTCTTGAGTCACCTGCAGGACGTCGACTCGCGCACGGTCGACGAGGAAGCCGACATCAATGCCGCCCGGGTCATTGCCCTCGTCGAGATAGGCCTCGTAGCGCGGCTTCAGTTCGCGTGCCTCCCGCGCATCGCGGTTGAGCGTGGCGGCGAGCGCCTGCAGGGTCGCGAGGTTCTCGACTTCCTGCACGCCGATAATCACCGGCAGATGCAGTAACCGGCGCATATACAGCGACGCCTTAGTCAGTCGGCGCTGGAACGCCGCCGCGGTCAGCACCGGCTCACGGATCGCAGGGTCATCGGTGGCGTCGAACAAGCGCTGCAGGTTGAACGAGGCGACGGCAAATTCATCCGGCGTCGGCGCGCGCACCCGATCGAACGCGGCAGCGGCAATCACGGTCGGTGGCGACGACGGGTCTGGGAGCACCGTGTAAGACTGGAATCCGTAATCGAGGGGACCGATCAGGTTGTCGATGATCGTGCCGGTCGCAACATTGAGTGCGGCCGCGCCCGGCTGACCATCGCTATCAACACGGATCCGTTCAGGGTTGCCGTCGAACCGCGGCACGCAGCACGGCGCACCGGCCGGCAGCGCCTCACGGACGTCGATGCCCGGCTCCCGAAACGGCCGCGGCGTGCCCGTGATCACGCCATAGAAGACGCCGTTCGACGATCCCGAAGCGCTCGACTCAGTCACCGAGCCGAGCGTCGGTGACACCATCGTCAGCGACGCAATGCGCACCCGCATACCTTCGAGCCGTTCAAGTTGGTCGTGCGCACCGCCGGGAGCGAGATTGTCGGATCGAATCTCGATCGGAGCGGGCAGGCGCGCGCCCGCGCCGCGGACCTCGATCGACTGCAGCTCGCTCAGTTCCGTAAGCGGCGGACTGCCTGGATCCGCCGCAGAAACGAATTCGATCACCCGCCCAGTGACCGCAGCGAGCGTCCCGGGTGTGAGGTTCGCAGCGGGCGCGGTGGTGGTAAAGACGAAGATCCCTTCCGACGTCCGCGGATCGGCATCCGCCGCGTCGTCCGGCATCTGCAGAAAAAAGCCGTTGGCTTTGCGACCCGTGACGATACCAGTCGTGGTGACCACTTCACCGGCCAGCGGCGATCGGGCGCCGGGACCTTGAATGTCGTGAATCGCGAACGCCCGCGGCTGCCCCTGAACCGTCGTCGCGGCCAGCAACTGGGCGACGACGACGAGAACGAGCTTCACTGCACGCCCTTCGCTCCGTTCGCGTCGAGGGCGAAAGCGAAGACCCGGCCGCGCGCCGTGCCGGACATCACGACGATGTACTGCTTGCCATCGAGCTCGTAACTCACCGGCGTCGCCACGCCCGGCAGCATCTGGTGTTCCCACAAGCGCTCGCCGGTTTCAGCGTGAAAGGCGATCAGTTTGCCGCTCGATTCGCTGCCGAAGACCAAGTTCCCTGCCGTTGACAGCATGCCGCCGCTCGGCGTCAGATTGACGCGCCAGCGGGCCTTCTGCTGAACCGGATCCCACGCGACCACAAACCCACCGCGGGGCGGCGCCGGCTCGTCGGGACTCGGCGGGGCCATCAGCCCGCTGCGCGGGATCCCGATGTTCCACTGGCCTTCCTGGAACACAAACTTCTGTTCGACGCTGAACATTGCGCTGGTTTCCTGGCCCGGAAAGTAGACCAGCTTGGTGGCCGGATTCCACGCCATCGGCGGCCAGTGATGCGCGCCGACCGGCGAGGGCGACAGTCGTACTGGGGTGAAGCGGTAGCGTGCCTTCTCGGTTTCGATCGGCCGCCCGGTCTGTGGATCGACCTTGGTCGCCCAGGTCACGGTGGCATAGCTCTCGGCAGAGATGAAGGCGCCAGTCAGGCGATCGAGCACGTAGAAGAAGCCGTTCTTCGGCGCCTGCATGATCACTTTGCGCTGCCGTCCCCCGATCTCGAGGTCGGTGAGAATCATCGGCTGCGCCGCGTTGTAATCCCAGTTGTCGCCAGGGGTCGTTTGATAGTGCCAGACATACGCTCCGGTGTCGGGCCGCAGCGCCACGATCGATGACAGATACAGATTGTCGCCGCCGTTCGGACTGCGATGATTCTGATTCCACGGCGCGCCGTTGCCGGTGCCGACGTAGAGCAAATCAGCCTCCGGGTCGTAGGCCATCCCGTCCCACGGGTTGCCGCCGCCGCCGTACTTCCACCACTCGCCAGTCCAGGTCTTGGCCGCGCGCGCCATCGCCGGATCCTCGAACGGCTTCGACGGATCGCCCGGGACGATGTAGAAGCGCCACTTCTGCTCCCCGGTGGCGGCATCGTAGGCCGACAGGTAGCCGCGCGTGCCGTATTCCCCTCCGCCGTTGCCGATCAGGACCTTGCCTTTGATCACCCGCGGCGCGCCGGTGATGCTGTAGTCGCTGTTCGGCGGTGTGGTCTGGACTGCCCAGACAAAATTGCCGGTGGCGGCGTCGAGCGCGACCAGCCGGCCGTCGAGCAGACCGACATAGACGCGTCCGTTGTAGAGCGCCACCCCGCGATTGACTGCGCCGCAGCAGAAGCGCGCGCCCGCCGCGGCATAGCCGCCGCGGACCAGTCCGGGATCCCAGCGCCACTTCAAGGCGCCGGTGCGGACGTCGATTGCATAGACGACACTCCACGTCGAGGTCGCGTAGAGCACGCCGTTCGAAATCAGCGGCGTGGTTTCGACTTTGCCTTCGGAGCCGACTTCGACCGACCAGGCCGGACCGAGTCGCGACACGTTGGTGGTGTCGATCTGTTTGAGCGGACTGTGGTGCGTTTCCGCATAGTCGCGCCCGTAGGTCACCCACTCGTGATCTGGCGGTTTGAGCAACGTCGCGTCGTCGACTTTCGGCCGCTCTTGCGCCGAGAGCGTGGCCACCATCAGCATGGCAGCGAAGGCCGCGATTGCGCGGAACTGACGGAACGACACGCTCATGCAGGATCTCCTTCGCGAGGGGTAACGTCAGACCGACCGACTCAGGTAAAGAATACCTGCACCGCGATCACATTGCCGTCGTTGGACACGACACCGACGCCGAGTCGCGCCAAGGTGGGGGCCAGGATGTTCTGGCGATGGCCCTTACTTTTCAGCCAGGCCCCGACTGCGGCATGGCCGAAGGCGCGCATCTCCTTCTCGCCGAATCGGCTCAACGTCGGTTGCCCGTACAGGTTCTCGGCACAGCGCGTCCACTTGGCGCCGGCGCGCTTGAGCCGATCGCCGACGCTGCGGCCGTCCGGTGATTGATGCTTGAAGTAGCGCCGGCGCAGCATGTCCTCGGTGTGCAAACGCGCCGCGGCCGCCGCCCTGGCATCCCAGACGAACGGCGCACGGCGCTCACGCCGGCGGGCGCTGTTGGTCTCGTTGAAAATCAACGCCTCGACCTCGGGCCACGTCTCCACTTTGTCGGGCGGCGCGACCGCTGCCAGAAAAGCGCCGAGGGCGTCAGGCCACGACGAGCGTGTCAACGCTCGGCCTAGGCGACCGGGCGCCGCAACATCACCCCACTCACCGCCGCGAGCAGACGCTTGTCGTCAAACGGCTTGTCGATGTGATCGTCGAAGCCGGCGGCTGCCGTGCGTTGATGATCTGCGGGGCTGGCATGGGCCGAGATGGCAATCACCGGTTGAGCGGCGTGGCCCTTGACTAACCGCAGCGCGCGAATGAACTCGAACCCGTCCATGCGTGGCATTCGGAGATCGCACAGGACCAAATCGCTGTGGTGGGCGGTCGCCTGATCGATCGCCTCGAGTCCATCCTGTGCGGTGGTCACCTCGGCGCCGAGCCGCAGCAGCATTTCGCGCGTCGCGTCGCGCACGTCTTCCATGTCGTCAACGACCAGGATCCGCATCCCGCTCAACGAAGTGGTTGAACTGACCGGAACATCACTCGTTTGCTCGGCTTCAGGGACCATCGGCAACGACAAGGTCACGACGGTGCCAAGCCCGGCGCCGGGGCTCGCGATGGCGACGCTGCCGCCGTGCGCCTCAGTGAGTTGCTTGACCAGGGCCAGGCCGATGCCGAGGCCGGTGTGCCGCCGACGCGTGCCGCTGTCCTGCTGCCGGAACATTTCGAAGGCGAAGGGCAGAAACTCAGCGGCGATGCCTTCGCCGGTATCCGTGATCGAGACACAGGCCTCGTTCTCGTTGCTGGTGAGGGCGACGGTGACCACGCCGCCGGTCGGCGTAAACTTCAACGCGTTCGACAGCACGTTGCGAAGCACCTGCTGCATCCGGTCCTCGTCGAGCATCACGACCAGCGGTTCGATGGCATCAACGAACACCATCCGGATTTGTTTCTTCTCGCCGATGTCAGCAACGGCTTCCATCGCCGCACGCGCCAGACTGGTCAGGTCGTGACACTTGCGGTCGAGGACGACTTTGCCCTGCGAGCCGCGATTGAGTTCCAGCAGGTCATCCACCAGGCGGACTTGTAAGCGGGCGTTGCGCTCGATGACGTCGGCGGCACGCACGGTGGTCGGGTCAGACGATTTGCGGAGAATGCGCGACCAGCCGAGAATCGGCGACAGCGGCGTGCGCAGTTCATGCGACAGCACCGCAAGGAATTCGTCTTTGGTAGCGGCGGCCGCATGCAACTCTGCGGCGACTTGCTCATACTCGCGGGTGCGCGCCGTTTCCCGCAGCAGCGTGTCGCCGAGTACCTGCAGCAACTCGCCGTAGACCATCAAGCGGCGCGTCGGCACCGGGTGTAATCGCCGCGCCAGGTCCCACAAGTCCTTGAACGGGACCCCAGACAGCCGCGCCAATCGTGTGATGTCCGGCGATTGACAGAAGTCGGCCATCGCATAACCGCCGACGGCGGCCCCGACGATCTGATCACCGAGGAGAAGCGAGGTACCGACGACCGTGAACCCGTAGTGTGGTTCGGTGACCAGCGCCGGCCGCTCGGTGGATTGCGCCAGACACCGCCGCGCGCAGTCAGCAAAGACTCCAGGGTCGTAACCGTGTTGGGTAAACAGGCTGACCAGCGGGCTGTCTGGCTGGGCGTCGTGAATCATCAGGGCGTCGATGTCGTAGAGAGCGACGCTCAAGTGGCTGACGGCGCCAAATTTCTCGAGCGCCTGGCTCCACACCGACAAGTCAAACGGTGAGGCGTGGACCAGTGCCATCTGGTCTATCCGGCGCCGCCATCGAAACCACGCGCGGGATTGCGCGAGATCAGGTTGGTGTAACTGGAGAACGGCCGCAGCGCCGCCGGCGGGATCTGGCGTGGCAGCACCCGCATGCCAAGGCCGTCGACAATCTCGCACTCGCGGGTCGTCCGCGCGTTCGGGTTGGCGCGCATTTTGGCGACCGTCAGCCCGAGGCGAAAGGCATCACCCAGCTCGATCCAATTCATCAGGATGATGTTGTCGACCAGCGAGCTCATCGCAAAGTCGCCCATCATCGACGCCATCCCGAGCATCTCCGGATTCTCGTGGTTATAAATCGTTGCGGTCTGGTGCTCTTTCATCAGCGCGACAAGGGCGTGAAAAAAGTCGCGAAACATACGGCCAGTCCCGAGATTTGAGCCATAGGTCGACAGGCTGTCGAACAGCACGCGCTTGGGCTTGAACGTCTCGATCAGTTTCTCGATTTTGTGGAAGTGGTAATCGATTTCGATTTCCTGGGGCGTGTCGTAGATCACCTTGACCAGGTCGCTGTCGATCAGCGCCTGGAGATCGATGCCAATGGTGTTGGCGTTGCGGATAATCTGTTGGACCTGCTCGTCGAGCGAAAACATCACACTGCGCTCGCCGCGGGCCGCGCCCTCGGCCAGGTACTGCAATCCCATCACGCTCTTGCCGACTCCCGAAATGCCGGAGACGACCGTGGTGCTGCCGAGAAAGTAGCCGCCGTTGACCAGCGGGTCGAGCCCCGGGACACCGGTGGTCACGCGCGTCGTCGGATCGAACGCCGCCGCCGTGTCGCGGTGCGGCGCCCGCGGCGCCTGGACACGGCGGTAGACCTCGATGCCGCGGCCATTGACGATCCGGAACGAGTGCCGGCCCATCTGAAAATCATGGCCGCGCGACTTGACGATCTCGATCGAGCGGACCGTGGCGCGGGTCATATCCTCCATGCGCAGGCGGATCACCGTATCGGCGATGGATTCTTCCGGCAGCGCCTTGTCGTGGTCGCCATGGCTGGCGCTGGGCTCGACGGCAAGAATCGCCGTGAGATTCTCACGCTGCAGCCCTTCGACCAGGACATGGAACGCTTCGCGCGGTTCATTGCCGGTCCCGTCGCTGATGATCCCGGCTACGCCGTCGACGAAAATGCGCCGGGCGCCCATCTTGGTCGCCTCTTCCAGCAACAGACTGTCAGCTTGCTGCAACTCCTGGCGAAAGACGTGACGGGTGGTGAAAATGATCTTGAGCTTACCGGCGCGTTCGAGCGCCGGTAAATCGAAGCCCACTCCCGCGGCGTCGCGAATCAACCGGTCCGGCGACACCTCGAACAGCACGATGATTCCGGGCTCGCCGAACTCCTTGGCACCGCGGTACACGAACTCCACGCCCAACGTGGTCTTGCCGGTGCCAATCGCGCCTTCGAGCAGGATAACGTTGCCGCGCGGGATGCCGTCCGACAGGATGATGTCGAGGCCGCTGACGCCGGAGTGGACGAGATCGGGCTTCTTCATCGCTGCCCGCCTCGACGTGCTGCCGTCTTGGCATCCCGGCTGCTCGCAGACTGTTCCCGCACCAGGGTCGGTCGCGAGCGCGGTTCGCGTCCATATCGGTCAACGGCTGATGTCAAGGTCATGGTCTCCGAAACCCGCCGCTTGAGTTCTCTCCGAAGCACGCCGCGGCCCTCCTGCGAAGACGTGAATTCGAGGAAGGGCGGCAGCCAGGTCAGCTCCTCAGTGCTCGTAAACATGAACAAGCGCGCCGCATGCGCCGGGTGTTGTGAGCGGGTTAACAGCCCCGCACCAAGCAGGACCTCGAGCGACTCGCTGATCTGTTTGAGTTCGTAGCCGAGAAAGGCGGCCAATTGTTCGCTGGCCATCAACGTCCGCGGATGGCGTACGAAAAACAGCAGCAGGTCCAAATCGGCGGGTCGGCGGACGTCTGCAATACGGTCGAGGAGACGCTGAGCCTGCTCCAGCATCAAATCCTCGCCCTGAACACGATCGAGAGCACTGATGTCATGCTCCCGTATTGTATCGCCTCGAGACCAGCCGCACCGAAAATCTGCGCACTGGTGGCGCGTCCCGGTTCCGGAACGCTGGTGACCACGCACGCGACGTCCGAGCTCGGTGGCCATCACCAGGCCCGCCGCTAACCCTCACGATCCCAGCCACTTGGGACAATCGCCACGCTTGGCATCAGCGTTGTAGTATCCAGCGCATGGTCCGTGATCTCCGTTACGCCTGCCGCACCTTTCGCAGGCACAAGCTGACCGCTGTCATCGGAATCCTGACACTGGGTCTGGGCATCGGCGGCGCGACCGCCGTGTTCAGCGTCGTCAATACGGTGGTTTTGCAGCCGCTGCCGTTTGCCAATGCCGACCGGTTGTTGCGCGTGTGGCAGACGACGCCGGCAGGCGAACGTTTTTCATTCTCCGACGCCGACTTCCTTGATCTGCAAATGCAGCGTGGCGCACTGGCAGCCTCTGCGGCGTATCGCGAGATCGGCACGACGATGGTCATCGGCGGCGACATCGGGCCCCAACGAGTGGCCGCGATCGCGATCAGCGCTTCGATGGTGGAGGTGCTCGGCGTGCAACCCGCGCTCGGCCGCCTGTTCAGTGCCGACGAAGATCGCCCACGCGGTGAGCGCCGCGTCGTGCTCAGCGATCGCTTGTGGCGGACGCGATTTGCCGGCGATGCCGGCGTCCTTGGCCGCCCGGTCGTGCTTGACGGTGCAGCGCATGTCGTGACCGGCGTGATGCCGGCGACGTTCGACTTCCCGGCGGGCGCGGACGCGTGGGTTCCGCTGCGCGCCAACCCACTGCGTGACCGCGACGACCACGAGCTCGCGGTCGTCGCCAGACTCGCGCCGGGCGCCACCCTGGCGGCGGCGCAGGACGAGCTGCGCGCGCTCGCCAGCCGGCTCGGCCAGGCGCATGCGTCAACCAACGCCGGATGGGGGATCGACGCGGCGCCGCTGAGCGAGTGGGTGGTACCGCCGCGCTTTCGCGATGCCCTCTGGGTACTGCTTGGGGCGGTGGCCTTATTGCTCCTGCTCGCATGCACCAACGTCGCCAATCTTCTCGTCGCCCACGCGGCGACCCGGCACAATGAAATGCGGGTGCGCGCGGCCATCGGCGCCGGGCGTTGGCGACTGGTGCGACAACTGTTCACCGAAGCCGCGCTGCTGGCGAGTATCGGCACGGCGCTCGGCGTGCTCATCGCAATCTGGTCGATTGACGCGGTCCGGGTATTTGGCGCCGGCCGCATCCCGCGCATCGAAGAACTGCGCATCGACGCGGTCATGCTGGCGGTTGCGTCATCCGCGGGCGTGGTCAGTTGCCTGCTGTTTGGTATCGCACCGGCGCTCCACGGCGCGGCTATGGGCCTGGGTCGCCTCACCGACGACGGCAGCCGTTCCACCGCCGGCCATCGCCGCGTCCGTCAGTCACTCATCGTCGTCGAGGTCGCACTGGCGCTGCTCCTGCTGGTCGGCGCAGGGCTCCTCGGCACAAGTTTCGTGCGTCTGATCGGTGTCGATCACGGGTTCGACGCCGGGGGCGTACTGACCATGCCGATTGAGTTGCCACCGGCCTACAACGAAACGCGGGTTATCCCGTTTTACGCAGCGGTGATCGATCGGATTCGCGTGTTGCCTGGTGTCGAGGCAGTGGCGGCGACGTCGACCAATCCCTTTCGACAATTCGGCTTCAGCAATACCGTCACGCCGGAAGAACGCGCCGCCGACGCGCCGCCGACCGGCTTGCTGCAAGCGGGATGGCGAAGCGTGACGCCCGACTTTTTTCGCGCGCTGCGCATTCCGCTCCGTCGCGGGCGGACGTTTACCGACAGCGATCTCGCATCAGCACCGCACGTCGTCGTGGTCAGTCAGTCGCTCGCCGACCGGTTGTGGCCGGGCGGCGACCCGATCGGCCAGCGGATCTTCTGGGGCGGCACCACCGGGACGCCACGAACCGTCGTCGGCGTCACCGGCGACATTCTCGACGTCCGACTCGATGCCGAGGTTGCGCCAATGCTGTTCGTCCCGCACGCCCAAGTGGACCTGCCGGCGATGACGGTGATCATCCGCAGCTCGCTGGATGCCGCAGCGATGGCTCCGGCCCTCCGCGACGTGCTGCGCCAGACCGATGCTTCGCTACCGCCGGCGGACGTCGAAGCGCTCGTGACCAGTCGTGACGCTGCGTCCGCGGGACAGCGCTTCAACTTCTGGCTGCTCACGGCATTTGCCGCGATCGCATTCGCGCTGGCGGTCTCCGGTGTCTACGCGATGCTGGCGTTTAGCGTCGCCGAGCGGCGCCGCGAAGTGGCGGTGCGGCTTGCGCTGGGTGCCAGCGCCCGCGCGATCATCTCGCTGTTCTTTGCCAACGGGGTCAAACTGGCCGCGCTCGGCGTGACGATCGGAACACTCGCCGCGTTGGCCGTGACCCGCCTGATTGCGTCGGTGCTCTACGACGTGACGCCCACCGATGGTCCGACGTTTATCGCTGCCGCGGGGTCGTTGATGATCGCTGCGGCGATCGCCAGCTATGTCCCGGTGCGTCGTGCGATGCGCGCCGACCCGATTAGTATCCTGCGGCAATAGCGGGGCCCGGCGACCGACGACTGACGACTGACGACCGGCCAATCGGCTACAATCCGTCGACCATGACTATGCACAACACCCGACGCGACATTCTCAAAGGCGGCCTCGCGGTCGCTGGGCTCAGTGTGTTCGGCGTCCCCGAGTGGGCGCTGCCGGTGCTCGCGCAGAGTGAGACCGTGGTGCCGTTCACCGATTGGCCGGAGAATTTCAACCCGGCCCCGGCGGCCGACCGTCGCCAGCTCGATACGCGAAAAATCGACGGGCCGCTCACCCCGGCCGATCAGTTCTTTACGACTCAGCATTACGGGCATCCGGTTGTCGACCCGGCCACCTTCCGTCTCAAGGTGTCCGGTCTGGTCCACAAGCCGCTGGCCTTGTCGCTCGATGACCTGCGCAAGATGAAGAGCGCTGAGCTGGTCGCCGGCTTTGAATGCTCGGGCAATCGCCGGCCGCTCCAAGGTCTGTCCAGCAACGGTCGTTGGACCGGTCTGCCGTTACGCGCGGTGCTTGACGCGGCTGGCGTCAGGGCCGACGCGCGCGAAGTGGTCTTCTTTGGCGCCGACCGCGGCAAAGAGGAAGTCGAATTCCGCACCTCGAAGTACGAGGTTGAGCAGCAGTACGGCCGCAGCCTGACGCGCGACAAGGCGATGTCCCCAGAGCCGTTTCTGGCCTACGGGCTCAACGGCCAACCGCTGACGCGGCACCAGGGCTCGCCGCTCCGGTTGATCGTCCCAGGTTGGTACGGTGCGCCGAACGTCAAATGGCTCTCCGAAATTCACGCGCAGGAAGATCAGTACCTCGGCAAGTTCCAGGCGCGGTGGTATCGGACGCTCAAGGGCGAAATGATCAACGGTGAGATGAAGTGGACCGAATCGGCGATCACCAGCATGCAGCTCAAGTCGTTCATCGCGCGGGTGACCACCGACGGCACGCGGCACAAGGTGCTCGGCGTCATTCTCAATGACGGCACGCCGATCAAGTCGGTTGAAGTGCGCGTCGACGATGGGCCGTGGCAGATTGCGACGATCGATCCGGCGACGACCGGAAAATATTCGTGGAAGTTGTTCACCTATAACTGGACCGGCGCCACCAAGGGGCCGCACACGCTGGTCTCGCGCGTCACCGATGCGACCGGCAAAGTGCAGCCGACGGTTGAAGAACTCGCGTCCAAGAAAACATTTCTCGAGGACAACTCGCAACACCCCCGAACGGTCACGATCTAACCCCTCAGCTCTCGGATTGAGGGGTTAAAAGTGCCGCGCCACATGTCGATGCTGCGGTCGTTTACCGCGGCCGACCTGCTCACGATCGGCAATGCCAGCTGCGGCACGATCGCGATCTTTCTCTGCCTCGATTACGTCGCGACCGACAACCGGCAGTTCTTGTGGGTCGCCTTCTGGCTTCTGCCGCTGGCGTTGTTTTGCGACCTGCTCGACGGCTACGTCGCGCGACTCAGTACGACGCGCCAGTCGCGCCTCGGCGCCGATCTCGATTCGTTGTCCGACGTCATTTCATTCGGCGTCGCGCCCGCGGTCCTCGGTTTCACGCTGGGTTTGCGCGGTGGGTGGGACATGCTCTGCCTGACCTACTTCGTCGTCTGCGGCGTCAGCCGTTTGGCGCGATTCAACGTGACGTCGGAAGCGCTGTCGGACGCTACAACAGGCAAGGTCAAGTACTTCGAAGGTACGCCGATTCCGACGAGCATCGTCATTGTGTTCCTGATGGGCGTGGCGTTTGCGCTGGGGCGAATCGACGATGGCCTGTGGTTTGGTGCCGTGCAGATCGGCCCGGCCCTGCTCCACCCGCTGGCGCTGGTCTACGCCGCGAGCGGCAGCGCAATGATTAGCGCGACGCTGCGCATCCCCAAGCCCTGATTACGCGACGGCGACGTCGAACTGCAATTCAATCAACCCCGGCGTCGTCGCGAACCGCAGCTGCCGGACGTGGCGCAGGTTCTCGCGATACGGCCGCAGTTGCGCTACCTCTGCCAAATCGACGGTGATCCGCTTCCCATTGATCGAGATGCCCGGCATGACCAGCATCGTCTTGAGCGTCCACGCGATCATGGTGGAGGTGAGATCGACATGCAGGCGGGGGCTGGCGCCGACCTCGAGTTCGGGCGCAAGGGCGGCTTCGACGTGGAACGATTTGTAATGGATGACCAGCTTGTTTGCCGCTTTGATCTCAACCTGTACCTGGCTCGTTAACCCACCGGCGTCGCGTAGCGTTTCATTGACGACACGTTCCGGCACGCGGAGCGATCCCGCGACCTGACTGCCGGAAAGTCCTCGGAAACCCGTGCGCAGTTCCTCTTCAAGCGTTTTCACGCGATTTCCCGAAGCAAAACGCGCTCCGCGGCCTGGCCCCGGTGTGGAAAGCCTTCCAACTGGAGAGGCATACGTTTTGCTTTTTAGGAAAGCGAGAGGAGAGACGCTGATGAAAAGCGAGGGGCTCGAGATCAACGGACCGGTGGAAGGCCACGACCGCGTAATCGGTGACCCTTCCGGCGAGGGTCGGTTGTGGTCGAAGTCAGGAAGCCTGGTCGCCGAAGGGCATTACCGGATTTTTCGCGACGGCAGCGGCTGGTTTGCGTGCGACGTGAGTCGCCTGGTCACTGGAGCCACAGTCGTGCTCGAAATGGCCGACGGCGAACGGTCTCCCGTGCAGATCTCCCGGTTGGCGCTGCGGGAATTGCCTGTTTCGGCCAGTCGCTGCGGCTTAGGCAAGCTCGACTTTGAGCAACGCGGTGTTGATCGCAAAGGCGGCCTGAGCCCCCTCGGCCGCTGCGACAATCGCCATCTGCACCAACCGAGACGCGTCCCCCGCCACGTAAAGACCCGGAATATCAGTCGCCTCGTACTTCCCTGTCCGCACGGCGCCCTTCCCGGTAAATCCGCAGCCTAACCCGGACGCCAGCCCACAGCTTTGCCGTTGGCCAGAGCTGAAAAACATCGCGCGCCGCTCAATCGCGGTGCCGTCATCAAAGACGATTCGCGCCAGTTGCCCGCCGCGGCCCTCCAGGCGGACGATGCGCTGCTGATGCACCGAGATCCCGTGACGCGCCAGTCGCCGCAGATGCTTCTCCTGCAAGTTGCCTGGTCCGTCGGTGCACAGCGCCAGATCATTGCTCCACGCCTTGAGTTCGAGCGCTAATCCGTGACCGTTGACGCCCCGCCCGTAAATGGCAATCGGCTGATGCCGCCGCTCCCACCCGTCACAGTATGGGCAATGGAAGACACTGCGCCCATAGAGTGGTAACAGTCCTTCCACTTGCGGCACGTCGTCAACGACGCCGGTGGCCAGGAGCAGCGTGCGTGATCGCACACGGCGGCCACCCTTGAGCGACACCTCGAAGGATTTGCCGACCCGGCGCGCGCTGGTCACCTCGATACGGGCCAGCTTCACGGTGCGGTACGGCTTCAGCTGTTCGCGGCCGATGCGGCGCAATTCGCGCGGGGGAATGCCGTCGCGCGTGAGGAAGCCATGGACGGCGTGTGACGCGGCATTGCGCGGCCGGTCAGTGTCGAGCACGACGACGTTGCGCAGGCAGCGGCCCAGCACGAGCGCGGCGCTCAAGCCTGCCGGTCCGGCGCCGACGATGACGACGTCTAACAGGTGCTTGGGCACGTAGATCCGTGGTGGGGACGGAGGTCTACACGTAAATACGTGCTGGGGACGGAGGTGGTGGGGACGGAGGTGGTGTTTGACATAGCCTCATTGTTGGCAAGGTGCTTGCATTATACAAAGCATCTGCGCTCGCCGGCCATTCTTGCTGGCGTCATCATCCTACCCAATCCGACGGGAGGCTTCGGCCTCCCGCTCGTCACGTACAGGCCCAACTATCCCTGATCCCTGATCCCTGATCCCTGATCCCTGATCCCTGATCCCTGATCCCTGATCCCTGATCCCTGATCCCTGATCCCTGATCCCTGATCCCTGATCCCTGATCCCTGATCCCTGATCCCTGATCCCTGCCCTACCCCAACACTTCCTCAATGTGAGCAAGAAGATCCCATGGGCCGTCGAAGATGGCGATGGCGCCGGCCAGGTCTGCGTCCGGCCATCCGCCGCTGCGAAAGGCAATCGTAGGGACACCGGCACGCCTGGCGGCCTCGATGTCGTAGGGCGTGTCACCAACCATGACGGCGTCGCCTGGCGCGGCCCCCGCCTTCTTCAGCGCGGCCTCGATGATGTCCGGATCCGGTTTCGAATCTTCGGCATCGTCGCTCGACGTCGAATCATCGACCAGGGCGGCCGCACCTGCGATCTTGAGCAGCTGCGTCAACTCTTTGCGCTGCGCGGAACTGGCGGCGACGGCAGTGAGGCCACGAGATTTGAGCGCGGCGACGAACTCCGCCGACTGGCGCAGCGGTTTCAACGTGGGGAGAAACACGCGCATGAAGATCTCGCCGCGCGATCTTGCGATGCGCGTGCCTTCGGGTGAATCGTCGGCGATGCCGCTCACTTCGGGCATCAACTTATCGCCACCCATGCCAATGCACCGCCGCACATCGGCGAAGGCGACCGGGACGCCATGTTCCTCGAAGGCCTCGACCCAGGCGTGCGCGTGCGCGTCGTTGCTGTCAACCAGGGTGCCGTCGACGTCGAGCAGGACGGTGGTGATGGCACGGCCGGTGGCTGGCGTTTTTGTCTGCATGGGACGCACAATTGCCAAACTTCTGCCAACCGTTATCGAACAGCCAGCGTCAGAGTGCCTATGCGTGACGATCTCAGGGCGGCTTATCGTGCACTACTCTCCTCGAAAACCTTCACCATCGTCGCCGTCATTGTTCTGACGCTGGGGATCGGTGCCAGCACGGCCATCTTCTCGGTTGTCGATGCGGTGGTCCTGCGCGCCCTGCCGTTCGACGAGCACGATCGGCTCGTCGCCGTCGGCGAGCGGCGGCCGCCCGGCCCATTCGACGACCCGGCGCGCGATCCCGACGCCTTGGGCAGTGCGGCCCCGCAAAACTACCTGGATTGGGTGCAACAGCAACAGGTATTCGAAGCGATTGCCGCGATCGCTGGCGGCTCGTTCACACTGCGAGAACCGGGCGCGGAGCCGGAAGACTTGCGCTCGCAGCAGGTGACGTCGGGCTTCTTCGATACGCTGCGGGTGCGGCCGGCACTCGGCCAACCCTTCACCGCGGCCCATGAAGTCGACGGCGCGCACCGCGTCGCGGTGCTGAGCGATCCGTTATGGCGTCGCCGCTTTGGCGGCGATCCGGCGATCGTCGGCCGGACCCTTCAGTTGCAGGGGGGCACCTACGAAGTGGTCGGCGTGATGCCGCCCGACTTTGCTTACCCGGTCGGCGCGCCGCGGCCGACCGACCTGTGGGTGCCGTTTGTCGTGCCCGCCGGGGAGCGGACGCGCATTCCCAACCAGGTCAGCATCTACCTGCACACCATCGCGCGTCTCAAACCCGGTATCACGCTGCAACAGGCACAGGCGCAGATGACGCAAATCGCCGCGGCCGTTCAACAGGCGCATCCGGTATGGAACAAGGACATTGGCTTCGGCGTCCGGGCCCTTCGCGATCACCTGGTTGGCGCGCGCACCAAGTCATGGATGTTGATGCTGCTCGGCGCCGTCGGGCTGGTGCTGCTCATTGCCTGCGCCAACGTCGCCAACCTGATGCTGGCGCGCGCGACGGGGCGCGAACGCGAAATCGGCATCCGCGCGGCGCTGGGTTCCGGCCGCTGGCGCCTGGTGCGACAACTCATTTGCGAAAGCCTGCTGCTCTCGTTCGTCGGGACAGTGCTTGCGGTGCTCCTCGCGTGGTGGGCCGTGCACGTGCTGCGAACGTCGATGCCTGAAGGCGTGCCGCGCATCGCGCAGATTGCGCTGGACCTCCGCGTTCTCTCGGCAGCCGCCGCGCTTTCGGTCCTCACCGGTCTGCTGTTCGGGCTCTTTCCCGCCTTGCAGTTGTCAAAGCCCGACCTCGCCAACGCACTCAAGGATGGCGCCCGCGGCGCGAGCGGCGCTGGGCGCCAGCGCATGCGCAGTGCACTGGTCATCGCCGAAGTGGCGCTCGCCGTCGTGCTGCTCGTTGGCGCCGCGTTGTTCATCGGCAGTTTCGTGACGCTGATGCAGATCAATCCGGGCTTCGATCCGCAAGGCGTGCTCACCGCACAGATCTTCCCCCGCGTCGAACCGGGCAAGCCGCCCGGCGATCATCGCGCGACGTTGACCCGAATGGTCGAAGACGTCGCGAAGATTCCCGGCGTGGTCCACGCCTCACTGATCTCGGGCGGGATGCCGCTTGGCAGTATGAGTATCACGGGAATCAGCGTGCCCGGGAAAGTGCTCGACAACGACCAGGGCATCAGCATCCGGCGCGTCACGCCCGATTATCACGAGGCGCTGCGCATCCCGTTGCGCGCGGGCCGTTACTTCGAACCGAGCGATCGCCAGGGCGCGCCCCACGTGCTGATCATCAATGAGTCAGCGGCGAAGAAGTATTTCGCCGGCGAGAATCCGCTCGGTCGCTCGGCGACCGTCGACGATCAGCCGCGCAACATCATCGGCGTCGTCGGGGACGTGCACCAAAGCAGTCTCGAGACAGAGCCGCGCACCGAAGCGTATCTGCCGGTCGAACAGGTAGGCGTCGGCTTTGGCGAAATGGTGATCCGGACGAGTGGCAATCCGTATGACGTGCTGCCAGCGGTGAAAGCCGCGGCGCTCACTGCATTCCCCGATGTGCCGCTGCGCAATGTCCGGACGATGGAGGAACTGGTCGCGACGCGGGTGGCGCAACGTCGCCTTAACATGTTGCTGCTCGGGCTATTTGGTCTGCTCGGTTTGGTGATTTCGGCGGTCGGGATCTACGGTGTGGTGGCGTATGTCGTCTCGCAGCGCACACGAGAGATCGGCGTGCGGATGGCGCTCGGCGCGACCCGTTCGCGGGTGGTCGGCATGGTGTTAACCGATGCCGGAATCCTGGTCAGCGTTGGCTTGATCATCGGCGGGGTCGGCGCGTGGTACCTGAGCGCGACGGCGAAGACGTTTCTATTTGGTTTGGATGCCACCGATCCGCGGGCGTTTGCCGCAGCGCTGGTAGCGCTCGCCGGTGCTGCGTTGATTGCCAGCGTCATTCCCGCGCGGCGTGCGGCCAGGGTCGACCCGATGGTCGCGCTCAGGGCTGACTAGCGCCGATCTCGCGCACCGCGCTTTGCATCACCGCGCGCACCTTGGGATCGGCGTCACTGTCGGCCATGCGGCGATAGACCTGCAGGGTCCTGCTGTCGTTGGACGCATAGTGATACCCCGTCGTCAGTGAGGAGACGGCCGCACGCTGGTCGTCACGTTTGGCGTAGAGGAACCCGAGCAGGCCCCACGAGATCGACCGCGTCGGGTTAAGGCGGAGGCTGATCAAGGCCATCGCCATCGCCTCGTCCATGCGACCGAGATGCATTAACGCGTCGGCCAGGTTGCCGGTAATTTCGGCGTCCGAACTATCGAGCGCACTCGCGGTTTGCAGGACGGTGACTGCGTCGAGATAACGGCCCTCAGCGATCAAACTCAGCGCCCTGGCATTTTCTCGCCGCGCGCGCGGTGGGTCCACGACCGGCCCACGCTGCAACGGTGGGAGTTCTCTGAAGGCGCGTTCCACCGCGGCATAGTCGGATCGGCCGGCTGCGTTGAGAATGGCCTGCCACGGCGCCGGCGTGTCAAACGGCATGGTGGTCGTCTGCGCCTCGATCGACGGCATCGCCTCATGCGTCGCGTGGGATAACGTCGACGGGGAGCCGGCCTTCGGCGACGGCCCCAACGCGACCGTCGAGGCGAACATGACCGCGCCCAGACCGACCCATCGCGACGGCGGCACGCGCTTGGGCGGCGGCAGCATCCTGGTGACCGCGACGTCGGTATTGGCAGCGCGCGCGGGCGAGAGCCGGCGAGCGGCGGTGCTGGAGGACATCACCGCCGGGCCGACCGCGGCGGCCAGGGCGCTCACCAGCGCCGCGCCGGACGCAAAGCGTTCGCTCTTCGCACGCGCCATCGCCTTGATGACGACCCCCTCCACGCGTGACCCCACCGACGGGTTGACGGTTCGTGGTCGCGGCGCCGACGCGGTGAGATGTTTCAGTGCGGTGCCGATCGGCGTCTCGGCGTTGAACGGCACGCGTCCAGTCAACATTTCATAGAGGACGACGCCGAGCGAATAGATGTCACTTTCGGGGCCGACCGGTTCCCCGTTCACCTGCTCGGGGGACATGTAGGCGGGCGTGCCGATGACCGTGCCGTGCACCGTCAGTTTGGCTGACCGATCAGCCATCTGGGCCACGCCGAAGTCGGCCACTAAACAGTTGCCTCCCTCGTCGAGCAGGATATTGCTCGGCTTGATGTCGCGGTGGATGACGCCTTTTGAATGCGCATAGTCGAGCGCTTCAGCAACTTCGCGAACAACCCGGACCGCCAGCGCCAGAGAAACCGGCAGACCACCGATCAGGTCGGCGAGTGACCCGCCACGGATGAGCGGCATCACCAGAAAGGTGTACCCGTCAGTGTCCCCAAAGTCGAACACCGGGACCACATGCGGGTGTTGGAACTGCGCCACGGTTCGCGCTTCATGCCGAAAGCGTTCGCCGAATTCACTATCGGCGGTGAGATGGCGTGACAGGATTTTTACGGCGACAAACCGATCCACGGCCGGTTGATAGGCCTGATACACAGTCGCCATCCCGCCAGCGCCAATCAGCGCGCCTAACTCATACTGGCCGAATGTCCGCCCGGTAAGGTCGTCCATTGAGGTAGCGGATTGCAAGTGATGTGCCCTGAACAGACTGAACAGCCGTGGTATAACGCGCGGCATGACCAAGCTGTTCGGTATATTGCTGGTAGCACTACTCAGTAGCGGACTGTCGGGCTTCGGCCAGCAACCGGCGCGGGGCCGCTTCTACAACACGGTCAAGGACAAGCTGGCGCAAGGCCGGCAAGTCGTCGCGGGCACCATTTCGATCCCCGATCCGGAACTGTATTGCGCGGTCGCCAATGCGGGTTTTGATCTGACCTGGATTGAGATGCAACACAGTCCGCTCACCTACCAGGACGTCGCGCGAATGGTGGCCGCCTGCAAGGGCGCACCGGCCATCCCGTTCATCCGGGTCCCCGACGCCAGCGAAGGCGACATTCAAAAGGCCGTCGATCTCGGCGCGCTCGGCATCATCATTCCGATGGTCGATACCGTTGAGAAGGCGCAAGCCGCCGTGCGGTTCACCAAATATCCGCCGCTCGGGCGCCGCAGTCAGGGCGGCGGCCAGTACGGAACGCTCTACGGCAGCGACTATCGCCAGACCGCGAACGACAACATCATGATCGTCGCGCTGATCGAAAATCCTGCCGGCGTGGACATCGCCGACCAGATCGCAGCGGTCCCTGGGATCGATATCGTCTTTGTCGCCTCCACCGACCTCGGCAGCTTTTCCGGATTCAAACAAGGCGAGCCGCAGTACGAAGCGCTGGTGACGCGCACCGAAGAAAGCGTGCGGAAGGCGAACCGCTATCTTGGCGGACCACTGGCGTGGCGGACGCGCAAGGGCTATCAGTTTTTTCAAGGGCCCGGAGAAACGGCGTTGGTCAGCTGCGCGGCGCGCCTGGTTCTCGGTCTGCAGCCCACCGGCTGTCCCACCGGCCCGGTGGCGAAAATCGAAGGTGCCGTCCCTTAGTCCCCCCTACCCCGAAGGGGTCCCACCCGAAGGGTCCCACCCGAAGGGTCCTACCCGAAGGGTCCTACCCAAAGGGTCCTCCCCCCCGTCAAACTCTCCGGATGCACGACAGCGACCGGGCGACCGTCGCCTTAGCTTGCGACGGCGATAGCGATGCCTTCCGGTCGTTGGTCGACCGTCATTCCCGCTACGTGTTCAACGTGGCCTACCGGCTCACTGGCAACGCCCCGGACGCGGAGGATGTCGTTCAAGACACGTTTCTCAAGGCCTACAAGCAGTTGAGCCGTTTCGAGGCCCGGGCCGACTTCCGGACCTGGCTGCACAGGATTGCCGTGAACCGCTCCATCGATCTGATTCGCTCGCGGAAGCATCGCGAGGTCGGGCAGGACCCGGCTGACCTCGACATTGGGCCGCCGGCCGAGGGCAACGGTCCCGGCGCAGCCAGCCCGGACCGACTGCTGCTGAGCACCGAGATTCGCGAGCGCTTGAGCGAAGGCCTGGCGCGGCTGACGGCCAGCGAGCGGCTCGCCTTTACGCTCCGTCATATGGAAGGTCTGCCGATCCGCGAAGTCGCGACGGTGATGGGGCTCAAGACCGAGGCGGCCAAGAACAGCATTTTCCGCGCGGTCCGCAAGATGCGGACGACGCTCGAACCGTTTGTCGAGGGGCCCGCTGCGCATGCGGGCCCAAAGTCGGGGGCCCGATGCACGTAAGCGAAGACGACCTGATCCTGCATTACTACGGCGAAACCGAGGCGGCACACGTCGACGCACACCTCGCGACGTGCGACTCGTGCTGCCGCGACTTCGTCCACCTGCAGCAGGTGCTGGCGTTAGTCGAGCCCCAGGACGTTCCGGAGCTGTCGCCGGGTTTCGAGCGGACGGTATGGGCGCGACTGGAGCCGGCGCTGGCCAGGCCCCGTCGCTGGTTTGGCCTGGCACTGCCACAGTGGGCATTGGCCGGCGGCCTGGCCGCGTTGCTGCTCGCGGCGTTTGTCGCGGGCCGCTTCACCAGTCCAGTCCCGGCTGTCGATCCCGCCGCGCCCGCCGCCGCCGCGCACTCCGTCGCCGAGCGCGTGTTCATTGTCGCCGTCGTCGATCATCTCGATCGCTCGCAGATGGTGTTGGTGGAAATGCTCAACGCCGATCTCAGTGATCGCGATGCGCTCGGCGTCGAGCAAACGCGCGCACGAGAACTGGTCGCGTCCAATCGTCTGTATCGCCAGAGCGCCGGTGACACGCGCGACATCGCGGTCGATGGTGTGCTCGAAGAACTCGAACGCGTCCTCGTCGAGTTTGCCAACGCCCCGGCCGATGCGACGTCCAAAGACATTGAAGCCTTACGCACGCGCATTGCGTCGCGCGGGCTGTTGTTCAAAGTGCGCGTGGTGCAGTCCGAGATGGTCGAACGAGAACGCCGCGCCAGACAGATCATCGGGTAGTCACGACACGCGGCACGGAAGCGCAGAACCGCGGCGCAAGTGTTTTGAAGAGTGATTTCCGTGTTGCCGCGATTCCGCGCACCGTCCGTCACAGGAGAGTCAAGCAATGGTCGTTGAATTCTTTCTCGCTGCTGCAATAACCGGGGTGGCATACACCGAGCCGGTCTACATCTACATGCAGCAGCCGGCACAACCCGCCGACCCAGTCGTCGCCGCCGTTCCCGCCGTGCCCGCCGCGCCAGTGATCGCGCGTGCTGATGTGTTCGAATGGCAAGGCGATCGCGATCGCGACCGCGAACGGCGCGGGCGCGAAGACGAACTGTACGAAGAGGGCCAGGAGGCGCTCGAGGAAGGTCGCTGGCAGCGTGCCGTCGAGCGCTTCACCTCACTGGTGGCCGCTAAGGGGTCGCGCACCGACGCGGCACTGTATTGGCGCGCCTACGCCCTCGATAAATTGGGCCAGAAGGCCGAAGCGCTCGCCGCCGCCAGCGAGTTGATCAAGAGCTACCCGAAGAGCCGCTGGATGAGTGACGTGCGGGCGCTCGAAATGCAAGTGCGACAGAGCGTCGGCCAACCGGCGCGCCCCGAGGCGGAAGCCGACGAAGAACTCAAGTTGTTGGCACTGCAGGCCCTGCAGCACTCCGATCCCACGCAGGCCGTGCCGATGCTCGAAAAGATCCTGCAGGGTTCGCACTCGCCGCGGATGAAAGAGCGGGCGCTGTTTGTGCTCGCACAAAGCCAGGCGCCGCGCGCCCGCGAGGTGCTGATGGCCATTGCCCGCGGCACGGCCACTCCGGACATGCAGCGCAAGGCCATCCAGTATCTGGGCATTCACGGGACGCGCGAAAACCGCGAGGCACTGGCCCAGATTTATGCGAGCTCGACCGATGTCGACGTCAAGCGCCGCATCCTGCGTTCGTTCGGCGTGTCTGGTGAGCGGTCACGCGTGCTGGCCGTGGCGACGACAGAAAGCTCGCCCGAATTGCGTGCGGAGGCGGTGCAGCAATTGGGGGTGATGGGCGCCCATGAGGAGCTGTCGCAGCTGTATGCGAACGAAACCACCGTCGACCTCAAGAAGCGCATTCTGCAGGCGATGTTCGTCGGCGGGAACGCGACTCGCCTGGTCGAGATTGCCAACGGCGAACAGAATCCCGAGCTGCGGCGCACCGCGATCCGCAATCTGGGCTTGATGGGCGCGTCGCGCACCGGTGACGCCCTGATCGCCATCTATGCCAAAGACAAGGACCCGGAGAATCGCAAGGCCGTGATCAATGCGTTCTTCACCCAGAACAACGCCGAGCAGCTGGTCGCCATCGCCCGCAAAGAACCCGATCCGCAGATGCGTAAAGAAATCGTCAGCCGCCTGTCGACGATGCGATCGAAGGTGGCGCTTGATTACCTGTTGGAGATTCTCAACAAATGAGAGCGTCAGCCCCACGCCTTGCCTGTCGCACGATGGCCTTCGCGGCGCTGCTGTGCGCGGGCACCACGGCCGCGGCACAGCAGCCGCTCATCACGAACGGCCAGGTGGTGTCGCGCGCGGTCAGCGCTGGACTGGATCGCGAGCTGAAGTCAGCGGCGGCCACCAGTGCACCGTTGTGGGTCGGTTACGCCGTGCCGGCGATCGACGGCAATCATCAGATGTGTTGCTGGAGCGGCGACGGCTCAGGGTCCGGGAGCAATGGCTGCCGGCTCGAGCCAGGCGCGGCGACAGCCGTGACGATGACCCAGCCGTCGCGCGATCGCGTGCAACCGCTGGAGTCAGGCGACAGCTTCTTCGTGCTCTATCGTCTCGAGCAGGGACAGGTCACGCGCATCCGCATGTTCTCGGAAAGTTGTCCGCTCGATGCCGGCGGCCGCCCGGTGCACTGGCTGACCGGCGTTCGGCCCGCCGACAGCGTGGCGCTACTTGGCACGTTCGCGGCCAGTGGTGTGACCAACAAGCTTGCCGATTCTGCGTTATCGGCGCTGGCGATGCACCGCGAACCCGCAGCGCTCGATCGCCTGATTCACGCCGCGCGCGACGGTGCGACGACGCACGTGCGCGGCCAGGCGCTGTTCTGGCTCGCGCAGCGCGCCGGCGACAAGGCCGTCGGCGCCATCTCCGACGCGATTGCGAACGATCCGGAAACCGACGTCAAGAAGCGCGCGGTCTTTGCCCTGAGTCAGCTGCCCAAAGATCAGGGTGTCCCGCTGCTGATTCAGGTCGCGCGCACCAACGCCAATGCGTCGGTCAAGAAACAGGCAATCTTCTGGCTCGGGCAGTCCAAGGATCCCCGCGCCTTACGCTTTTTTGAAGAGATCCTGTTCAAGTAACGTTTTCAGCTGTTCAAGGAACGACCGCCAGCCAAACGGGTAATCGCCAAAGTCGACGACGCGCGGGAAGGTGCCGTGAATCACCGTCACGCGCGTTTTTTCGTCTGACAGTGATTCGAGTTGCCACATCACGCGGGTGGGCCGCTTCGTCGGATCGCCGCGCCAGTCCGGCCAATCGGTGACCAGCCATTCGTTTTCGACCAACTCGAGAATGCGCGTCGGGCCGCCGACCACATCCTTGCCGTCCTGTTGATAGTCCCACCCATAGGTGTAGCGGCCACCGACCCGCGGTTCGACGACCGCCGCGATGGCCACCCACTGATTGAGCGCGGCCGGGTCGAGTAATGCTTGAAACACCCGTGCGCGCGGCGCGTCGATCACGATCGACGCACGAATCTCTGGCGCGGGATCGCTGTAGTCAGGCAAGACGATCCCTTCTCCGCCGCGCAAGTACGCGTCGAGATTGCCGATCGTCAATCGCCACAAGTCGTCGACCAGCTCGCCGGGATGATCAACGGCAAGCGCCGCCGGAAAACGATGTTGCAACACCAGCTGCGTGCGGGGCGAGCCATCTTCGCCAGCGTCGCCCGGCTCCAGAGTGACGACGACTTCGGTGGCCAGTCCTTCGAACGGCCATTGAAAGGCGAACGCCCGACCCGGCTCGAAGCGGGTGATGCGCTGATCGGCACCGGGGGGCGGCGCACCATAGACATGTCTGCCCCAGAAGCGAACCATCCCGCCGTTCTGCGCGCTGATCTCGACATCCTCAGCAAACCACCGACGCAGCTCGCGCGCCGTGGTCAGCGCGGCGAAGACGCGACCGGGCGTCGCCGGCAACACGCTCTTGTGGGTGTGCGCCCATGGGCCTTCCGCCCTGGTCATCAGGTCTGCTCCTCTGCACCGTAGTGTAGGACGAGGCTGCGGCGCCGGATAGGAACCCGAACCGGGTCGCGCCCGGGCGCCGTGTCAGCGCGTGGACTTACGACGGCGGCCTGCCGGGGCCGCTGATCCGCCGATGCCAGAGGCGAATCGGAGTTTCGCGTCAACGGTGTGCCATTCTGGAAAGCGTCGCCGACGGCGGCCTGATGGGCACGGTTCAGGTCGGCCCTCCGGCTCCGGGTCGGCATCCGGGAAGGAGTCTGGTAAAATAAACAGTTCCTCCTCAGCGATTTATTACTTCAAGGGTCTAGTCACATGATTTCGGTCAGCGGTGTGTCCATGCGTTTCGGGTCGAAGGTCCTCTTCGAAGAGGTCGCGACGACGTTTTCGGCGGGGCGACGCTATGGCCTGACCGGGCCCAACGGCGCCGGCAAGTCGACCTTCATGAAGCTGTTGACCGGCGAACTCGAGCCGCAGCGTGGCAACGTCGTCCGCCCGCGCAAAGTCGGGGTCCTGCATCAGGACCAGTACGCGTTTGATAAATACCGCGTCGTCGATACCGTGGTGATGGGCAACAAGCGCCTGTGGGACGCGCTGGCCGAACGCGACATGCTCTACGCGAAGGCCGACATGTCCGACGAAGACGGGATGCGTCTCGGCGAACTCGAAGGCATTGTCGGCGAAGAAGACGGCTACACCGCGGAGAGCGACGCGGCGATCCTGCTGCAAGGGCTGGACATTGCCGACCAGCTGCATGACCGCACGATGGCTGAACTGCAGGGCGGCCAGAAGATGCGCGTGCTCCTCGCGCAAGCGCTGTTCGGGAATCCGGAGGCGCTGCTGCTCGACGAACCGACTAACCACCTCGACCTCGATTCGATTCACTGGCTGCAGGAGTTTTTGCAGCGCTATGACGGCACCCTGATCGTGATCTCGCACGATCGGCATTTCCTGAATCAGGTCTGCACGCACATCGCCGACATCGACTACCAGACGATCATCACCTATACCGGGGGCTACGACGACATGGTCGTGGCCAAGACGCAGATCCGTGGCCGCATCGAGTCGGACAACGCCCAACGCGAAAAGAAAATCGCGCAGCTGACCGATTTTATCCAACGGTTTTCTGCCGGCACCCGTTCCAGCCAGGTCCAGTCGCGACGCAAGGAAGTGGAGCGGCTGCAAACCACCGAGCTCGCGCGTTCGAACATTCAACGTCCGTACATCAAGTTCGCAATGAAGCGACCGTCCGGCAAGGTCGCCGTCGAGTTCGAAGGATTGTCACAGGCGCACGGTGATCTCAAGGTGCTGTCGAATTTCAGCGCGCTGGTCAATCGCGGTGAAAAGGTCGTCCTCGTCGGACGCAACGGCGTCGGCAAGACGACGCTGCTGAAGGCGTTGCTCGCCGACGCACCTGACATGGCGCCATCCCCCGCTGATCGTGATGCCGGGAAGGTGAAGTGGGGGCACGAAGTGTCAATCGGATATTTCGCCCAGGATCACACCGGCACCATTCGTAAAGGGATGACCGCGGCCGAATGGCTGCATCAGTTCGACCCCGATGCTTCGCGGCAGGAAATTCATGGCCTGCTCGGCCAGATGCTGTTCAGCGGGGAAGAAGGCCACAAGCCGACCGAAGCGCTGTCGGGTGGTGAAACGGCGCGGCTGCTGTTCTGCCGGTTAATGCTGGTCAAGCCCAACGTGCTCGTGCTCGACGAACCGACCAATCACCTGGACCTGGAAGCGATCAACGCGCTGAATGTGGCGCTGCAGAAATTTGACGGAACGGTCTTTCTGGTCACGCACGATCAGGATCTCCTGGAGGAAGTCGGCACCCGTGTCTGGCACCTCGATCACGGCAAGATCGTCGACTTCAAGGGCGCTTACGAGGAATACACCAACGCCGTCGCCTGATCGATCAGCAGTTTTTTCAGCAGCGCCATGTCGACCGGTTTGACCAGGTGGGCATCGAACCCGGCGGCTTTGGACTTGATCCGATCGCCCTCCTGGCCGTAACCGGTAATCGCGATCAGCCGGAGCGGCGCGCCGTTCTGCTCGGCGCGCAGGCGTTCGGCGAGTTCAAAGCCGTCCATCACCGGTAATCCAATGTCGAGCAGGGCAATCGTCGGCTTGAACACGCGGGCCAGCGCCAACGCGCTCGGCCCATCGGGCGCCGACTTCACCTCATAGCCGAAAGTCGTCAACACCAGGCAGAGCATCTCGGCGCCGTCAGCATTGTCGTCAACGATCATCACCCGATGCGCAATCACCGGCTTCGGCACCTGAGCGACCGGTGGCTCGGAGTCGATTGGCGCCTCGGCCGCCGCCGCAGCGACCGGTAGCTCCACGGTGAACACGCTGCCGCGACTCTTGCCGCGGCTGCTGGCGGTGACGGTGCCGCCGTGCAGCGTCACCAGGCTGTTGACAATCGCAAGACCGAGTCCAAGACCGCGCTCCGAGTCGTCCGGGGATCGTCGATCCTGTATGAAGGTCTCGAAGATGCGGCTCAACATCTCGGGCTCGATGCCAACCCCGTTGTCGCAGACCTCGATACGAACCTTCTCGCCCGCCAGTGCCGCGCGCAGGGTGATCCGGCTCTCGGTTTCGCTGTATCGCGAGGCATTGGTCAGCAGGTTGGTCAACACCTGGCCCAGGCGTTGGGGGTCGGCCATCACCGGCATGCCCACGGCCGGGACCTCGACCACCAGCCTCTGACGGCGTTGCTCGAGCAGCGGGCTGACCATTTCGATGGCCCGTGAGACGACCTGCGCCAGCTCGATCCGCTCGCAGCGCAACTCAATCTTGCCTTGAGTAATGCGCGAGACGTCGAGGAGGTCGTCGACCAGCCGGGTCAGGTGCGAGACATGGCGCTCGATGATTTCCTGTTCACGTGATTGGGTGCCGCGCAGACGCATCAGATGCAGCGCGGTGACGATGGGTGCGAGCGGGTTGCGCAGCTCGTGTCCGAGCATCGCGAGAAACTCGTCTTTGGCGCGGCCCGCATCCTCGGCCCGGGCTCTCGCTTCCTCGAGCGACCGCGCCTTGAACTCCAAGTCGACACGGGCGTCATCGAGCGCCATGGTCAGGGCGTGCGCATTGCGCGCGCCGTCGCGTGCGGCGCGCAGCGCACCGGTGGCGACCACGACGTCCTGCTCGAGCCGCAGCGCCGACCCTAGGGCGGGTAGTACCGCCGATGCCGCCGCGACCACCTGTGCGTCAACCTGTTCGCCGACAAACACCAACGCGACTCCGTCGGCGGCGCAGGCGACGGTGTGGATCGACGCCCCCTCGCGGGCCAGCGGCAGCGCGCTGCGATGGATGCCAGGCGCGATGCACGCTTTGAGGAACCGCCGCCACGCGGCGCCGCCGGGCAGTGTCTGCTGAAATCCTGGCGCCGGAACCATCACGCCAAGTTGTGGATCCTGGACCAGGGCAAACAGCGCCACAGCGCCGGCATGCGTTGCGAAGTGCGCGATGCTGGAGGTCCGCTCGGCACGGTTGGCCAGAGCAATCGTTAATTGCAGCGTGGTGTCGCGATCAGCCACAAGCGTCGTTCTAAGACGGCAACACCAACACCACTGCGGTGCAGTTGTGAAAACCGCCAAACTGCCCTTCCGCCCGCGCGATCTGTCCGTAGGTATTGCAACCGACCAGGGTGGCTTCACCTAACGCGGCCCCGACTGAATCGACCTCGAAACCGAAGTCGTCGCCCATCCGCAGGCGCGTCGCCACGCAATCGAAGAACAGCGCCGCACTGGGCTTCTCGCCACGCAGACCGGCCAACGCGCTTTGCGTTGCGTTTTGTGCCGCGGCGATCGCCGACTGCGATGTCGTCTTCATCACGTGGACCGTGGCGCCAAGCGGCACTTCGGCCGCACAAATCACCGCTCCACTGTCGTCGACCGCAAGCGGCACGCGCAAGCGGTGGCCGTCACCGGTCTCAATACCGAGGATGTTGTGCAGGAAGAACGGCAAGGGTTGCGAACGATCGAAGAGTTGGCCGGTGCTTTCGGCATGCTCTTGGAACGCGTCCGCCGCCGGTAGGCCGTTGAGACTGATCACCTTGGAGCCCTCGACCGCGGTGACCCGTAGGCCGTCACTCGCAGGTGTCCAGCCGTGGCCGACACCAATGCCGACTGGCTTGGTCGACAGGATCTCGAGAGCGACGACCGCGTTGGTATATGCCGCGGTGCCGCAAAACACATGGGTCTTGGAAAACTTCGCATCGTCTCCCGCCCCCCCGCCGGCAAACTGATACCGCCCGGACGTGGCCAGCGTGAGGTGTTCGATCAGTTCGTCAGCGTGGCCGGCCAGCGCATCGGTCATGACCAGCGCAGTGCGATGAGGATGGGAGTCGTTACCCAGGCCGGCGAACGACCGTACCACCTCCTGGGCCGCGGCGGCACGATCGGCAGTGACGTTACGGCCGACTGCGGCGGCGAACTTCATCTGATCCGATGTGATCGCTATCGCGCAGGCACTGCCTTCACCGCGTTGGCCGCGAACAAACTCGCCCGCCGAGGAGGCGCCAACCAGCACGGCCGGGTGGCAGGTGTCGTTGAAAGCGGCCAGCAGTGCGGCATAGTCGAATCGCGATGACGCGAACAGAATCGCCGCATCAGGGGACACTCCCCCCAGAGCTTCGCGCAGTTGAGTGCCGAGATCCATGCCGGCCGCGTCGCTGCGCTCCGACGCGGTATAGACGGCCGCGGTCAATGTGGACACACTGCATTGTGGAACGCGGCACCGGGCCGATTCAATTGGGGATTGCGCTCGGGCTGGCGGGCACGGCCAGCGCGGTGCCCTCGCCCTCCGGCTGTGCCAGCGGCAGCGTCACACAAAATTCGCTCCCCTTGGCCACCCCGTCGCTGTGTGCGGTGACCGTGCCGCCATGCAGCTGAACCAGGCTTTTGACAATGGCCAGGCCGATGCCCAGCCCGCCACTGGCGCGATGCAAGGCTCGCTGTTCTTGCACGAACAGATCGAAGAGATGAGGAAGAGATTCCGCCGGAATTCCGATCCCGGTGTCTTTGACACGAATGATCACGTCGGCGGATGCCACGCTCGCCGTGAGTTCTATCCGTCCGCCCGGCTCGGTATATTTCGCGGCATTGGTGAGCAGGTTACAAATGATCTGCGTTAACCGTGTTTCATCGCCTTCGACGACCGCCTCTGGCGGCGGGTCGGTCACGACCAGGTGGTGATGACGTTCCAGGACTGCACTGCTGGCGAGTTCAGTGGCCTTGACCATGATCCGGGCCACTTCAACCCGCGTTCGAACCAGGTGCACCTTGCCTTGGGTCACTCGCGAGAGATCGAGCAGTTCATCGACCAATCGGACAAGGTGCGTCGCCTGCCGTTCAATGACTCGACGTTCACGTCGGAGGATGTCGTCGCCTTGCAGCCGCATCAGTTCGAGCGCGGTCAGGATTGGGGCGAGCGGGTTGCGCAATTCATGCCCAAGAATCGCCAGGAAGTCGTCTTTCGCATGCGTCGCGACGTTCATCTCCGAGAGCGCCTGGTTGGCGTCCGTCAGCTGATGTTTGGTTTCGTGCAACTCCTGCGCGCGGGCCTCACCTTCGCGTTCCATATGCGCCGCGCGGTGGCGGAGGCGCACCGACTCAGTCACGTCATCGACCGAGTGAATCACGTAGATCACCCGCCGCTGCTCGTCGAGCACAGGGGTGTTGACCGGGCTCCAATAGCGCTCCTCGAACTCGCCGCCGTCCGCGGCCGGGCGACGAACGTCGTACTTCTGGATCGCCATCCGGTCGGTCTGTCCGGTCTCGAAGACACGGGTGAGCGATGCGGTCACGTTGCGGGTTCCCGTCGCCGAGGGGTCGGCCGGGTTGTCGGGGAATACATCGAACACGAAACGCCCGACGATGTCATCACGGTTGGTCATCGTGGCTGCCAGATACTGATCGCTCACCGCGGCAATCGTCAGGGCGGGCGTGAGCACCAGAAAGCGGGCTGGTGTGGCCTCAAACAGACTGCGAAAGTCCGGCGTGGGGAGCGCAACGGTCGACGTCTTCAGGCGTTCCTCAGGGCCAGCCATGGCACCTCATGTTTGCAGAAACAATGCCAGCCCGAGCGGTCCAACTGGGCGCCAGTCATACGCGCACAACGGGTTCGACACCGGCCTGTTCCAGCAGGCGGAGCACGAATCGGCTATTCGCGAGATCTCCCGAAATCCAGATTCGCGGCGCGGGAAGGTCTTGAGCAGCGTGGGAGTGGCGACAATGCGGTGTTCTTCGGCCTGGTTGGGCGATTCGGTCGACACATCCACGATGGTCAGCGCGATTTGGGCCGGTTCGAACGGCGCCAGCAGTGTTTCAAGGGTCTCTCTCGTGCGACGCGACGAATCCGAATCATTGACGTAGAGAATGAAGGCAATGCGCTGGCTGGGCGGACGCGGAGTGGTGCGGGGCCGCTCGGGGGACAGCGCGTTGGCGACGGTCGACACTAATCGCTCGAAGTCGACCGGCTTGGCGATGACGGTCAGGCCTTCGGTATCGGGCACGCCTTCGTGTGCCGTCATCAACAACGCGCGGGGCGACGCTCCGCCCATGCTGCTGGTCGCGACCCGAACCAACCACGCGCCGGTCGCGCCGCCAAGCTGATAGTCGGCAATCATCAGATCAAACCGCTGCCGCTCGAGAATCTCGAGCGCGTCTTCGGCGCTCTCACTTTCGGTCACGGCGTAGCCCTCGGCGCGCAGGACCTGTGCCACAGCCGCCCGCTGATCGGTGTCGTCCTCAACCAGGAGAATTTGTGCCGTCGTTGTCATCACTCCTCGTCGAACATTTGACGCAGGCGCTCGATTTCCGCGGGTGGCACCGGTAACTGCACCGGATTGCCGGCAATGATCCCTGAAATATTGCGGAACGACTTGCCGAGATGCATACCGGTGCCGTCGATGATGTACTCGCGAATGTCTTTGTCATGGGCCGAGCCGCGCATTTTCAGCACCGTCAGACCGCGGCGCATCTCGCCGTAGATCTCAACGTATCGCAGCAGGATGATCGAGTCGCAGATGGTCGAAATGTGCGCCTCGGTCACGGAGGTGCCGCCGAGGAGAGTTGGCGTGGTCGAGGTGAACAACCCCGCCATCTCTTGATGTTTGACGAATGCGGTCAGACTGATGATGAACTCGCGGAAGCCGCGGTTGCCCGCGACCCGTTCGAGCGCCGACAGGCTGTCGACAGCCACGCGATTGGGCTTGAACTCTTCAATGATCGCTTTCATCCGGATCAAGTGATCCTCGAGCGGCATGATCTCCGGGTAATCGGTGACCACCTTGAGCCGGCCTTGCTGCTCCAGCTGCTCAAAGTCAAAGCCCCAGCCGGCGGCATTGCGGAAGAATTGCTCGCGACTTTCCTCAAAACAAAACGTCAGCGAACGCTCACCCTGCTCGATCCCGCCGGCGGCAAACGCCGTGACCATCAGCGTCTTGCCGGCGCCGGTCGCACCGGACACCAGCACGACGGAATCGCGGAAAAAACCGCCGCCGCACATCGCGTCGAGTTGCCCGTTGCCGGACGTGATCCGCAAGGTCGATGACTTCTGTTTCAGCTCAATCGCTGACAACGGAATGACGATGATCCCCGTTGAGGTGACCGAGAACGGATATTCGCCCTTCTGGTGATTGGTGCCGCGGAGCTTCAGGATTTCAATCGTGCGGCGGCGTTTTTCATCCTCCAGCACGTTGCGCATCAACACCACATTGTCGGCAACGAACTCCTCCATGCCGTGCCGCGAGATCGGCCCATAATCGTCCGTGCGTTCCGCCGTGATGATCGCCGTGACATCGAGCTGCTTGAGTGCGGCACTAATGCGGTGCAGTTCTCGCCGGACGGTGGCGCTGTCGCTGAACTGGGCGAACACGGCGCCGATCGAATCGAGCGCCACCCGTTTGGCGCCGACTTTACGGACCGCGCCTTCGATCCGCGCGACCAGCGCACCGAAGTCGTAGCTACCCGCTTCAATGCGTTCTTCTTCGGGCCGCTCCGAGGCATCGACAAAGGCAATCTGCCGACCGGCCTCCATGGCCGCAAGATTCCATCCAAACCCCAGCACGTTGCGGCGGAGGTCGGCCGGCGGTTCTTCGAAGGTGACAAAGACGCCGTTTTCTCCACGCTTGGTCCCCTCGACCAGGAACTGCATCGCCAGGACCGTCTTGCCACTGCCCGCCGTCCCGGCTACCAGCGTCGCGCGGCCTCGGGGCAGCCCGCCGTCCGCGATATGGTCAAACCCATTGATGCCGGTCAGTCGCTTTTCGATCGGCTGCTCTTCGCTCTCAGAATTCATCGCACGGGATCCTTACTGCTCAGGCGCGGGATAAGTGGGCCGCCGGACTCAAGGGTATCGAGCACTGTCTCGACGTGGGAGAGGTCGCCGACGATCCGCCGCACCGGCGCCGGCGCGCGCCGCACCAAGGTAGGCGTGGCGACAATGTTGGCGGCTTCGGCCGCTTCCGGATGTTCGAGGACGTCAATGATCTGTAATTGATAGCGACCCAGTAGCTGGTTTTCACAGAGACGTGTCAAATTCGCGACTGCGGTCACCGAATTCGGCGCATGGCCCACGATATAGAGCTCCAGAAGAAGGTCCGGCACTAAGTTCTTTCCGCCGCGCCGGAACGGCGCCGGTAGAACGACAGCAGATGGCCCATCAGCTCAAACGACACCAGGCGGCCCTCAGCAGTAAACGCTTGCGCCTTGGTGACGCTGACGCCGTGTGTTTTCTGACGTAAGGCGCGCGCGTGCAACTGGGCCACCTCCCGGGCACCGGCGCCGAACCCGCCCAGCAGGTCAGCAATGGTCCGCAGTTCCTGCGAGAGTTCGACGCCGTCGATTCTGTAGGTTTGATGATCCAGCGCGACGTCCAGCAATTTAGCGTAGCGGTCGAACAGCTGCCAATACTCCTGTGGCGCCCGCTCATGCAGCGGGACAGCGCCGAACAGTTGCGCCGTCACCGAAGTCGCTTTTGGCGTCGTTGCCATCAATCCGAGAATCGCCATTTCGTCCTCACCGACGCCTGACGACGCTGGCCGAGGTGTCTCGACGGGGTGACGAGCCAAACTGATCCGAAATGTGGTCCCGGCGTCCGCATCTGAACTGACCTCGATCTCGCCGCCATGCGCACGAGCGATCTGTCGACTGATGTAGAGACCAAACCCCAATGCCCTGGTTTTTGCCCGCTTGGGATGAACGATTCTGAATGGATTGAACAGGATCGGCAGCGCGTCGGCGGCGATCATCCCGGCATTGTGCACGGCCACCATCACAGTGCTCGCCACCGTGCCATCGACCGTGAGATCAATCGGGTGATCCGGGGCGCCGTGTTGAATGGCATTGGCGATGACATTGGTCATGCACTGCGCGAGCCGGGTCGCGTCCCATTCGCCGTGGGTGTCGCCGCGCACCGCTAATCGGACGTCACTGCGAAGATCGGCCGCGGTGACCTCGACAAGGACATGCTGCATGATCTCGCGGAGATCCGCGGGCGAGGCATCCAGGGTCAGGCCGCCCCCGGCGCGGATCAGGCTGAGGTCGAGAAGCTGGTCGATCATCCGCTGCATCCGATGACCGCTCGAGATGATGCCTTGCAGCGCGGCCGTCGTCGGCTCGTCGTGGGATGGCTTCATCGCGACGTGAGCCCCGGTCAGCATGGCATTGAGCGGGTTGCGTAAATCATGACCAACCACGCCCGCAAACATCTCGGCAAGCCGAGCGATTGCATCGTTGTCCTGGGCCCGCGCGACCAGCAGCACCGCCGGACGCGTGTCCGCTTCGCTCGCGACGATGCGACAGACGCGACAGGGCATGGAGAGAATGTCGCCGGTTTGAAGATGGATCAGCCTAACGGTGATGTCCCGAGCGACGCCATCGCCGATGACATCGCTGATCAACGCAGACATGTTGGCGCGGTGCCCCGCCTGCACGTGGTCAATCCAGCGGCCGGCGCGGGTCCCGCTTGGCACCCCGAGGCATGAACGTCCGGCGTTGTTGATGAAGTGGACACCGCCGGTGACATCCGCCACGACGACGACGTCGGGGAGTGCATTAGCGAGGGTTTGAAAGTTCGAATCCACGTTGCACGACGGTGGGCCATCATACTGCGCCCGACCGGGAGACTAGACGTGCCGGCTGAGCTGTGTCGGGAAGAGGTGGATACCGAGCGTCGTGCCCAGCGCGAGCACACTGCCGAAGTAGTAGGCGACCGCCCCCAGCCCGAATGGTGCCCAGAAGGCGCCGAACGCGAGATAAAAGGACACCGCGATCACCAACAGGACAAAGGCATCGAAGGCGATCGCGCTGAATCGCTCTCGCCACGGCACAGCCGACGCCATCAACGGAGCGGACGCGCGTGAAGAAGGCACCGGGGCGACTATCGTCAGCGCTGGTGCCGCTTTAGACGGGGTGGTCGCGGCTGGCGCAAAGCCCACATCGTCCGGTTCGGGAAAGCGGGCAATGAACTCGCGGACGACCGGTTCGGGATCCAGACCGATCGCGCAGGCGTAAGCGCGGATGAACGCCCGACGGTAAAACCCGGTCGGCCAGCGCGAGACGTCGTCATGCTCAAGGCGATCGAGCAGGGCGCCGAGAATTTTGGTGGAATCGGCGATCGATTCGATTGAGATCTGCCGGCGTTCGCGCTCGCGGCGCAAGCGCGCGCCGAAACTGTCGCTCGTTCTCGAGACTTCGTGTTGCAGTAAAGCACCGGCCATTGGCACTCGGCAAAGCAATTCGCAAGCCAGTGACTGAGCCGCGACGAATTGAACGAACGGAGCGACGACGGCGTGGCCGCGCTGCGCACCACGTAAAAAGAACAGACGGTGTGTATAACTGTGGAATAGTTGAGCGATGCCTTTTACCGGTTTACACCTCCACCCGAGTCTCCTCAAGGGGATTCGCGAACTTGGTTTTTCCCGCCCGACGCCGATCCAGGCCGAAGCCATTCCTGAAGCGCTCAAAGGCCGTGATCTGCTCGCCTGCGCGCAGACCGGGACCGGCAAAACAGCCGCATTTTTACTGCCGATTTTGCATCGCCTGATCGATGCGCCGCGCCGTACGACGCGCGTGCTGATCCTGACTCCGACCCGCGAACTCGCCGCCCAGATTCTCGAAGACTTCAATGCCCTGGCGGTGCATACGCCGCTGACTGGGGCGTCGGTCTACGGCGGGGTTGGGATGGGGCCGCAGGAGCACGCGTTCCGCGCCGGCGTCGACGTCATCGTGGCCACTCCAGGGCGGTTGCTCGATCACGCGCGCGCACCCTACGCCAAGCTGCAAGGACTCGAATACCTGGTGCTCGACGAAGCCGACCGGATGCTCGATATGGGCTTCCTGCCGGACATTCGGCGCATCCTGCGACACATCCCGGCCAAACGCCAGACGCTGTTCTTCAGCGCGACGATGCCGCCGGCGATCGCCACGCTGGCGTCGGAGATGCTCAAGAACCCAATCCAGATCAACTTGCAGCGCCAGTCAACGCCTGCGGTCGGGATTACCCAAGCGGTCTATCCAGTGGCGCAGGATCTCAAGGCGGCGCTGTTTGTCGAACTGCTCAAGCGCAACATTCTCGTCCAGGCGCTGGTCTTTACCCGGACCAAACATCGCGCCAATCGACTGGCCGACCATGTCGTGCGAGCCGGCATCGAAGCGAATCGCATCCACGGCAACCGTTCACAGAGCCAGCGGACCGACGCGCTCGCCGGGTTCAAGTCGGGCAAGTATCGGGTGCTCGTCGCCACCGATATTGCCGCTCGCGGCATCGACGTCGAAGCCCTGAGTCACGTCGTCAACTTCGACGTGCCGGCGGCGCCGGATGACTACATCCACCGTATCGGCCGAACCGGCCGCGCGGAGGAAACCGGTGACGCGTTCACGTTCGTGTCGCCGCAGGAAGAAGGCGATATCCGCGCCATTGAGAAGGCGATCGGGCGGACGCTTCCGCGCATCACGCTTCCCGACTTCGATTACAAGAGCCGGCCGCAGGAAAAGCTGGAAGTGCCCCACGCGCAACGGATCGCGGAGATCCGCGCCCGCAAAGCGCAGGAACGGGCGCGGTCGGCCAAGCGGGCGGCTGGGGTCAGCGCCAATCTGCGCGGCGCGCCGCGACCGGCGTCTGCGCCACGCAGCTCCGGCGGTCCCGGGGGTCCACCGCGCGGGCCGGGCGGACCGCCCCGCGCACCGGGCGGACGACCGTCGTTGGGCGGTCGATTTCGGGCAAGGAAAGGTGGCGGCCGCTAGACAACGCGGCCGCCCGGGGGACCGTTAGCGCTTTTTGCTTTTGCGCGCGCGCGGTTGCGACGCGCTGCGGCCAAGGGTGGTCACGGCCTTGCGGGCCGATTTCGCCGCACTGCGTGCCGACGTAGCAGCGGAGGTGGCCGCCGAGTTGAGCCACTCGCCGCCCTGCTCCAGCAGCGTCTGCGCCGTTTCCGCTGCGGTCCGTTCGCTCTCCCACTGCTCGGCCGCGCGGGCATTGACCGACCCTTCGGCAATGATCGTCAACTTCACGTCTGCCGCCTTCTCCTCTTTGAGCGTTTGCTCGAGCAGGCGTACGACGCGCGTCTCGCCGAGCACACGAGCAAAGGTCCGCGCCGTGCCGTAGGTGGCGATCTCGTAGTGTTCGACTTTCTGCGCCGCGGAAATCATCACCGCATCACGCAACGCACCCGCGGGGGTCTCGTTGATCATCTCTTCGCCCTCGGTCAGCAGACCTTCCATAGCGTCGCAGGTTTTCGACTTGGGCCGCTCGCCCATGGCGCGCAAGGCTTCTTGCACGCGGGTAATGTGTCGGCGGGTTTCTTTGAGATGACTTTGAAAGGCTTGCTTCAGTCGCGGCGCGGTCGCCGCCCGTACCATCTTCGGCAGGGCTTTGGTTAACTGGCGTTCAGCGTCGAGCGTATCGGCAAGTTCTTCGACAAGGTGGGTACGCAGTGAATCAACTTGTGCCATTGGCAGCTCCTCTGTGTCGCCGAGGAGCAAGAAGCCTGCCTGATCAGGGATCAGGGATCAGGATCAGGGATCAGTGATAGTGGCCATGTTCCGGGGACCAGGTCTGTCCGGGTAAACCGGACGACGACGAGTCTTCGCTGAAGGAGGCGATCGCCGCCATGATGCCGCCGGCAACAACGACCGCGACGAGCACGACCATCAGCAGGCTGCCGCGCTGCTTCTGCTGTTTGGCCTCACAGCACTTTTTATATTTCTTCGCGCTGCCGCACGGGCAGAGGTCGTTGCGGCCGGTCTTCTCGTGACGCATCGGCGTCTCCTTACTGCTGCCGAGTGTAAACCATGCAGGCGGTCGGTGGGACCGGCCTTCGGCCGGTGGGACTCCTCGCTGTGCTCGGAGTGGGACCGCTTCGCGGTGGGACTCTTCGCTGCGCTCGGAGTGGGACCGCCTCACGGCGGTGGGACTCTTCGCTACGCTCGGAGTGGGACCGCCTCACGGCGGTGGGATTGCAGCATTCTTTCTCACCGGCGAGCGGAGCGAGCCGGTCCCACCCGAGCAGAGCGAGGGTCCTACCGGCCGCAGGCCGGTCCTACCCGAGGGTCCCACCGGCCGCAGGCCGGTCCTAGTCAGCCCGGAGGGCCGTCGTGGGATCGAGCTGGGCGGCCCGACGGGCGGGTATCCAGCTCGCGAAGGTCGCGACGGCCAGCAGGGCGGCGGGAACGCCGACAAACGCGACCAGATCAATCGGCGCGCCCGGCGACAGATGAATAAAGACGGCGTAGACGATCACCCACCCGACGCCGGCACCGACGATGATGACCCGCAGGCTTTCGCGAACGATTTGCGACACGACCCGTTCCGCCGTCGCGCCCAGTGCCAACCGCACGCCAATCTCTGACGTCCGGTGCGCGACACTATACGAGACGACCGCGTAGATACCGGTCGCCGCCAGGATCAGCAGGAGCGGACCGAGCACGACAAACATCCGCGCCGGAATCTTACGCAGCGCCAGGTTGAGATCGACGTGCTGCGTGAGCGTGCGCACGTTGTAAATCGGTAAGGTGGCGTCGAGCGCGCGAACCGCGCGATTTATGCTGCCGGCGAGCATTTCCTCGTCGGCGAGTCGCGTGCGGACGTGAATCTCTCCCGACGCATAGGGCCGATCGCGATACGAGAGATACACGATCGGCGTCGGCGGCTCGCCGAACGATTGATAGAGCGACGAGCGGACCACACCAGTGATTTCGAACGTCTTGCCGCCCTGCTCGAGCTGCCGGCCGACGACTTCCCCGTCGGCAAGGTAGCGCGACACGAATGCATCGTTGACCATCGCCTCTGGTGGCCGCGAGATATTGGCCATCTCGACAAAGTCGCGCCCTTGCAGGATGGGGATCCCCATCGCGGCGAAATAACCTGGCGTCACGGTGTTGGACAGCGCACGGTCACGATTGCCATCGACGCGGGCGCGGCCTTCGAGCACAAACGACCGCGTCGGCAACCCATGGATGTCGAGTGGCATGGCGACGGCGATCGCTGCCGATTCCACGTCGGGCAACGCGCGCAACTGCTCGAGTAGCCGCGCCGAGAACAGACGTTCCGACGCATCGTCGGTGTCGCGGCCGGTGAGGTCGTAGGCCGCGAGCAAAACCCCCTCGGTCTTGAATCCGGGGTCGCTTCCCTGCCCGCTGCGAAAACTTTGCAGGAACAGTCCAGCGACGATCAACACCATCGACGCCAACCCAACTTGCACGCCGATCAAGGTGTTACGCAGCCGGTTGCGCGGCGGCATCGCCGCCCCATTGCGCAACACCATTTGCGGATCGACGCGCGCCAACTGCATGGCCGGCGCGGCGCCGAACATCCCGGCGCAGAGGATGCCAAGCCCGATCGCAAACAAAAGACCCATTGCGTCTACGGACGTTTGAAACCGCACCGGCACGCTGAGCGTGATCATCGGCGTCGCGCGCAACGCATTGGTCGCCCACATCGCCAGCACCGCGCCGAGCGCCGATCCGATCAGCGCAAGCATCAGGTTCTCGAGCAGCAGTAACCGGACGATGCGCCACCAGCCCGCACCGACGGCGAGTCGGACACCAATCTCACGCTGACGCACACTGGCGCGCGCCAAGACCAGGTTGGCTGTGTTACCGCAGACCGCGAGCAACAACAGCAGCATCACGCCTTGCAGCAACGCTAACGCCTGCAGCAGGAACCCCTGCGGACCACGCAAGGCGCGCCAGAACGGCAGCACCTCGGCGCTGACGCCGGCGTTGGTCTCGGGATGGCGTTGCGCCAACTCGGTCATCGCGGCGGCGGCCTGTGCGTCGACTTCGGCCCGCGCACGGTCGCTTGGCAAGCGTCCCATCACCGAGTACCCACGCTGACCGCGATCATCGAGCTCGCGCGATCCCAACACCACCGGCGCCAGCGTGGCCGGCACCCACAAGTCGAACTGCAGACCAATCACGGTGCCTTGAAACCCGCGCGGTGCGACACCGACGATGGTCAGATCGCGATTGTTCACGCGCAACGACTGGCCGATCGCGCCGGTTGACGCGTTGTAGCGGGTCATCCAGTAGTCGTGCGAGATCACCACGACCGGCTCCATCCTTCCGCGGCGGGCATCGTCGATCGTCAGCAACCGTCCGGCCTCGGCGGACAAATCGAGCGCACCGAAATAGTTGCCCGACACCATCAAGCCATAACTCCGTTCGGTACGGCTCGCTTCGCCGACATTGAACGGCACCATGCGATAGGCGACGAGGTCCGGCAAGGAAGTGATCCTCGCCGCGAGGTCCTGATACTCGGGCCACGACACCAGCGGCCGCAGCCCGGCTTCTGTTTTGGGCTCGATTAGATAGAGGCTGCCGGCGTCGGCAACACCGGGGATGGGGCGAAACACAAACGCCTGGATCCAGGAAAAGACCGCGGTGTTTACGCCAATGCCGACTGCCAATGAGGCGATCACCACGGCTGACAGCACCGGTGCCCGCGTGATGGCGCGACAGGCGTAGATCACGTCTTTGATCAGTTGTTCCATGTCGTTCCAGGTCAGTCGCAGCCGCAGCTGGGCGCGCAGGCCGCGCGTCGGCGCGTCAGCTAATGTAGTCGATCCGTGCTGCAACTCGGCGAGCTCCATGACGAGTACGGAGGGCGTGGCTCCCGCCACGACACCCCTCGGGATTGAAGTCCCGCCCTCCGTCCGACCGGGCCCGCGGGTCGTTTCCGCGGTGGCTCCGCGACGCCCGATCCGGCGTTGCGGACAACCGTGCGTCGCCGTTCAGCGGAACGTCATGCCGACGCGAAAGCTCCAAAAGTGTGACTGCCTGCCAGCGCGAGTGATGATGTCGCGGAATTCGAACCGCAGAGGCCGACGATCCGCCGGGCGGTAATCGATGCCGCCGCCGAAGTGCAGCGCTCTTTCGGGGCCCCCAAAGGACAGAAGTCCACTGACGCCGCCGACCACAAACGGCGTAACCCGGTGGTCAGTTCGATTGACGAGATCGCCGCGGACACTCAGTGACAGGATCAGCAGGCCACCGTCAGCGCCGCCCAGGACGCCGCCCTCCCCGCCGACATCGAGCCTGGACGCGACTGGAAACTCAGCCCCTGCCGCGGCGCCCAGCAGGCCGCCGCCGGATCGACCGGTGGTCCATCCGCCCGCCGCGCCCACAAGATAGCCCTCGGGAGATCTTTGCGCCGCCGCCAGCGCCACCGACACCAACACCATCAAAACGCTGAGCCAGAACCGCAGCTTGATCATGAACGCCCACCCCCAACCAAGGAATGTGCGCAATGCGCTGACGGCGGCTCACCGCAATTTGTGAAGGCTGCGGCAGCCCGATGCACTCCGCGAGACTCGACGCAATCTGGGCAATCTGTGAAATCTGTGCCATCTGTGGTTACGGGGCGCGCTTGCAGGGCGTCGGCCACCTCTCGCATGGCCCGACATCGCGGATGCGCGTGTATTTCAACGCACTGGTCTTCGCGTCAGAGGCGCCGGTGGTGACCGCGATCGTCAACACGCTGCCGTCAGACGTCACCGAATACGTTTCGCGGATGGTCGCCGTCGCGCCGTTGGCGCCGACCGACGTGCCCTCGCTCGACAGGCGGTTACCGGTCCACTGCGAGGTCATCGTGATCGTGCCGCCCTGCCCCACCGGCGTCGCCGTCTTCGCCCCCGGCTGATAGTTCCGCACGTGCCCTTCGTTGACCGGGCTTTCGACGATCACCTGCCCGTTGGCTGGTTGCGTGATGTGCAGCATCGGCGGCGCGCCGGCGCCGATCAGCCCGGCCAGGCCGGCACCGTCGACGATTTGACTCCCAGCCGCGTCAAGCTTCCACGTGCCGGCCAGCTGCGGCACCTGCGCGGTCACCGACACCACCGCACAGGCGATGGCCACGACGACCGTCGCTGCCGGCGACGCGGTTCGCCGACGCACTCTGGGTCGCGTCACTGCACCCCCATATTGAGCGCGACAATTTTTTCGCGGTCGCGCGCATAGAGCGTCGTCCCGACCAGTGTCGGCACCGTCCACGACGTGGTGTCGAAGATCTTCGCCTGCGACAGTATCGTGACCCCTTCAGGCGCCACCTTGGCTAACGCGAGATCGCCGTCTTCATCCATGATGATCAGCTTGCCGTCGGCATAGACCAGGCTGGCGCGGCCAAACCCGCGATGTTGCCACGCCGACTGTCCGGTCTTGATATTGAGCGCCGTGAGAAAGGCCGGACCAAAGTCGCCGGTCGTCCCGTAGACGAAATCGCCAATCCGTAGCGAATTTAGAAACATGAAGCGGACGCGATTGGTAAACCACAATTCTTCGGTTACCGTCGCGGCGCCTTGTTGCTTCAATTGAATCGCGCGACTACCGGCTTTGTAGGCCGACGAGACAAACAGAATGTTGTCCGGGCCCCAAATCGGCGTACCGCAATTCAGATCGTTGCCTGGATCGTGCGGATGCGACCACAGCACCTTGCCGTTCACGGGATCGAGACCGGTCACCGTGCCGCCAGCCAGGAAGACCAGTTGAGTGGTGCCGGCAAAGTCGATCAGGATCGGTGGCGCTTCTGACGTCAGAAAGTCGCCGCTCTTCCACACCACCGCGCCATCGCTTTGACGAAAGGCCATCACCGACTGCCCCGGACCGCCGACGCTGCAAATGATCGTGTCGCGAAAGGCGATCGGGCTGCAGCCGTAACCGGTTTTGACCACCGGCCGCAGCAGCAATTCCGGTGCATTGAACTCCTTGATCAGATCATGCGACCACAGCACCTTGCCGCTCTGTTTGGCGAACGCGAACAACTGCTTGTTGGTGCCGATCGTGAACAGCCGGTCCCCGACGATCAGCGGCGTCGAATGCGGGCCCGCGCCAAAGCTGAAGTCCTCGCGGCGCGACGGGTAGGTGTGCTCCCACAGTGTTTGACCCGACGCAGCATCCAGCGCGATCACCACTTCCTCGGCGTCCCACGGCCCCTGTTTCGCACGGCCGTTGCCGGCGCGATACATCGTATAGAGCCGGCCCTCATCGGCGAGGATCGCCGAATGCCCGGTCCCGAGCGGCCGCATCCAGAGCACTGGCGGACCGGCATCAGGCCACTTCTCGGCAAGACCTGTCGAATCGACGATGAAATTTCGGGTCGGTCCACCCCATTGACGCCAGCCGGCGCGCGGCTGCGCCGGCTGCCGGTTACCCGCGCCCGCAGACGGTTTTTGCGCCGAGACGGCCACAGCATCGATTAGCGTCCAGCTCACCGCCAGGGCCAGCATGAAGATGACGCTCGCGAAGGCTTGACCAACCAGGGGACGCGGCATGGCGCGGATTCTACACGCTCCGCGCGTGGACCAGTTGTTGCATTTCGGTCTCTGAAAAGCGGAGGACTCGTGGTCAGGCCATCGAAACGCCTCGTTCGGGGTGGCACCCACCTCGACGATAATGCCGCGGGGACCGTCAGTACGGCAGCCGCCGACCAACAGTACGCAGCTGGCGGCGCGACTCCCGCTGCATCGGATGCGTGTTCCGACGACCGCCCAGGAGAAACGACTAAATTGACTGGCCAGCCGCGCGTGCAATCCCCCCCGCTCCAGCAACCACCCGACGTCGGGCCGACGGCCTGGCTTCGTCAGGCACGGGAAGAACGCGGCCTGACGCTGGAGGATGTCGCGCGCTCGACCAAAATCGCCGTGGCGACACTCACCGCACTCGAAGCGGGCAATGTCGCCAAGTTGCCGGCGACGATTTTCACGCGTGGCTTTATCAAGGCCTATGCGAGCGAGGTCGGTCTCGATCCTGACGAGACCGCCGACTTGTATCTTGCCCAGCTCGCCCCCGAAACACTTGCCGCCGACGCGGCAGTCGCGCGCTTGAAAATCGCGACGCCGGTTGAACGTGCCGAAGTGCGCGCCTTCGATGAAGACAACTCTCGCCTGATCAAACAGCAGCAATCCGGTCGCTTCGGCAAGTTGCTGCTCGCCGCCGCCGTCGTCGGCCTCATCGCCTACGTTGGCGCTTTCCGACTTCCGAGCTTCGGCGGGTCGTCACCGGACGCCGCCGCGGTGGCACCTGCGACGCCACCGCCGGCAGCGCCGGCGCCCGCGCCAACAGACGCGGCGCCCGCGGCCTTGACTGCAACCGCAGCCGACGTCGCGAACGGGCCCTTACAATTCCAATTGAAACCGCAAGGCCCGTGTTGGGTCAGTGCGACCGCCGACGGCACGCGGGTGATGGCCGAACTGATGGAAGGCGGCACGACCAAAACCATCCAAGTGCGCGACGAATTGCTGTTGCGTGTGGGGGATCCCGAGACCTGCGCCTTCTCGATCAACGGTCAGGCGGGGCGGCCGCTTGGCGTCGCGGGCGCGCCGGTCAACGTGCGCATCACCAAAGAGAACTATCGAGAGTTTCTGGGGATGTAGCTCCTTACCGCCCGGCAGCGGCACGACCGGCTGTGATCGCCTCGTCGGGATTCTGACCCTGAGCGAGGATGCCGAGGAATCCTTCCTTGACGCGTTTGTCGACGTCCTGAATTGTCGCGGTCAACATGTTGGGCATCTTGACCCGTTTGGTTTCGACCAGGACCTTCTGCGTCCCCGCTTCGCCCTGGGCACGATCGCCGCCGAACGCCTGCGTCAAGCTGCCGATGCCGCACGCAAGAATGCTGTAACCCTTGAGATTGGCGATTTCCGCGACCTGGGCGAGAGCGCCCGGATCTTCGATCATCAGCATCGCGATCTTGTCGCCCTTCGGATTGTCGGTCGACCAGACATTGATTTTTTCCTGCTTCAACGCCTCGAGGATGCGGCGCGCCTCGTCGACGCTCTGCACGTGCGGAAAGGTGATGCCGTCGCTGCCGAGTGCAAAGACCTCACGAATCCGCGCGCGTCCTGCGGCATCGTCTTCGTGGAACGCCGGCACGCGGACGATTAACGTTTTGCGGCTGCCGGCTGGTGCTGTGTGCAGGCCATCGGCGATCGCCTTGATTGCGGCACTGTCGTACGAGCCTTCAAGATTGAGAAAGACGTAGTCATAGAGCGCGTTAGCGGCCAGCTTCTCGCCACCCGCGTTGGTATAGAGCGGCTTGGGCCGCGGACCCGCCGGCGGACCATCGCGGCGCGGCGCGCCAGGGGCGCGCGGCGGAGGCGCATTTTCATTGGGGACAAACACGCCAAACGCGGCTTTTCCCTGTGACCACAGGTCAATCGCAACGGGGCGCGTCGACCGCTGTGCGGCGGCGCCGGCGTTAATCAGAACAACCGCAGCCGCCACGGCAGCCACAAAGGTCAAGCCAGAGTTCCGCATGGCGCTATTTTACCCGGTTGGCGAGACTGCCGTGATGGCCAAACCCCAGCCAACGACCAGGACACTCTCGATACCAGCTCAACCTTAGGGCAGTGGACTCTGACTTGCTAGAGCCATCGTGGAGGAAACAAGCAATGACGCTTCGCGATAAGTACAACCACGCTATTCAAACGGCCAAGGGCTTCCGGATGGAAGGGGCAGCTGAAGAGCGGGACGGCAAGCTCCACTTTCGGGGGACCGTCAAGAATCAGGAGGAAGTGAACGGCATCTGGGATGCGATTAAAACCGTTCCCGATTGGCAGAAAGATGTCGTTGGCGACATCAAAGTCGTCGCCGGCGCCGCTGCCGCTGGTTCGGCAGGCGCCTCCGGCTCAGCCGGTGCAGGATCAGCCGCGCGCACCTACACCGTCCAGGCTGGCGACACGCTCAGCAAGATTGCCAAAGAGCATCTTGGCAACGCCAACAACTACATGAAGATCTTTGACGCTAACAAGGATCAGCTCAGCGACCCCGACAAGATCAAGCCGGGGCAGGTTCTCAAGATTCCAGCCGGGAACTAAGCGACCGCGTCACCACGCGACTCACGGACAGGCGGGCCAGACGGTCCGCCTGTTTGCTGTACGGCCGAGCCGAAAAACCGTGTATCCTCCGGCGCAAAGCGAGGTGGATACCATGGTCAGCCGACGGTCATTTCTACGGATTACCAGTGCCGCAGGCACAGCAGCGGTCGCGTCAACCGCCTACGGACTCGACCACGTCCTGGCGGCCTCGGCGCAAGTCGCCGGCCGGTCCGCGACCGACGTGGCCCAGGACGAGTTCTACTGGCGTGAGATCCAGCAGGCCTTCGACCTCGATCGCACGATCATCAACCTGAATAACGGCAACAGCTGCCCGAGCCCGCGCGTCGTCCACGACGCACTGAAGCGCTATCTGGATTTTTCAAACCAGGCTCCCGTTTACTATCGCGGTCAGCTCGAACAGAATCGCGAACAGGCGCGTCGCCGCCTCGCCGCAGAATTCGGCTGCGATCCCGAGGAGCTCGCCATCACCCGCAACTCCAGCGAGTCCTTGCAGATTGCTCAGAACGGCCTCGACCTCGAGCCTGGCGACGAGGTGTTGACCACCGAGCAGGATTACGGCCGGATGCTGACGACGTGGGACCAACGGGCGCGGCGCGACGGGATCAAAGTCGTCAAGATCAACTTTCCCGTTCCAACCACGGCCGACGATCTCTATCAGCGGTTCGAGAAGGCGATCACCCCGAACACCAAGGTGCTCCACTTCTCCCACATCACCAATTTGACCGGCCAGCACTTTCCGGTGAAAAGGTTGAGTCAACTCGCGCGGCAACGCGGCATCGTCACGATCGTCGACGGCGCGCACGCCTTCGCGCACTTTCCGTTCAAGCGCGATGACCTCGAGTGCGATTACTACGGCACCAGCCTGCACAAATGGCTGCTGGCTCCCCACAACACCGGTTTCCTGTATGTGCGTCGCGACCGGATTGCACCGACCTGGCCGCTGACCGCGGCACCGGCCCGCGCGACCAACGACATTCGCAAGTTCGAAGAGGTCGGGACGATTTCCGCAGCGCCCTTTGCAGCGATCAACGAAGCACTCGCCTTCCACCAGGCGCTCGGCGTCGAACGTCGCGCCGCCCGCATGCATTACTTGACCATGCGCTGGGCCAATCGGCTGAAGGTCAATCAGCGCGTCAAGTTCTTCTCCAGCATGAAGCCTGGAGAAACGTTTGGGTTGGCACTGGTAGGTATCGAGGACATCAAGGCCGCCGAGGTGTCGAAATTCCTCTGGGACAAGTACCGCATCATTGCGAACGCGATCGTGCGTGAGGACTACCAGGGGATCCGGGTCACCCCCAATATCTACACCACGCTTGAAGAGATCGATGCGTTCGCGGCGGCGATGGAAGACCTGTTGAGAAGCGGCGTGCCGAAGACAACGGCATAGGACAAGCAATGTTGGATCGTCGTCGATTTCTTGCCGCGTTCTCTGCCACCGGTGTCACCTCTGCTCTACTGCCTGGCGTCCTCTGGGCACAGGTTCAAGACAGCGGCGCTAAAAAAGTCACGATGGCCATGCTCAACGACGCATTGGCCATTTCCGGACTCGACTTCAGCGAAGACGACAAACAACAGATTCTCGAAAACCTTAATCCGGATCGCTACGACGAACTGCGCAGGATCGCCATCGCCGACACCGTCGCGCCGCCGATCTATTACAGCCCGCTGGTCCCCGGAACCAAGCTCGATCGCACGCCACGTCCGGTGCGAATGGGCAAGCAGCCTTCGGTCAAGCGCCCCGCCAACCTCGAAGACGCCGCGTTCTGGCCGATCACCCATCTCGCCGAATTAATCCGCTCGCGACAGGTCACCTCAACTGAGTTGGCTCGGATGTACAGCGCGCGGCTGCACCGCTACAACCCGACGCTCAACTTCGTGGTGTCGTTCACCGATGAACTTGGTCTCAGACAGGCGGCACAGGCCGATCAGGAGATAGCGGCCGGCAAGTATCGCGGCCCGCTGCACGGTATCCCGTGGGGCTGCAAGGACATCATCTCGGTCCCTGGCTACAAGACGACATGGGGATCTGGCGCCTATCAGGACCAACAACTCGACGTCGAGGCGACAGTTGTTTGGCTGCTGCGCGAGGCCGGCGCCGTGTTAGTGGCGAAGTTAGCCACCGGCGAGCTCGCCGCCGGTGACCGATGGTTTGGCGGTCGCACCAACAGCCCGTGGGATCCCAAGGAGGGATCGAGTGGGTCGTCAGCCGGCCCGGGGTCGGCCACGGCGGCCGGCTGCGTCGGGTTTGCGATCGGCACTGAAACCAGTGGGTCGATCCTCAGTCCGTCAACGGTCAATGGCGTCACTGGCTTACGACCGACCTTCGGCCGGGTCAGCCGCTACGGCGCGATGACCCTGTCGTGGACCCTCGACCGACTCGGACCGATGTGCCGCACCGCCGAAGACTGCGCCGTCGTCTTTCACACCATCGCCAAGACTGACGAACGCGACCTTAGCGTGATTGATCTGCCGTTCAATTGGGATGCGCAAACCGACGTGCGCAAACTGCGCGTCGGCTATCTCGCCGCCGGCTTTGCCGAAGCGAGCCGCGACCCTGCATGGCGTGAGGCCGACGATCGCGTGTTTGCCGAGCTGAAGGCCCTGGGCGTCGTGGTCGAGCCGTTTGAATTGCCGAAGATGCCGGTCAACGCGCTCAACGCGATCCTGGGCACCGAGTCAGGCGCTGCGTTCGATAATTCACTGCGCAGTGGGCGACTGGAGAAAATGACCAATCGCGCCCGGAGCAATGGCTTCCGCTCGAGTCGATTGACACCGGCCGTCGAGTATTTACAAGCACAACGCGTGCGCGCGATGGTGATGCAGCAGTTGGCGGACGCGGTCGGCAGATTCGACGTCTATCTCGCGCCCGCGACCGGCGGCGGCACGATGCGACGCGGTGGCGCGGACGGCGCGACGCCGGCTCCCCCAGTCACCCCTCCCCCGCCGCAGCCGCCAAGCGCCACCCGCGATCATTTCAGCGCCGCCAACATCTGCGGATATCCGGCCGTGTCCGTGCCAACCGGCTTTACCAAGGAAGGCAAGCCGACCAGCATCACCTTCCTCGGACGTTTGTATAACGAAGCGGGGATTCTAGCGCTGGTGAAGGCCTATCAGGATCGTGCCGGGTGGCACAAGCGCACGCCGGGGCTGACGACGGTGACCACGACGACGGCAGTTTAGATAAGTGACTGACCACCGACGACCGACGACCGACCACCGACGACCGACGACTGACCACCGACGACTGACCACCGACCACTGACCACTGACCACTGACCACCGGTGAAGATCGAATTCGATTGTACAGTGAGCACGGCAATTCGGCTTGTTTGACTTCCAGGAGGGTTGGTTCATGCTCTGTCGGCTTCTCACATTCGCGGCGATGGTCGTCGCGCTGGCGTCCCCGGCGTGGGCGCAGCAGGAAACAGCTACGGTCCTCGGCACCGTGACCGACGCCCAAAGCGCTGGTGTCCCCGGCGCCACGGTCACCGCTCGGAATGTCGACACCGGCTTTACCCGCAGCGCCGTCAGCGACCAGGAGGGCCGCTACCGCATCGCCGCCCTGCCACCCGGCTCCTATGAGCTGCGCAGCGAACTCCAGGGTTTCGCCACCGCTGTGCGGCAAGGCGTGATTCTGACGGTCGGCGCCGAAGCGGTCCTCAACTTCAGCATGAGCGTGGCCGGGCTCAGCGAGGCGGTCACCGTGATCGCCGACACCCCGGTGATCGAAACGACGACCTCCGCGGTACAGGAGACGATTCGGCGCGACCAGATCGATTTGCTGCCGCTGGCCGGCCGCGATTACACCGCGGTGCTGCGGCTGGTTCCGGGCGCGGCTGCGAACAACGCGTCGTACGGCTTTGGCGGCGGACGCGGTCGCTCCAATGCGTGGCACGTCGACGGCGTCGACAACAGCGACGAGATCTCCGGCTTCGCGCATCAGAGTCCAGCGCTTGATTCGATCCAGGAAATTCAAATACTGGTCAACGGCTTCAAGGCCGAGTACGGCCAGGCCTCGGGCGGGGTGATCAACGTGATCACGCGCTCGGGCACCAATCAGGTCCTCGGCAGCGGACTGTTGCTGTTTCAGGACGAGGCGTTGCGCGCGCGCAGCCCCTACGCCGATCGCGCGCAGCCCGAAGATCCGTTTCAGCGCATCCAATACGGCGCTACGGTCGGCGGACCTCTGCGCCGCGACAAGATGCATTACTTCGCCACCTACGAACGCGAGGATCGCGACACCGCGTCGATCACCACCGGCACCTATCCGGCCAGCGGCGACGCGTTTGCGCCGGTGGTCCGGCAGTTTCTCACGTCGAACAACATCGATCTCGGGTTGTTTGGCGCCGGCGGGCGCCAGCGCTATGTGCGCCCGGAAAGCGTCGACGTGCACAAGGCGACCGGCCGGGTCGATTACCAGCGCAGCGCGACGCAGAACTTTACCGTGCGCTACACGCTCGATTCGAACGACCAGCCATCGGGCACCAGCGGGACGATTTTCGACTACAACGGCGGCCGCAATTTTCTCCGCACCAATTACACTAACCTCAATCACAAGTGGATCCTGGGCGACAACAAATTGAATGAGGCCTACATTCAGTACGGCAACCATCACGAAAAGATCAACGCCAACTTCACGACGTTCCCGACGCTCGCCATTTCCGGTGCCTTCACGCTCGGCTCGGGGACCAATTTCAACCCGGTCGACAATCACGTCATCGCGATCAACGACAACCTGACCTGGAGCCTCGCCAATACGCGGACTGGTGAGCACGTGATGAAGATGGGCGCGCAGATCAAGGTGCTCCGCTCGGACAGCCGCTTCGATTCGAACTTCCGCGGCACCTACACGTTCCCGAACCTCAACGACTTTCTCGCCGGACGGCCGTCGCGCTACACCGCCAACCAGGGCGACAGCCGCTTGAAGCGCCCGAACGAAAGCTACGGCGTGTTCGTGCAGGACGACTGGCGCCCGACGGCGAACCTGACGATTAACATGGGGCTGCGTTACGACTACGAGTCGGCCAAGACACAGGCGCTGGTCGACGTGATCGGCGAGCCGGGACCCGGCATCAGTGGCGACAGGAACAACCTGTCACCGCGCCTCGGTTTTGCCTGGTCACCGGCAGGCGACACGCGCCAAGTCATCTACGGCGGGACCGGCGTGTATTACGACCAGGTCATTCTCAACATCATTGGCAATGCCCGCTTCACGCCTCCGAAGGTCATCGGCATTCAGATCGATAACCCGACCTTCCCGGATCCGTTTGCCGGCGGGACGGTGAGTATCCCCGCGGTGTCGGTCTCGATCATCGATCCGGAGCTGGTCACGCCGCGCAACTGGAATTCGCAGATTGGGTATCGCCGCGAACTGGCGGCCAATGTCGGTCTCGACGTGGCTTTCGTCTACAACCGCGGCGACGATCATGTCGGCATCATCAATACCAACGCCGGACGGCCCGGATCGGCCTCGTCGACCGGCGCCAACCCGGTGCGTCCCGATCCGACCTTTATCAACAAGAGCTTCTACACGAACTACGGCGAGATTCGTTACAAGGGGTTACTGGTCGACCTGTCCAAGCGCTTCAGCAAGGGCCTGCAGGGCGGCGTCGCTTACACCCTGTCGAAGACCGAGAACAACTCGTTCAACTTTGTCAGTGGATTGCAGGTGCCGACGCAGCCCGAACTGAGCTGGGGTCCGGACAACGAAGATCGCCGGCATCGCCTCGAAGCGCATGCCGAAATCAATTTGCCGTTCGGTTTTCAGATCGGGACGATCGTCGACTTTCGCACCGAGGCGCCGCTCGACGTCTTCGCCAATGGGCGGGACCTGAACGGCGACGGCATCACCGGGGATTGGGTCAACGAGTCAACATGCCTGCCGCGCACCGGCGTCGTCGCGTGTCCGGGATTCAACTATTCGCGTAATAGCGTCCGCGAGCTGTCAACTGAAGATGCCAACCGCCTGCGCGCGCTGTTCGGTCAAAGCGCGGTGACCGAATTCGCGAACAACCCGAAGTTTTTCAATCTCGACGCGACACTACAGAAGCGCTTTCCGATTGGACGTCATGGCCTTCGGCTGACGGTCGAAGCGTTCAACGCCCTGAACGTGCCGCAGCGGACCGCCCCCAATGCGCAAATCCTCAATGGCCTGTTCGGCAGTTACACCGCGGTGACGCAACCACGGGCGGTTCAATTCACGATGCAGTACGACTTTTAAGGCGGGTTGGGCGACAGGGCGGTCCGGTCAAAGCCACAGAGGCAAAGACACGGAGGAACTTCGCTTGCGCTCGGTGCGGCAGGACGGGTTAACCAGGTAGGGCGACTACGAGGCCCTACCTGACCGACCTGCCTTATCTGCCTGACGTCGTGTAAATGTCGGTCGCCCCGCGGTCGTCCTTCATTCGATTGCGCACCTGCTGCACGGTCCGTAGCGCGGCCAGAATGGCGAGGCCCGCGGGTACGCCCTTCTTCACCGACGGCGGCACCTGGTCGACCGTGTCCGACACGCGTTGACCGGCCGAACGAACCGTCGCTTCGACACGGTGCACGCCATCCGCCACGGTGGTGGCAACTTGCTGCACACGCGCGGTCACGCCTCGCACATCATCGGCCACGGCGTTGACGCGATCGGTCACCGCGCCGACGCGCAGCTTCAGATCGGCAGCCAGTGCCTCGACCTGATCCTGCGTGCTTTTCACGACCGCCATCAGCCGCATGGCGGCGATGCCCAATCCGGCCAATACCGCGACCTGGACCAACGCCATGACGGCTACTGAGATAGCGAGTACACCGGCCCAGGTATCGCTCATGACCGCTCCTCGAGCTCGGCCGGCAGGCCGTGCAGCTGCGCGATCTCACCGAGGCTGGCGGTCAGGGTGACCGGCTCGGTCATCGCGACCCTTGGTGTCCTAGTCTGAAACGCACGACGGCCTTGCTCGATCAGCAGGAGCGCACGTTCGATCGCATCGAACGCCCAGCCGCGACCAGACGAAGTTAACGACTGCAGACGAGCGCTGCCGTCAACGGCGCGGTCGCGCAGGTTTGCGCGCATGTCACTGCCGCGCATCGGGGCTGCGAGAAGGCCAGCGGTCAGGCCAGCCGCGACGCCGACGGCCAGACCCATCCAGGTCGTTGCTGACATGTTGCTACCGGTACGTGATCGCATAAACAAATACCTTTCGTGGCCCGCTCCATGGCGGGCGTCTGTGCGGTGCTATGCAGGAGATGTGCCCGCGAATGACTCCCAGGTGTCAAAGTCGAGACGCGCGGCGCCGGTCCGGACACGTTGGTTGAGCGCGGCCCCGAGACGCTTGAGCTTGTCTAGTCCCCGTGCCTCGCCGCGTGCGCGGAGATATTCAAAATGCCGGAAGGTCTTGCGGCTGGCGCGATACACCTTGCAGTTCAGGCACTCCACGTAGTACTCGTCGCCCGCGCCCAGCTGTGCCACGTAGGCATCGGTCGCGCTGCAAATTGGGCAGTTGCCTTGCGGTAAGACATTTGCCACGCGGACCACCATGCAACATACATTCCGAGACAATGTCGCAAAGTCGTGCTGGCCATCCGTCGCTGCGACCGAGGCAGTGTGTGGGTGTGCCGGTGGGCGGCGCGTGCGGGGATGGTGCGCCCGACAGGGCTCGAACCTGTGACCCTCAGCTTCGAAGGCTGATGCTCTATCCAACTGAGCTACGGGCGCGCGAATACTATTCTTCGGTCAGCGGCATCCGCCGCTCGTCGCGATGACGATCGTGGTTGCCGTGCGTCTTAACCTTGCGCTCGAGCAGCACGCTGCGGCGCCCGTCCGGTAAGACACCGTAGCCAACGGCGGACCACTGTTGGCTGCCGGCTTCTTTCAATCGAGCTTCGATTTCGGTCGCATCGCCCTCGACGAGTTTGAACTGATAACGCTTCGATGACATAACCCGATTGTACCGCGGACCTTCTCACCTGCCACTCGCCCGCTCCCTACCAGCGCCGGTGTGGCTCAGGTTGGCTATTAATTTGCTACTATCTGCCGGAAATGGTCAGGACAGCTGCGCGGCCGAAGCCAATCTGCTCTAAATACCTGTCATTACTGGCGCTTGTCTTGCTACTGCCAAGCTCGGAGGAGTGAATGGTTGACTTGGACCGGTGGACAACGCTGCCCGATCCCCGCGTGGGGCAGGCGGCGACCGCGGCCGACCCGACACCGCTGGGCGAAGAAATGATTCCGCGTGTTCTCGTCGTCGACGACGACCAGGAGATCCACCGACTATTGCGCGCGCGCCTCGAGGCCCGTGGCTATCACGTCGACTCCGCAGCGAGCGGCGAAGAAGGCATCGCCATGCTTCGGACCGTCAATCCGGATCTGGTGTTTCTCGACGTCGCGATGTCTGGCATGACCGGCATCGATGTGCTCGATTTCATCCGCTCGCAGCGCTTCGATGTCGCAGTCATCCTGACCACCGCCTACAGCTCCGAGCAGGTGGCCATTGCTGCCCTGCGTCACGGGGCCGACGACTATCTGCGCAAGCCGTTCGACCGTGGCGAGTTCCAGGCCGCTCTCGATCGCACCATCGCGCGACTGACCCTGAGTCGTCAGATTAAGTTGCTGCGCAAGGAGTTGGAAATGAAACAACGGCAGTTGACCGACGAGTTGGCGCGGGCCGCTGTCGTGCAATCGGAGTTACTGCCGATGGAAAATCCGCCGCTCCCCGGCTTTGAAATCGGTGCGCGATGTCTGCCCGCCAGGGCCGTCGGCGGCGACTTCTATGATTGGCAGCAATTACCCGGCGGCATCCTCAGCTTGACGGTGGGCGATGTCATGGGCAAAGGCATGTCGGCGGCGCTGCTGATGGCCACTGTGCGCGCGGTCATCCGCGCCATGGTGTCGCAGCACGGTCCGGCCGATGCGGTCCAGCACACCGCGCAGTCACTCGACGGTGATCTCTCGCGCTCCGGATCCTTCGTCACCTTGTTCCACGCCCAGCTCAACACCGTGACGTCAGAACTGACCTATGTCGACGCCGGTCATGGCCAGGCCATGCTGCGGCGGGCCAATGGCGTCATCGAACCGGTCACGCCGTCGGGGCTGCCGATCGGCGTGCTGTCGACAGAACACTATGTCGAGGGCTGCCTGACGCTGCAGCCCGGCGATCAGCTGGTGATCTACAGCGATGGTCTCAGCGAAGCGCGTCCTGACCTGTTCAAGGATTCGTCGACACTGGCCGCGCAGATCAACCCGGACGAAACGGCCGGGATGACCGCGCAACGCCTCGTCGATCTCGCGACCTCAGCTGGTGGGCAACTGCCCGACGATCTCACGGTCGTCGTCTTACGCCGGTCCCCTCGAGCCGCTGCAGCGGCAGCCTGAGCACCGCGAATGTCAGCGGCCCAGCAAGCGAACGGCCTGAGCGACGCCAGCCTTCGGCAGTTGCGGCACGACCTGCTCAACCCCTTGAATGTCCTGATCGGGGCGTCGGCGGCCTTACAGCAAACCGAATTGACTGCCGTTCAGAAGCAATGGGTCACCATGCTGCAGTCGACAACCAATCGGCTGTTGAATATCGTCGAGCACATCGACACCTACCAGCAGGCGCCGATGCTCGAAGGGCGCGAGCGGCTGGCCGACCTGTGCTCGATCGCCGCGGCGCGTGTCGGTAAACCATTCGATCGTGAACGGCTGGTGAGCGCGATCGACAGAGTCGCTGGTGGACGCCGCCCGCTGCGAATCTTAGTCGTCGACGATTCGCCGGAGCTGTCGCTGCTGGTTCGGACCTTCCTGCGCGACTTGCCCTGGGAACTGGATTTCGTCGATAACGGCGAGCGTGCCGTCGATCAGGCGAACGCTGAGCAGTACGACGTGGTGTTGATGGACATCGATCTGCCGGGGCTCGACGGGGCGACCGCGGCCCACGCGATCCGCAGCGCCGACCTCGCCCGCGGTGCGTCGCCGACGCCGATCATCGCGATGACCGCGTTCGATCCGCCGCCGCCGCACGCCGATACATTTGCCGAGTTCGGCGAATCGGCCGAAACCGCGGCTGCCGTCGACGAGCCCGATCCCGACATCGTCACGATCGACGACCCTGAGATTGCCCCGCTGGTCCCCGAGTTTTTGGAGAACCGTCGCGCCGACGTCGTCCAATGGCGCGCCGCGCTCGCCCGCGGGCAGTATGGCGGCATCCAATCGGCTGCCCATAAGTTGAAAGGCACGGGTCGCGGATATGGCTTCACCGCACTGAGTCGTATCGGCGGTGCACTCGAACACGCCGCGCACCATCAGGATCGCGATCAGATAGGATCGCTGATCGACGAACTCGACGCCTATTTGTCGCGAGTCAAAGTCATTGGATGAGCGACCAGCTCAACAGGCGCGCTGCTTCGTTGTGCTGGCGCAGGGCTTGCACCGCGCGGCTGCAGGAGAAGCCTTCGGCATGGTGACGACGGTCAAAGAACTTGCACGACGATCCGGTGTGGCGAGTGCCGCGCTGTCGTTGTTCCTAATTGCCGGATGCGCCGCGGATCCCACTGCGAAATACACCGAGAACGGCATCCCGCGTGAGGATGGTTTTGTTGCCGCCGCGGCGCGCGGCGATGACGACGCCGTGCGGGCGTTTATGGCCAGCGGCCTGCCGATCGATTCGCGCGATCAACACGGGTCGACGCCGCTGATGGGCGCGGCCGGTTCCGGTCGTCCCGAAATGGTTGAAGCGTTGGTGGTCAAAGGCGCCGACGTCAATCTCGCGAAGCCTGACGGCTGGAACGCCCTGATTGCCGCCTCGCAGGCGGGCAGTACGCCGACGGTAGACAAACTGCTCGAACGGGGCGCCAACCCGAATGCCGCCAACGGTGACGGTTACACCGCGTTGATGGCGGCCGCGCAGGCGGGTGAAGCCGACGTGGTCGATGCGCTGCTCCAGAAAAATGCAGACCCCAACGCAACCAACAAGGACGGCTGGACTGCTCTAATGGCGGGAATCGAGGCCGGTGACGCGGCGATCGTCGCCGCGTTGCTGAAAAAGGGCGCGAGCGCCAATCGATCGAACGCCGACGGCTGGAGCCCATTGATGGCAGCGGCCAAGGGCGGCAATCTCGAAATGGTGCAGGCGCTGATCGCCGCCGGCGGTGACCCCAACGCCAAGACGGCCGAAGGCTGGACCGCGCTGATGGCGGCGGCGGAAACAGGCAGCGACCAGGTGTCGGCTGCGCTGATCGAGGGACGCGCAAACGTCAATGCGATGTCAAGGGACGGGTGGACGGCGCTGATGGGGGCCGCCGACGGGGGGCATGCCAATCTAGTGCGGGTACTGATCGACAAAGGGGCCAATGTTCGCGCAGTCAATCACGAAAAAGTGACCGCCGCGACGTATGCTGAACGCAACGGGCACGTGGATGTGGCCGAACTGCTCAAGAAAGGCGCGGCCCCGACGCGCGCGCTCAGCCGCAGATGAGGACAGCTATGCAGATTGATGTCGCAACCGAGAACGGCACTACCATCGTACGGCCGAGCGGCGATCGGCTCGATATCGAAGTCGCCGCGGATTTTCGTGCGATGTTGCTGTCGCTGATTGATCAGGGCAACCGCCATCTGGTCGTCGATCTGAAGGCCGTGACCTTTATCGACAGCTCCGGGCTGGGCGCCCTGGTCTCCGCACTCAAGACTTTGAAGCGCACCACCGGGCCTGGCGACGTGCGGCTTGCGCGCGTGCAGCCGCCAGTGGTGTCGCTGCTTGAAATCATCCGGCTCAATCGCGTGTTCACCAGTTACGCGAGCGTTGAGCAAGCGATCCAGAGTTTCCAATAGCGGGCAGCTCGGTAAGGGGTGTGCGGGTACCGTATATGGCTTCTTTAACTGTTCCCAATCGTGTCGAGTCGGTTCGCCCGGCGACTGCGTTCCTGGTGCAAGCGGCGCGCGCGATGAAGGTCCCGGCCGCGGCGGAGCACGTCTTTGAAGTCGCGATCAGCGAAGCCATCACCAACGCCGTCAAGCACGGCTGCAGCGATCGCGACGACGCCACCATCACCTGTGATATCGAACTCGAAGACCGCCAGCTCACGCTGCGGATCATCGACGGCGGACAGGGCTTCGACCTGCCGAAGGCCGAAATGCCCGAGGTCTCGCCAGACAAGATCGAGTCGCTGTCGGATTCGGGTTACGGCTTACCGATTATTCAGACCGTGTTCCCGATCATGCGCGTCGTCAAGGTCGATGGGCGCTTCGGCATTGAACTCGGCCTGAAGTACTAACCCCACTCCCCTTCCTCACCCCTGCCACCCTCTTGGACTGTGCTTTGCAACAGACCAGGAGAGGGCGCCATGATTAACGGGTTGCATCGCACTTTAACCGTTCTCGCCATCACGTCGCTGGTTGTGCTGTCCGGTTACGCGCAGGTCCCGGCGTCCAAATATCAGACACCCGGCGCCTCCAATCAAGACGGATTGATCCTGGCAGCTGAACAAGGCGATGCCCAAGTCCTGCTGAAGTTCATGGCTCGTGGCGCTCAGCTGGATGGCTTTGATAAGCACGGTCGGACGGCGCTGCTCGCAGCGACCGAAGCCGGCAAACGTGACATCGCCCACACGCTTCTTGCAGCGGGCGCCAGCGCGACGGCGACGAAGTCCGATGGCTGGAGTCCGTTGATGTCGGCGGCACAGAAGGGGCACGCCGACCTGGTGGCGGTCTACATCGATGCCGGCGCCAGCGTGCACACTAATTTGCCGAACGGGTATTCGCCGCTGATGGCCGCGATCGAGTCGGGAAACAACGAGCTAGTCGCCTCGCTCATTAATCTGGGCGCCAGCGCCAACCAAGGCACCACCGATGGCTGGACTCCCTTGATGGCCGCTGCGATGCGTGGCCAACCGGACATCGTGCGTGAATTACTGGCCGTCGGCGCCAACCCAGATGCGCGCAACCGCGATGCCTGGACCGCTCTGCTCGCCGCTGTTGAAACTGGTAAGGAAGAAGTTGTTCAGGCACTGGTCGAAGGCAATGCCGACGTGGATGCGGCGCCTTGGGATGGCTGGACGCCGCTGATGCGCGCTACAGCGAAGGGCGATAGCTGGATGGTCGCAACGCTGAAAGATCGCGGCGCATCAACGGTGGCCGAGCTTGCCGACACCGACCTCTCGGTTGCCGTCGTCGAGCCGCTCGTCAGCGATCCGCCCCGCTAACACCTTCCCAATCTCATCAAGGGCCCGAGCGAGTGCGCCACCAACGGCGTCTCGCTCGTCGCTCGACAATGCGGTCAAGACACTATGCATCTCGGTGGTCCGACTGCGCAGGTTGAGCGTGACGTGGAGCTGCCGTGTTTCGTCCAGAAAACGATCGCGTGCGATCTCCATTTAAGGCTCCGTTCCTATGGCGAGGGTCAAGCCGTCGCCGGTGCGCGAGACCACCACGGTTGCCCCCGCCGCCAGATCGCCAAACAGCAGCAGTTCCGATAACGGCTTTTTGATCGCCCGCTCCACCAGACGAGCCATCGGGCGTGCGCCAAACGCGCGATCGAAGCCGGTCGTCGCCAGCCACGCGAGCGCCTCGGGCATCAACTCGAGACGAATATTGCGATCGGCCACGAGCGCCCGGACTTCGTCCACGTGTTTATTGACGACGCGTTCGATTTCGGCAGCACCCAGCGGATTGAAATGCACCGTCGCGTCGAGGCGATTACGGAATTCAGGCGCGAACATGCGCTCGAGAACGCCGGTCGACTTGCCACTGCCGCCGGCATCGCCAAAACCAAGTTTGCGGCCCGACAAATCACGCGCACCGGCATTGGTCGTCATGATCAGAATGACATGACGGAAATCGGCCTTGCGGCCGTGCGTGTCGGTCAGCGTCGCGTGATCCATGACCTGCAGCAGGATGGCAAACAGATCCGGATGTGCTTTTTCGATTTCGTCCAGCAACAGGACGGCATGGGGCGATTTGCGGACTGCGTCGATCAATAGGCCGCCCTCTTCGTAGCCGACGTATCCCGGGGGGGCGCCAATCAGCCGCGACACCGCATGCTTCTCCATGTACTCGGACATGTCGAAGCGGAGGAATTGCACTTTCATCGCGCGCGCCAGCTGCCGCGCCAGCTCCGTCTTCCCAACACCCGTCGGGCCGGTGAACAGGAAGTTACCGATCGGTTTGTCGACCGCCCTCAGCCCGGAGCGGGACAGCTTGATCGCCGCCGTCACTTCATCGATCGCCTGGTCCTGGCCGTAGATCACCGCCTTCAGTTCACGTTCAAGATTCTGCAGCGCGAGTTTGTCGTCACTCGACACCGCCTGCACCGGCACCCGGGCCATGCGCGCGACGATGTGTTCGACTTCGGCGACGCCGATGACCTGGACGCGCTGCTCGACCGGCCGCAGCTTTTGCGCCGCGCCGGCTTCGTCGAGGACGTCGATTGCCTTGTCCGGCAGTTGCAGGTCGCGGAGATGACGTACCGACAAGGTCACCGCGGCGGCAAGTGCTTCGTCGGAGTAGGTCACGCCATGATGTGCCGCGTAATGGCCTTTCAGGCCCTGTAGGATCTCGACCGTTTCCTTTTCGCTCGGCTCGAGAACTTCGATCTTCTGAAAGCGTCGGGACAGGGCGCGGTCTTTGTCGAACGACTGCTTGACGTCGGCAAACGTCGTCGAGCCGATGCACCGCAAGGCGCCAGAGGCCAGTGCCGGCTTCAGCAGATTGCCGGCGTCCATCGTCCCGCCCGAGGCCGACCCGGCGCCGATCAGGGTGTGAATCTCGTCGATGAACAGAATTGCGTTCTGTTCTTTCGCCAGTCGATCGAGCACCTGCTTAACCCGTTCTTCGAAGTCACCGCGATAGCGGGTGCCGGCGATCAGCGAACCGAGGTCGAGCGAAAACACCCGAGCAGTCAGCAGAGATTCTGGTACGTCGCCGTTGTGGATCCGCAGCGCCAGTCCCTCGGCCAGCGCGGTTTTACCGACGCCCGGTTCGCCGACCAGCAGCGGATTGTTCTTGCGTCGGCGCGACAGCACTTGGACCATTCGTTCGATCTCGTCGGCGCGACCGATCAGCGGATCGATGTTCCCGTGGGCCGCGCGATCGACAAGGTCGGTCGCGTAGGTCTCAAGCGGATCGCGCGACCCGGCCTCGTCTCCGGCCTCGCCCTTCCGGGCGCCGGGGGAGGCGGGGTCGCCGCCGTGCGAAATCACGCGTAACAGCGCCAGGCGATCGACGCCTTGCTTGCGGAGGAAATACGCCGCGTGACTGTCGTCCTCCTGGAGCAGGAACACCAGCAGCGCGCCGCTGTCGACTTCCTGGGCGCTGGACGACGCGGCGTGAACAACGGCGCGTTCGACGACCCGATCGAAACCGATGGTCGACTCTGGCTTGACGGTTTTCTTTCCGGGTACCGGCGAGAACGATTTATTCAACACCTCGTCGAGGTCGCGGCCAAGTTGCGGTAAATCGACGCCGCTCGAGGTCAGCAACTGACGCGCCTGGGGATCCTCCATCAGCGCGTAGAGCATGTGCTCGAGGCTGACCAGGTCGTGGCGTCGATCGGAGGCCATGCGAAAGGCGCGGCGAATGCTCTCGAGTGTTTCTTCGGCGAACGGGACGGGCGTACGACTCATGCGCGCTGCTCCTGCGGCTCCGGCTCCATCGTCACCAGCAGCGGGTACTCGTGCTGCTCGGCAAGCCTGCGCGTCGCGGTAACTTTGGTTTCGGCCACGTCGCGGGTGTAGATCCCGGCGACGCCAAGGCCACTCTGGTGCACCTTCATCATCACGGCAAACGCGTCGGCCTGTGGCTTGTTGAAAACGGTTTCGAGGATCCAGACGACGAATTCCTGAGTGGTGTAATCGTCGTTGTGCAACAAGACCCGCCACATCGCGGGTGGCTGCACCTGGGCCTTGGTCCGACTTTCAGTCAGGACAGATTCGAGGGGAGCGGAAGGCACTACATCTAATTGTAGGTGCTAGAGGTGCGGGGTCCTAGCGCTAGCACTCAGCACTAGCACTCAGCACTTTACGTGCGCTTTTCACTCATCAACGCAAGCGTATTCCCCTCGGTGTCCTTGAAGAACCCCATCCACAGCTCGTGGTCCGGCATTCTGGCGATGAGGTGGGGTTCGCCGATGAACGCGACGCCCTTGCTGACCAACTCCTGATGGGCGGCAGCGATGTCGGGCACCTTGAAGTAGAGCACCGAACCCGGGTGATCGTACTCGGGTGTTTCCGGGGGTGACAGCATCAACCGCACGCCACCGCAATCGAAGAACGACATGTGACCCGCGCGAAACAGCAATTTCACGTTGAGGGTGTCCGCATAGAACGCCGTCGCGCGCTCGATATCTTTGACGTTCATTGAAATCTGTCCGAGTGGTCCAAGTGTCATCACTGTGCTCCCTGATTCAGCGTGTGCGTGCGAGGTCGGCGTCGAGCACCCACGGTGCGGCCACTCCCGGTTCGTGAACCAGCCGTGCCACTTCCCGCGTAAACCGTTCGCGCGGCAGGTCATGGGCCCCGAGCGACGCCAAATGCTCGGTCCGCATCTGGCAATCAATCCACGGGAAGTCCCACCGCGCCAATTGCGCCGCAAGCGTGATGATGGCAATCTTCGAGCCGTTGGGCTGTCGCGAGAACATCGACTCGCCGTAAAACATACGACCGACCGCCACTCCGTACAGCCCCCCTGCGAGGGTATTGTTGATCCACACCTCGATCGAATGCGCGACACCGGCCTCGAACAACCGTTGATACGCGCGGAGCATTGACGGCACCAGCCACGAGCCGGGGCCATCGCGCCGCGGCGCAGCGCATGCGGTCAACACCTCGGCAAAGGCGCGGTCCATGGTCACCGTGAAATCGGCCTGGCGTAAGCGCCGTTTCATTGACTGCGACACATGGACCGCATCGGTCGGTAACACCATGCGCGGGTTGGGGTACCACCACAACACCGGGTCACCCTCACTGAACCACGGGAAGATTCCACGCGTGTAGGCATCACGCAAGCGCGCGACCCCCAAACCACCGCCCGCGGCGAGCAATCCGTTCGGTTCGTCAAGCGCGCGGTCGACGGGGGGGAAGTCGTCGGATGGGCCAAGCAGGGGGATCATCAGGTCTTGGCAGGGCGCGCAACCTTTGTATAATTAAAGGCTGCACTGCATGGTGAGTGTAGCTCAGTGGTAGAGCACCGGGTTGTGGTCCCGGCTGTCGCGGGTTCGATCCCCGTCATTCACCCCACTTTTTTCTTCCCTGGAAACAACGCCTTCTTGAGGTCCGCCTGAAACTTCGGCTGGTCGCGCGTTCCGGTCACTGAGATCGGCAACAGCGTCCCTGCGCCGTTGCCATCGAGCAGCGGATCGAACATCTTCAGCACCAGCGACTTCCAGCCGGTCTGCGTTTTGGACGCCTTGGCCTCGAGTCGCAACTCGCCGGCGAAGTTCAACTGTTCGCTTTGCACGCCGTATCCGCCGGCCAGCCGCACCTCGGCGCCGTCGACCTTGAACGTCAGCGAACGCAAATTCAGGTGAGCGTCGTTGAGGCGAAAGGAGCCGCGTAAATTCGACGCCACATTGTCGATGCTGGCATCGGTTGGGCGCCCGACGCCGCGCCGGCTCAATTCGTCGATGCGATTCTGAATCGTCTCGCTCGTGAACTGCGCCGCCGCCACATCGAAGGTACCGTCAAGATCGATTCGTTCGATGACCTCGGCCTCGCCAGGGGGAATATCCAGCTTCGCTTTGACATTTACGATCCCGGTCAGTGGCGAATTCTTCACCTTGGTCGTGAGCTTGATGAAGTCTTCCAGGCGACCGCCCCGCGCGGCGGTATTGAGCGTAATGCGTCGCCCCTTCTTCCCTTCGACCCTGACGATGTCGCCGTTGGCGGTGATCCGCGACTGGCCGATTTGCCCGTCGACACGCTCGAGGGTGGTGTCGCCGTTGGTGCCGTCGACAATCGCGTCGTAGTCGACGGTCAGCGGGAACTTCTGGCCGCCGCTCGAGAGGTAGAACCCTTCGGTCCGCGTTTTGCCGCTGCTCTTGATGAACTCGAGCGGTCCGCCGAATGTCCCTTCGGCATGCATGACTCCACCAATCCCCTTGATCGAGGCGAGGTCAGCGTCGAACACAAACGTGCCGTCGATCGGTGTCAGGCTCGGTTCGCCGCTGTGCCATGGGCCAAACGCGCCAACGACGTGAATCTCACCGTCCGGGGTGGGGTTGCTCAGGTCCGCTTCAAACGGCGTGGCTTTCGAGAATTGCAGTTCTTCGAACTTCAGTTTGCGGAGCTGAAAGACGCGCGGATCTTTTCCCTCGGTCTTTGGCATGATCGACAGGAGACTGTCTTCGGTGAGCAATTCGTGAATATAGACGTCCGGTTGATCCTGGTGGTCCGGCGTGTCGGCCCCCGAGGGCTGCAGCTTGGGCATCTCCTTCCTGCGGCGCGGCGGAATCATGATCTCCAGACCTTCGAGATGGACGCGGTTAATGTGACGGTCCCACAATTTCTGCATCGTCGATTCGATGGTGAAGGCACGAATGGTGATCACCGGTGGGATGTCGGTGCGGCCTTGATGGCGCAGCGTCAAACCCTCGCCACGGATCGCGAGCGTCGGCAGGAGTCGGACCTTCAAACTGGCCAGCTCAACCTTGCTGTCGAAGCGCCGCTCCAACAGTTCAATGGTGGCCGGACGCAAGCGGCTTTCGATCAACCGATCCGCATAGACATACAAGCCAACGGCAGTGAACGCGACCACGATCGCCAATCCCATGGCGATCCGGCTGATCCAGCGATAGCGGCGGGACTGGACAGACGGCAAGGTCGGCGTCAAGTCAGGCATAGTCATGATCTCGCGGCACCCCAGACTACCGCCTTTCGCCGCGCGGCAGGGGCGCGGTGATCGACGACCGCTTCGCAACGTGGCTCGCCGCCCTCGAGCTGCGTCATTTTGCCGACCTGCAGTTCGCCGAGGTGACGCGGGCGTTGCGCGCGCTGTCGTCGACCTATGTCGAACGGCGGGGCCGGTTGGCGGAACGCGGCGCCTTCGATAGCGCCGGCAAACGAGCCGCCTACGCGTTGTACTACAGCCCGCTCCATTACTTGACCGTGCAGCACATCGCCGAGGCACTCGAGGTGCCACCCGTCACTCACCTGCTCGATGTCGGGTGCGGTGCCGGTGCCGCAGGGGCGGCCTGGGCTGCCCGCGGTTCGCGGTCGCCGCTGGTGACCGGCCTCGACGCCCACCCGTGGGCGCTTACCGAAGCGGCGTTCACTTACCGCAGCTTCAACCTGACGGCTGATCTGCGCCGGGGTCATGCCGCGCGGCTGACCATCCCGCGCTCGGTGAATGGTGTCGTGGCGGGGTGGGTGCTCAACGAACTCGACGCCGCTGCCCGGCTGACACTGCTGGACACGCTGCGCACCGTTGCTGCTGCGGGCGGGCGGGTGCTGATCATCGAACCCATCTCGACGCGGGTATCGCCCTGGTGGGACGCGTGGGTCCGTGGCTTCGAGGGCACGCGGTCGCGCGCCGACGAGTGGCGTTTTCGAGTCGAGCTCCCGGACTTGTTACAGCGGCTCGATCACGCCGCAGGCATGCGGCATGACCAACTCAAGGCGCGCAGCCTGTATCTCTACTGAAACGAGCCGCGAACCGGGAAGGCAGTTTCGATGGCAGTCAGAAATGCGGACGCCATCACCGAAAATCCGTCGTCATTGAGATGGATGCCGTCAGTCCCGACCAAACGACGGTCGTTCATGATCGGATAGAGATCCAGCAGGTGGACATTCAACCGGCCGGCGGCGATACGCCGGATTTCGGCGTTATAGGCTGGCACCACGGGTGCGGCGTTGGGGCGCCTGAAACCGTCAGGGTCGACGACTTCATAGGTTTGGAACATCGTCGCGACAATGACCGGCACGCCCGCCGACGTCGCGGCGTCGAGCAGCGCCCGCACGCCCGCGGCCGTTCGGGACGGACTGATGTCGTTATTGAGGTCGTTGATGCCTTCAAGCAGTAGCACCGCCTCGGGGCGACGAGAGGTCAACATCGTGCGGAATCGGGTCAGGGCATTGGTCGCCAGTTCTCCCGGCTCCCCTTGGTTGACCACGGTAAATCGTTGCGGCGAATGATAAGTGTTGAGCGCCAGCTGGAGCCGCTCGACGTAGCCGCCGTTGGCGGCGGCAAACAAGAACCGCGGATCGAACGCGGATTCGGCCCCCCACGTAATGCTGTCGCCAAACGCGACAAATCGGGTCACGCCCAGGGCCCTGGGGGGGGTTGCAGTGATCCGCGGCGGCAAGGGCGGCGTCCCTTGCGGCACCGCACCGATGATCGGTGCAGTGGGGGTGGCAGATGGACTGGTAGGAGTTTGTGAACAACCGGCAAGCAGCAGGACGCTCGCTAGGATGGAACAAGACAGCCGTACAAAGAACATTGGAACTATCTTAACAGGGCTGGTCCCGGCGCCACCGGCAAAGCCAACTCCCCTTTCTCATGGAGCGCGACCAACGCCTCGACCACCTGCGGGTCGAACGCGCGCCCGGCGCCTTCCTGGACCATGCCGACCACTTCTTCGAGCGATTGACCCTTGCGATAGGCGCGATCCGAGGTCAAGGCATCAAGCACATCCGCCACGGCCAGAATCCGGCCGAGCAGCGGGATGGCGTCGCCCTTCAACCCTTCCGGGTAGCCGGTGCCATCCCATTTCTCGTGGTGATATTTGACGCCGGGCAACAGCTCGCTGATTTTCGCGCTTTGGATGTTCGACAAGATCGCCGCCCCATGGACCGGGTGCCGTCGCATCTCGGCAAACTCATCGTCGGTCAGCTTGCCGGGCTTATTGAGGATCGCATCGGGCACCCCAATCTTGCCGACATCATGCAGGAGCGCGGACAGTTCGACAACGCTGCGATCGCCGGCGTCGAGGCCGAGTTGGTGGGCCAGGCGCACGGAAAACGCGGCGACCCGCTCCGAATGGCGGTGGGTATAACCGTCCTTGGCGTCGATGATTGCCGCGATCGCCTTCATCACATCGATGAACAGCCGTTCCATGTCAGACAGCAACCGCGCGCGGTGCAGCGCGACGCCGGCCTGATTGCCAATCGCGGCGAGCAACTCGAGTTCGGCCTCATTGAATTCATCGGTGCTGTGACTATCGACGTAGAGCACGCCGAGGATCGCGTCGGGGGTCCGCATCGGCGCGCAAATGACCGAGCGAATGCGTTGCCGAACGATGCTCTCGCCGGCACCGTACCGTTCATCGGCCAACGCGTCGTTGGTGAATGTCGAGATCCCTTGCTCGAGCACGTCGCGGACCACCGTCCGCGACAGGATCATGTTGCCGGCGGCGCTGGCGCCGCTGCGATTGCGAACTGCGACCACGTTGATCTCGGCGGGCGCTTCGGGCGTGTCGGACCCATCGCGCATGAGAATGGCCGCGCGATCGCCCTTGGTCACCTCGAGGATCGCCGACAGGATCGAATCGAACAACCCCTCTACGCCCGATGCGCGGGCTAACACGTCGGAGACCTTGTGCAGCGTCGACAGGTAACGCTGCGCCGATTCGAGCAGCGCGCCCTCGTCCTTGCCCTTACGCTTGAACACCTGCGTCAGGAAGTCGAGCTTGTTAGGGTCAACCGCCTTGCGCACCAGTGTTTGTCCGCGCTCTTGCGCGGTAATGCTCAGCGACGTGCTGGTCATCGGCCCGGCCATGGCCGGCTCGGGGACCGACGCCGCTACGAACTCCAGCACCGTCGATCCCAGTCGTAAGCTATCGCCCGGCTTGAGGTCGGCGGTGGAGGTCCGCCGCTCATTCACGAAGGTGCCGTTGGCCGATTGCAGATCGGCGACGACGCAGGAGTCCTCGCGCGCGTGGATCGTGCAATGCCGCCGCGACACCGACTCGTCGTCGACCTGCACATCGCAGGTCTTGAGCCGGCCGAAGGTCAGCGCCTGCCCGGTCGTCAGTGCGATGGCTCGGCCAGCCTCCGGCCCGGTTCGGATCACGAATTCGAAGCGCACCGCCGAATGATACCCGCGTTAACATCAACCCGTGTTCTCTGCTGCGACGCTGCGACCGATGCTGGCAAGCTTGCCGTCCCAGGATCCGCCGCTCGTCGACCCGGGCCTGCTCTACGAGCCCAAATACGACGGCATTCGCGCCATCGCATTGATTGAGCCGGGCAAGCCCTACGCCCGGGCGCGATTCTGGTCGCGGCTCGGGAACGAAAAAACGACGCAGTTTCCGGAACTCGTCGCGGCGCTCGGGGTATGGGGCCGCAAGCTGCGCGGCCCGGTGGTTCTCGACGGCGAGATTGTCGCGCTCGACGCCAAGGACCGGCCGGCTGGATTCCAGCGGCTGCAAAGCCGAATTCATGTCACGGTGCCGGGATATCGATCATCGAAACCGATCCTCCGCCCGGACGAGCAACCGACCGCGTTTATCGCCTTCGATCTTTTGCGAGACGACATCACTGATCTTCGGTCACTGACGTTAATCGATCGGCGGGCACACCTCGAACGGTTGTTTGCCAGGCACCCACCGCCATCGACCGCCGTGCGTGTGACTGAGCAAGTGTCCGGCGATGGCCGCGCGCTGTTCAAGCGGGCGCAGCAAGAGGGCTGGGAAGGTCTGCTGGTCAAGCACGCACGGTCGATCTACCGCGACGGTCGCCGCAGCCCGGAATGGCAGAAGCTGAAGCTCAATCAACAAGACGAGTTTGTCGTTGGCGGCTGGACTGAACCCAAGGGCGCGCGCACCTATTTTGGTTCGTTGATTCTCGGTCGCTACGACGCGTCAGGCACATTGGTCCACGCCGGTGACGTCGGCACCGGGTTCACCGGCGCAGAGCTCGAGCGGCTGTGGACAATGCTGAAGACGCTGGAAGCGTCCACCTCACCGTTCAAGGTCAAGCCGAAGACCCTCGGCAAAGCGCACTGGGTGACGCCGACGCTGGTCGCCCAGGTTCGCTACACCGAGGTGACCGATGACGGCCGATTGCGCCATCCGGCGTATCTCGGGTTGAGGGACGACAAGTTGGCGAAACAGGTCACCGCCCACCAACGCCCGACGCCCGCGCCGGCGCGGATCGCCGCGCCACTGTCGCGCACACGAGCAGCGGCCGCAGCCAAATCGAACCCCCGCCGCACCCAAGCGTCTGGTCGCACTCCTCTTGCGGCGTGGGCAGCCGATGCGGACACGATGACCGCCCAACTGCAAGACTTCGAAGCACGCAAACGTGACGGCCGGCTGCTGCTGCCCGGCGACGAGTCGCTCGACGTCACCAATTTGCAGAAAGTGTTCTGGCCGGGGCCGAACTATACCAAGGGCGATCTGCTGCGGTATTACGCGCGCATCGCGCCGCTGATTCTGCCGGTCGTCGCCGACCGCCCGCTGGTGATGAAGCGCTTCCCGAATGGCGTCGAAGGCCAGGCGTTTTACCAGCACCGTGCGCCGGACGTTTATCCGAAAGGCGTGCACGTCGAACCGGTCCCCGGCACCGACGTGCCCGCGATGTTCGTCGGCGGCCAGTTGAAAACGCTGCTCTACATGGCGCAGCTGGCCGCGATTTCGATGGACCCGTGGTTTTCGACGATCAAGGCGATCGAGGATGCCGACGTGGTCGCGATCGATCTTGATCCGCAGCCTGGCGCCACGTTCACGCAGATCCTCGACGTCGCCCGGTGGGTTCACGACGAGCTTGATCGATTGAAGGTGCCGTCGTTTCCGAAAACCTCAGGCTCCGAGGGCCTGCACATTTTCATCCCGCTGCCGCCGGGCACCTCGTATGAGACCGGCGTGCTGTTCTGTCAGATCATCGCCACCATCGTGACGACCAAACACCCGAAGGTGTCGACCATCGAGCGGATGGTCAAGCGGCGGAAGGATCAGACGATCTATGTCGACTATCTGCAAAACATCCCCGGCAAGACCCTGGCCTGCGCCTACAGCGCCCGCGCCAGCCCGTTTGCCGGCGTCTCGGCGCCGCTGACCTGGGATGAGGTCGACGAGAAGATCTCGCCGCAGGATTTCACGATCAAGACGATCGAAGCGCGCGTGCGCGAGGTCGGCGATTTGTGGGCGGGTCTGCGGAAGGCCAAGCCCGCGGATTTGATGACCGCGTTAGACAAGCTGCAGAAGTAAAGTTTTTTGTTTTCGTCTTTCGTCTTTCGCCTTCTTATTAAAACCCCACCCGCACTTCACCCATCACCTGGCGCTTGACGATGTCGCCAAAGACATGTGACTGAATCTCGTCGTTGGCCAGGTTGATCGCCTTGATCGTCGTGGTGATCCTGCCGTCCATCCAGCGCAAGCCGAGCGCGCCATTGACCTGGGTGTAGGCCTCGGTCGGTCCGTGGAAGCGCGAGTCCAACACGTCCTGAAAGAACGCGTCGTCGACATAGCTCACGGACATGTTGCCGAGGAAGCGGCCGCTGTTGAAGTTGAAGCCGGTGTTGAACCGGTTGCTCGGCGGCAGATTGACTTCGGAAATATCGAACTCCGGGTCCGGCAGCGCCTGGTAGGAGTAGTTGGCGAAGACATTCAGCGCGCGATTGACTGCGCCATCCAACCCCAGCTCGAAGCCACGGTTGCGATTCATCCCGAGGTTGCGATAACTGAACGCCGATGGCAACCCGCCCGTAGTGCAGGACGCGACCAGCGACGGGCAGGCCGGTGGCAGCACCTCGAGAATGCCCAGCGCGGTAGACGGCGGCAGAATCGGCAGCGCCTGCGTGAATCCCGGCGGTGGCGAGAGCGCCCGGTAGCGGGCCGTTTGGGTGAAGAAGATCTCGTCGCTGTTCCTGGTCCAGTAGAGGGCGGCTGACAGCGTCGCGCGATTGGCGATCACGCCGGTGTAGCCGAGTTCCCACGCCTCGATTGATTCTTCGCGGAGGTCTTCGTTGCCCGGTGGCGACCACCGGAAAGTTGAACACGCCGAGCGGCGCAAACGCCGGGTTAATCTGCGACAACACCAGTTGGTTGATGATCGTGACGTCGAGGTAGTTGTTGATCAACGACGGCGAGCGGAACGCCTTGTTGTAGGACAGGCGGATGGCGTGATCGGGTAGCGGCTTGAGAATCAGCGCGACACGCGGCGAAAAAACCGCCTCGTCGATCACGTCGAACTTGTCGACGCGCGCGCCGACATTTAAACGGAGGTAGTTGGTCAGGAAGATTTCATCCTGCACATACGCACCAAACTCGGTGCGGTTGTCGCCGCGCGGCGCGATCGATAAATCGAATTTGTTGTAGCGCGCGTTGCCGCCGTAGCTGAGCACCTGACGGGTGCCGATGGTCGAGGCGTTACCGACTTCAAAGTCGAAGGTGCGGGTGTTGAATGCGAACGGGATCGGCCGGCCATTGGTTCCGAACGACAACAACGCGGTCGCGTCACCGTTGAGCAGGTTGGTGAAGAAATTGACGCGCAGCGCATTGCGCGAATAGCGCATCGTCGCGTAGCCCAGCCCGACGCCGCCGTCCATGTCGAAGGGGCCGATCCCGGTGTGGATGATCCCTTCGGTGCCGGCGTAGCCACCGGCAAAGACCAGTTTGTACCGGCCACCGGGGGCGTCGTAGTCGACGCGGGTGTCGAACTTCGGCTGCTTGGTGCCTTTGTTCTCGAATGCCGGATACGGTGTCGTCTTGCCTGGAATGAGACCGGTCGGGCGGGCAAACGCATCCGAGGTGAACGCCCCGGCGGAGACTTTGTAGGCCCATCGATCGTTGACCGCGCGCGCGTGCGTTCCATTGATCGAGAACATCGATCCAGCATCGGCGTCGTTGTCGTTGACGCTGCGATCAAACGTGCCCAGGCTGATCGTGGCGCTATTGCCGTTCAGCTCACGCGGCGTCTTGGAAATGAAATTGACGACGCCGTTGAGGGCGTTGGCGCCCCACACGGCGGACGCCGGTCCGCGAATGACCTCAATCTGGCGAATCTCATTCGGATTCATCGGCAGCAGGTCCCAGGCGACGAAGCCGAAAAAATCGAGATAGAGGCTCCGGCCATCGACCAGGGCCAGCTGCGAGGTCGACAACGTCGACGTGGCACCGCGCAGTGTGATGTTGAAGTCGCGGGCGGAGGTCTGCGAGATGTTGACGCCGGGCACCGAGCGCAACAGTTCGGCGTAGTTGGTCGCCGGCGAACTGGTGATGACGTCGCTGGTCACCACCGACACGGTCGCCGGCGCGTTGACCAGTTGTTGTTCGACCTTCGACGCTGTCACCACGACCTGCTCTTCGTAGGCTGGTTGCGTTTCTTCCTCAGCCGGCGGTGGTGGTGGTGTCGGTGGTTGCGGCTGTTGGGCGGCCAGCGGTGTGGTCAGGAACAACGTCACACTGCAGACAAGGATGCATGACAGCACGTTCATGGGCGTATTGTAGCGCCGAGCTTCAAGCCGTGCACCAACGAGACGTAGTCGGGGTGAGCGGCAGAATTGCGGTGACGAAGCGACGCCAGAATGTGGCCGCGATGAATGACGAACACCCCGGTCAGCTGCCGCCAGTGGGGGCCACGCAGGCCCGCTCCGTAGCCGGCAAGGATCGCCGTCCTGATCCACCGCCACCACACCCGCGGGTGGATCAATTCCGCGAGCGTGCCTTGTTCGAGACTGAATTGCCGATACAACCGTTGGTCTGGATCGCTCACCCGCACGATGTCAGAGACGCGGTAATGGGCAAACCACTGAGCGGCGTCCTGCTCGTCGGACATGTGCACGAACGCCACCTGCGTCCCTGTCGCTTCGATCGCTGTCCGGTGCCGCGCCAGGTCGGCCAGCGTTTCGCGACAGAAGGTTCACCCAAAGTGGCGGAGGAAGATCAGCAGCACTGGCGCCCGTTCCTGCATGTCATGGAGCACGCTCGGAAGGGCGTCCTGCCAGGTGACAGCGGACGGGGCAGCAGGCATCGGCATCAGGCCGCGCTGACGGCCGCGCGGGCCCACGCTTCGAGCTTGCGCGCGTCTTCGTTGAAACGTCGGATGCCGTCGCTCAGTTTATCGACGGCCATCGCGTCTTCGTTGTGCAGCCAGCGGTAACTCTTTTCGTCAATATGAATTTGCCGCTCGTCGCTCGACTGGGCGAGTTCGGGTGTCAGCCGCGGCACCAGCTCGCCCGAGGCGTTCTGCAACTCTTCGAGCAACTCGGGGCTGATGGTCAACAGATCGCAGCCGGCCAGCCTGACGATCTGGTCCATCTTGCGGAAACTGGCGCCCATCACCTGCGTCTGGTAGCCGAACTTCTTGTAGTAGTGATAAATCCGCGTCACTGACGCCACCCCGGGGTCTTCGTCGATCGCAATCTCGGCGCCGCGCTGCTTCTTGTACCAATCGTAGATGCGGCCAACGAACGGTGAAATCAACGTGACGCGCGCTTCGGCACAGGCGACGGCTTGGGCAAAGCTAAACAGCAAGGTCAAGTTGCAATGGATGCCCTCGCGCTCGAGTCGTTCAGCGGCACGAATCCCTTCCCAGGTGCTGGCGACTTTGATCAAGATGCGCTCACGCGGAGTCCCGGTTTTTTCGTACAGGCTGATCAGATGGCGTGCCTTGGCCATCGTCGCCTCGGCGTCGAAACTCAACCGCGCATCGACTTCGGTCGACACCCGACCGGGGATGATCTTCAGGATTTCCCCGCCGAAGGCCACCGACAGGTGATCCATGAACGCTTCGGTGCGCGCCGTCTCGTCGGCAGAGAGCTGGTCTGCCGCCTTGTGTGCGGCGTCCACCAGCGGCCGGTAGTCAGACTGCTGGGCCGCCTTGAGCAGGAGCGAGGGATTGGTCGTGGCATCTTGCGGCAGATACTCCGCGATCGCACCGATATCACCGGTGTCCGCGACGACAGTGGTGTAGCGTTTGAGCGAGTCAAGCAGCGCCATAGACAACAGGATACTCGGAGGCTGTGGGGCCGAGTAAACTTAGCGCTCGTGGCCGGCCTTCGCGACCTTCCCGTTTGGCAGCAGCTCGAGGCGCATGCCCGCGTCATTCGCGGCGGGCATTTACGCGAATGGTTTCGCGACGACCCGGACCGTTTTGCCCGGCTCTCGCAGAAACTCGGCGAACTTCTCGTCGATTACTCCAAGCACCTCGTCACCGCCGACACCATGCGCCTGTTGCGCGAGCTGGCGCGCGGGCGTGGCGTTGAAACGTCGCGCGATCGGATGTTTGCCGGCGACAAGATCAACCTGACCGAACAGCGGGCGGTGTTGCACGTCGCCTTGCGTAATCGATCCGGACGCGCAATGGCGGTCGATGGGCACGATGTCATGCCCGACGTGCACGCCGCGCTCGAGCACATGCGCACGTTCAGCGACAAGGTCCGGACTGGGGCCTGGACGGGCTACAGCGGGTTGCGCATTACCGACGTGGTTAACATCGGCATCGGCGGATCGGACCTCGGTCCGGCGATGGTCACCCGCGCGCTGACCCCGTATGCCCACGAAGGGCCGCGTCTGCATTTCGTCTCGAACGTGGACGGCTCGCACCTTGCGGAAACGCTGCGCGAGTTGCATCCGGCAACGACGCTGTTCATCGTGGCATCGAAGACCTTCACCACCGAAGAGACGATGACCAACGCGCGATCGGCGCGGCAGTGGTGTCTGGCCCGGGCGCGCGATGAGGCGCATATCGCCCGCCACTTCGTCGCGGTGTCGACCAACGAACAGGAAGTCAGGGCCTTCGGCATTGATCCCGCGAACATGTTTGTGTTCTGGGATTGGGTCGGCGGGCGCTACTCGTTGTGGTCGTCGATCGGCCTGCCGATCGCCATCGCTGCCGGCTTCGGACGCTTCGAGCAGCTGCTCGAAGGCGCGCATCAGATGGACGAGCATTTCCGCACCGCCCCGCTCGAAAAGAATCTGCCGATCACGCTCGCGATGTTGGGCGTGTGGTACGTGAATTTTCTCGAAGCCGACAGTTACGCGGTGCTGCCCTACGACCAGTACCTGCAGCGTCTCCCCGCCTACCTTCAGCAGTTGGACATGGAAAGCAACGGCAAGCGCGTCGATCGCGACGGGCGCGTCGTCAACATTCCGACCGGGCCGATCGTGTGGGGTGAACCGGGCACCAACGGCCAGCATGCCTTTTATCAATTGATCCATCAGGGCACGCGGCTGATTCCGTGCGACTTCCTGATCGCCGCGCAGTCGCACAACCCGCTCGACGGTCATCATCAGTCGCTGATGGCCAACTGCCTGGCGCAGAGTGAGGCGTTGGCGTTTGGCAAGACCGAAGCCGAAGCGCGCGCCGAACTCACCGCCCAGCGGCTCTCGCCCGACGCCCTCACCGCGCTGCTGCCGCATAAGATTTTTCCGGGCAATCGGCCGTCAACGACGTTTGCCTACCGGCGGATGGGACCCAAGACGTTGGGGATGCTGCTCGCGCTGTATGAGCACAAGGTATTTGTCCAGGGCGTGATCTGGAACATCAACTCGTTCGACCAGTGGGGCGTCGAGTTGGGCAAGCAGCTGGCGACGCGGATTCGGCCGGAGATCGCGGGCGAAGGGGCGGTCAACTCGCACGATGGATCGACCAACGGGCTGCTGAATTTTCTCAAGGCGTTGCAGCATCGTCCGTCGTAGGTGTAGCCGAGCCGATGGCTCGGCAGTTATACTGACCGTTCGTTTTCCCTCCTATGCGCCCGTAGCTCAGCTGGATAGAGCGTCGGTCTCCGAAGCCGAAGGCCAGTGGTTCGAATCCACTCGGGCGCACCACTCTTTTCCACAAAGGGGTCGGGCCTGCGACCTGCTTCGCGCGCGACGGTCTGTGCGGTTGCCGCTGGACTTTTTGCGAGACCGGCCCTAAGCTCGACAGTCGCACCCGCAGTCAACTGGGAGATCTCCGTATGCGCCAGTCCTTTGTCGTTGCCGGAGCCCTGTCCGCATCCGCCGCCGCGGCCGTCGTCTTCATGCTCACGACCACCGTCCAGACGCAGAGTGCGCCCTTGGCGCAGTCGGTTGATTTCGTCCGCGACGTGCAGCCAATCTTCCGCCAAAGCTGCTACGGCTGCCACGGGCCGTCGCAGCAGATGAACGGCTTCCGCCTCGATCGGCGGCGCGACGCGCTGCGGGGCGGCACGATTGCGCAGATTGGTCCCGGCAACAGCGCCGGTAGCCGGTTGTATCTCCGCCTGGTCGGGAGCGATTTCGGCCAGCAGATGCCGCCGACCGGCGCGCTGCCGGCCGAGAAGGTCGCGGTCATCAAGGCGTGGATCGATCAGGGCGCGCACTGGCCCGACGAGGCATCCGGCGACGTGGCGGCGCTGCCGGTTGAGCCTGCGGTGACGCCACTGGTGACGCTGCTGCGCGACGGCGACCTGCGCGGCTTTACTTCACGCGTCGGGCGTGAGCCGAAACTGGCCAATGCCCGCGGGCCGGGCGGCGCTACGCCGCTGATGTACGCGGCGTTGTATGCGCCCGCGACGACGGTCCGCGACTTGCTGTCGCGCGGCGCCGACGTCAACGCGCGCAACGACGCCGGCGCGACGCCATTGATGTGGGCCGTGCCCGACCTGGAAAAGACGCGCGCGTTGATCGATCGCGGCGCCGACGTCAACGCGCGATCCGCCGATGGGCGGACGGCGCTGATGATTGCCGCGGGGGCTCGTGCGTCTGCCGCCACGGTGAAGCTGCTGCTCGACAAAGGTGCGAAGGTGGATATCGCCGGCTCGTCGCCCTTCGGGCCGGGGGTCACCGCGCTGACCGAAGCCGCAATCGCCGGGAACGAGGAAGTGTTTCGGCTGCTCGTCAACGCCGGCGCCGACCTGAAGTCGGCAGGACCTCCCGGCCTCGGCCTGTCGCTGGCCGCCGGATGCATGGCGTGCGCCGAGATGATGATGAAGGCGTTCCCGACCGAGATGCTCACCTCGACGATGATGATGGGCACGCCGCCGCTCGGCCCGTCGCTCGGCATCCCGATGTTCATGGCGCGCGGCGCCAGCATCGACGGCCACGACGAAAGCGGGCGGTCGATCCTGATGCTGGCCGCCGCATCCGACACAATGCCGGTTGACAGCGTCAAGGCGCTGCTCGCCCGTAACGTCGACGTCAACGCCCGTACGGCCAAAGGCGACACCGCGCTGAATCTCGCCCGTCGACATGGCGAAACGCCGATCGTCAAGATGCTGCTCGCGGCGGGGGCCAAGGACGAACCGCTGCCGCCTGCGCCGACGCCCCAGCCGGCGCATTCTGCGCGCGAGGCAGTCGAGCGCGCCCTGCCGCTGCTGCAGAAAGCGCATGTCACGTTTCTGAAGAAGTCCGGATGCGTGTCATGTCACAACAACTCGCTGGCGTCGATGACCTTCGAGGTGGCGCGGCAGCAGGGTTACCGGATTGACGCGGCAGTGCAGAACGATCAGGCACGAAAGATCGGCACGTATCTCGAGAGCTGGCGCGAGCGTGCGATTCAGGGCATCGGCATTCCAGGCGACTCGGACACGATGTCCTACATTCTGCTCGGCCTGGCCGCTGACGGGTACCGCGGTGATATTGCGACCGATGCGCAGGCGCATTTCATCCGCCGCGCCCAGATGCCCGACGGACGCTGGCGCGTGCTGGCGAACCGCCCGCCGATCGAATCGAGCGACTTCGAAGTGACCGCTGCATCGATGCGCGCGTTGCAGACCTACGGGCCGCCGGCGAAGCGCGCGGAGTACGACAAGTCAATTGCCGCGGGCGCGGCGTGGCTGCGCACGGCAACGCCGCGCGTGACGGAAGATCGCACCTTCCAGCTGCTGGGGCTGCATTGGGCGAACGCGCCAAAGACGGTGATTGAGCCTGCCGGCCGCGCGCTGGTGGCGGAACAGCGCGCCGATGGCGGATGGGCGCAGTTGCCAAGCATGTCGAGCGACGCATATGCGACAGGGCAGGCGCTGGTAGCACTGGTGCAGAGCGGCGTCATGACGACGGCGGATCCGGTGTATCGCCGCGGCGTCGACTTTCTTCTGAAGACGCAGCTTGCCGATGGGTCGTGGTTCGTGCGGACCCGCGCGATTGCTCTACAGCCGATTTTCGACTCGGACTTCCCGCATGGTCCGGACGCCTTTATTTCGGCAGCGGCGACCAACTGGGCGGCGATGGCGCTGGCACTCGGGCCGACGTCGTAAGCCAGTCGTCAGTCGTCAGTCGCCGTCCCGCCTCGACGTTGTTCTTACTTCTTCAGCCCTGCCGTCCAGTTGAGGACCACCGTGAACGGCGTCGACGCGCTCGGGCCGACCGGCGTGACGAGGAGAAATCGTTTGCCGTCCGCGGTGACGTCGCCAACGATCGCGCCAGGCGGACTCTGAAAGAGGGGTGTCGGCGTGCCGGCGCGGAATTCCTGGCCGGTGATCACTTCGATGGCCATCAGTTTCCCGTCCGGTGCCAGATAGAACAGCTCCTTGCCATCGCCACGCCATCGTGGTGCAGTGCCGCCGTTACGTGAGACGAGCACGCTGCCGCCGATGCTGGCGGAGCCACCGCTGAAGTCGCTCGTGAATGCCCGCACGTAGACTTCATTGGCGCCCGATTGGTTCGAGACGAAGGCAACCCACCGCCCATTCGGTGAGAACCGGCCCTGTTCTTCGTCGAATCCAGTCTGCACGAACGGCACAGACTTCCCACCGTCCGGCGGAAGCGCCCAGAGGTCCCATTTCAAGGTGGTCTTTCCCCTCGCGGCGTACAAAAGGAACCGTCCATCAGGCGACCAGCCGGCAGTCTTGACGAAACCCGCGCTGAACGACTGCAGCAGCTCCTTCTCGTCCCCCTCGCCGCTTGCCAGTTTCTCGTAGACGAAGTTGTTGTTGAAGGTAAAGGCGATGCGCGTTCCGTCTGGAGACCAGACCGGAAACTCGGCCAAGCCGGTGCCAAATGTGAATCGCGTGGCGCCGCTGCCGCGCGACAGATCAATCAGCCAAAGGTCGGCCTTTGCCGTGTCCTGCGGGATCGTGCGCGACGCGACCGCGCGCGCGCCATCCGGGGACAGAGCCGCGCTGCGAAAGCCGCCGGGCTCCCAGGCGCGACCGGACAGGGTGCCCTGCCGGTCGAACCAGGCGAGCTGGTAATCGGTGTTGGCGGTGCGGTATACCAGAACATCGTTGGCCGAGGTCGAGAAGAAACCGCCGTCCCGAAAGGAGCCCACGCGCTCGGCCACCGGCACGGGATTCCCCGCAAGCGCCAGGCGTTTCGGATCGAATGGCTGCGCCACGAGCGTTCCTTCGCGAACGAACAACAAGCGTCCAGGTCCCGAATCGCTGGCCGGCGCGTAGGTCAGACCGACCACGTAGGGCAACAGCTGTTGAGCGTTCTGCTTGTCAGGCGTCGCATCGAGGGTACCGACATAGGTCCCGCCCGTCTCTGGCGCGCTCGGCGAAATGCGTAAATACACGAAATGACGTCCATCCGGCAGAAAGGAGGGGAGCAGATGAAACTCCTCCTTCCGCGATGTATCGAGCGCGGTCACCGGCGACGCGACGCCGCCAGTCTCGCGAACGCGCAGCAGGCCGCCGGCGGTATTCCCCACGATGATGTCGCCGTCACGATTCCACGAGCCGCCCACGGCCCCCCCAGGCAGATCGCACAAGGTTTGCGGCGGACCGCCCGACACATCCAGCTTCATGAGCTTGGTGTCGCCACCTTGGAACGCGATGAACTTGCTGTCGGGTGACCAGAAAGGAGGAGGTGCGAAATTGGCAAGGGGGACCTCCGAACCGAGCAGCGGCCGGACGTCCAGCGTCTCCATGGATCGGAGCCAGAGACGCAAGATCCCGTCCGCGCCAAGCCCGAAGAACGCCAGGTGGCGGCCGTCCGGAGAGAGGGCAAAATTTCCCGGCCCCCCAAAGTCAACGGTCGGGGGAATGCTGAAGCGCATCAGTTCGGGCACGATGGGCCGCTCGCGGGCGTGCTGGTACGCGAGGGGCGCCAGCGTCAGCAACAGCAACGCAGCGATGGCCCACCCGACCCATTGGCGTCCCCGCCGTGCGATCCGCGGGCCGGGGCCGACAGCGTTTGTAGAATCGGAAGCGTCGGATAAAGCCTTCAGCACGAACCCCAGATCGGTGGCGGTCTGGAATCGTGCCGGCGGACTTTTCTCCAGGCAGCGCTCGACGATGCGCGCGAGTTCCGGCGGAATCGAACGTTCGCTCGGAAGGAGATGCGGCGGCTCCTCATTCAGGATCGCCGCCATCGTCTCCGGCGTCGTGTCGCGATGAAACGCTCGCCGGCCGGACAGAAGCTCGTAGAGGATGGCGCCGAAGGCGAAGAGATCCGCGCGATGATCGACAGCCAATCCACGGACCTGCTCCGGCGCCATGTAGCCAACCGTGCCAAGCACCTGGCCAACCTCGGTTTGCGGTGGCGCGGTTTGCCGCACGCTCTCGCGTTCGCCTCCGGATCGAGCGTCGACCAGCTTCGCTAACCCGAAGTCGAGGATCTTCACCCGATCGTCGGTGGTGATGAAGAGGTTCTCGGGTTTGAGATCGCGGTGGACAATGCCCTTCTCGTGTGCAGCTGCAAGTCCACTCGCGATCGCGACGGCATAACCGACCACCTTGCGCGTCGGAACGGGCCCGGCCAGCAGCCGCTCCCTAAGGGTCTGTCCCTCGAGCAGCTCCGACACAATGAACGGTGCATCCGCCTCGGCGCCAATGTCATGGACCGCAAGGATGTTGGGATGGTTCAGCGCGGCGGCGGCGCGCGCTTCCTGCTCGAATCGTTGGAGACGATCGGGGTCGGCCGAGAACGACGTGGGCAGCACTTTGATCGCGACGTCTCGCCGTAGTCGCGGATCGCGCGCTCGATAGACCTCACCCATGCCACCCGCGCCGATGGCGGAGATAATTTCGTACGGACCAAGCCGAGCACCGACGGCCAAGGGCATCGCCTCCGGATTCTACGGTGGAACTGCTCCGAGCGGGGATCGCGAGTGCCGCGACAGTGGACCGCTGCGGTGCCCGGCCGCGCGTCCAAGATGGCCGGCCAAGGGAATGTTGGCCTCCGAAGCCGAAGACCAGTGGTTCGAATCCACTCGGGCGCACCACTCCGCTACGAACGCCCGCGCGTGCGCGTCTCGCTATCGCGCAGGCGCAGCGCCGGCGACAGTCGCAAACAATATTGATAAAAGTCGGCATACTCCGGCGCGAGCGACGGCCGCTCACGCCCATCGCGCAGTGAAGCCTTCAGCGCTGCTGACTGCGTATACACCACGCGGAACCACTCACCGTAGAACATGCTGGCGCGGTGTGTTTTCCACTGCATCACGTTGGCCACCGCGACCAGGACCAACGCGATCGCCAGCCACCGCCCGCTGGTGTTCCCAACCTCTCGCCACTGCCCGACCGCAATCACGCCGACAGCCAGGAGCAACGCCTGCCAGGGCAGCGGGTAGTACCACAGGCGATGGTCGCGTAGTTCATAGATCGCCGGGTGCCGGGCGATCATGATCGCAAACATCAACAGGAACGCTGCGGGCAGCGCCGCGACTGCGAGCACACCGGCGGTTCCCGCTGCCGGCCGCCACGTGCGGTGGACGCGCCATAGCGCGACGGCAATGAGCGCAACTAGTGCCAGTGACGGTAGATTGCCAGTCAGAACGCGCGTCGCCTGCCACAGGATTTCTGCCCCGCGCGCAAAGTGCTGCGGCGTAGTCAGCACGTCGAGCAGCGGCACGTTCTGGTAACGGAAGCTTGGCGTGTAACCGTTCAGTGCGCGAATGAGCGCCGGCCCGATCGCCACGTTGTAGGCAACCATGCTGAGCACCGCCGCCGCGCCGGCGAGCAGCAAACGGATCGAGGCCCGGCCGGCGAGCCAATACAGCCCGATCACCACCGCGCCGACGACCGCGAGAAAAAATCCCTGTCGGTCGAGCAGACTCAAGAGGCAGAACAACCCGAACACGCCGGCTGGCGGCCGCCAGTGCGATTGGTGCAGGCGCGTGAGCAGGCCGTGCAGGCAGAACACTGTCGCGATCAGGAGCGGTGCCAGCAATGGTTTGGTGGAGCGGTAGAACATGCCGCTCGTCACGACATAGATGAAGTTGGTGACGTAGGCAAGTAGCAACAACGTCGCGATCAGGGCGCGACCGGGATCCCAACCACGCGTGTGCCTGACGACGAGGAGCGCGGTGAGCACCCCGGCGGCAACCGAACTCGCCGGCACAAACACGGCAACGTCGAGATTGATCCACCAGGCCAAGAACCTGGCGTCGAGATAATCGATGAAGTAACTGAGCTCGCGCGCCTGGTAGGTGCCGATGTCGTTGATATGGGGGTCGAAGATCTTCTGCAGCAGCGGTCGATCCGCGAGGTAACGCTGCACAAACTGCGTTGCCTCGAGTTCGAGAAGGCCGTTATCCCAGTACCAGAACGGTAGCAGTAAGGCGGGGATGATGAGCAGACGAGCGCAACCAAGGGCGGCACGCGCGACCCTATGGTGATCCGCGCTCATCTGTTCGTTAGTCTACCAGTCCGCTGGCCGGCCATGCCGCTTTGACGCTCAAGCAGTCGCCCTAATCGATCAATCCGACAGTGCCGAAACAATCAACGACGACGCGGATGCCAAAAACACGACCGAGAAAGACGCCCAAAAACGCGATGGCTTCGGGATCGCGCGACCATCATCGCGTCTATGTCGTGCGCCTCAATCACCCGCGGGCCAACGGGCGTGAATGCTATTACGTCGGCATGACCGGTCTCGATCCCGAGGAACGGTTTGCCAACCACAAGCTCGGCTATAAATCGGCCAAGGTAGTCTGTCGCTGGGGTGTTGAGCTGGCCTACGAGTGGTTTCGGGACATCCCGCCGATGCCCTATAAAGAAGCGGCCCTCGCCGAACCGTCGCTGGCCGACGATCTCCGCGACCTCGGCCACCTCGTCTTTGGTCCGACGAACCGCCCGAAACGCTGACGCTGGCCCCCTCCTTGCAATCCTGCTCGGCGATGCGTAGCGCATCCATTTGAGGAGGCTTTCGATGGGTATTCTGAGCTGGATTCTGTTCGGGCTGGTTGCTGGCATCATCGCCAAACTGCTGATGCCCGGTAAAGATCCGGGTGGCTTCATTGTCACAATTCTGATCGGCATTGCCGGCGCGATGCTCGGCGGCTTTATCGGCCGCGCACTAGGCTTCTATGGTCCCGGCGAAGCGGCCGGGTGGTTGATGTCGATCGGTGGCGCGATCCTGTTGTTGATCCTCTATCGGATGATGACCGGGCGCAGAGCCCGCGTCTAATCACGACCTCTGGAGGACGGAGCGGCTGGTGACCTCCGTCCTCCGCGTTCTCTTTCGGATCGCGCTGCTCGCGGCCATCGGCACTGGCGCGTGGCTGTCGCGCGATTCCCCCCTGCTCCGGTTCGCAACGGCATCGGTCGCTGGCAGCAGCCCGCACCAACAATTCGTCGCCCAGCTCGGGCGCAGCGGCGTGTCGGAGACGCCACTGGGCCGGGCCTGGATCGCGTCGGCATCCAGTGCAGTTGCGGACGCGCAGCCGGTTCCTTCATCCGTGAACCGCACGATGACCATTGCCGCCGAACGGCCGGTGGCGCTCGCCTACCTGGTCACGCTCAAGCGCGGACAGCTGGTCGACATCCGCGCGACGCTACGCAGCGCCGCTCCGGCGCAGACCTTCATCGATGTCTTTCCAACCGATCAGAGTATGGCGACCAGTCTTGGCGGCGGCCTCGGTGCACTTCAGTTTGAGGCGCACGCCGATCGACGCGTGATCGTACGAATTCAGCCGGAACTTCTCCGCAGCGGTACGCTGACGATCGCGACCCGTGTCCTGCCGGCGTTCCTGTTCCCGGTCGCCCTCGCCACCGCACGCAATCTACAAAGCGAGTTCGGTGTCGATCGCGATGGTGGGCGTCGCCAGCATGAGGGGGTCGACATTTTCGCCAAGCGCGGCACCGAAGTCCTCTCCGCATCCGGCGGCCTGGTGACTCGCGTCAACGAAACGGCGATTGGCGGCCGCGTCGTCTGGGTCTGGGATTCGGCCCGCGCGCTCAGCGTGTATTACGCACACCTCGATCAGCAGCTGGTCTCGGTCGGCACGCGGATGCGGCCGGGCGATGTGCTGGGCACCGTGGGCAATACCGGGAACGCGCGAACGACGTCGCCGCACTTGCACTTTGGGCTCTACGAAAGAGGAACTGGCGCGATCGATCCCGAGGCCTTCATCCGCGCAGACCCAGCGCATGGAAAAGCGCGGTAGTAACGCCAGCAGACCCCCGAGGTTCGGAAGCTCCAACGGCGCGGTTCGGATGAGCCACGGTTGCGCAACAACTTGACATTTGCATGTGCTGCACATGCACGCTATGTTTTACGCATGTCGAAGATGATCCAGTTACGCAACGTCCCGGACAGTGTGCACCGGACGCTGAAGGCACGCGCGGGACTGGCCGGGATGTCACTATCGGACTATCTGCTGGCCGAAGTGCGCCAGATGGCGGCGCGCCCGACGTTTCAGGAATTGCGCGACCGTGTCCACAGGCGTGAGCCGGTCACGCTCGACATTTCGCCGACCGTCATCGTGCGCGAAGAACGCGATCGCCGGTGATCGTTCTCGACGCATCCGCGGCGGTTGAATGGCTGCTGCAGACGCCGAAAGCCCCCCGGGTCGAGTCGCGGCTGCTGGCCAGCACACCGACAACCGGGCTATGCCACGCGCCGCATCTGATTGACCTGGAAGTGACACAAGCGCTCCGGCGACTGGTGGCGTCCGGTGGACTACGTGCGGCCCGCGCGAAGGCCGCGCTCGATGACCTGCAAGATTTGCCGCTGATCCGTTACCCTCACGACTTCTTACTGCCCCGCATCTGGGAGCTTCGTCACAACCTTTCCGCCTATGATGCGGCCTACGTGGCGCTCGCCGAATCGCTGGAGTCGCCGCTGGTCACCTGCGATGCGCGCATTCGTAAAGCGCGGGGCCATCACGCGCGCGTCGACGTCGTGTAGCAACTGCTCGACCACGCGCTTTATCGCTGCCCGGCGTGGTGATATAGTCACCAATTGCCACGAGCGTGCTGGGTGACCATCATGTTCGCGCCCACCGAAACGGGCCCGTAGCTCAACTGGCAGAGCAGCAGACTCTTAATCTGTTGGTTGTAGGTTCGATTCCTACCGGGCTCACCAAATTCATTCGACAATTTGCCGATTCGGCGCTGAGTCGCTCGCGTTGACACACTATCTGACACACTGAGAGCCTGTGGCGAGGTTTGATCTTGTCTCGGCACCGGCACATCTACGTGGCGAAGGTCATGCAGTACGGCCATCTAGGATTAAGCGCGCCTACGTAGATCAACTTAGCGCGGCGTCCATCTTTGCCGCAGCCTCGGCCTGCAGTGCGGGAAGTACGTGGCTATAGGTGTTCATCGTGAGGCTGATCTGCGAGTGTCCTAGCGTCTCCATTATGGTGCGCGGATCGACGCCTTGCGTCAGCAGCAACGTGGCCGCCGTGTGACGCAGATCGTGGAAGCGCACGACCGGCAGCTTGGCTGCCGCCAACATAGCCGGAAAATCGCGGGTCGCGTTACGCGGGTCGAGCGCAGTCCCGATTGGCGATGTAAACACGAGTCCTGAATCCTGCCATTCGCCGCCGGCCGCCAGTCGTTCCTCCAGCTGACGTGTCCGGTGGGCCTTCAAGGCGGTCACGACAACATTCGGCATCGTAACGGTCCGGACGCTGCTCGCGGATTTCGGCTCGGTGATGCGGAGTGTGGTCTGCACGTCGCGCCACTTTGAGCGCACCGCCTCGAGCTGCGCCCGGAGCTCGCGCCGTTTTTGGCTGCGAGCGGGCGCAGCGGCCAACCGCTTTCGAATATCACGGCGTTCAACGATTAGGGGCCGCCGTGCCGCAACGTCACCGCCGCTGCGTTCAAGCGCTTGGCGCACGCTGAGTGTCCCAGCGTCGAAATCGACATCAATCCACCGCAGGCCCAACGCCTCGCCGACGCGAAGACCGAGCGCAGTGGCCACGGAGATCAACGCGGCGAGTCGATGACCCTTCACTGATTCCAGCAGCGCGCGAGCCTGCGGAGGATCGAGCGGCTGAATTTTCCGCGGGACGTGCCGTGGCGGGTCAACCAGTGCCGCGACGTTGTCGGTGACGAGACGCCACTTTCGCGCCTGGTTCAACGCAGCCCTCATTACCGTGCGCGCGTAGCGTATATTGCGAGGGCTCGCGCCTTGCTGTTGGTGCTCGCGAAACCATCGCTCCACGTGCGCCGGGGTCAGCTTGGCTAATCGCACCTTGCCGAGTCCAGGCGACAGATGCAGTCTCACGGCCTGCTCATACGTGAGCCACGCGCGCGGGCGCAAGCTATCGCGCTTGTGATCGAGCCACGCTTTGAGGAATCGTTCCACCGTCTGCCGCTCGTCGGGCAGCGCGGCGCCCTGCTGAACCGCATGGAGGGTCTTAGTTAGCTTGTCCGCAACTTCTCGGCGCGTCCGGCCATAGACAGCCTTGTATTTGCGTCTGTTGTTTTGCCAGCCAAGATCGATTCGCGCCATCCAACGACCATCCGGCCGGAGTGTGATGCTACCTTCACCGCGCCCGCGTCTACCTGCCATGTAGGTGTCCCCTGTGCTTGCGACGTGCCGTGCCGTGCACCCGTCGTTGTGTACTGTAATTATGATTTCTTCCGAGGTGTGCGTCTCTTGATCTGTTCTTCGGGCTTGGCTCTGTGGGCCCGCAAACGGCACCTCGGCTCACAATACTTGGTATTCCGTCGGCGTCCGTCGGGTGAGACCTCGAACCATCGTTGACAAGAGGCGTACGCGCATTGTGCGAATCGCGGATCAACGACCAGGACGCGCGCGCATTGCAACCACAGACAGCCCAGTAGCGAGGCCGGCGTCAGATTGAACATAAGCTGCCCCGATCCCTCGACAGTGATCCGGGCGTGCGTTACCGCAGCTCGCTCTGGGCGCCCGCTTAATCTCTCGTTCACAGCCGATTGCACCCATGCGCGCGCGACGCGCCTTGTTCTGTTTGCCGAATTACGAGCCGACGTTGCGTGGTCCCACATTTCTTTTGACCGCACGTCGTATTTGCTTGCGACGATCTCGCGGGGAGCTTTCGGATGCTGCCGGTACTCGGCTCGGTCGCCGTTGATGACAAACCATTTAGATAATGACCGGTGATCTTGGGTCTGGAGAGCGCGCAAAACCCCATTGACCTCCGATATTCGATGCCATTCCTGCTGCCATAGATAGAACGGTTCTGCATCCACCGCAACCACATCGGTTTTGGCACCCCATGTGGACACGCCGACGCCCAACGAACCGTATTTATTCGCGAATCGAAGAAATCCGATTTCTGTCGGTTCAAGCAAAGCGAACTCTCGGAACAGCGTTGGTGCCGTTACGAGCGGCGAATACGACTTCCCTACCGATGACTGCGGGATCAGGAACCGCGACTCACGTTGATGCCGGAGATCCGGTGCAATAAGTGCGGACAGAGGCTCGTTAGCTCGATCACGCGGTGGCGGAAACGCGGCGCGGCTGGTGACCCACTGATAACCATCCCGCGCCACCTGCCATTCAAAACGCTCTAATTGGCGACTCATTGAAACGCTAATGATATTCACAATCATTTCAATAGTCAATTATCATTTCGACAGAAAGAGGGCGAAATGGAGCGTTTGCTTCTCAAACCATCAGAGGTCGCGGAGACGCTTGGGATTTGTCGCACCAAAGCGTACGGTTTAATCTCGAGCGGCGCGATCCCGTCGATGCGGGTTGGCTGTTCAGTGCGGGTGCCGGCCGAATCTCTGAAGGCCTGGATTGCGTCGGCAACCGGTGAGAGCGGCCGTGACGACAAGTAGACGCGTGCCGTCAACTGCGCGGCCCAGTCGAGCGCGCACCGTCCGGCGCCTCCCGACAAGGTGCTCCCCGGCAATGGCACTGAAAGCCTCCGGCTTTGGGCGACGCTCCGCGGCGACATCATGGTGAACGTTCAGGTTCGAACACTAGCTTTTCACTCCCGCGCGCTTCGCGTGATTCCTGTTCCGCGCCCACAGCCAGGCGTGGCAAGCGGTACACCCGGCGATAGAAAAGTGCCGGCGATTGCCACGCTGTTGACGGCCAACGGGGTGAAATCGTGAGCGTACCAAGCGATCTCTACGAGACTCCACCAAACCCGCTCGCGCAGTTGCTTGTTGATTCTTTACGGGACTGCCGTCGGCGTGACACAACGACGGCCATCTTTCGGATGATCGAGGCGATCCACGAAATCGCTCGTCATCACACGGTCATCGCGAACAAAGACGCTCTCGTGATCCAGATTCTCAATACGGCGCAAGACGCATGACACCGCTTGATCAAGCGCTCGCGCTGCGGCGTCGCGGATTGAGCGTGATTCCAGTGCCCCGCCCGCGGCCAGGGGTGGCGGCTGGTACCGCCGGTGATGGAAAAGTGCCTGCGATTGCATGGGGCGCATATCAGACGCGCATCGCGACAGAGGCGGCAATCTCCCTTTGGTGTGCTGGACAGCTCACGAACATCGCAATCGTCACTGGGTCCGTGTCTGGCGTTGTTGTCATCGACATCGATTCACCAGAGGCGAAACCATGGGCCGCGCGTCGCCTGCCATACACGCCTTGGCAGACTCAA
>DATLXN010000049.1:0-10270 GCA_035575715.1 Vicinamibacterales bacterium | reverse complement strand
CGAGGCAGCTCATCGGTCTGCGGGCGGTCCGTGTTTCTCATCTTGATGCTCCTTCTGGATGACTCGAGGCCAGCAAGCCCGGTGCCACGGGCTAATATCGGACCATGAGCAAGCGGAAGGACGAGAAGCCCGCCGCCGTCGGCGCGGCATTCGGCGTCGGCAAACTAACACGCCATCTCTTCATCTGCCTGGGCCCCGATTGCGCGGATGCCAGGGACGGCGAAGAGACGTGGAAATATCTCAAGAAGCGGATGAAGGAGCTCAACATCGCCGGAAGCGAGGGCCCCTGCTATCGCACGAAGTGCGGGTGCCTGCGGATCTGCACCGACGGGCCCATCTGCGTCGTGTATCCGGAAGGCACGTGGTACCGGCGCGTCACGCCGGATAACGCCGAACGCATCATCCAGGAACACCTCATCGGAGGCAGGATCGTCGAAGACCTCTGTTTCGCGAGGAATCCACTTGGCTAGACCTGCGGTATCATGGACGGCTTGTAACCGCAGATGCGCCCGTAGCTCAGCTGGATAGAGCGCCGGGCTTCGAACCCGTAGGCCGGGGGTTCAAGTCCCTCCGGGCGCACCATCCCTTCCCCGCGCTAAAGGCGCGGTCCAGAAGGGCGCTGTAATCACCGTCAAACGTATCGTTCGAGCTGATGTGTTCGGTCCCCGCCTCGTCGGTGGGGATCCACGCCGGGCGCTCACACACGAGGCCACAGAAGAGTTTGTCGAATCGCGTCGGGCCAGCAAAGTCGTAGCCGCCGTCGGGCCGAGGCGTAAACGTCAGGCGTCCGCACAGCACTCGCTGCAAGACCACCCGCGCTTGCGTGGTCGAGGCTCGCAGCAGGCGTCGCCATTCGCCAAGTCGATTCTCAATCACCGCCGGGGCCAGCCTCGGCACGGGACGCAGGCTCACGAGCTCGCCCCCGATCGCGGTCTGTCGCGATTCCAGTTCGCGGACCCGGGCCACGAACGTGGCAATGTCGCCGTGGCCGTTCTCGATCAAACCGGTCAGATGCGCCAGCCGCCGCGCGACATCCGCGGACTCGCGACCGAGCGCGTGTCGCTGCTCCGCGACATCATCGCGTTCGGTGAGCGAAATCACCTGTTCGATCGCGTCCGGCGTCAGTGCATGCGATTCCACGGCCTGCAACACCGCTTCGTTCATCTCGGCGACCGAGATCCGCAGCTTGTTACTACATGATTCGTGGACCCGACTTCGGCGACAGATGTATTCCGGCTTGCGGCCCCGTTTCTTCCCACCCGTTTCCACCACCAACCCGCCGCCGCAGAGTCCACACGTCGCCAGTCCGGCCAGCAGGTTCACCGTCGCGTGTTTCGGCGGGCGTCCGGAGATACGACCCCCCGCAAACCGGACGGCCTTGCCTTCGACATCGTGTCGGCGTGACGCAACCCGCGTCCAGAGCTGTTCGTCGATGATGCGGAGGCTTTCGACCACCGTGGAAATCCATTCCGACTCCGGCCGGTCCGTGGGTGCGTATTTGCCCCAATCGTTCCGCTTCTTGGTCTTGTTCCAGACAACGACGCCGCGATACGTCTGCCGTGTGAGCACGGAGCGCACCGTCGATGGCGACCAACCCTCCAGAGGCGCCAACCCGTCGGTCCGCCGATAGTGCTTGGGTGATGGCGCACCTTCACGCGTCAAGAGTTTGGCAATCCGTTTGAGGCCGAGTCCCGAGTCGTAGAGCTCGAAGATGCGGACCACGACTGCGGCCTCGGCGTCGTTGCGGACCCGCTCGACGTGGGAGCGGAGCGGATTGCCATCCCGGTCGACCCCGATGTAGACCGGCCGATTGTGATAGCCGAACACCCGCCCGCCGACCACGTGGCCAGCCGTGTGCAGCTTCGTATGGCCCTCGTGGACCCGTTCACTGGTCTTGCGCTGATGATCCTCATCGGCGTAGCCCTGCACCGTCGACAGCAGCTTGGCGACCGGGGTCCGTGGTGTGAGCGACTGGCCGTGGACGTATTCGAAGATCTCGACACCGGCCTCGGCGATCTGCTTGATGATGTAGCTGGTCTCGGACATCTCGCGGCCGATCGACTTCTGTTCACTGACAATCAGCACGCCGAATGGCGGTCGTGAAGTCAGTGCCTTCAGCAGTCGCTGCAGACCGGGTCGCTTCGCGAACTCGGCACCCGAGATGCCATCATCCGTAAACACGTCCGACACCGTCCAGCCCTTCTGCGTGGCGAAGGCACGGGCATTGTGGACTTGGCGCGTGACCGACTTCGCCTCGGCGGCGACTCCGTGTTGCTCCGTAGATTTCCTGGCGTAAATGGCGGCAATCATGTCGGTGGCTCCTGTGGTGGTTCCGGGGCCGGTCGTGGGACCGACCCCGGAAGCCCTGTTACCGGCGAGCCCGCACCGCGTTCAACGTGGCGGTCGGGGCGTGTGGGATTGCCGTGAAGCTGGGGGTGCGCTCCGCCTTCGCCGTTCGCGTCCAGCCATTCGTGACCGCATCGGCCACCAACGCGTCGAAGGACTCCTGCGCTTTCGCCTCATCGGTGAGTTCGAAGTAGTTCTTGCACCCGATTTGCGGTTTCGCTTCCGGCGTGCGATGCCGGACCGATGTCTTGATTCCCGCCTGCCCTTTGCGCAGGGATATCGTGAGCGAGTGCGTTCCGGAGGTGAATCTTGTCGTGCGATTCTTCATGATGTGCTCCCGTGATGTGACGCTAAGTCGTTATGACTCAGGCACTTACGGCAATTATACCGGGCCGGAGCCGCACACGCCTAGAACTACGTGACGCGCCCGTAGCCCCGTAGCCCGCCCCTGTAGCCCCACCACCCTATTTAGACCGCCGCGCGGCCCGTACGCCGTAGCCCGCGCCGCCTACGCCTACGCGCCGCCGCCGCCGCGCCGCGTTCTTCGAAGTGTCCGCGTGTTGGCCACGGGAGCAACGGGCCAACTTAAGGGGTCGCGGACGCACCCTCGGCGAGTTTCGTGCCGTGCTGGGGAGACAAAAACAGCGTGCGCTGCCGACCGGGGCCCAACACGGCTTGAGGCTGCGAAGCTCGCCAAAGCAGCCCACAGGGATCCCCGGTCTAAAGCGATTTCACGGCGCGCACCCAGTGCTCCAGCTCCGACGTTGCGGTGTCGTGCTCCTTCGCGAGTGCCGCCAGCCGGACGTCGCAGCATCGCAGCCCACCGCGACCGGCAAACAGACACCCGTTCGACATTTTCACGCCGTGCGACGTCAGCCAGTTATGCAGGATGTTGGGCATCAATTCGCCGGAAGGAAAAACCTCAGGGCCGTCGTGCAGAATCCGCAACGACTGCCGCAGTGCATCCTCGTCGCGGCGGTCCTCGGCTTCCGACTCCGCCAGCCGCGGCTCGAGATCGGTCTGGCAGGTGATGAGCAGCTCCCGCCACGCACGTGTCGCGTCGATCCGCGGGCCGATGTCGGCGCATACGTCCACGGCGAGACTCAGATGGCGGCGATGTTCGCGGAGCAGTTGCCGACGCGCGGCGATGCGATCCCGCTCGTTCGGGCGGGGTTCGTCACCTTCGTCGGGCAGCATGTCGATCTTCGCCGAGAGCGCGGCGAGGGCGGTGTGCGCCTGTTCGCCGAGGTCAGTCGTTTCGGAAATCGTGGGAGTCATCGAGTCTCCTTTCGCGCGAGGGCCGTGGCGTAGCCGTCCGGAATGCCGTTCGTTAAGACCACGGCGGCCGTCGTGATCCCACGAGCGGCCAGCGCAGTCGCGTAGCCGTCCGTCGAGACCACGGCGGGCAGGCGGGCCTTGCACGTGTCGCAGAGATAGTCCGGGTTGTCCGCGCTGCAGCAGATTCGGCCACCCGCATTTCGGAATTCGTATTTCATTAGTTTCATGGAGTCCTCCTGTGAATTGCGTCTTGAAGTCGCTCGGCGGCGTGCTGCACCTGCAGCTCCGCCGGGGTTAAAGTTCGGCGGCGGGCGTTGAATCGCGTCACGAACAACACCCACTGCGTCAGCTTGTCTAAGGCGGCAAGGTCCAAGTGATGTGGCATTCGCACAGCCTGCCGCGCCGTCGTGCCAATGAGGTTGTTGCCGGTGCCGTAATCGCGATTCACGTCCGCGCGGACCGTGTTCACAACGCAGCACACATCGGCGACGAACCCGTCGATCATGACCAACCTCCCTGCGCTCGCTGAATCCCGTGCTGCATGTCCTGCGTGCGGCGCTCGCGGTCCCGTGTGGCGTGCTGTTCGGCCAGCCATTCGCGTGCGTGTTCGTAGGCTTCGCGCTTGGACATCCCCAACGGCTGCGCGGTGCCGCACGCCGCGATCACGTCGGCCTCCGTGATGCGGCGCGCATAATCCGCGGTCCACATCACGGGCTCGGGTTCCGGTTCCGGATCGACGGGTAGCGGGGCGTCACGTGTCCAGACCACGGTCGCCTCCGGAAACGTTCCCGCGAGCGCTTTGAGTTCGTATCGATGCGCGTGGAGGAAGGCGCGCTCCGAGTCCGTGAGGCCATACTTATGGGCCCGTCCTGGCCACACGCGCAAACGGTTGCCGCGCACTATCAACTCGATTCCGCGGGCCAGCAGTTGACTGGTGAAATCCGCAGGCGTCATACATCCTCCTCCTTCTGTGACACACGGTTTAAGAAGCCCCGCCACTGACGCCAAAGGGAGGGCGCGGGTATATACCAACCCCCCGCCGATCGGCCCCCAGCGTTTAAGCGTGGCGGTCGGGCCGACCGCCAACCCACGGCAGGCTTACGGGTTGCGGGCCGAAAGGTTCGGCCGTACCGGGGCCGTAACCTTGCTGTCCGCGTCGGGCATCTCATCCTCAACCAGCACGGCGTCGATCGTGTCCCTCCGCATGTCGGGTGGCGTGTCCCCGCGTGCCATCGCGGCACGTGCCTCGGTAATCCACGCCGTCATCTGCGCGAGTTGTTCGCTCGGAAGCCACGCGAGGTGATCCGCCCTCGGGGCAGCGGGCGTCACCGTCACGGCCAACGCCGGGCTAAAGCCGGTGCGATCCAGCACGAGTTGCGCGGCGCGCAGCACGACGGGATCGCGATCCGCATCCGACCGACCGCAATGCTCGCAGGGCGGCGCGGTCCGCAGAAAGCGCAGCAGGGCGTCCAAGGCGGGATCGACCATCGCCAGTAGGCGCTCGCGGGCCGACTTCCGCACTGCGGGGACCGCACCGCCGTGGAAGCGGCACACGAATCCGCCCGGGATTGGCGGGCTGCCACACCGCGTGCCGGTGCCCTTGCTGGTCGCGGTGCAGCGGCGCGTAGTGTCCCCAAGCGCTTCACGTGCCGGTTGCCCGATAACATCGTCTGTCATGAGATAGCTCCTTACACCGCCTGCGCGGGTTTCTAGGGTTTTGGGGGTTTTCGTAGCCCCCGGCCCCGCTAGAATTTTTCTTTCCAAGTTTTCAAACGGGGCCTCCCTATAGAGAAACCCTAGAAACCCTACAAACCCGCCAACGCAGGTTTCTCCGGTTTCTCCAGCGACGCACATAACTTCCACCGCTGCCCATCGCGACCCGCTTCGCAGATAAAGCACCGTCCTCCCACCACGCGGTCCTTGTGGCGGCGTAACCACCACCCCACGCTCTTGCCCGACCACCTTCCGCCGCGGCACGCAACCTCGTTCAACTTGTCCCGCAGTGCCTTTTCGTGTTCACGCTTTGCAAATTCCACCGGCCCGCCTTCGGCGAACGCCTCCGCGCGACGGTCGATCTCCGACACTTCGACGGCCTCCGTGCCCAGAGCCTCCGCCCACAGTTCCATCACTTCGACGAGTTCGTTCTTGCGCGGGTCGTCTCGCAGAATCTCCGCGCGGGTGGCGTTCGGATCCGCCCGCCCGAGCCACACAAGCGAACCGCGTATCCATTCGTAGTCGTCGAACGAGCCCATAGGCGTCAGCCGCGCGGGGCGGCCAGCCACCACATACGCCCGCAGGACCGTCAAACCCGCTACGACCAGTTCGGGCCGCGCGGCGCGAATCTCGGAATGGCAATCGAAGTCGAAGGTGCGTGCGTCCGGTTGTTCGACCTGTGCATCGAGCCGACACTTGACGGCCCGGCGCGAGGTATCACCGGCGAAGGTCAAGTTGTTGCCGTTCAAGAGCACCAGCGCGGTCGATGGCAGCACGCGGCGCTCGGACAGTCCGAGAATTCGCGCCTGCACGACCTCGGACGTAGCCATCGAGCACAGAAAGTCGCCAGAGACGGGCCGCTCGCAGTTGTCGATAAGGATCACGGGATCGCCAGCGAACAGCACCGTCGAGAGCCGCTTTTCGTCTTCTTCTTCGCTCTTGCCTTGGCTCATCGCAGCCGGCTTGCAGCCAGTCGCGATCAAGCCGACCGCTTCGGTCAGCAGTGTTTTGCCAGTGCCCGCGGTTGGCGCGTCGAAGCCATGAAGGGGAGAAGAGCGCAAACTCGATCGCACGAGCGCCGTCAGCATCGCGGACAGCGCGACGGACTTTGCCGCGTCGTCTTCGAACGGAAAGCCACGCAACGGATAAGCCAGAAGGTTCAACGCCTCGCGAGCGTCGTCCTGCGTCGGATACTCCGGAACCGGCGGGAAGGCGTCCGGCTCGAAGTCCAGGAGCAACCCGCTCTGCTTGTCGAAGCCAGGTGTCGCGATGATCCGCCCGTCGCGGTCCAGCGTGGGTGTCGTCACCACGTTCCGCAGCACCGGAAATTTCCACTCGCTGCGACCGAGCAGCGTGCGCGCGTAGATCGCGGGTGGGTCCTTGAGCGTCCGCCCTCCATCCTTGGTCTCTCGCACCCATCGGAGGGCGCGTCCCATTTGCTCGACCAGCCACGGTTCTTTCACGGCGATCAGCACCGTAGACCCGGCGGCGCGGCGAATGGGTGCGTCGGAAACCGCCGTGTCGAGCCGAACGGGACGAATCAACGCCCCGCCGCGCTGGTAGATCCGTGCCGTCGCGGCAAGCAGCGCAGCCTCCGTTCGATCAACGATGGTGGATAGCGCCCCGCCGCGAATAACCACGTCGTTGTCTGTTGTGCCGTAGGCGCGGCGCAATTGCGCGATGATCTTGTTCCCAGTGTCCGGCAGCAGGCGTCCGATGGTCGCTGCGCCAGTGGCGTCCTCGTTCGCAGTCAACCGCTGGCGTGTGCTCTCGACGGCCCCTCGCGCGTCGGCTATCCCCTTGGCGTCGGAGCCACCGAGTCGGCAGGCCCATTCGAGAATGCGAACGGCGGTCCCATCGGGGATTTCCAGGGTCTCAAGCAGCACACGCGCATACGCAAGCCGCAGGTCGTGGCGTCCGCGTGCGGGCCAGTATTGCGCGATCATCCGCGCCGTCCACGCCCACCGGGCTCCATCCACCAAGCGGTCGTGGACCACCGTCGCTGGTTCCAGCAGCAGCCCATCCCACGTCAGGCGCTCACCCGTATCAGGATGGATGGACGGAGGGGCCATATCCTGCCGCCCGTTTACCCGGAGTTGGAGTTGGTGGGTCCCGTCGATATCGGTAAAGGTGATTTCCTTGGCGAGGTCCGCGCAGCGATACAGTCGCTTCCGACGTCGGAGCGACCCGCGTCCGAAGGCCGCTGCCGTTGGTGGCAGAAAGTCATCCATGCAGGCAGGGGCGTCCTGCTTGAAGTCGTCGTCCACCATCACGAGTCCGTCGATAGGACGGATGCCGATGTTCGCGTCGGCTCCGAAGTCCGCAATGCCGAACGTCTTGTTGGGCCAGCCGTCAATCAGACATTTCTTGGACCGCGATTCGAGAGGCACCACGGCGAATCCCATGTTCTGGATGTAATGGGCGGCCCATTGCTGGATAGCGGGACGCGTCATCGCGCCACCGCCTCAGCCTGCGGCTCCGCCTCAACGAACGGGTCTGGAAATTCGTGGAGGAGCAGCGCGGGATCCGCGACGCCGAGCGCGCGCGCGAGCGCCTTCAGTTCGACGGGAGTCGGGTTCTGTCGGCCCGTTTCGATCAGGCAGATCAAGGGCTGCGGCAGCTTCGCCATGTAGCCCAACATGGCTTGCGACAGGCCGCGATTCAGGCGGGCGAATTTCAGACCAAGCACTGCCACCTCCCGTGAGGCCAGCGCTCCGCACGTAAAAGAGCGTCGGCCAAGTTGTTCACTTGACCGACGCTCTGCATAGCGGTCGGTTTAAAATTCGCCTCGGTGTTGGCAGACTAGCCTGATTCGATGATCAGACTTCCGATGGCGAACCCCCGGCGGCTACCGCCGAGTATAGCTATTATAAATTTACCCGCGCCCCATTAGCTAGGGTAAAGCGACACCCAAACCCGCAATTCTTAAACCACCACGCTCGTCGAGGTCAGAATTGCGGGTTTGCATTGGGTCTGCTACGCAGTCTCCGTCTTGCGATGTGCTGCTGCGTTTTGCACATCCTCGTATGCCTGCACGACCGCGCCTCGATACTCGTTGAACTCCCAGTAGCGGTCGGCCTTGTCTGCGCGCTGCAACAGCTTGGTCGCCGTGATCGGCGCGCCCTGTTCCGCGAGCGTGTGCTCCTTGATCGTGGCAAGCGTCACGCCGTCCTCGTCCAATACATTTCGCGTCACGGCCTTCAACAATGCATCGACGCGGGTCTCGAGTGTGTTGGGGTTGCGGACGCCCTCGCGGTCGTAGACCACCCACGCCAGCATCTTGAGAACTTTTAGCTGCGGGTTCTTGGCCCAGTTCAGTAACAGGCGAGGTTCAGCGTAGCGGGGCTTCAGAGTCTGCTCGGTCGGGAGTTCCGGTGTTGCCATGTCGTCACCTTCGCGGATGCGACGCGGACCTAATGGAAAAGGCCCGCGCCAGGTTGATACCTGACGCGAGCCCTCGTAGCTCCCATCGCGCGCCCTCGTATTTCAGCCGAGTTTCCGTTCCCTCCACGTTCACGGCATCAGAATGCCGCCGGAGATTTTGGTTTCGGGCGTCGCTGGGTGAACCATAGCACAGACTGCGATCGAGTGCCAGGCACGGAGCCGCTAGGTAGTGGGTCAGTTCGAACCTCAGGCCAATTTCCGGGCGATCTGCTCGTCGAGGATCTCCCGCACTGTCAGCGGGATGATGATGCGCCCGCTCTTTCGGAAGAAGGCGTCGATCTCGGCCAGCGCATCGCGGGAGTAATCGAAGCTCACGAAAAATCCTTTCTGCCGGTCTGTGCGGTGCATCATCGCCTGGAACGAGTCGATGTCAGGCCGTCCGACCTTGTCCTTCTGTTTCACCTGGACGGGATACCACACGTCCATAAACTCCAGGTGCCCGGTGTCTTTGGTCCGCTTCTCGGGCGCGGCACTGGCCGGGTAGATCCGGCCGTCGATGCCCATATCCCCAACTTGCACCTTGTTGGGGATACCGCCGAGCGCGATGACGGCCCAATTCTCGAACTCGAATGGGGGGATCTTGCGGAGCTTTTCCTCCGACCACGGCAGATCGCGCACCACGAAGCCGCGCGCGATCTTCCAGAGCTTTTCGTCTTCCGGTAGTCCGCATACATCCCGTAGTCGCTTCGCCATGACGCGGCAGGCAGTCGGCGATACGTCGATGCCGATCCACTGGCGCTTGAGGTTCTGCGCGGCGACCAAGGCGGTGCCGCAGCCGCAGAACGCATCAAGCACGACGTCATTCTCATTACTGCTGCTGCTGACGATGCGCTCCAGCAGCGGAAGCGGCTTTTGGGTTGGGTAGCCTAGCGATTCATCCGCTTGACTGTTCACGGGCGAGATGTCATCCCAACAGTCCTGCAACGGTACGCCCTTCATATCGTCTAAGTATTGAATGAGCCGAGGCATTCCTGTTTTTGTGAAAACGATTTTCCCTTTCGCTATCAAGTTGTCGAGGTTTTCTTGCGTCCAGCTCCAGTGGCGACCCGTAGGTGGTTTTAATTCACCGCGTTTACCAAATCGACGCGGCGGTCCTTCTCCTGGCGCACTGCACGACACATGCTGATACCGTCGCCCGTCCTTGTCGATGTTTGAGTAGTGGGACTCGATATAGCTGGCAGCATGCGGGACAAACTGTTGATTCCAGGTGAACGTCTTCCCGCCAACGTAATAGAAAATCACATCGTGTACGCAGCCGTATTTCTTTGGGTCGTTATGCGAGTAGTGCCGACGCCAGACGATTTCGTTCTGAAAATTGTTCTCCCCAAAAATCTGATCCAGCATCACCTTGAATCGTACCGGGATCATCGGAGGGCTCATTCCTTGAGAGGATGGAGCCTATGGCAAGACCGAGAAAGTATTCCCCCGAAGTCCGCGAGCGGGCCATTCGGATGGTACGTGAGCATGGCCCTGAGCACCCGTCGCAGTG
>DATLXN010000048.1:0-28608 GCA_035575715.1 Vicinamibacterales bacterium | reverse complement strand
CTGGTTGGCGGCACGGCATACGAGTACGACGTCTTCGAGAGCGGCGGAACAAAACTCCCGTTTTACATGTTAGTGTCGGCCCCGCCTCATCGATTCCCGGCGGCTGGATACGTCGGCAATGCCCGCATCTTCGAAAGCTCTTTCGCGCGTGCCTACTTCGCTTTCGGAATAGCGACGGCGCCGGGCGACGTTCCCGTCAGCGGAACGATCACCTGCCACATAGGCGAGGACGAGATCGGCGAGCTAAAGCTGACCTTCGATCTTGCTGCAGGCACCGTGTCCGGCTGGGCGGAGCCCTTCTGGGCGAAGGTCCGATACCAGCTGGTTCAGACGAGCTTCGCCCCGGGCGCCACGACCTTTGCCGCCACGTTCGGGACCGATGGGGTCCTGGAAGGCCGCTTCTTCGGCCCACGGGCGGTCAACGTCGCGGTCCGGGCAAAGGGCGGCGGCCAAGGCTTCGCAGCCGTGGATGGAATCATGAAAGGGGTGTGCGAGGGATGAGGGCACATTCCGGACGGTCGGGGGCCTAAGGCCCACTAGCGAGGCTAGCCATGTCTCGTCATATCACGCACTTCCGCCGCACCGCGCTCGGCGCCACGGCACCTTTTGCCTGCACGGCCCTTGCCGCGTGTGGGGCGACGACGGAATCAAGGCGTCGAGCGCGGGCGGCGGCGTGGGCCGAGTAGCTGCGTGCGTTGTTCCTCGGTGACGCCCGGCAACGCGGCGATGTCCGCCATCGTGTCGGGGGTGCTATTGGCTCTAGGCGTCACGCTCAAACCGCTGCATCACGGAGAAGTGTTGGACGGGTGTTGGACGAGGTCCCTGGGGGCTTCGTGCGGGCGGATCGCCGGGGGACCCTATGCCGGAGCCTGTGCGATCATCGATTGGTCACGGCGGTGGAGTTTACTGCTTCGACAGCAGTCACGGGGAGGACGGTCATGTCGGGAGGCAGCTTGTGGCGCGCCGCAGCGGTTTCGGCGCAGGTCGCTATGTTGATTGTGGCGCTTGGGTGTGAGTCTGGTCCCCCTAGCGCGCCAACGGCGCCACGGGAAACGTCCCCGGTGCCGCCCACGCCGGCGCCGGGTCCGATGGGCGCGATTGGCGGCACGGTGACGATCAATGGCGAGGCTCGCCCGATCGTGTGGGTGGAGTTGCAGCGTGTGAGGGACGGCTTCTGGTGGGCTTTTGGGACGACCATTGCCAACGGGAGTTGGGAGTGGGGAAAAGTGCCTGCCGGGGACTATGTCGTGGTCATCAAGACGCCGCCAGGATTGACCTGCGACGCCACGAGGAAGTCCGCGACCGTGGGAAGCAATCAGCGGACGGTCGTGAACTTCGCGTGCTTTGGCGATCTGAAGGGTTCGATCCTGGGTTTCGCTTCCAATGAGTTCGGCACCGCGGCATCCGCACCCCTCACCCTGACGGGCCCCGTCAACCGGAAGACCATCAGCAATGGGGATGGCTTCTTCGCGTTCGAAGACCTGCCGCCCGGTGAGTACCTGGTCGGGTGGTGCAAAGATCCCGTAAGGGCGAGCGTCCGGGATGGGTCGATTGCCTTTGCAACGGTCGACTGCAGCTAACCTGGCAAGATGTGCTTGATCCGATCCCGTGGACGGTTTGATTACGCTGCTTGAGTCATCTTTCGTTCGAACGCCGCCGGGCTCATCCGACCCGCTGACGAGTGCCGACGTCGCTGGTTATAGAACACTTCGATGTAATCGAACAACTGGCCTTTCGCCTCGCCGTGACTTTCATACCGTTCCCCAACTTCGTTCTTCACCGTCGAGAAAAATGCCTCCACCACGGCATTGTCGTAGCAATTCCCCCGGCGGCTCATACTGCAGGTGATGCCGTGCGCCTCGAGCACCGCCTGGTAGTCCTCGCTCGCGTAGGTCGAACCTTGATCCGAGTGATGGAGCAAACCCACCTCCGGACACCGTCGCTTCACGGCCATGTCGAGGGCTTTGATCGTGAGATGGCGATCGTTAACGGCACTGATCGCCCAGCCCACGACGAACCGCGAGAACAGATCGAGCACGACCGCCAGGTACGCTTTCCCGTTCTCGCCAATCCGTAGCTCGCTGGTGTCGCCGACCCAGCGTTGATTGGGTCGTTCCGCCGTGAACTCTTGCCGCAGCAGATTGTCGGCCACGGGCTGATCATGATCACTCATCGTCGTGCCCTTGTACCGCTTCCGCACGCGCGCCTTGAGGCCGTCCTCCTGCATGAAGCGAATGATCCGCTTCCGACGAATGGGCTCCTGCCACTCGACGAAGTCGTCGTAAATGCGCGGGCTTCCGTAGTAACCGCGACCGCCGGAGAACGACGCATGGACCAGGACTTTGAGGCGGCGGTCTTCTTGGGCGCGCGTCGACTCCGGGCGTGTACGCCACGCATAGAAGCCGCTCGGCGAGACGCCGAACGTCCGACACAAGATCCGAACGGGAATGCTGGCCCTCTCCGCGTCGATCGTCGCGAAGACTACTGCTGGTTCCTGGCGAAGAGGGCCGAGATTTTTTTTAGCAGGTCGCGCTCGATGCGCAGCTCGCGATTCTCTTTGCGGAGCCGCGTCAGCTCCTCACGCTCTTCCTTCATCAGCCCGCTCTTGCCCTTGGTCCGCTCCGATCGCGCGTGCTGCACCCATAGGCTGAGCGCGGACGCCGTCAGATCCAGCTCGCGCGCGACGGCACCGACCGTCTTCCCTTCGTCGAGAACGAGCCGCACCGCGCCTTCCTTGAACTCCTCAGAGAACTGCCGCCGGACTCGCCGGCCTCGTGCGTCTTTCGACATGCGGGACATCGTATCCACCTTTCGGAAGATGTCCACCGAAGCGGATCAAGCTCAGTTCCGGGGCTCACGCGCATTGGGCGGAGGCTGTTAGTCCGCAGGGATGACCTGCTAAAGTGGCTCGACCAGAACCGTGCGCCATCGCCAAAGGAGTAGGCGATGAGCGTGACCGTAAGACCATATCGGCGTGGCGGATGGGAGGTCGACATTCTATGGCGATCGCCCGACGGCCAGCGCCGACGTGAACGTAAACGAACGTCGGTGACCGCGAAGAGCGCCGCGCAACGCTGGGGCGAAGCCCGAGAGCGCGAGCTTCTCATTCGCGGGCCGGCCCAACCACCCAAGGAGGTGCCCACTCTGGAGACGTTTGCTCCGAGGTTTATTGAAGGCTACGCGAAGGCCAACCGCCAGAAGCCGAGCGGCATTGCGGGCAAGGAAACGATCCTACGCGTTCACCTGGTGCCGCTCTTCGGAGGGCGAAAACTGGATGCCATCACGAACGAGGCGATTCAGTCGCTCAAGAGCACGCTTCGCGACCGGGCGCCGAAGACAGTCAACAACGTGTTGACCGTGCTGAACATGCTGTTAAAGACGGCGGTCAACTGGGAGGTCATCCACCAGCTGCCGTGCACCATCCGACTCCTGCCGACGCCACAAACATCGGCTGGGTTCCATGACTTCGACGCCTTCGAGCGGCTCGTCGCCGCCGCCAAGGCGCTCGACGCGCGCACTTACCTCGTGGTGTTGCTCGGCGGTGAAGCCGGGCTTCGATGCGGCGAGATGATGGCGCTTGAGTGGGCCGACGTGGATTTCGTGAAAGGCCAGTTGTGTGTGCAACGGTCGGATTGGAAAGGCCATGTGACGAGCACGAAGGGCGGACGGCTCCGCTATGTGCCGTTGACCCAGCGGTTGGGTGTGGCCCTGCGGGCACACCGACACCTGCGAGGTGCACGGGTGGTCAGCGAGCAAGACGGCCGACCGCTCTCCCAGAAGGTGATGCAGTGCCTGGTGCGGCGCGCCGCGAAACGCGCCAATGTAGTTCACGAGGGCATCCATGTGCTGCGCCACACCTTTTGCTCGCATCTCGCCATGCGAGGAGCGCCCGCGCGAGCGATTCAAGAACTCGCCGGCCACAAGGACCTGACGACGACGCAGCGATATATGCACCTGACGCCGGCTGCGACGCGCGATGCGATACGGCTCCTCGACGGGCACCATGATGGTGACCGGCGTGGAGACATTGTGGAGACGGGCACAGGCTTGAATTAGAAATCCAAGCCAGTCAACGAGTTAGATGGTGGAGGCGGCGGGAGTTGAACCCGCGTCCGAGAATACGTCGGCGTAAGACCCTACGTGCGTGTCCCCATTCCCCGTTGTCGCAGCTGGTTCAGAACGAGGCCAAAAGCCCCAGCCGCCCCTCCCAGAGAATCTCGTCACGACGGCCCAGGAGATCCGCCGCAACCAGCCCGCTAAATGACGGTCAGACCCCAAGCCGCAGGCTCACTCAGGATGACCGCTCACTGCTTAAGCAGCGAGAGCGTAGTCGGAATTCGCAGTTGCGAATTTTCCACCGGATTTACGAGGAGGTGGCCCTCGGCACGCGTCCTACGATCCCGCACCCCCGTCGAAGCCAAGTCGCCCCCATACGGTGATGTGACAGACCGCAGTCACATGCATTCATTCTACCATCCACCAGCATGTTGGTTGCGGACCGCCGGCTGAGCTATCACCCAGCCGTCGAGCGCTGCCGCGGAATCTCGAAGCAGAAGGACGTACCGTCATCCGCCGAGGAGGACACGGTGATCGTCCCGGCATGCGCGCGGATGATCTCGCGCGTGATAAACAGCCCCAAGCCCAGGCCTCGTGCCGACGCGATCTTGACGTGATGCCCTTGTCGGAACGGGTCGAAGATGTGCGGCAAGACGGTCGCCGCAATCGGCGCCCCGTAGTTGCAAATCTCGCCGCGCACAACAATGACGTCACTGCCGAGCGTCACGCGGATGGCGTCCTCTGGCGTGCCGTAGGTGACCGCATTCCCAAGCAGATTCGAAAAGACCTGACCCATGCGGTCGACATCCCAGTCGCCATTCCCGTCGCCACTGACCCGCAAGTCGAAGCGCCGGCCTGGATGCGCTTCTTCCAATTCCTGGATCGACTCTTTGCAAATCGCGAACAGGTCGGCCGGCATCGCGGCGACCGGAATGCCGCCGCCGGACCGGGCGCGCGTGTAGTCGAGCAGTTGATCGACCATCCGGCCCATGCGATGCACGCTGCGCTGCATCCGCTCGGCGGTCCGCTTCGGCTGCTCAGGCACATCCTGACTGATCATCAGCGCCTGGGTACCCATCAGGATCGCGTTGAGCGGGTTGCGCAGGTCGTGCCCGAGCATGCCGATGAACACCTCGCGAAACCGCTCGATGCGCTCGCGCTCGAGCGTTAACGCGATCTGGCTCGCCACCGTTCCCAGCGCCTGCAGCACTTCGTCATCGAGCCGCTGCCGGGCAAATAGCGCCATCACACCGACGACACGGTCACCGAGCATCAGGGGATATCCGGCAAACGAGGTCAGCCCTTCTCGACGCGCCCACTCCCGATCGCTGACGCGTGGGTCGTCGAATACCTCATTGGTCAGGTGCGGGCGCCGTTCCGACGCGATCAAGCCGATCTTGAATTGCCCGACCGGCACGCGACTGTGCGCGCCGTCCAGATGGGTGTAAAGACCGGCGCTGGCTTGCAGCTCCAGAACACTGTCCGCTTCGTTGTGCACCCAGATGCGCGCGAACGCCGCGCCCAGTTCCACTATCGCCTCGCAACAGCGGTTCAACTGAATCGGCGAGGCCTCACCGGAGGTCAGCGCGGCGCCGATGCTGGCGGCGAACACCGCCTGCCGGTTTTTCTGGTCGAGGGCCTGCCGGTCGGTGACCTGTGATGTGACTTCGATGGCCACCACCGCTACGCCGTCGATCACCCCTTCTGCATCGCGCATCGGCTCGTAGGCGAAGTTGAAGTAGAACGTTTCAAGGGTGCCGTCCCCGGCACGATCGAGTCTGGCCGGCGTCTGGGTGGCGGCGTACGCAACGCCGCTGTGAAAGACGCCGCTGAGCAACTCGTCGAAGCCCTGCCCCGCGAGCTCGGGTGACGCTTCGAGGAGCGGCTTGCCAAGGAGCTGTTCGGGCCGGCGGCCCCAGAGCCGACACATCAGCGGATTGACGAGTTCAACGACATGAAGCGGCCCGCGGAACCGCGCGATCGCCACCGGCGCCTGCGCAAACAGCGACAAGTAGCGCGCCTGCTGCTCTTGCAAACGCTCCTGGGCGAGACGCTGTTCGTGAATGTCGGTGTTGATGCCCACCCAGCGAATCAGGGTGCCCGACGCATCGCGAATCGGCTGCACACGGGTGAGGAACCACCGAAACACGCCATCCTTGCGGCGCAGCGGACATTCCAGTTCGGCCGCGACACCTTGCGCGATGGCCGCGCCCCACTCCTCTTGGACCCGCGCGAGGTGCTGCGGATCGTGCACCGATGCCCACCCCCACCCTTCCATTTGTTCGTAGGTGGTGCCGGTGTACTCGTACCAGCCGCGGTTGTAATAGTCGATGAAGCCGTTCGGCTGCGCCGTCCACCCGAGTTGCGGCATCGCGTCGAAGAGCACGCGAAACAACGCCCGCTCCTGCTCGACCAGCGACGCTCCAGACGACGGCAGATGCACCTGTGAATTATAAGGCTCTCCCCGCCCCCCGCTCCGCGCGTAAACTGCCCGAGGCGTATGCTTCTCGACCCTTCTGCCACCCGCGCCCTGCTCAGCGTTCTGCGCTGCCCCGCCTGCCGGGGGCAACAGTGGACGACCAACGCCGAACGCGGCACGGTGGCGTGCGCGCGCTGCGCGCGTGGTCATCAAGTCATCAACGGCGTGTTGCACATCAATGTGCTCGACGAACATCCGGATGTCCAGCAGGAGCGCGCGTCGGTTCCGGCCACTGAGCTGTCGCCCGAGCTGGGCGGGTGGCGTGAAGTGTTCACCGATGACACCGCCGCCACATCCAGCCTCGCGCAGGCGTATCTGTCGCTGCCCTACGGCAACGACTCGGCGCATTTCCAGGAGCCCGGGTATTTTCAGAACGTCCAGCGGTTCGCGCCGGAGTTTGATTTCATCCTGCGTTATTTGCCAACGACCGGGACGCTGCTCGACGTCGGCGCCGACGGCACATGGTCGACGGCCCGACTCGCCGGCCGCGGTTTGACCTGCGTCGCACTCGATATCACCGACCATCTCGCCTTGTCGCGCCTGTTTCATCAACACGGCCCGCCTTACTCATGTGTCAACGTCGACATGCACGATCAGGTGCTCGCCGACCGATCGTTTGACGCGATTACGGCCTTCAATGCGCTGCACCATTCCAAGCGGCTGTTCGCGCTTGCGGCAAACATCGCGCGCATGCTCAAGCCGGACGGCGTATTAGGCTTCGTCGAACCCTACGTCCAGAACGCACAACAGGAGGCCGCATTTGGCGCGTCGCAGAGCGCCGTCGGCATTAACGAGAATGTCCACGCCCTGGATCGCTGGGACGAGGCATTTCACAAGGCGGGACTGACGCTCGAGGCCTACTCGCTCACCGATTCGTTCAACGCGATCTATCGCAAACGCGCCGAACGCAGCGCGCGGCGCCCGGTGATCAGCGACTTCTATGCCGCGGAGCTCTCTGTGACGCCGGCGGTGGTGAACGCACAAGCCGGAGAATGGGTCGCGCTGGCTGTACACGTCGCAAGCACGGGTCGCGCGGCATGGGCCACGCGCGGTCCCGAGCCGACTGTGCGACTGAGCTATCACCTCGCGTGCACCGTGGCTGGGGCGACCAGGATGGTCGCCTTCGATAACGATCGCACGTGGCTCTCGACGTTCGTCGGTCCGGGACATCCGCAGGACTTCACCGTCCAGGTGATCCTTGATGAACCCGGCAGCTACGATCTCACGTTCGAACTGGTCCACGAAACGCATCGCTGGTTCGGTACGCCGGCCACCGCGCAGGTGAATGTCGAATGAAGTGCTGAGTGCTGAGGCTCAGGATTGTTCCGCCACTATTTGCCCAACTCGAATACGTAAATCGCGTGGCCGTTTGACGGGTGGGTGATCTCCGGTGAAATCGTCCGCGGCACGATGCGCGGGCTGCCACCACCAAGGCCTGTCGTCACTGCAACATATTGCTTACCGTTGGCGCTGAAGGACACCGGGAACCCCTGGACCGATGTCCCAAGGCGCGTCTGCCACAACACGTCGCCGGTCTTGACGTCATAAGCGCGGAAGTACCGATCGAGATCGCCGACAAACGCGACGCCGCTGCCGGTGGTCAGCACCGCCGTCAGGAAAGCGGCGCGCTGCTCTTTACTCCACACTTCCTTCATCGTCGTCACGTCATACGCGACCAGCTTGCCGACGTTGCCGTCCGAGCCGGGCATTTCGAAGAATCGGCGCCCCGCCGCGGTGCCGCCGGATCCGGCGGACATTTCCACCTTGCGCGCGGCGATTTCCATGCACGATTGGCTGAGCGGGATGACCAGGGTCTTGAGCCCGGGGTGATAACTCATCGACTGCCAGTTATGGCCACCTTCGGTGCTTGGACAGGCCTGGATCCACTGATCGATCTGCTGATTACGGATGTCGTCACGATAGGTGGGCATGCCGGTCCTGGCATCGATCTTCGTGAACACGTTCTGGAAAACCGCTTCCTTGTGTCCGAGAAATTGTCCAGACTGTCGATCGAGTTTCCACAGCACGCCGGCCTTTCCCATCGTGAACATCGCCTTTTCAGATCCGATGTCGACCAGCACGCGCTCGAACACTTCGTCGAGATCGAGCGACTCCCCCGGTATGTGCTGAAAATGCCAGGCCAGTGTGCCGTCGGTCGGCCGCAGCGCCACCGTCGACGCAGTGAACAGCCCCGCATCGTCGGCCTTGGTGCCGCGGCTCACGGGCATCCACGGTTTGGCCTGGGCGATCCCCCAGTAGGTCAGATCGAGATCCGGGTCATAGCTGCCGGCCATCCAGGTGTCACCGCCGGCGCGCATCATGTCGGGGAGTGTGCCCCACGTGTCGCCGCCGGGCTCACCGCTACGCGCCACGGTGTGGAACTTCCACGCCAGCTTGCCGGTTTGCGCGTCGTAGGCGGAGATGAAGCACCGCTCGTCGCGATAGCGATCGCACCCTTGCAGCCCCTGAATGACCTTGCCTTTGATCACGATCGGTCCGCTGCTGTTGGAAAACCCTTTGGCGCGATCGGCGATGACCACATCCCACATCATCTTGCCGGTGCGCGCATTGAGGGCGACCAGACGCGCGTCGGTCGTCGCGAGGAAAATCTTGTCGTCGTAGATCGCGATGTTGCGCATCGCGCCAAAGCCGATTGCCGTCGCCGGTCCGACGTGGTTCTCCCAAATCAGCTCACCACTGGCGGCGTCGAGTGCCTGCACCATATTCATGGTGTTGGTCAGATACATCACGCCGTCGTGCACCAGCGGCGTCGGCTGATTGGACCCGCCTTCGTTCATCGCCCATACCCATGCCAGCCGCAAATTCTTGACGTTGCTGCGGGTGATCTCGGTGAGCGGGCTATGACTCCAGGCCTGGTAGTTGCGGCGCAACATCAACCAGTCGCCGGCCGGTTGATTGCGCAACATGTCGTCGGTAACCGGACGGAAGTTCTTGACCTCGCCGGTCACGGTCAACCCTCGGGGCGCCGCCGCGGCTTGTGCGGCGCCTTGCGCACCGGCCGCGCCTGCAGCAGCAGCGCCGGGGGCTCCGGCAGGCCGTGCGGCTCCAACGCCTGGGCCGGTCGACTGCGCTGCCGCTTTTCCCGTTGCGACCGTGCCGATGGCCACGGTCGTGGCCGGCGTGAGCGCTTGCGAACCCGCCGCCGCGCCGTTGGCCTGAAGGATATGCGCGGTGATCGCCAGGTAGGTTTCCGCCGGCAGATTCGCACCGCCCGGCGGCATCGTCGTCGAGATGTATTCGTAAAGCTCGCGCGTGGTGCGCGCGCGCCATGTATTCATGAAGTTGGGGCCTGCCAGCGGCGACGCTTCATTACGCCCGGACATATCCGGCAGGTGGCACCCGGCGCAGCTTGCCTGATACGCGGCGCGGCCCGCTGCGCCTTGCTCAACGGTGTAGACCACGGGCGCGGTCGGCGGTTGCTGCGCGGTGACGATCGCGAAGCCGAGAAATGCGGCGGCCGATGCCAATAACCCAAAGGGACCAGCGCGATGTGTCACCGTCGCACCTCCTGCGGCAGCAACCATCCCCACAGATTGCCGTCGGGCGCTTTTTCGCTGTGCAGCTGAATGTAGAAGCGGCTGTTCTTGAAATCGTCGATTTGGGCGGGCGTTAACGTCACGATGCCGGTAATGACGCCGCTCGTTCCGGTGGCGCCGCCGTTCACTTGCAGGATCCACGTCGCCGGACCGCGAATGCCTTTGGTGCCGATGTGAATCCACGCGGTCGTCGCCGGCGATCGCAGTCCCATGAAGGTGCCGTTGATGGTCAGCTGGTCCCCCGCCAAGCTCGCGGTGGCACTCCCCGACCCGGCGATGATGTTTTGCATCGCGACATCGAGCGGCACCGGCGACAGCCGCGCACGAAACTGAAGCTTGCCTGGCGCTTGGGCGGCGGACGCCGCTACCAGGCCGACGACCAGTGCGATAACAAGTTGCATATCGACGGCAGTATGCAACGAAACGCACGGCGAGTTAGCGAATGATTGTCGCCTTCACTTCGACGGTCATCTTGCGATCGGCCACCGGGTCGGCGGCCTGTGACACGACCAGCGGTTTACCACTTTGCAAGATGATGCTCAGGCTCTCGTTGACGGCCGTTCGCATCACATTGGTTGGACCGCCGTCGGCTTGCTCCGGCTTATATTCGACGGTCAATTCAAGCAGGATGCGATCGCCTGAGTCGAGCACTTGCGGCCGCGCGTCGACGTTGAGGAACGACAGCATCGGCCCGCCGACGGAACGGATGCGTCCGAGCGTGTCATCGGCGACCATCATCGAGACGACTTTCCTGGCCGGAGTGCCTTCCGCGTCGGCGTGATTGCCCAGCGCAATCGCGGCGACCCGGAGGGCGGCGCGGTGATGGAGGTCGATGAGCGCGCTGAACGCGTCACGATCGCCTGTGCGCGCCCGGATTACGAGCTGTGTCGTTTCTGCATCGAAACCGGCGTCAGACATCGCAGGGGCGGCGGAGGACCCGATTGCAGCGGTCATCTCGGCCACGGTCACGCTGATCAGACGAGGCATCTGCACAGGCGGTTGGATAATGTTGGCGTGACTATCATTCCTGTCACTGCTGCCGATCTGCTTGCGTTGCGTGACCTGCTCCGCAGGTACGAGCAGTGGGTCTGGATGGATCTTACCTTTCAGCAGTTCGACGCCGAGGTGGCGTCATTGCCATGCGCCTATGCCCCGCCTGACGGCGCGTTACTGATCGCCAGAATCGACGGCGAGCCGGCTAGAATCGTCGCGTTACTACGCGTCGGCGATTCCGGGCACCCGCTATATGGCGCTCACGCTGTGAGCAGCCGGGTGAGCGGTATCATGTAGTGTCTTGGCGCGTTCGACCGCAACCCTGCTGTTTGCTCTGACCCTTGTCGTCAGCGCCACGCCGCCGCCCCTCGGCGCGCAGCCTCCCGCCAGTGGCCTTCGCGTGTTGTCGCGCGACGGGACGCGCACCCTCGCGACGATCGCGCAAAACAATCAGGAGTACGTGGCGCTCGATGATGTCGCCGCGGCGTTTGGCGTGACCGTTCGCGAAGATCGGCTCGCGGGCGGCGTGACCGTCGTCGCCGGCACGCGGTCAGTAATCATCACGCCGGATCAACCGGTGGTCTCAGTGTCCGGCCGCCTGGTGTCGTTGACCGCCGCACCCCTACGCCAAGGCAACCGCTGGTTGTTGCCGCTCGATTTCCTGTCGCGGGCGATTGGTCCCCTGCTCGACCAGCGATTCGATTTGCGGCGTCCGGCGCGCCTGCTGGTCATCGGGGACCTGCGCGTGCCTCGCGTGGTGGCTCGGGTCGAATCCGGAGCGGCCAACGTGACGGTGACGTTCGACGCCACCCCGGCGACGTCGGCACGGGTGGTCACCGAAGCCGGCCGGTTGGTGATCACCTACGAGGCCGACGCACTCGAGCTCAGCGTCCCGGCCTTACAGACCCAGGAGTTCCTGCAAGCCATTCAACCCGGCGACACGCCGACCTCGGTTCGCGTTGTGGTCGGCCCCAAGTTCGGCACCCATCGCGCGACGACGTCGCAACCGGATGCGAGTTCTTCGCGGCTGGTCATCGAGTTGTTGCCCGCGGGAACGGACACCGCGCCCGCACCGGCACCCGTGCCGACGCCGGCTCCCGCCGATCTGCCGCCGCTCCCGTTGCCGATCCCAACCTCCGGCGTGCGTACGATCGTTATTGACGCGGGTCATGGCGGCGACGAGCTCGGCGCGCGTGGCGCGGCCGGCACGCAAGAAAAGGACATCACCTTGTTGGTGGCGCGCCGGCTGCGGACGATGATCGAAAGCCGTCTGGGCTTGCGTGTGTTTCTCACGCGAGACGATGACCGCACGATGATCCTCGACGAACGCTCGGCCTACGCCAATAGTCAGAAGGCCGATGTCTTCGTCAGCATTCACGCCAACGCAGCGATTCGTCCAGCAATGAAAGGCGCCGAGGTCTATTACCTGAGCGTCGATCGCGCGAATGCCGAGGCGCGACGGATGGCCGAATCGTCCGGCGCGGTGCTGCCGGCGTTAGGCGGTGGTACGCGGGCGATTGATTTGATCCTGTGGGAGACCGCGCAGGCGCGCTATCTCGAACAGTCGTCGACCCTTGCCGGCCTGGTCGAACAAGCGCTGCGTGCCCGTGTCGACATGTCGCCGCGCGCCGTGCAACAGGCGCCGTTCCGTGTGCTGGTCGGCGCCAACATGCCGGCCGTGCTGGTCGAAATCGGCTACCTGTCGAATGCGGAACAGGAGCAGGCGCTCGGCACCGGCACCTATCAGGATCAAGTCACACAAGCCCTGTTCGAAGCGATTACGCAGTTCCGCGCTCACGTCGAACGCACCGCCGGTCAGCCGCAATGAACCGCCGACGTCTCTTGGCAGGAGTCGCGATTGGCATCGTCGCGACCGCCCTTGGCTGGGCGCTGATGTCGGGGCTGTCACGATTGCTCCGCAAGACCGAGCCCGCACCGCTGACCGACGCCGCGACACAACAGACCACGCCAGCCAACGCCCCCGCGATCCCAAAAATCAAAGCGACCCTGTTCTTCGCGTCAGAAAACGGCAGCGGCCTGACCGCGGTCGAACAGGACATTCCGCTCGCGGAAGGCAACGTGGCGCAGGCGCGCGCGCTGGTCGAGGCGCAACTCACCGCCATGCCGCCGGCCCCGCTGGTTTCGACCATTCCTGAGGGCACCAAGCTACGCGGCCTCTACGTCTCCGAGAAGAACGAGGCCTTCGTCGATCTCGATGCCACGGTGCGCGATAAGCATCCCGGCGGTTCGATGAACGAACTCTTCACCGTCTACACCATCGTCAACGCGATCACTGCCAATCTGCCGGACGTGCAGCAGGTGCAGCTGCTCATCGACGGCCGCGAGGTCGACACCCTGAGCGGCCACGTCGATTTGCGTCGACCCCTACGAAAGAATGAGTCGCTGATTACGCCATGAGACAGCACGACCGCGCCCCCCACGAATTGCGTCCGACCACCATTACCCCGCATTTTCTCCAGCACGCCGAAGGGTCGGTGCTGATCGAGGTGGGCCGCACGCGCGTGATCTGCACGGCCAGTGTCGAAGATCGGGTGCCGCCGTTCCTGCGCGGCAGCGGCAAGGGCTGGGTGACCGCGGAGTACGGCATGCTGCCACGCGCGACCAACACGCGGACGACGCGCGAAGCCTCGACCGGCAAGGTTGGCGGTCGGACCATGGAGATTCAGCGGCTGATCGGGCGATCGATGCGCACCGTGGTGCGGCTGCCGGAACTCGGCGAGCGGACTGTGTGGATCGACTGCGACGTCATTCAGGCCGACGGCGGCACGCGCACCGCGTCGATCACCGGCGCATTTGTCGCGCTGGTGCTCGCGCTGGGCAAGATGCGTGAGCAGGATCAACTGCGCAGCATTCCAATCAGTGACTACGTGGCAGCCACCAGCGTCGGGATCGTCGGCGGCATGCCGCTGCTCGACCTCGCCTACGAAGAGGATTCCAAAGCCGACGTCGATATGAACATCGTCAAGACCGGCGACGGACGCTTCATCGAGATCCAGGGGACCGCCGAAGCCGAACCGTTCGGCAGCGATGCACTGGCCGGACTGCTGGAGCTGGCCGATCGCGGCATTACCGACCTGATCGCCAAGCAGCGCGAGATCGTCGGCACCATCCTCGGCCGGTGAGGCTGCTGCTCGCGACCACCAACGCCAACAAGGTCCGCGAGATTCGTCCGCTCCTGCGCCATCTACCGATCGAGCTATGGACGCTCGCCGACGTGCCGCCGATTCCAGAGCCGGACGAATCGGCACTGACCTTCTGGGAAAACGCGCGGCAGAAGGCGTTCGCCTATGCAGCGGCAAGCGGGCTCACTGTCGTGGCCGAGGATTCAGGGCTCGAGATCGCGGCGCTCCGCGGCGAGCCCGGTGTGCACTCGGCGCGCTTTCTCGGTCCGAATGTCAGCTATCCCGATCGCTTCGCGGAGATTTATCGTCGCCTTGCAACAGACACCAGCGGCAGGAGCGACGCGCGCTTCGTGACGGCGCTGGCGGTGGTGCGGGGGACGGAGGTGTTGTTCGAAAGTGCGACGGTGATTGACGGAGTGATCAGTCGCGACCCAGCCGGGGCGCACGGTTTTGGTTACGACCCGATTTTTTATTACCCACCGCTAAAAAAGACCACCGCGCAATTGACTCTCGCGCAAAAGTGTGCCGTCTCGCACCGGGCGCGCGCATTTCGCGATCTGGCGCGCTGGCTGTCGACCGTACCGATCCCTGCTCCCTGATCCCTGATCCCTGATCCCTGATCCCTGATCAAGCCATCCCCAACTGTCGGAGCTCGTGCTCGATCGTGTGCCGCAGCCCTTCATCGAGCGGCCGCGTCGAAAAGCCGAGGACGCGTTGCGCTTTCGCACTCGAGCCAATCCAACTCGTGCCGGCCATCAGCCGCAAGGTTTCTGCGGCTCGCGGTAAGTGCACCTCCCACGATTCGAGTGCCGCGGCGAAGCCGGCAGCGGTGCGCATCAGCGCCGGCGATGGATGAAGCGGCGGCGATCGACGCCCGGCGAGTGTCGCAGCCAATGCAAAGGCCTCCTGGAAGGTATGGACTGGCCCGGTCAGCAGGTAACTGTCACCGGCCACGCCGGCATCCATCGCCTGACGCAAGCCGCGCGCCGTGTCTTCGATATAGCCCCACGAAAAGCTCACGCCGCTCGGAGTGGCGAGGAGGCGGCCACGCAGCAGCTGCCGCAATGTCGCTCCCACGGCACTGGTATCACCCGGGCCGTAAATCAGCCCCGGCATGGCGATCACCATGGGCAGACCGGCGCGGATCAGCGGCACGGCGACTTCGTAGTGCGCCTTCCACTTGGTACGGTCGTATTCGGTCAGGAACGGCCCGCTCGCGAAGTAGGTTTCGTCGACGACGCGGCCGCCCGTATCACCAAAGACCCCCACCGTACTGGTGTAGACGATCTTCGGAATCCGTAACTCGCGGGCGATCTCCAGGACGTTGCGGGTCCCCTGCACGTTGGTCCGTTCGGCTACGGCGCGGTCGGGGACCCCAATTTTGTACCAGGCTGCGACGTGAAAGACGCCGTCGGCTCCCTCCATCGGGTTGCGCAAGCTGTCGCGCGCTGTGATATCGCCGCGCCGAACTTCAACGCCGAGAGTCTGCAGGAACGCTGCGTGGTCGAGCGAGCGGACCAAAGCGACGACCTGATGGCCGCGCCCAACCAGTTGCTTGACGAGTTCGCCTCCGAGAAATCCGGAGGCGCCCGTCACGAAGTAGCGCGCCACGCTGTCTAAAATACCTTGAAGACCTCCGACATCCACGTCGGACAACCTCGACCATGCCGGTGGCGACGGGCAATTTCGACCGGCAGACCCGAGCATCCTGCGAGTCAGATACGCCTGTGGATGGCCGCGACGAGGCGGCGATGAAGTGGCCGATGATCGGCGCGCGCTGTAATTGCTACTACAATGGGATCCGTCGGGGCGTAGCGCAGCCCGGTAGCGCGCCGGTTTTGGGAACCGGATGTCGGGGGTTCGAATCCCTCCGCCCCGACCATTTCGAAGTGCTCTGTGCTAGTGCTGAGTGCTCTTTTGTCAGCGACGCATCTTGCGCGCGAGAAACACAATCCCCGCCACAATCAGCACCACCATAATCACGCCGACGGCCACGCCGGCTTGAAAAATATTGCCGATCATCTCGCAGCCGCCGAGCAACACCGTCGACAACAGCACGGCCATTAAAGAAAATACGCGCATCTGATACCTCCGCCAGCGGCGATGCAATCGGCGGGCCGATGATTGGGCAGGTAGGCGGGTGGGCAGGTAGGTAGGTAGGCAGGTAGGCAGGTAGGCAGGTGGGGGGCATGAGTGTCGTGAGCGTGGCCGGCGGGCTGGTCAAAGGACGGATCGACCGCGGGGTGCGCACGTTCAAAGGCATCCCCTACGCCGCCCCTCCGCTCGGTAACTTACGCTGGAAGCCGCCGCAGTCCGTCGTCCCCTGGTCCGGTGTGCGCGACGCAACGGCGTTTGGCCGAGAATGCCCTTAGTCGCAGTACGCACCTGAATCTCCCTACGTCCGACATCCCCTCCCGCCGCAGGGCGAGGACTGCCTGACGTTGAACGTGTGGACGGTTGCAGCGGCGGGTGCACAGCAGCCGGTGCTGGTGTGGATTCATGGCGGTGCACTGATCAAGGGGTCGAGCATCAGCGACACGCGCGACGGCGTGCCGCTCGCGAAGAAAGGTCTGGTGCTCGTCTCGCTCAACTATCGCCGCGGCGCGCTCGGTTATCTGGCCCACCCCGAGCTGACTGCCGAATCGCCGCACCACTCGTCGGGCAACTACGGTGTGCTCGATCAGATTGCCGCCCTTCAATGGGTGCAGAACAACATCGCGGCATTCGGTGGCGATCCAGCCCGGGTCACCATTGCCGGCGAGTCAGCGGGAGCATGGAGCGTCAACACACTCGTGGCCTCGCCGTTAGCCCGCGGTCTGTTCGTGCGCGCCATCGGGCAAAGCGGTGGACGCTTCAGTCGCACGCCCCACCTGACAGAGGATCACGGGTCGCAGATCTCAGCCGAGAAGGTCGGGCTCGCTCTCGCGACTGCCGTCGGGGCACCGTCGCTCGCCGCTCTGCGCGCGCTGCCGGCGTCGCAACTGATCGATGTGATCGGCTTTCGGACGCAGGAGAACGTCGATGGCTGGGTGCTGCCCGACGAGATCCGCACGCTGTTCGCGGCCCGCACGCACAACCCGGTGCCGGTCATCGTCGGGTCAACAGCCGACGAGATGACCGCGTTTGGCATCGCCGGTTCTGCCCCGCGCACGCTGGACGAGTTCAGGGCACGCGCGCGCCGGCAATACGGCGACTTAGCCGATGAATTCGAGACCGCCTATGGTGTCCGCAGCGAGGCCGACCTGGTCGACGCCACGATGGCAGTGGGACGCGATGTGACGTTTTCCTTGCACATGCGCACCTGGGCTCGCTGGACCGTCGCGGCCGGTCAAGCGGCGTACCTCTATTTCTTCTCCCATGTACCGCCGCATCCGAATGCGGCCACGCTCCGGGCATTTCACGCCGGCGAGATCCCCTACGTGTTCAACGTCGTCCCCTCGCCCGATCCGCGCGAAGCCGGGTTTGCCTACTCCGCCCACGACCGCCAACTGGCCGAGACGATGTCGAGCTACTGGGTGAACTTCGTGACCACCGGCGACCCGAATGGTCCGGGGCTCCCGCCGTGGCCACCTTAAGATCCGCAGACCGAGCCGTATCTGGACTTTGGTCCGGAGATCGCCGCACGGCACCACCTGCTCCGACCGCAACTCGATTTCCTGGACAAGGCGCTCGCACGCAGGCCCTGAACGTCTCTGAGATGTTCAACGTCACGTAGGGGCCTCGCTGCCGCTGCGGTAAACTACGGCCATGTTTCGCACGATAGCCGTGGTGTGTGCCGCGACATTGCTGTTCTCTGCCGAGGCCGCCGATGCGCGCCAGAATCAAACACCGCCGAGTCCGCAGACGCCTGCGCAGCCGTCGGGTAATCAATCGCCGGGTGGCAACACGACGCCGGGGCGTCCCGCCGGCAACGCGACACCTGGGAATGCGACACCTGCGAAACCGCCCGAACCGCTGCCTCCTGCGGGCGCGCCGCTCTACATCAGTCCGGGGATCGTGCAATTCATCCAACAGAAGTTGCTGACCCTCGGGTTTCCGGTACCCTCCGTGTCCGGTGCATGGGGCGATCACTCTGCCGCCGCGCTGAGTAAGTTTCAGCAGCAGAACGGCCTCGACGCGGGCGGTGATCTCGATGAACTGACCCTACTGGCGCTCGGCATGCCGCAGGTCCTGAACGGCGAAGTGCCGCCGGGTGCGGAAGCGCCGGCGGCGGCACAGGCGATCGCCAGCAGCGGTGCGCCGATCGCGCTCAGCCCGCGCGCGACACGCTTGCTGCAACATAAACTCACTGAAAGTGGCTTTGTCCCCGACAACGTCTTCGGTATCTGGATGGCTGGATCCGAAACGGCGGCGCGCAACTTCCAGAAGGCCAAGGGACTCGACCTCTCGAGCACCCTTGACTTGCGCATTATTCACGCGCTCGGACTGACCGCGTCGATCACTGATCCGAAACCTGGCAAGCTGCCCACCGATAGCGTCGCGCAGGTGCTCCCGGACCGCGCACTGCCCTTCACCGGCGCACCGCTGTTCATCGGTCCCGCGGGGATCCGCCAGGTGCAAGCGGCGCTGCGACAGCGTGGCTTCAAAGAAGTGGCCGTCGACGGGAAGTGGTCCGAGGCCGCGACCGCTGCGCTCAAGAAGTTTCAGGACGCGCAGAAGATGGAATCGACAGGCAGTCTGAACCTGCGCACATTGCGGGCGCTTGGGTTCACTCGACCGCTCGCCGAGCTCGACCAGGCGCCGGCAACGGCGATCAGCCCCCGGCCGCCGCTCGGGTAGACCCTCGCTTCGCATCGGGTGGGACCCGCTGCGCGGGTGGGACCGGCGTCGGTTCGCTCGCCGGTAGGGGGATGCCCAGGAGACCCACCGGCGCGCAGCCGCCGGTCCAACCGCCGAAGGCGGTCCTAAAAGCGCAGCAGACGCGTCGCCTTTAAGACCAGGGCACGATTACGGAGGCCGAGACCGCCAAGGCGGCGGTCGCGCGTGTCCTGTTCGTCGGTCCACACCAGGAAGACTTCACTGCCGGGACGGTACTCCCAGCGGTAGCGCAAATTACTGCTGAAAGTGCGGTCGGTCGAGTTGTACTGCACCAGTGCACTGGCAAACATCCGTGGCGAGAACCCGTAATCGACGCGCGAGCGCACGACCTTGGTGGTGAACTCCCCGTACGGCAGTTCGACGCGGCTGAGTGACAAGCTCGGCTCGAGCGAGAAGCGTTTGGTCAGCGAGATGCGGCCTTGGCTGTAGCCGACCGAGGTGATGTCGCCGTCATAGAACTGGCCGCGGGTCAGCGACAGGTTGCCGGAGATTCGGCGCTGCTGGCCAAAGCTGTATGAGACGGTCGCGTCATGAAAGCCGTAACCGCCGACCGGGATGATCACCCCGGTCGCGACGCGGAACGGCGCATCAAGAAACTCGTAGTTGCGATTAGCGGTGACGACAAAGCGATCGCTGTTGTCGAACTCGACATCGAAGCGGCCCGACTGCTGCCGCGTTTCGAGAAAGCCATTACGGTTCTGGACATACTCGAGGTCGCCTTGATACGAAAACTTGCGGACCCGCTTCATCGATTTCGGCCGCGGGCTGAAGCGGAGCTGCGCGAAGGAACGATTGAAGTTGTCGCGGCGGAGAAACCCGACCTCCGGGTTGAAGTTGTCGCCGACCTTCAAGTAATCCAGCCGGGCCCCGTAGCGATCCGCCGAGTAATCGAATTTCGCCTGATAGCTATCGTCATCACGGCTCAGTCCGGTGGTCGCGGTGCGCGCATAATAGGCACCGAGGCTGACGTTCTGGTAGAACGAAAACTGACCGTCGACGCCGTAACCCTGGTTTGACCCAGGCCGCAGGACACCGTCCGAGCGGTTGGTGAACATCGCCCCGATCGTGCTGCGACGCAGAATGTCGCGCTTGATCCGGACGACGGTGAAATTGGTGTCGGGGGTGCGGGACAGCGTTTCGTCGCCCGCCTGAATGTTCATCACCCCGACCCCGAACGGACCGACTTTCCCGGTCAGGCGCCCGCCCGCGGTGATCGGAATGACCCGGCCGCCGTTGAGACCAATGCGGCGGCTGTAAAACAGGTACGGGGTGTCCGCGGCGCCATCACTGCCGCCGCCGAAGCCGCCGCCCTGCGCGCCCGCCCCGCCCCGCGCGAAGTCGAACACCCCGCGGCCTTCGAGAAAGAACTCGCGCTTCTCCGGGAAGAACAGGCTGAAGCGCGTGAGATTGACTTGCTGTTCGTCAATCTCGACCTGGGCGAAGTCGGTGTTGACGGTGAAATCGGCAGTCAGGTTCGCGGTGACGCCGTACTTGACGTCGCCGCCGATGTCGCCGGCGAAGTCGTTCGACACATTCGGGACCCGCAGCCGGTCGGTGGTGGTGCGGGCGATCGCGTACGGTTTGAGCTCGAGATTACGGCCAGCTGGCGGCAGATCGAGGCCGACCAGGGTGCCGCCTGCCGAAATGCGGTTAAAGGCCTGGGGCCCGGCAAGATTTTGCGGTACCGGTGTGAGATAGGTCCACTCGTTCTTGTGGCGAATCGCGCGACGCAATTGCAGACCCCACATCTGTTCGGAGCCGGAGCGATAGCGCAGGGTCTTGAACGGGATCGCCATTTCGACCGTCCAGCCGCCGTCGAAGCGGCCGGTGCGCGATTCCCACACCGGATTCCAGTCGCTGTTCGACCCACCCTCATCAATCACCGAGTAGTCGGCCAGCGCGCCGAGGGTATTGGTGTAAAACAAGAAACCGCTGCGCCGGTCGTAAAAGGTATCGAACATCACGCCGAAGTGATCGTTCTGACGCAGCTGATTGGTATCGCGGCGCAACTCGTTGGCGATCCATTTGTCGGGCGGCAACGAGTCCCAGCAGCGGCACGAGACATAGATATTGTTGTCGTCGTAACTGATCCAGACGTCGCTGCGCTCGGTCGACTGAGCGCCGTATTTGGGCGCCACCTGCAGAAATCCGCCGAACGGTTGGTTCAGCTCGTAGACCTGTTCATCGAGTTTGCCGTCCATCCGCAGCGGCTCGGTGAGCTTGATCGCCCGCACCGTGGCGCGGCCGCGCTCGTCGCGGGTGATCGTTTCCGGCGCAACTGGGGCCGGCGATCCATCGATGGTGACGGTGGCCGATGGCCCGGATCCCTGCTCGGCCGACGCGGCTCGAGGCATGCCGAGTGAGGCAAGAATTGCAACGATCGAGAAAAATTTCACAACCATGATTTGCGGGGACGGAGGTCGCGGCTCGGGATGGGGACGGAGGTCGACCTTCGACAACCGGCGACCAACTCTCGGCACAAGTGCCGAGCAACTGAACGCCGATAGCCGAAGGCCGAGAGCTGTTTCGTTATCCGACGGTGAACGGGACGCTGGCGCTGGTGTTGCCCCATTCGACGCGCAACACGCCACCGGTCGCGGTGTCATCGATCGAGATGGTCAGCATTTCCACCGGCTTGGCAGTTTTGCCGGCCTTCATCGGCGCGCGGCCGAGGTCCTGACCTTCCGGATAAGGAACGCCCCACCCCTTGTCGCGTTTGCTGATCACCAACTGCCAGTTGGCGTCAACCAAGGCGTGCAGGCCGTAGGTACCCGCTGGCACTGACAAGGCGCCGAACGTGAGCGGCTTGTCGGTCACCAAGGTGGTCTGCTCGTCAGCGCCCAGGCGCCAGACGCGGCCCATCGGCATCAACTTACCTTCTTCACGGCCCTTGAGGGCCGGCCGGCCGTACTCGACCGAAATGTTGGCGCCATCAATCATCCACGCGGTGCGGACGTGCGGGCTGCCACCCTTGCCGGGATGGACTTCGGTCCTCTTCTGCGCCGATACGGTCATGCCGAGGGCCGCAGCCATCAGCACCGCCGAAAACAAGAACCTGGAACGCATCTATCCTCCTCAGTGGTCAGTGGTCGGTCGTCAGTCGTCGGTCGTCGGTGGTCAGTGGTCGGTCGTCGGTCGTCAGTGTCAGTCGTCAGTCGTCAGTCGTCGGCAAGTCTCTACCTGCCTACCCGCCTGCCGGCCCACCCGCCTAACAAGACACACACTTATTGTTGTTCTTTGCGCCGAGCTTCACCAAGAGCGCCACCGCTTCCGGATACGGCTGGGTGCGCTGCACTGGGCCATTCGCCATATCTGCCGTGGTCTGGCCTTCGCGATTCACGGCTTTGACGTCGGCACCTTTGGACACTAGATACAGAATCAGCTCGACGTTGCCGGTGGCCGCCGCGTTGTGCAGCGCCGTGTTCCCTTCGTGATCCATCGCGTTGACGTCCGCGCCGGCTTCTTCGATCAGGTACTTCACCGCGGGCATCCAGCCGCCGGGATGGATCTTGTGGGAGTTGGCGGCAAAGCCTTCGGCGTAGCCGACGCCGGTCGCCGCCATCAGCGGCGTCACGGACGGCCCGCCGATCGGAACGGGCGGCAAGCCGGAGACGTCCTTGACTTCGCGGGTCGAGTCGCCAAACTGGGGACGCCCGGCCGGCTTGATCGACGGCATCTTGATGTCAGCACCGCGTGCCGCGAGCAACTTCAACGCATCGACGTCGCTGGCAAACGCCGCGCGCCAGAACGGTGTCGCGCCGCTCTCGTCCACGCCGGAGAGGTCCGAGTTGTAGCCCGAGTACCAGATCTTTTTCTTCAACCGGACGTTGGGATCGGCGCCCTTGTCGAGCAGCGCGGCCATCAGATCGAGATAGGTGGCCTGCTGCTGCGCGAAGGCGCGCGGCTGAGGGTAGTTCGATTTTTGCGCCCACACGCAATTGAGCGCCGCGTAAAGCGGGGTCGCGCCGTTCTCGGCGGCCAACTTGGGGTCAGCGCCCTTGTCGAGCAAGGCCTTGGCCAGATCGAAATGACCGTTGATGGTCGCCATCAGGAGCGGCGTCGTCTGATCGCCATCGCGCGGCTGATTGACATCGGCGCCGACACCGAGCAACGCATGCGCGGCGTCGGCATGACCCTCGCGGGCGGCAAACAGCAACGCGGTCATCCCGCCCTGGTAGGCAATCAACTCGGTGTAGTTGTAGCCGCGGTCCAGACCGGGCACCGGCGGCCGCTTCAAGCCCGGCGAGGCGGGCGTCGGCGCACCGCCGCGGGCGGGTGGCGGCGTTTCCTCGCGGGTCAGTTCGTAAAGGTCGACCACTTTGCTGGTCGCCTTGACATCAGCGCCACGCGCCGCCAGCAGATTGATCACACCGACGCGGTTATACGCAGCCGCAAACATCAGCGCCGTCTGTCCCCGCGCCGTTTCCTTCCGCTGGATATCCGCGCCCGCGTCGAGCAGCATGGTCACCGCGTCCACGTTGCCGGCCGCCGCCGCCAGCATCAGTGGCGTCGAGCCAGTCGCCGAGACCGCCTTGGCGTCGGCACCTGCCTTGAGCAGCATCTCGACAATCGGGGCATTCCCTTCGCGGCTGGCGAGAAACAGTGGCGTGTAGCCGTTGATGCGGGTCGACGCGCGCAGGTTGGCGCCGGCATAGATCAGCATCTGCGCCAGTTCCAGGTCGCCGTGCGAGGCTGCCCAATGCAGCGCGGTCATGCCGTCGCCTTGCGACGCGTTGACGTCCGAACCCTGCTTGAGCAGCGCGCGCACCGCCGCCGGGTCCTTGGCCATCGCCGCGTCGGCAACCGACGAGTCGTTGAAGGCCAGCAGCGGCAGCCCCGCCAGGGCCAGCGCGATCACGAGACCACACACGCGTTTCATCACCCTTCCTATACCGCGACGGTGGTTTCGGGGACCGAGTTCAGGTCGAACTCGCCCGTGCTGTCGCCGAACTTGTCCATCTCGAGGCCGAGCTTGTTCATCAGGGTCAGGAAGACGTTCGCCATCGGCGTCCCGTCGGCGGCCTTGAGGTGCAGCCCGCCCTTGAGATGACCGCCAGCATGCCCAGCCAAGAACAGCGGGCAGCGCTTGTGGTTGTGCACGTTGGAGTTCCCCATCGGCGATCCGTAAATCACCAGCGTGTTCTCGAGCAGGTTGCTCTCGCCGTCGGGCGTGTTGCGCAGCTTCTCGAGGAAATACGGAACCATGCTGACGTGGTACTTGTTGATCTTGGCGAAGTCGGCGATGCGCTCCTCGCGCTCGCCGTGATGTGAGGCCGGGTGGAAGGCCGTCTTGCTGCCGCTTTCGGGATACGAACGGCTCGACGCGTCACGGCCAAGCTTGAAGGAGAACACACGGGTGGTGTCGCCGGCAAAGGCGAGGACCTGCAGGTCCATCATCAACTTGACGTGTTCGGAGAACGAGTCAGGGACGCCGGCCGGCGCACCCGGCAACTCCCGCTCAACCCCGCTGGTGTTGCGCGCTTCGACCAGTTGAATGCGACGTTCGACTTCGCGCACTTCATCGAGATAGGCGGCGAGACGGACACGGTCGGCCGCGCCCAAGGTATTCCGCAACCGCCCAGCCGCCACGGTGATCGAATCGAGAATGCTGCGGTCTTCCTTCCGTCGTTCGGCACGCTCTTCCGGCGTGGCGCCAACGCCGAACAACTGGTCGAACGCAAAACGCGGGTCGCGGATCATCGGCAGCGGCTGGTTCGCCGACGCCCAGCTCACCGTGTCGGTGTAGACGCACGAATAACCGTAGGAGCAGCCACCGGCCTGATCGACTGCTTCAATGCACAACTGCATCGACGGAATCGCCGTCTCCTGCCCGAACTTCTGCGCGTAGTACTGGTCCATCGACGTCCCGACGTAGACGTTCGACCCTTTGGTCTGCCGAGGGTGCGCCTGGGTCAGGAACACCGCACTCGAACGGAAGTGATCACCGCCGATTTCCGGCGTTTCGAACGCCTCGGCGTTACGAACGTCGGTGTTGCTGACGATGGTGACGTAGTCGCGCCAGGATTCGAGCGGGGTCAGACTGGTCGGGCTCAGATCGAACTGACGACCGACCGCGGCCGGAGACCACATGTTCTTCTGCAGGCCGATCGCGGTCGAGCCCGCCGAGCCGTGCACCATTTCAATCGCGGCAAGTCGCACGCGGCCCTTGGCCGCCGTTTGCGCCCCGGCACGCGCCGGCACCATCGCTTCGAGGAAGGGCAGCGCCATCGTGACGCCCAGACCGCGAAGGACCGTCCGACGAGAGATGTGCTTGTGGCTGATGAACATCGGGGCTCCTAAGTTAAGTGCGAAGTGCGAAGTGCTCAGTGCGAAGTGCTCAGTGCTTTGCTGCGGGAGCCGTCGTTTCGATCGATGCAGCTTTGGCCATCCGGAATGCCGCGCTGTTGACGACGCCCGAGATGAACGCCGACATGCGATTGCCGTTCTTGCCGGCGTCACGAACGATGGCGCGGACGGCGGGCATGTCGTAGTGCTCGACCTGACGACCCAGTGCGTAGGTCATCAGGCTTTCGGTGAAACTCAAGAGAATCGCTTCCGAGTGGTTGAGCAGCGCCTGGCGCAGGTCGGCGGGACCGTTGATCTTGGTGCCGTCATACATCACGCCAGTCGGATCGACCGGGACACCACTGTCCTTGATGCGCCACTTCCCTGACGGGTCGAAGTTTTCCAGCGCCAGACCGAGCGGATCGATCACGCGGTGACACGAACTGCACGCCGGATTGGCGCGATGTTCTTCCATGCGCTCACGCACCGACAGCACGCGCGCCGCTTTGACCCCTTTGGTCTCTTCGAGCTCCGGCACGTTCGGCGGCGGTGGCGGCGGCGGCGTCCCGAGCAGCACTTCCATCACCCACTTACCACGCAGCACCGGCGAGGTGCGATCGGCGACTGAGGTCAGCTGCAGCACGCTGCCATGACCCAGAATGCCGCGCCGCGCCGGATCGGCCAACGGCACGCGGCGGAAATGCGTCCCCATCACGTTCGGAATGCCGTAATGCTTGGCGATGCGCTCGTTGGCGTAGGTGTAATCAGCGGTCAGCAGATCGAGCACACTGCGGTCGTCGCTGACGATGCTGTTGAAGAACAGTTCGGTTTCGCGTTTGAACGCGTCAGCCAGCGTGTCGTCCCACTGCGGATACAGCAGCGGATCGGGCCGATTTTTCTTGACGTCCTGCAGGCGCAACCACTGCGCCGCAAAGCGGGTCGACACCGCTTCGGCACGGGCGTCGGCGAGCATGCGGCGGACTTGCTTGTCGACGCCAGCCTGGGTCTTCAGCGCACCGCTGGTCGCCGCCTTCACCAACTCGACGTCGGGTACGGTGCCCCACAGGAAGAACGACAGACGCGACGCCAGATCGACGTCGCTGATGCGATAGGTCTGCCCGGCGCGCAACGCCGCCGGCGCCTGTTCGAGGCGGAAGACAAAGCGCGGATTGGCCAGCATCGCCTGGACGGCGAGGCGAATGCCCGACTCGAAGTCACCTTTCTCGCGGCCCTGCTTGTAGAACTGCATCAGGTCGGCAAGGTCATCCCCGGGCGCGACGCCGCGGTAGGCCTGCAGTGCGAGGCGCTTGATGATGTCGGCCGCGCAGGCCGGTTCCTCGACCGCGGTGGTCGGGCGGCACATGAAGATACGCCGACGGCTGGGGGTGTCGGATACGCCGGTCACCGTGGTCGGACCGGTGATGGCGAATTCGCGCACGTGCGCCAGCGCCGTGACGCCGAAGGTCTCACCGATGTTGCTGTCGGCCAGGGTGTGCTCGATCGGCGCGACCAGGTCGTCAACCGGCCCATCGGCCGTGGAAATGAATGCCGCCGACACGCGCTGCGGACCGGCCTTGACATTAACCGGCGGCGTCTGCAGGTTGAGCCCGTTCGGATCGGACTCTTTCATGTTGTGGTTGATCGTCAGCACCGCGGCGCGCTGGCCGTTAACCGAGACTTCAATCTGCTCCCCGCGGTTCGCGGTGCCAAACAGATCGCCGGTCGGGCCGCTGTGCAACAAGATCTTGAAGATGTAGGCGCCGTCGGCCGGGAAGATGTGGACGACCGAAATGCCGCCACGCGTGCCGACCGGCGTACCGATCACATGGCGCATCTGCGTGCCGTCGCGCGGCAGCTTATAGATCTGCGAGGTGTTCGACGCGGTGCGGTCGCCCACCGCGAGGCGGCTGATCGCGCTCGCCGCGCGCAGGTAGCCTTCCATCACCGCCGCCGAGACGCCCTGCTCGTCCGAAATGTTGTCGAAGCCGTGCGCAATCGTGTCCGGGGGCAGGAACGCATTGACGTCGACATCGAGACCAAGCAGCTCGCGGATGGCGTTGGTGTATTCGGCGCGATTCAACCGCTGCGACGGACGCGACCCCGGGTTCGGCGCCAGCACCGCGGCGCGGTCGATGCGCGATTCCAGCGCTTGCGCGAGCGCGGTCAGGACCGTCGCGTCAGGGCGCTTCGCACCGGCCGGCGGCATCATGCCAGCGCGCAGTTTACGAATCATTTTTTCGGCGACGACCGGATCGTCGGCGCTGTGCGCCGCGTCAAACGTCGCGAGCGATAACCCGCCGGCCTTGCCGCGATCGCTGTGGCAGGAGGTGCAGTACTGCTTGACCAGCGCGGTCTGCTCGCCCGACGCCATGCCGGTCGTCAGCCCGGGGACTTTCGGATGCGCCGTCGCCATCTTCGGCGCGGTTGCCGGCGGCAGCTGCGCCGCTGGCTTGACGGTTTGGGCCGGAGCCGCTGCACGCTGCGCGTGACCGATCGGAGACCACGCGCCAAGCGTCGCAAGCGCAGCGCCGAGCATTGTCAGAGCGACTCGATTCATATGCAAAATTACGCCAGAAGCTGGCTGGATAGCCTCTAGAAGTATAAAGGATTCAGGCGCGGACTTGTCAGGGTGTGTCTTCGCGTAACCCGAGCGGGCCGAACGGTTTACGCGGTCAGCTCGCGGACCAGGCACCGTTGACCGGCGCGCCTGTTGGACTCGTCGATGAGGCCGCTGCTGGCCCGACGACGAATCAAATGTTTCCCGGCTCGGGCCGCCGACTATGGCTCAAGACCCGGAACTTCACGAGCCCACGGAACACCGTCGCGATCTCCACCACGTCTGGCCTTCGTCGGTCCACGATTTCAAACTTACCGGCGATGACTTCCAGAAGCTCAGGAGGCCTGCGCGCCCTCGATGAGATCGGTCACAGTCCCAGACGCCGTTGACCTCGTCGTGTGAAATGCCCTCGCCTATCCATACGGGTATAGTTCAGCATGAGCGACGATGCCAAAGGCGAAACAGCTCCTGCCGTAAGTCCGGACAATCTCGTCACCCTGTGTGCGTGGTCAAACACCGTAAGGCACGAAGGTGAGTGGATGACGTTCGAGAGATATCTGGAGCGCAGATTCGGGTTGAGGACGACACATGGCATTTCTCCGAAAGCGATAGAGAAACTTGAGGCGGAAGACCAGGTGCCCGCGGCCGGTGCCTTGAAGGATCTCAAGCGGCTAGCGGCGGTAAAGGCGACGGGGTTGCTCGATACGCTGCCTACGGCGG
>DATLXN010000047.1:0-44115 GCA_035575715.1 Vicinamibacterales bacterium | reverse complement strand
GACGCGTTTGCCTTCGAGTTCGTCGGGCGGGCATTCCCGGCTTGGAAATGACGCGCTCCATCTCGCGCAATGGCTTCAGCCAGGTAACGGCGGTGTTCGCCGATTCCACCGATATTTACTTCGCGCGCCAGCAGGTCACGGAACGGCTCGCGCAGTCGCGTGACAGCCTGCCCGTCAACGCGCAACCGATCCTCGCGCCGCTCAGCACCGGCCTTGGCGAAATCTTCTTCTATTCGGTCGCCTTCCGTCACCCCGACGGCAAGGGCATCAAGACGGTCGACGGCAAGCCGGGCTGGCAGTCGGACGGCAGCTATCTCACCCCCGAGGGTGAGCGGCTGACCACCGAACTGGCGAAGGCCGCCTATCTCCGCACGGTCCAGGACTGGATCATCCGGCCGCAGATGCGCGCCGTGCGCGGCGTTGCCGGCGTCGATTCCAACGGCGGCTACGTGAAGCAATATCTGATCGAGCCCAACCTGAACGCGCTCGCCAGCTACGGCCTGTCGGTGACGGAGCTGGCGGACGCGATGGAGCGCGCCAACCTCTCCGCCGGGTCCAACTATGTGCGGCGTGCCGGCGAGAGCTTTCTGGTCCGCGCCGATGCCCGGCTGAAGTCGATCGAGGACATTCAGGAGGCGGTCGTCGCCACTCGCAACGGCGTTCCCGTCCGGGTCAAGGACGTGGGCCAGGTCGTGATCGGCGGTGCGGTCCGCACCGGCTCGGGTAGTCGCATGGGATCGGAGGCGGTTATCTCGACCGTGCTGATGCTCGTCGGCGATAACAGCCGTATCGTCGCGACCGACGCCGCCGAGAAACTGACGCAGATCAACAAGGCGCTGCCGCCCGACGTGTTCGCCGAGCCGGTCTATAACCGCTCCAAGCTCGTCAACGCCACGATTTCCACCGTTGAGAAGAACCTGACCGAAGGCGCGCTGCTCGTCATCGTCGTCCTGTTCCTGCTGCTCGGCAACATCCGCGCCGCGCTCATCACCGCCGCGGTCATCCCGATCACGATGCTGATGACGGCCGCAGGCATGAACGGGCTCGGCGTGTCGGGCAACCTGATGAGTCTCGGCGCGCTCGACTTCGGCCTGATCGTCGACGGCGCGGTCATCATCGTCGAGAACGCGCTACGCCGCCTCGCCGAGCGTCAGGAGCATGAGGGTCGCCTTCTCACGCGCGAGGAGCGGATGGAGGAAACCACCCTCGCCGCGAAGGAGATGGTGCGGCCGACCGTCTATGGTCAGCTCATCATCTTCCTCGTCTTCGTGCCGCTGCTCACCTTCCAGGGGGTCGAGGGCAAGACGTTCGCGCCGATGGCGATTACCTTGATGGTGGCGCTCGCCTCCGCCTTCGTGCTGTCGCTGACCTTCGTGCCGGCGATGATCGCGATCGTGGTGACGGGCAAGGTCAGCGAGACCGAGGTGAAGCCGATCCGCTGGTTCAAGGAACGCTACGCCCCCGTGCTGGGGCGGGCCGTTGCCCGACCCATGCCCTTCATCCTGGGCGGCGTCGGTGTGTTCGCAGCGGCGGTGCTGAGCTTCGGCCTGCTCGGCGAGGAGTTCATGCCGCAGCTCGATGAGAAGGACATCACCGTCACCAACTTCCGCGTGCCATCGGCTTCGATCGACCAATCGACGCAGATGCAGCTTCAGATCGAGAACGCGCTGAAGACCCTCCCGGAGGTGGCGCTGGTCTTCTCCAAGAACGGCAACGCCGACCTTGGCACCGATCCGATGCCGCCCAATGCGTCGGACACTTACGTCATCCCCAAGCCGGAAGATGAATGGCCGGCAGAGGTAAAGAGCAAGGAGGACATTCTTCGCCGCATCGAGGAGCGGATGAAGCCGCTCATCGGCAACCGCACCGAGATCCAGCAACCGATCCAGATGCGGTTCAACGAGCTGATCGCCGGAGTCCGCAGTGACATTGCGGTCAAGGTGTTTGGCGATGACATGGAGGCCCTCGGGGAAGTCGGAGCTGAGATCGAGGCGGTACTGGCGACGGTTCCCGGTGCTGCAGACACCAAGGTCGAACAGACGACCGGCCTGCCGATGCTGACGGTGACGCTCAATCGGCCCGAAATGGCTCGCTTGGGATTGAGCGTCGCCGACGTCCAGGACGTCGTCGAAGTGGCGATTGGCGGCAAGTCGGTCGGTCAGGTATTCGAGGGCGACCGCCGGTTCGACATTATCGTGCGCCTGCCCGATCCGGTGCGCAGCGATGTGGGCGCGATGAAGCGGTTACCCGTGCCACTCAGCAACCGCGGCGACGTGACGACGATCGCCGGTCGCGCCTTCGTGCCGTTGGAGACAGTCGCCAGCCTCGAGGTCGCACAAGGGCCCAATCAGATCAGCCGGGAGAACGGCAAGCGCCGGGTCGTTGTCACCGCAAACGTTCGAGGACGTGACATCGGCTCATTCGTTGAAGAGGCGCAGCGCCGTATCCGTGACGAGGTGACGATCCCGGCCGGCAATTGGACGGCGTGGGGCGGGCAGTTCGAGCAATTGATGTCCGCCCGGCAACGACTCTTGATCGTGGTCCCGCTCGCGTTGCTGCTGATTATCGGCCTGCTGTACGTCACCTTCGGCAACATGCGTGACGCGTTGCTGGTGTTCACCGGCGTACCGCTGGCGTTGACTGGCGGGGTGCTGGCCCTATGGTTGCGCGACCTGCCGTTCTCGATCTCGGCGGCGGTTGGCTTCATTGCCTTGTCTGGCGTTGCGGTACTCAATGGGCTGGTAATGATCACGTTCATCAATAACCTGCGCGTCGAAGGCGCCTCGCTCGACGATGCCGTGGTCGACGGTGCGATCTCACGGCTCCGGGCGGTGTTGATGACGGCGCTGGTGGCGTCGCTCGGCTTTCTGCCGATGGCCTTGGCCACCGGACGTGGCGCCGAGGTTCAACGTCCGCTTGCGACTGTGGTCGTCGGCGGTATCCTGTCGTCGACGGCGCTGACGCTGCTGGTGTTGCCGGTGCTGTATCAAGTGTTTGCGAGGACGAAACGACGTCCGACGGAGGTGGCATGAGTCGCGGGTTCATCGTGTGTTGCTTGGTATTCGGGTTGACGGGTGCGCTCCAGGCGCACGGCGTGTCGGCTAGCGACAAGGCGTTCATGGAGCAAGGCGGCCTGATCGCCTTTCTATATCTCGGCGCCAAGCACATGGTCACCGGCTACGACCATCTGCTGTTTCTGTTCGGCGTGATCTTCTTCCTGTATCGCCTTCGCGAAGTCGCCAGCTACGTGACGCTGTTCGCGGTGGGCCACAGCGTGACCTTGCTGTACGGCGTGCTGAGTGGCACGCAGGTCAACGCCTATCTGGTCGACGCGATCATTGGCTTGTCGGTGGTCTACAAGGCCTTCGATAACCTGGGCGGCTTTCGACGAGTCTTCGGTGTCCAGCCGAACACGAAAGCGGCGGTATTGATCTTTGGCTTCTTTCACGGCTTTGGCCTGGCGACCAAGCTGCAGGATTTCGCGCTGGCCAACGAAGGGCTGGTCGCCAAGATCATCGCCTTCAATCTCGGCGTCGAGATCGGGCAGATGCTCGCTCTTGCCGGTATTCTGATCGCGATGGGGTTCTGGCGCCGATCCGCTCGCTTTGCCGGTCAGGCCTTTGCCGCCAACGTGGCGGTGATGACCTGCGGCTTCCTGTTGATCGGCTATCAACTAACCGGTTACTTCGTCGCGTCCTAGGATGACTCCGATGCCTTCTACGATTTCCGATCCCGCCCTTCCGTCCCTGGGTCAGTTGTGGCGCGCCACTGCCATTGCACTGGCCGTTGCGGCCGTGGTGCTCGTCACCATCGTTCTGCCGTCCGAGTACGGCATCGACCCCACCGGGGTCGGCCGACGTCTCGGCGTGTTCAGACCGGCCGCTACAGAGATTGCGGCGCCGGTCGCCGACGCCGGCGCCGACCTACCGCTGGTGGGCGCACCGTTGCGAAAGTCAGAAGCGCCGTTTCGCAGCGACGAAACGACGATCGTCCTGCAGCCGGGCGAAGGCACCGAACGGAAAGCGGTAATGGCCGCGGGGCAAATGATCGTCTTCAGTTGGACAGCGACCGGCGGCCTCGACCTGGACATGCACGGCGAAGTGCTCAACGCGCCTGAGGGCGAATTCACCAGTTACTGGAAAGACGAAGGACGAACCAGCGCACACGGCTCGTTCGTGGCCCCCAAGACGGGGTTACACGGCTGGTTCTGGCAGAACCTCAACGACGCGCCGGTAACGATCACGTTGAAGACCAGCGGTTACTACGACAAGCTCGTCATTCCGTAAGCGTTCGCGCCTCATCACCCGAATCCTCGCGCCAGCATGGTGATGCCGAGCACCGCGAGAATGACCGCCAGCACCCGTCGAAACCACACCTCGGGAATACGGGTCAGCAGGCGCTTGCCGATCACCGTGCCGGCGACGACGCCGACGGTGGCGAGGGCGATCCACATCGTGACGGCCGCCATTTCGTCGTGGTAATGATAAAAATACACCGGCATCCGCGCTGCATCGACCATCAGGCCAATCGCCGTTGCAGTCGCGACCATCGTCTCCTTGCGCAGGTCGAAGCCGAGCAGCGCCGCCGATCGAATGCCGCCTTGATTCCCGACCAATCCACCGAGCAGTCCAGAGAGCGCCCCCGCAATCCACGCGACCAAGCCATTGAAGCGCATCCGCTGCGACAGGCCAATCATTTCGCTCACCGCCACGAACACCAGCAACGCGCCGAATAGCGTGGTTAGCCACGGCGAACTCGCCCAGTTGTGCAGCAGCGCGCCGGCCAATCCGCCGGCAGCACTGGTCAGGCCAAATGTCCACAACACTCGCCGGTCGACATGGCCGCGCAGCATCGAGAGGCGCAACCCGGTGCCGATCAGATGAGGAATCGAGATCGCGGCGACCGCAACCCGCGGATCGAGTTGTAAGGCGAGGAGCGGCGTCAACAGACTGCCGATGCCAAACCCGGTCACCGACGCGACGCCGCCGGCAAGAATCGAGACGATGACGACGGCCGCCTCAAACATTCTGTTTAGCGGGGCGACTGCAGCTACCTAGAGACGATGGTCGTCGAATGGTGCGCACTGGTGAGATTGCGGCAAATGGACAACCGGTGTCAGTCACGCAGCGACACGGAAGCCGTGGGTGCGGTGACCTCTATTTCTTTCGCGACCGGCCGGCCCTGCACGTGAGTTTTCGCCGTGTAACGCCCGACCGGGACATTCATCAGGGTAAATGCCCCCTGGTTATCAGCCATGGTCACGTACGGCGTGGTGGATGCCACAATCATCGCGCGCATCCCCGGATGGATATCGCACACAACGTCGTAGCTGCCGGCCTCGAAGGTATGCGGGAACACCTGTCCCTTCGATCCGGATTCATTCATCACCGTCGTCCCAACCGGTTGCCGCAGCACCTGAATGTTGTGGTCGACATCTTCGCTGTTGCGGAATTCGACCACTTGTCCGGCGCGTACGAACATCAGTTCGGGGATAAATTGGCGGCTGTACTGATCCATGATCAGCGGCCCCTCCGGTAGCGGCAGCTCATTTCCCACCGGTACAATCTCGACGACCGCACCAGGCACCGCGGTGCCCGTCACTGTCGCATGACTGAGGCTAACCGCAGCGGGCGGTGGCGTCTGAGTCGCCTCCGGCGAGCGGCTATCGTTGGCCGAACACGCGGCTGAGAACACGATGCCAGCAAGCCACCACCACGAGGTTCGTGTGTACAGCGCTATCGCCATATCAAAAAATGCTCATCTCATTGTAATCAACGCCAGGCTGATCGCATGACAGTCGCCGGAGGTGTGCCTCGCGCGATGTCAAACTATCTGCGAGTGGTCTCGGGTCAACCGAACGGCGGCTTCTCGTGACCGCAGAACCTGAATGACACGCCGGTGACCATCACGTTGAAGACGAGCGGCTATTACGAAAAGATCGTCACACCCTAGCCGGCCTCCGCGCCTGGATCTTTGGCCAGCTTGCGCTGCAGCGACCGGCGATGAATACCGAGCAGGCGTGCCGCTCGCGACAGATTGCCGTCGCAATCAGCTAGGACTCGTTGGATATGTTCCCACTCCACGCGGGCGAGGGTTTGCACCGTGGCCGGCGCGCCCGTCCCCGGCACCCCTTGCGCGAAGGCGGCAGCGATCTGATCGGCATCGACCGGCTTGGTCAGATAGCTCTTCGCGCCGCACTTGATGCTCTCCACGGCCGTCGCGATACTGCCGTAGCCGGTCAGCACAATGATCTGGGTGGTGGCGTCGATATCCTTGAGCGCCTGCACGACCTCTAATCCGGACCGGCCGGGCAGGCGGAGATCGACCAGCGCCAACTCTGGGCTGGCCGCCTTGGCAATCGCCACCGCCTCGTCGTAGTCGTTCGCGCTCGACACCTCGAACTGACGATCCTGAAAAGCGCGAACCAGGCGCGTGCGAAATCGCAGATCGTCGTCAACGATCAACAAAGTCGGCCCTGGCGGCGGCAACTCGGCCGGAATCATTCCGGCGGTCCCGTGCTGATGATCAGCGGCAGGTCGAGCGTGACAGTCGTGCCGCGATCCGAGGTGATGGTCAGCGAGCCGCCGCATCGTTCGGCAAAGACTCGTGCGAGAAACAAGCCGAGGCCAAGCCCTCGTCCAGCGTCCTTGGTCGTAAAAAACGGTTCCCCGGCTCGTGACAAGACCTCCGGCGCCATCCCGGTGCCGCGATCGCTGACGGCGATTCGTACGAACTCGATTGCGTCGACGGCGTGCGCCGTGACCGCCACCGGCTGCTGATCGACGCTGGCGTCCAGAGCATTGGTGAGCAGCGACAGGAGGGCCTGCGTAAATCCGGAGCGCGGTCCACAGATCGACGGCAGCGCCGCAGCAGTATGCACCTGCACGCGCATCGCCTGCGCTTTGGGCAGGCGCGCCACCACTTCGACGATCGTCACGCCGACGTCTATTACTTCTGACTCCTCGGCGGCGGTGCCGCCCGCGCGCCCGCTCATGTGATCGAGAATCGTCTGACAGCGATCGACCTCGAGACGGATCAACCGTGCGTCATCGATCAGTGCGGCGCCGGCGGCATCCCGCTCGGCCGCATGTTCCAGTTCACGAGCGGCTAACGCAATCGTCCCGAGCGGGGTCGATAGCTCGTGCGCCGCGCCCGCAGCCAGTGTCGTCAGCGACACCAGCCGCTCCGATCGGGCCGCCCGTGCCCGCATCAGTTCGAGGTCATGTACGCGTCGAGCCAAGGCGCTGGACGCCTGGATAACAAAATACGCGGCGAGTTCAGCCACCGCTCGCATCGCGACCCACAGGGTGAACAGGTGGGTCGGGAAATCAATGAGTTCGTGGTGCACTGCAACGGCTTCGCGCAGGTGCCAATACACCAGCACGCCATAGCCGCCGATGGCGGCCAGCGCGACGACGCTCGCGGCAGCGGCCCCGAGGCTGAGTGCCGCGAATGCTACATGCACCGCGAAGATCACACTGAATGGATTGAAGGGCCCACCGGTTAGCTCCAGCAGCCCCGTCAACAGGGCCACCTCCACCAGCACCATCAGCGCGCTGACCAGGCGCGGGATGGGTGCATCGCGTGACAGGCGCACCGCGATCACCGCATGGCCGACGGCGGAAATGGCGATCACAGCGGCGATGCGACGGAGAGGGAAGTCGGCAGCGGGTAATGCGATCGCGACAGCGACGATCACGCCGTCGAGTAAGGCGGCCGTCCAACGCAGTCGAATCAGCCACGGCAGCGTGGCCAGCGGTGTGGCACTGAGAAACCAAGGCTGCGGCACTGGGATAATCTGTCATAGAACCGAGTGTGGCGTGCGCGAGTTGGGCAGCATCGACCCGCGACGGCGACCTCTTGGTCGAGATGGACTGCGACAATTTGCCGCACCTTCAGGGGCATGGTGCTCACGTAAATTGACGGGGATGAACATCGTTGCTCAGACTCGTCCACGATACGGGCTCGGATGGCGGATTCGCCAGGTGTCGGCGAGCACCGCCGTCGCCTTGCTAGTCGCAACGGGGGGCGTCCTGGCCCAGTCGCCGGAAATTGTCGGCACCGTGCGCGATGAAACCGGCGGCGCGCTGCCGGGCGTGGTCGTCGAACTGCGCACCGCGACCTCATCGCAGCAGGCGATCACCGATGCGCAGGGCACGTATCGATTTGACGGCGTCGCTCCGGGCCCGGCGCAACTGACATTCGGGCTGGTCAACTTCGCCGGCGCGCGCCGCACCGTCACCGTGCCCGACACCGGCAGTGCACGCGCGGATGCGGTGCTGTACCTCGCGCTCAGTGCCGACGTCACCGTCACTGGCAAGACCACCTTTACCAATCTCGCCGACGCGGTGGACCCGGCACAGAATATCGTCGGCATCGCGCAGTCGGCGAGTCAAGGTGCGATTACCGCCCGTCAACTCGATGCGCGGCCGATCATGCGCGCCGGCGAAGTGCTCGAGACCGTGCCCGGCGTCGTCATCAGTCAGCACAGCGGCGAGGGCAAGGCAAATCAGTACTACCTACGCGGGTTCAATCTCGATCACGGCACTGACTTCGCGACGACCGTGGCCGGCATCCCGGTCAATACGCCGACCCACGGCCATGGGCACGGCTGGTCCGACTTGAATTTCCTGATTCCCGAACTGGTCAGTGGTGTCCAGTTTTCAAAAGGTCCGTACTTCGCCGACCAGGGTGATTTCGCGACGGCCGGCGCTGCCAACATCAATTACACCAATCGGCTGGGCGGGCCGATCGTGCGCATCGGCGGCGGTGGCCAGGGATTTGGCCGGGCCATGGCGGCCGCGTCGCCGGCGCTCGGCAGCGGACATCTGTTGGGCGCAATCGAGGTGCAGCATAACGACGGACCCTGGGAGCAGCCCGACGATTATCGCAAGATCAACGGCCTCGTCCGGTATAGCCAGGGCGATACCCTCAACGGATTCTCGGCGACCGTGATGGGGTATCGCGGCACGTGGAACGCCACCGATCAAGTGCCGGCGCGGGCGATCGAGCGTGGCCTCATCGGCAGGTTTGGCGCGATTGACGCCAGTGACGGTGGCGAGGCCTACCGGTATAGCGGGGCTGTGGAGTGGCAGCGCACACGCGGCAACGGCAGCACCAAGCTGACGGCATACGGAATGGGTACCGACCTGAATCTGTTTTCGAACTTCACCTACTTCCTCGATGATCCGGAAAACGGCGATCAGTTCCAGCAAGCGGATCACCGCTTCGTCAGCGGCGCGAAACTGAGTCACCGCCGCCTCGGACGCTGGGCTGGACACTCGATGCAGAACACGGTTGCCGTGCAGGTTCGTAACGACGACATCGGTAACGTGGCGCTCTATCACACTCGCCAGCGCCAAATCCTAGACACCGTGCGTCAGGATTCGGTGCTGCAAACCAGCATGGCAGGCTACGCGCAGAACGAAACCGGGTGGGCGCCCTGGCTGCGCACGCTGGCGGGGGTGCGCGTCGATGGTTACCGTTTCGACGTCGAGGCCGGTGAACCGGCCAACAGCGGCACCGAGTACGCGGGCCTGGTCAGCCCGAAAGGCGGCGCCGTCTTCGGACCGTGGAACGGCACCGAGTTCTATCTCAATGCCGGATTCGGCTTTCACAGTAACGACGCCCGCGGTGCAACCATCACGATCGATCCCGTGACCGGCGATGCCGCCGAACGGGTCACGCCGCTGGCGCGCGCGCGAGGGGCTGAGGCCGGCATGCGTTCGGTGGCGATTCCGCACCTGCAGACCAGTGTCTCGCTGTGGACCCTCAATCTCGACTCGGAATTGCTGTTCATCGGCGATGCCGGCACGACCGAGGCCGGGCGTCCAAGCCATCGCTACGGCATCGAGTGGGCCAACTATTACTCGCCGTGGCCCTGGTTGACCTTCGACGGGGACGTATCTCTCTCGCGCGCGCAATTCACCGATGACGATCCGGCCGGCACGTTCGTTCCGGGTGCGGTGGCGACCGTCGTCTCCGCCGGCGTGATTGTGGATAGCATCCGCAATGTGTTCGGCAGTGTCCGTTTGCGTTACTTCGGGTCTCGGCCGCTGATCGAAGACGACTCGGTCCGATCGGATCCGACCAGCCTCGTCAATCTCGAGGCCGGCTACAAGTTCACGCGATCGGTACGGCTCGCAATCGACGTATTCAACGCCCTGAATGCGAAGGACAGCGATACGGATTATTTCTATGCCTCGCGTCTGCCCGGCGAGCCGAGCGAAGGCATCGAGGACATCCACTTTCATCCGACCCTGCCGCGCACCGCGCGCGTGAGCCTCATCATCGGGTTTTAAGGCACTGGACACGATGAATAAAATTCTTCGTGGCACCCAACGCTGCCATATTCCTCTCGTCGCCGCCGTCGCGATGGCCTGCTTGGTCATCACGACAACGGCCGCCGCGCATGACCTGTTCTTCCGGGCAAAGCAGTACGTCGTCACCGCCGGGAGTGAGGCGTGGGTGGAGATCTACACTGGCACCTTTTCGACGAGCGAGAATGCGGTCAAGCGCGATCTCCGCGCCGACGCTATACCGGGCCCTGGTCACGTTCGCGACGTGATCCCAATCCTGAAGGAACAGTGACGCCGTTCGCTTGGAGCCCGGTGGACTGGGTGCTTGGGAACCCCGCAGCGACGAACTCGCGGCGCGAAGACACGGCGCGGTCTGGTTCGGGCGGCGCCGCCGCCGTAAGTGCGGGAGCGCTGCTCGATGTGAACGTCCTCATCGCGCTGTTCAACACTGTTCATACGCATCACGAAACCGCCAAGCTACGATTGCCCAAGCACGCAGGACGTTCTCGATCGCTACTGCCGCGGCATCGTTCACGCGCAGCCGACACAGACCATTGAAATGCAGGAAATACTGTGCGAGAAATTTGAGATGTGCGACCTCCAGCAATCTGAGGCGCCCCGCTAAGGCGAGCGCCCCTGATGCGAGTGGTCACAACGCGGCCTTCGAACGGCGGCCCGTCGCGATCGCTCCTGCCCCGGCAATGATGACCGTCAACGAGAGCCACTGGGCGAGGGTCAGGCCCAAAGCCACGGGTTCATTGACGCGGATGAATTCAATGGCGAACCGCGCCGCTCCTGCCAGGATCAGGTATCGGCCGAGCACCGCGGCATCGACGAGACCGGTGCGGCGCCAGTGGATCAGCAGCCATCCCAGAGCGCCCAAGAACGCCGCTTCGTAGAGTTGCGTGGGATGTACTGGCACCGTGGTCGGCGGCAGGCCTTGTGGAAATGCGATGCCCCACGGAAGGTTCGTCGGCCGGCCATAGTCGTCGCCGACGAGAAAGCAGCCGATGCGCCCGAGCAAATGACCGAATGCCAGGGCCGGTGTTGCCGCGGCGAGAATCGGCAGCAACTTCCAGTGCCGCCGCCATACAACCAGGACGGCCGCGCCGACGCCTCCCAGCAGGCCCCCGTACCAACTCAGGCCGCCGCGCGACAGCAACAGCTCCAGAAACGGCGCGTCGTCGCTGAACTCAATCGCCCATATCAGTTTCGCGCCAGCCATGCCGCCAAAGGCGCCCCAGAGTGCCGCATCGAGGCGGTCGGGAGCCATCCGCGCGCGTTGCAGTTCACGGCCGTAGACCCACACGCCGACCAGCACGGCGATGCCGACCATGACCCCAAAGCTCGTAATCTCGAAGTCGCCGAAGCGGACAATTACTGGGTACATCGACTTACCGCCTTACCATGCGGCGGCGCCCCAGGCGACGGCGACATAGCGCAAGAATTTCCCGGTGACGGTCCAAAGCGAGAAAGGCATGAACCGCATTTGTGCAGCACCCGCTGCCACGACGATGGCGTCGCCAATCAACGGCACCCACGATAAGACCAGCGCCGGCGCGCCGTATCGAGCGATCAGACGGGTCGCGCGCGTGCCGGGTGACTGCGGCCCTTTCCGCTGCCACGCGCGTGAAGCAGCGCGACCGACCCAGTAGGTGGTACACGCACCAAGGTAATTGCCCATCGTCGCAACCGCGACGACCCATGCCGTCGAATACCCTTGACGGACCAGAACGACCACCGCTGGTTCCGAACCGAGCGGCAATACGGTTGCCGCGAGGAAACTCCAGCCGAAGAGCGTGAGATAGGCGAGCAGCGACGTGACCGAATGCCGAGGGCCTAACGAGTCGACAGGACGTTGAACACAAACGTCGACCAGTGAACGTCCCAGTTGGCGTCGGCGCCGGCCGGCGCCGGCACGACATGAATCGTCCGCACGTTCCACAGACCCGGGCCAGTGATCGGTATGCTGATGTCCCCGTCATTCGAACTCGTGAACGTGGCGTCCGCTTGTGGTGCCTCGCCTTTCTCACCAGCACGGCCGGCATGAATGCGCGCGCCGGTGAGCGGCTTTCCCTGGAAGAGCAGCCGTACGCGTAGTTCCGACGAAACGCGCGCTTCAGCAGGATCGGTCAGCGGCACGAATTCGAGCGGCTGACCGAGTACGCGGTCGAACGCCCGCGGCCCGCTCCCGAACTCAACGACCGTCTTGCCGTACTTCGCATAGCGTCGCACGATGTCAGATGTCGGCAGCTGACCGCTCTTGTCGTAATGGGTCAAGGCGTGTTCGGCACCCTCGGCCACCAGATATTTGCGAAAACTGTCGGCTGTTTCCTTGACCTGACGCCAACCGACCGACACCGCGACGAGTTTCTGCCCCTGCGCCTTCGGCCGATGCCGCAGGACTAACGAGTTGGCGTGCGTGGACAACGCCACGATCCGTTCGTCGTCGAGCGCGCCGACGACGCGCGCTTCGGTCAGGCGGTCGGGTGTGACCGCCGACAGGGTCGTAGGAAAGGCGCTACTGGTTTGGCCGTGGACGACGAGGTCGCTGTTCGCGGAGACACGAGAGGAGACAGGTATCAGCCAGAAATCGTGCGCGCCTGCGGTGGTAGCGGCGGTCAGGAGCGTCGCGAGAAGGGCCACGAGGCGCAACGGGGACATGGGAGACTCCTTACTTCTGGGTGACCGGCTTAGCCGCCGCCGCGGCGCCAATCTGCACTTCGGTCACGGTTGTGACCGCTTTACCGGCGGTATCCTTCGACTCCGTCACGACGACGACCACGCGGTCGCCAACCTTCAGGTCGCTTGCTTTGACCACCAATTTGCCGCGCTTGACCTTGGTCTTGGCGTCGAGCAGGTGCTTGGTGACCTTGCCGTCGACATCTTTGACCTCGACGTGATTGCCATTGACGCCGCTGACCGTACCGAGCACTTTGTGACCGTGCCCCGGGTGGGCGCTGAGCGCTGGTGACCAGGCGATGAGAACCGCCGCTGCCAGGATCGAAACCAAGAATCGTTTTGTCATGGTGAACTCCGTAAAAGTTATGTCTATTGTCCCACCGGTTTGGGCGCGGGCCGCGGCCGGCTCCCGGTGTGTGAGTGCCGAATTTTCCAGTTACCGTCAGCCTGTTTTTCGAGGACCAGTGTCTCCCGGCCCACGGAATCCAGCATCCGTGTGTTCATCTTTGCCTTGATGAAGTATTCGCTGGTCACCAACGCAGCGCGCTCGCCGAGCATCTGGACGCGGCGATTGGAATGGCCGAACTCGAGATTCTCGAACGCTTTTAGCTCAGGGCCGATGTGATGGTCGCGGTAATCAACCCAGCCGTTATTGACGCCCGCGCCTTCGTAGATCGTCACGTCGGGATGGTAAAACGTGCCGAGCTTGTCAAGGTCCTTCGCGAGGAACGCGACGTCGTAGCCTTTCAACCATTCGGTGATTCTCTGCTCGTCGGTCTGCGCGCCGGCCGGCGCCGGGTTGGCGACGAGTGCACCGAGTGCGGCGAGTGCGAGTACGGCGAATCTCAGTCTCATAGAATCCTCCTTAGTGTTTGTGCGGGCTTGCCGGAGTTGCGGTGGAGGGCGGGACCGGGTCACCGCCTTCGAGAAATTGCTGTTCGAGGATCCGCTGGCGGACTTCCGCCGGCGGGGCCGGGTTAAGGCCGGCCATTTCTTCGAGCTCAGGCTCGCTCACCTCCGGCAAGTGCCGGATAAAGTGGACCAGGTGCCAACTGGCCGCGATACCGGACGCCTCGCCGGTACCCCAGGCCGGCATTCCGGTTAAGCGAACACCGTTCTCGATAATGTAAAACAATTCGCCATCGGAGAGTTCCTGGGTTCGTGCCAGACGCATGTCCGGGGCGCGCGGATATAACCCTTGGCCGAGTGCGGTATTGCCACTCCCGTCATTGGCGTGGCAGCTGGCGCAGTGATCGGCGAAATGCTCACGGCCGCTGGCGATAATCTCCGGCGTCCGTTCCTCCGGATTGACGAGATCCCGAGCCTGTCTCGAGATCGCCATGTTCCTGATGCGTAGCGCCGCAAACGTTTCAAAGCCGCCCGGATCGGGTCTGGCGCTAAAGCCGCTGCTCATCAGATAGACACTGCCAGCGGTGACGACGACCATCGCCAGTGCGCAGAACAGCAGGAACGCCTTGAAGACTGGTCGCATGACCGCTCAATTGCCTTTCGGCAGGTACTTGGTCGGAGTCTTCTGGAACAGCTCACGATGCTGCTCCGAACAGAAGTGATAGGTCTTCCCCTGATGCGTCGCCTGCGGCGCGCCGGCGGGGTCGACCTTCATGCCGCACACCGGATCGCTGACCTGCGCGGGTGCACCCGCTGGCGGCGCGGGTTTGGCGGCAGCGCCCATGTCCATCTTGGAATGATCGATGGCCGCTGGTGGCGGTGCCGGTTTTGGTCCGGCGGCCGGCTTCGTCCCTCGTGCGGGCTTCGCCTTCGCGCCCATGTCCATCTTTGAATGGTCCATGGGCGGCGGTGGCGGCGCCGGCTTGGCGCTACCAGTCGAAGGCGGCATGACATGACCGGCATGGGGATCCGGTGGTGCCGGTGCAGGTGCCGGCGCGCGTACCGGAGCACGTGTCGCTGGTGCCGACGCCGGCGTTTGCGGTGACATGTTATGACCGGCGTGAGGGTCCACCGGTACCTGTGACGGTGCGGCGCCCGGTGCGGGCGTCTGCGTGGGCATGGTGTGGCCGGCATGGGCGTCGCCGGTGGCAGCGACCGACGCGCACGGGGCCAGCTGCGCTCGTGCATCGCGGAGCGTCGTCTGCAAACTGTCCACCGCGGCGCGCAGATCGACGGCCGCATTGGTTTGCCGGGCGGCATCGATGCGCACCATCGCCGCGGCCAGGAGGTGATCGACCACCATCTGCGCCTGTTGGCATTGGGTCACTTCTGCCGCCGCAGTGGTCGGCGTCGACATCTGCATCGGGTGTTGGACGTGCACGGCCGCTCCGACCGGGGTCACAACGGTCGCGATCATCACCAGTCCCAGCCCTACATTTATTGCGCTCATTGCCGGCCTCCCCGTTCGCTGCTTCTCATCATCTCCATCCCCTCACCGCGCTCGCTCGAACCCGGTGATTCCAATCCATCGCCAGCCAGGAACCCTTGAATGCGCAGAGCAGCTTGCCATCCGTCTTCCACGCTTTGCAGATACCGCGTCGACAGCTCGAACAGGTTGCGTTGCGCGATCAGCACTTGCGGATACGCCGCCGCCATCTCGCGGTAACGCGCCAGGTACAGCCGGTAGGCTTCCTCGGCGCGCGGCAGAATCTCGGTGCGGTAGGCCTCGGTATCGTTGAGCGCGGTCAGATACTCGGCGAACTCCGTCGCCAGGCGCGCCTGGAGCGAGAGCTCCAGGCGCTGCAGTTCCGCCTGCGCACGGAGTTCCTCCGCCCGCGCGGCCGCCACGCCGGCGCTGTTGCGATTGAATAACGGCACGCTGACGCCGGCTTCGATCGACGCTTCCCAGCCGATCGGGCGCCCCGTGCTCTCGGCTTGCTCACGATTATTGGCAACACCGCCGCGCAGGAAAAGATCAGGGAACGTCGTCCGTCGTTCTGCCGCAGTGATCGCCTGCGCCCGAGCGATGTCGGACCGCGCGGCGCGGATTTGCGGGCTGTGCTCGAGCAACGTACGGATGGCGGTGGCGCGTTCGAGTTCGGGCATCACCTCGTCGAGCGATCCGCTCAGCGCCCGGCCAGCAATGTCGACTTGGCCGACGACTGCCGCGAGCTGCTGTCGGACGGCAACCTGATGGTTTTTGGCGGCGCTGAGATCGAGTTGCACCCGCTTCGCCTCGATTTCCGCTTCGAGAAAGTCGGGCCGGTCAGCAGCGCCGACGTTGAACAGCTGCGCGGTGATCACGACGGCTTCAGAAGCGAGTGCTGCAAGCCGTTCCTGGACGGCGATCCGCCGCTCAATCGCGAGCACCTGATAGAACGAGCGTCGCACCGTAAACAGGATCCGTTGGCGTTGCAGTTCGAAATCCGCTTCGCTGCGCTCGATGGTGCGCTCGAACACCGCACGATTCAGACGCAACTTCCCACCGAGCAAAATGGGCTGTTCGACGAATACGCCGTAAGCGCCACGCCGGTCGGTGTCACTCAGGGGAATTTCTTCTGCTGATGCGCCGATCACCGGGTTGGGCCAGGCGCCTGATTGCGCGGCTCGTCCGCGCGCCGCTTCGATGCCGGCCTGCGCCGCGCGCGCCGTCGGGTTGCGATCGAGCGCGAGAAGTTCTAGTTCGGCCAGCGTGATGCCTGCCGCCGCTATGGCAGCCGGCTGCGACAACGCGGGAGGCTGCGGCGCCGCAGCCGGCTGTTGCGCCATCACCGGGGCCGTCCAAGCAAGTAACGCGATGAGGCACGCGGCGGCGCGATTCATCGTCCCGCCTTGTCTGCCGCTTCAGCCTTCATCGCCTGAATCTTGTCGAACAACTCCGGCGGGAGGACGCGGACGATGGTCATCATCCCCATGGTGTGAGCACTCCACCCTGGTCGCAGCCCATAGGTTTCCGGCTTGGTGACCATGTCGTCCATCACCATCAACATGTCTTGCGGATAACCAGGAAACATACCGGCATTCGGCGCCGCGCCTGGGCCGGGTGTCACGGCCTGTGGCGCGCGCGGCATCGGCATGTTGCTGACCGCCCGCTCCGGGTCTGCGCCGACGTTGATCCCACGGCCAAACGCCGGCCCTGCGCCACTGAGCGCACCGCCCTCATGAATGCCCATCCCGATCTCCATACTGCCAGGCGTCGCCATGTTCGCGTGGCTCATCATCAAGGGACCGACCATCGACGCCATCTGATTCATCATGTGATGCGGCAGGTGACAGTGGAAATGCCAGTCGCCCGGATTGTTCGCCACAAACTCAATGTCGCGCGCCTGCGCCACACCGACCAGCACCGTGTTCGCCGGTTCAATCGCGGTGGTGCGGATCCGGCCGCCTTCGGATCCGGTGACGTAAAACTGGTGGCCGTGCAGATGCATCGGGTGGTGATCCATCCCGAGATTCACGAGGCGAATGCGCACCCGCTCACCGAGTTTGACCAGCATCGGCGTCGTCGCCGGGCCTGACTTCCCATTGAAGGTCAGCCAGTTGAATTCCATCGCCAAGGAGTTCGGGATGGTGTTGTTGGGCAGCAGCGCCCACTCTTGCAGCACGATGCCGAAGTCGCGGTCGACTCGCGGGGCGTGTGCGGCGCGCGGATGAATGATGAACAGTCCGAGCAGGCCCATCATTTCCTGCATTGCCATGTGTGAGTGGTAGAAGAACGTCCCGTTCTGCTTGAGCGTGAACTCGTAAACGAAGCTGCCACCCGGTGCGATGGCATCCTGAGAAATGCCCGGCATGCCGTCCATCTCGACCGGAACTTCCAGGCCATGCCAGTGCATCGAAAACGGCTCGGGCAGCTTGTTCACAACATTCAGTCGCACCCGGTCGCCCTCGATCACCTGGATCGTTGGACCCGGCACGCTGCCGTTGAATCCCCACGCGTCGACGACGCGGCCAGGAATGAACTCCGTTCGCACGTGGCCGACTTCGATGTCGAACACCTTGACGTTGCCCTCCATGCGCCACGGCATGTCGGGGACATCGGGCGTCACGACCGGCACGACGCGCCCGCCGGTGCCGGGATCGACCCGACGCATCGAAGCTGGGGCGGCGACGGCGGTGACGGGGTGGACATGTTGCGCCTGTGCGGTCGCAGCGGTCGCGACTCCCGCAGCGGAGGCAAGGCCGCGTAAAAAGTTACGTCGAGACGAATTCATAAAGACTCTCCGGACACCGATCACGAGGAAAGCGTGTCAAGGACACGCACTGATCACACGCGTGAATGGCCGATCCATTACACGCGCCCACGCGCTCGCGAATCAGATGCGGAGGATTGGTGAGGAAGTCGCCGTGATCGAGCGAATCGCCCCGGGCGGGCCGTGGCTGTGCGTGCGGATGTGTGGTGTCGGTGCGACCTGAAAACAAGGGAGCGCCGCAAGCGGCGTCATCATCGGTGCGCGCGAGACCTTCGACACAGCGGTGACGACAGCCGCCTGGTCGGCGCTGTGATCGCAAGCGCTCTCGTCTGCCGAAAGGCGAACGCCTGTCGATTCGTCGTGGCACGCCGCGGCCGTGTGTGACGGGGTCACACAGGAGAGTTCGCACAGCAGTGGGCCTGCGGCGGCACTGCTGATCGAGAGCACGACGATGAGGGCCGACAGCCGGATAGACACTTGAATCCTCACTATAGCACCCCCCTCGACGGCATCCCGGTCGAGCTCGGGCTCTAGCGTAGAATGAGCGGCGATATGACGATCAACCGTCGCCTTCACATTGGTCTCGCGCTCGTCACTCTTGTCGCGGCGACGACCGCGACGCGCGGGCAGACGGCACCGGAACCGGTGGTGATCAGCCCACTGGCGTCGCCCGCCGCCGCCGGTAGCGCCCAGCCGCAACTGACCGTCTCGGACCGAGGCGTGCTCCTCAGTTGGATCGAACGAGCGGGGACGACCGCGATGCTCAAGTTCGCCGAGCGAACCGCGGCCGGCTGGACCCAGCCGCGACAAGTTGCCAGCGGTGCGGACTGGTTCGTCAACTGGGCCGACGTGCCGTCCGTAATTCGCCTCGCCGACGGATCGATCTACGGCCACTGGTTACAGAAGAGCGGCGCCAGCACCTATGCCTACGACGTGCGCCTCGCCCGCTCAACCGACGACGGCAAGACGTTCGCGCCCTCGTTCACGCCGCATCACGACGGTACGCAGACCGAGCACGGCTTCGCGTCTCTGTTTCAGATGCCCGGCACCGGCCTCGGCTTGGCATGGCTCGATGGCCGCGCCATGAAAAGCGGCGGCCACGACGGTCATGACAGCGGTGGCGCGATGAGTATCCGCAGTGCGATTTACGATCGCACCGGCAAGCAGACCGCTGAACTGCCGATTGATCTGCGCGTCTGCGAGTGCTGTCCGACCGCCGTCGCCGTCACCGCCGACGGACCGATCGTCGCGTATCGCGATCGTAGCGATGACGAAATACGCGACATCTATGTCTCACGCTTGATCGCGGGGAAGTGGACCACCCCAGTCGCCGTCCACAACGACGACTGGAAAATTGCCGCTTGCCCGGTCAACGGCCCAGCGCTGAGCGCCGATGGACAGCGTGTCGCGATTGCCTGGTTTACCGCGAAGGGTGACCAGGGCCATGCATTTGCCGCGTTCTCGTCGGACTCCGGCGCCTCGTTTGGTCCGCCGATCCGGTTGGACGATGCTTCCGCTTTGGGTCGTGTCGACGTGCAGCTTCTCGCCGACGGGGCGGCCATGGCCACGTGGATTGAGTTTGCCGACGGCGGCGCGCAGTTCAAGGCGCGTCGGGTTGAGCCATCGGGTCAAACGGGGGCCGCGATCTCCGTCGCCGGACTGAACGCCAGCCGTTCGAGTGGCTACCCGCGCATGGCGCGTTCCGGCAACGAGTTGGTATTCGCGTGGACCGAGGCCGGGGACACTCCCGGTGTGCGTACCGCGGTCGTGCGCCTGCCAGCGGCGTCGACGCGACAGTAAGCGCGTGGATCGCGAGTTCCGGACGGAGTCCGAGCCCACCCCGGTCGGCACGCTGCTCGAGAATCACCGCGCGTTTCTACGGTATCTGGAACGCCGCGTCGGCGACCGCGCCCTTGCCGAAGACATTCTGCAGGACGCGTTCGTCAAGCTCGTCGAGCGGCCTGAGCAGGCGCCCGCTGCCGAGGGCCTGGTGCCGTGGTTCTATCGCACGCTGCGCAATGCCGCGATCGATCGGTTTCGCCGTCACGGGTCGGCCTCGCGCGCGCTCGAAGCCTTTGCCCGGGAGGTCGACGCGCACGACGTGCCGACCTCGGAGATGGCCGCGGAGATCTGTGCCTGTGTCGCGCGGCTGGCGACCACGCTCAAGCCCGAGTATGCCGAGGCGCTGCAAGCCATCGATGTCCAGGGAACGGCGGTGAAAGCGTTTGCCGAGCAGCATGACCTGTCGGCCAGCAACGCCGGTGTGCGGGTGTTTCGCGCCCGCGAAGCCCTGAAGAAGAAGGTCACAGAATCATGTGGCGTGTGCGCCGACTACGGGTGCGTCGATTGCACCTGCGGTGCATAGTGTAAGGTTGCTGCCCGATCCGCGTTACTAATCTAAGGAGCTGTCATGGAAAAAGACGTCGTCTGCGGTATGCAAGTCGATCCGGCCAAGGCCGCCGGGACCAGTGAGTACAACGGCAAGACCTATTACTTTTGCGCGAAGGGGTGCAAGGCGAAGTTCGACGCCAACCCGGCGCATTACGTGAAGTGACCTGGCTGGCGATCGGCGTCGGTGGAGCGCTGGGCTCGATCGCGCGCTATGGCGTGACCCTGTTCATCCGTGGGGCGCTCGGGATTGCGCTGATTAATATCCTCGGCTGCTTGCTGATTGGGTTGCTGGCGGGCGCGCTCGCCAGCAACCGGATCGGTGTGCCGGCCGTGTGGCGCGACTTTGTCTTTGTCGGCCTGCTCGGGGGATTCACAACCTTCTCGACGTTTGGATTGGATAGCTTCATCCTCGGTCGCTCACATTCAGTCGGGCTCGCAGTATTCAATGTCGCTGGTCAGGTTGCGGGCGGATTGCTCGCCGTTTGGATCGGCTATCACGCCGCTCTAGCCGCACGATGAGGCGCGGCCTCAGCCTTCTGTAATACGCCGCGGTCCCGTGCGTTATACGGGCAGAGGTCTGCATGACTACACACCCACAGCATCCCGACGGCGCCACCGACACCGAGGTTCTTGACCCGGTTTGCGGAATGACCATCGCCCCCGCCGACGCGGTCGGCACCGTCGACCACGACGGGCAGACCTATCACTTTTGTAACGACAGTTGTCTCGAGCAGTTCCGCGCCGACCCCGCGAAGTTTCTCGATCCGGCGCGCAGCGAGGCACCGACCGGCGCAGCGCTGGACGCCGAATACACCTGCCCGATGCATCCGGAGGTTCGACAGATCGGGCCGGGGTCATGCCCACTCTGCGGCATGGCGCTCGAGCCCCTGATCATCACGCTTGACGACCGACCCAACGAAGAACTGATCGACATGACCCGCCGCTTCTGGTGGTGTGTCGCATTGACGCTGCCGATCCTGCTGCTGATGGTCGATGAGTTCGTGCCGGGTCAGCCGTTGCATCACCGGCTGCCGATGGGCATGTTGAACTGGCTTGAACTGGCGTTGGCGACGCCAGTAGTGCTGTGGGGCGGGTGGCCGTTCTTTCAGCGCGGCTGGGCGTCTGTCCGCAGCCGTCATCTCAATATGTTCACCTTGATCGCGCTCGGCGTCGGCGCGGCCTATGCCTATAGCGTCGTCGCCACCCTGGCACCGGGCCTGTTCCCGGCGTCGTTTCGCATGGGCGACGAGGTCGCGGTCTACTTCGAGCCAGCGGCGATGATCGTGGTGTTGGTGCTGCTCGGGCAGGTGATGGAATTGCGCGCCCGCAGTAACACCAGTGCCGCGATCAAGAACCTGCTTGGCCTGGCGCCGAAGACGGCGCGGCGGATCGGCGCCGATCACAGCGAAGAAGACATTCCGCTCGAGCACGTCCAGGTCAACGACCGCTTGCGGGTCCGACCCGGTGAACGTGTGCCAGTCGATGGCGTCGTCGTCGAGGGCGTCTCGACCATCGACGAGTCGATGGTGACCGGTGAGCCGATCCCGGTGGAGAAGACGATCGACAGCAAGGTGACCGGCGGAACAGTCAACGGTACCGGGAGTTTCGTGATGTCCGCGCAGCGGGTCGGCGCCGACACGCTGCTCGCGCAGATCGTGCGGATGGTCACTGATGCGCAACGATCGCGCGCGCCGATTCAGCGGCTGGCCGATCAAGTGTCTGGCTGGTTCGTACCGCTGGTGATGGTCGTCGCGGCGGTCACGGCCATTGTCTGGGGTCTCTACGGACCCGAACCGCGCTTGGCTCACGCGCTGGTCAACGCCGTCGCGGTGTTGATCATCGCGTGCCCGTGTGCGCTCGGCCTTGCCACACCAATGTCGATCATGGTCGGCACCGGGCGTGGCGCTGAATTGGGCGTGCTGTTCCGCGATGCGGCAGCGCTCGAAGTCCTCGAAAAGATCACCACCATCGTCGTCGACAAGACCGGGACGCTGACCGAAGGCAAACCGAAGTTGACGACGGTGGAACCCGTAACTGGCACTGACGCAAGCACCCTGCTGCGTCTCACCGCGAGCCTTGAGAACGTCAGCGAACATCCGCTGGCGGCGGCGATTGTCAGTGGGGCGCGCGCCCGCAACGTGGCGCTGGCGGCGGTCGCGCAGTTTCAGTCGGTGACCGGCAAAGGTGTCAGCGGTGTGGTCGACGGTCGGGCGGTGGCGATCGGTAATGTCGCGCATCTCGATGCACTGGGGATTGACCCCGGCCCGCTGCGTGGGCGCGCCGACGAGTTGCGGCGGACCGGACAGAGCGTGATGTTCGTCGTCATCGACGGCCTGCCAGCGGGATTAGTTGGGGTCGCCGACCCGATCAAGTCGACAAGTGCGGATGCGATCAAGGAGCTGCACGGTGAGGGAGTGAAAGTGGTCATGTTGACCGGCGACAATCGCACCACAGCCGAAGCAGTCGCGAAGGTGCTCGGGATCGACCGGGTCGAGGCCGACGTATTGCCAGAGCAGAAGGCCGCGGTGATCAAGCGGCTCCAGGCGCAAGGTGAGCGCGTCGCGATGGCCGGCGACGGGATCAACGATGCCCCCGCGCTGGCGCAGGCCGATGTGGGCATTGCGATGGGCACCGGCACGGATGTGGCGATGGAAAGCGCCGGCGTAACCTTGGTCAAAGGCGACTTGCGCGGTATTGTCCGCGCGCGCCGGCTGAGTCGCGCGACGATGAAGAACATTCGCCAGAATTTGTTCTTCGCATTCATCTATAACGCCGTCGGTGTCCCGATTGCGGCCGGCGCACTGTATCCGGTGTTTGGCTGGCTGCTCAGTCCGATGATTGCCAGTGCGGCGATGACCTTCAGTTCGGTCTCGGTGATCGGCAATGCCTTGCGGCTGCGTCGGCAACGGCTCTAGTCTGGCGTCAGGCATCACACCAAGTAGAGCGCCTTTGGTCGCAAGTCCCGGCAGCAACCGATTCCGGGATCTAGAACGTGACCCGCACCCCACCTTGAATCAACCGTGGCGCGCCTGGCAACAGACCACGGCTGCGGTCGACGATGTATAGACGATCGGTGACGTTCTTGACGGCCAGGTAGGCGGTGATGCGGGACGGCTTGAGGAACACATTAGCCGCCGCGTTCCACACCACCGAGGACGGGAGGACGCCGCGCTGGCCGTCGGCAGACGATGCCAAGGAGTTGAGATCGTCGGCGAATTGAGCACCGACCGCTGATGCTTCCAGCGAGACGTCGAACCAGCGCCGCGCGGAGACGCCGATGGTGGCGGTCGTCGTGTGCCGCGGAGCGTACGGCAGGCGATTGCCACTAACGCTAATCGCCTCGAACCCTCGAATGTTGCTGGTCCGCGCGCCGGTAAACCGCGCGGTTGGAAGGAACGTGGTGGCGAGACGGGCGTAGACGTTATGCATGGTCTGACGCCACGAGGAGGAGTCGACGCGCGCTGACAGTTCGACGCCGCGATGCACCGTCTCACCGGCATTGGTCAACGTGGCACCGGCTCCGCCAGCCACGGATGCCGGCACGATCTGATTCTGATAATCCATCTGGAACCACGCGCCTGACAGCGCGAGGCCCTGAAACAGCCGGGCTCTCACGCCGATTTCAGTGTTCCATGACAGTTCGGCGTCGAGGTCGACGACGCCGCCGGCGTTGGTGATCACATCCTCGACTCGTGGTGGGGCAAAGCCGCGGTGGATGCCGGCAAAGAGCAAGGCGTCGTCGCCAACCGCCCACGAGCCAGCGACACCCGGAATCCATTGCGTGAGGGCGGTCGTTCCGGTGAGGCTATCGCCGGCCAGGCGATTAGTTCGCTCAAAGCGAACGTGCTCCATCCGTAGCCCAGGGGTAATCGCCAGCTTTCCGGCAGTCAGCCGCGGCTGCACAAACGCAGATACCGCGTCGGCGTCCCGGGCGTTGTTCTCGACGGTTACTCCGGCACGCGCGCGGGGGGTCGGCCCGTTTTCCTGGCGGCGTTCCTGTTGCTCGCGATGCACGCGCATGCCGGCGTCCACCGTGGTGAAACCGACATCGAGGTGCGCCTTACTTTCGAGGCCCAGGGTCAGGTAGCGGCGCAGTCGCCCTTCATTCCCGCAGGTGGTCGACAGATTCGCCATGCTTGCGCAGTTCGGATCGCTGCTGTCGTTCGGGCGTTGCGTCGAGTTACTCGACTGGCGCCACCAGTCGCGTGCGAAGTGCGAAACGTACCCGGTGGTGGTCAACAGGAGCCGATCGGTCAGTGCGCCGGCGTGGGCGACGGACCCACCGAAGCGGTCACCGGCGAAGGCATCATTGGCAAACGGGTTCTGGCGGGGATCGCTGGCGAACTCATCGCTCCGCAACCCGGAGTAGGTGAGTTGAGAATCTTCAGCGTAGTAGCTGCCTTTGACGGTGAAGACGTGGGTGTTGCCGGCCGTAGCGACCAGCTTGCCGCCGATGTCGCTCAGCGCGCTGTGCGTATTGGCGCGCGCGCCGTCACTTTCCTTGCGCATGCCGTCGAACAATACGCCGACCCGGCCACGGGTGGTGCCGAGGGTGCCCGTGACATTGGTGTAGTCGCGATTTCCCGCGGTCGCAAACACCGAGCCTGCCGTGCGCGAGGGCGGCACCGGCGTGATGTAGTTGACGACGCCGCCAATCGTCGATGGACCAAAGGCGATCTGACCGGAGCCTTTGAGGATTTCAACCGCGTCGAACCGTTCGATCGGCGGGTGGTAGTACGAGGCATTGTCGCCGTAGGGCGCGAAGGTGATCGGGACGCCATCTTCGAGCAGCAGCGTCTTGGACGAGCGGGTCGGGTTGAGACCGCGAATGCCGATGTTCGGGCGCAATCCCAGGCCCTCTTCGTCACGGACTGTCACGCCGCTGAATTTGCGGAGCACCTCGTTGACATCGTGGGGGTGGGTCAGGTCAAGCACCTCCCGCCCGATCGTTTCGTAGGAGCCCGGCAACCGCGTCTCGAATGCGGTCGGGCCGCCGAGTCGCTGCGCGCCGACGACCAACTCCTCGCGGACTGACTCGAGGTCGAGCGTGATGTCGACGGCGACGATCGCGGCCGCGCGCACGGTGATCGGTTTCGGCACGGATGCAAGCCCCGGGGCGATGGCGGCGAGGGCATAATCACCCGGCGGCAGGTTGGGCAGGCTGAAGCGGCCATCCGGTTGCGTCGGAACCGATCGAACGACTGCGCCGGATCGCACGGTCACCGTCGCGGTCGGGACCGTCGCGCCGGACGGGTCAGAAGCGACGCCGATGAGTGTGCCGGTGGTGACCGCTTGTGCGGCCAGTTGCCGGGGGATACCAAGCACCGGAACGACCAGGCAGAGGGCCACGATGGTCGGCAGAGACGCAAATTTCACGTGAGTGACTCCAAATTGAGATCCAGTCGCAACTTGGGTCGCAGTCTATATCCGACTCGTTTGGTCGGTCAAGCCTTGTCAAAAAGTGAGGTGCCGACGTGTCTCGGCACCTCACCGTCACTTACTTACAGAGAGGGCAGCAGCCCCCGGTTGCCGCGGCAGCGGTCGCTGCCGTGGCAAAAAGTCCGATTAACACGGCTGTAACGGCGAAAATTGTCGATTTCATCAGGTGCTCCTTGAAGTAGGTGGCGGTCCGGCCACAACTAAGCCATCGTAAAGGTTCAAGTGAACTTTAGGATCAAGCGCTAAAATAATGTTGACTCTCAAGTCAGCTTGAAGGTTTTTAATAGGAGCGTATGGCGGCCTTGTTAATCGGCGACGTGGCGAAACGAGCGGGGCTCACACCCGCGACGATTCGTTACTACGAGAGCATCGGCCTGCTGTCGCCTCCGCTGCGTTCAAGCGCGGGCTATCGGCATTACACCGACACCGCCTTGGCGGAACTCGACTTCATCAAAAAAGCGCAGGGGCTCGGTTTCTCGCTCGACGAGATTCAGGAGATTGTCCGCCTCAGTCGCGGTGGGGACACGCCGTGTGCGCATGTCCTCGAGCTCTCACAGCGCCATCTCGCCGCCGTCGACAAACGGATTGAGCAACTTGGTGAGTTCCGGGAACAGCTCGCGGCTGATATTGCTCATTGGCAGCAACAGGACCAGTCCTACTGCGATGGGGTGTGTCAGATGATTGCCGGCGCGGCGCAGCGGACCGCCCCTGCCGGGTTGCAGCAGACATTGTCGGAGCCGGCGGCGCGGCGGCGTGGTCGAGATTCACGGAGTTCAGATGTCGTTTAGGAGTTTAGATGTCGTTTAAACGGATCGCATGCGTCTTGACGCTCGCCGGTGCAGCCCTGCTGCCCGTCTCCGCGTCAGCGCAGATGACTTGAAGCGGCTGTGCCAATCCGTACCTGCCAGGCTGGCGGGGCGTACTCACAGACGGCGTATCGGGAAGTCGCGTCAAGGTCGGCGCATGGGTCGTGTCGGAAGATCGTGACCGCGCGTTCGATGGCGGCCGGGAAGTGGCCAACGATTTCGAGGAGCGGACGCAGATTCTCGTTCCCCTGGTCACACTTGATGTGCGACTGACCGAGCAGTTCGGCATTCAAGCCGCCGCGAGCGTCCCTGATGTCACGCGCTCCGGGACAGTGCATCGCGGCGCGACCACGATCAATTTCAGTGAGACATTCAGCGGGTTAGGCGACACGTCAGTGGTCGGCTGGTACAAGCTGCGTCCCGCGAATGGTTGGTACGCGGTCGTCAACTTCGGTAGTTCCTTGCCGACGGGAAAGACGGAAGTGCCACGCTTTCGCGCCCAACTCGATGAGGGCAGCCTGGTGCCGACCTCTCGACTCCAGCGGGGGTCAGGTAGCATCGACCCCTTGCTGGGTGCGAATCTCGCGAAGAAGTTTGGTCACTACACGGCTTTCGGCAGCGTCGCCTCACGCCTGCCGCTTTATGAGAATCGCGATGGACTGCGGACCGGTGCCTCATGGGAAATCAACACCGGCGGCGCACGTGAACTGTGGACGACTCGATTGACGGCCCTTGCGCGCGTGGGATGGCTGCACCGCCGGCAAGACGTCTTTCAAGGCACCCCGATTCTGGTCGGCGGGGGAAACTGGCTTTATTTGACGCCCGGCGTCGCCGCGCAAGTGGGCAAAGGGATCAACGTGCAAGCCGAGGTCAAACTTCCGGTCTACCGTTCGCTCGACAACAAGCAACTCGATTCACGCGCGGTGTTCCAATTCGGCATCAGCCGCGCCTTCTAAGGACAAGAGATGAAATCGATCAACGTCATGCCCGGGATCCTGGGGGCCATCGCCATAGTCGGAGCGGCGGAGGCCGGCACGCAAGACAAGGCGCGGCCGGTTGAATCGCGCACGGTCACACTGAAGGTCGACGGCATGGCCTGTAGCGCGTGCTCGACGACTGTCGAAAAAAGCGCCAAGCGGATGCGTGGCGTCATCGACATCAAAGCCAGCCAGCCCAAAGGCACGGCTGAGGTGACCTACGACGGCGCCCTGACCACTGCGGATGAGGTGGCAAAATTCATCGCGAAAAATACAGGATTCAAAACAACAGCCCCCAAGTAGGGCGCGGCCTGCGCTACTATCCTCGAACGGCTTGACGACCGCAGCCGATTGACATCGCATGGAGCGGCGAGCACTCGCCATTCGCGGGATCGTCCAGGGCGTTGGTTTTCGCCCATTTGTCTACGGCCTTGCCTCCCGTCTGGCCCTCACCGGATTTGTTCGCAATGCTCCCGATGCCCTGCTGATCGAGGTCGAAGGGTCGATCGAGGCGCTCAACGATTTCGAAACGGCTGTGACGTCTGATCCGCCGCGTCAGGCCAGCATCGACACTTGGGACAGCGCGCCGGTGCCGCTGCAAGGCGATCGCCTCTTTCGCATCGAATCGAGTCGAACCGGCCGAGTGCACGCAGGTTCGCCGCAAGTCACGCCAGACCTGGCCACCTGCGAGGCGTGCCTCGAGGAACTGCGTGACCCTAGCAACCGCCGCCACGGCTACCCGTTTATTACCTGCGCCGAATGCGGACCGCGCCTGACCGTCGTCTCCGGGACACCTTACGACCGCGATCGCACGACGATGCGCGCGTTCGCAGTGTGTCCGGCGTGTCAAGACGAATACGACGATCCGGTTGACCGGCGCTTCCATGCGCAAACTATCTCCTGTGCGGCATGCGGGCCGCGCCTGGCGCTGCTCAACAGCCTCGGTGTCCTCGTCGATCAAGAGCCGATCGTGGCGGCGGTCACACGGTTGCGCGCCGGGCAGATCGTCGCGGTCAAAGGCCTTGGCGGCTATCACCTTGCATGTGACGCGACCAACGCTGCGGCGATCGCGATGCTTCGCGAGCGCAAACACCGCGACGAGAAACCCTTCGCGGTGATGTTCTCGTCGCTGGCAGACGTCACCCGCGAATGCGACGCCGACGCCGTCGAGCAGGCCCTGCTGCTGTCGGCCGCCCGACCGATCGTCTTAATTCGCCGTCGCGACTCTTCGCCAATCCGCATCAGCGCATCAGTCGCCCCGGGATGTCCCCAGATCGGCGCGATGTTGCCGTCAACACCGCTCCACACACTGCTGCTCGAGGCTGCCGGCGTGCCGCTGGTGATGACCAGCGCCAATCGCTCAGGCGAACCGACGATTCATGCGGACACTGACGCGCTGCAGCTGCTGGGCGGCATTGCCGACGCCTACCTGACCCATGACCGGGTGATCCACGTGCGCTGCGACGACAGCGTCAGCCGCGTCATCAACGGCCGGGAGTTGCCGCTGCGGCGCTCACGCGGTCATGCGCCGCGTCCGATGCGGTTGTCGCCCGCCTGCGCGGCGCCGTTGCTGGCGGTCGGGGCACAACTGAAAAACACCTTTGCGTTGGCGTCGCATCACAACGCTGTAATCAGTCATCACATTGGAGACCTCGACGACCTGGCGGCCTACCGTGCCTTTGCCGCCGACATCGCGTTGTATGAGGACCTGTTCGAGATCGCGCCGCAGCTGTTGGTGCACGACAGCCATCCGGCCTATGCGTCCACGCGTTACGCGCAGGAACGGGCCGCACGCCACGGCTTAAGCACCCTGGCCGTCCAGCACCATCATGCGCACGTCGCGAGCTGTCTCGCCGAACACGGGCTCAGCGGGCCGGTGATCGGCGTCGCCTTTGATGGCACCGGCTACGGCACCGACGGCACCATGTGGGGCGGGGAGTTTCTTGTCGGCGACCTTGGCGCGGTTGAGCGAATGGCCTACCTGCGACCCGTCGCCATGCCGGGCGGAGAGCAGGCGATTCGCGAGCCGTGGCGCATGGCGCTGGCGCATCTGCTCGACGCGGCGCAAGATATCGGAGAGCTGCAGCAGCGACATGGCTCGGACAAGGTGCGCATCCTCGAGCAGATGATCGAGCGCGGGCTCAATGCCCCGATGACCTCCAGCGCCGGTCGGCTGTTTGACGCGATCGCGGCGATCGCCGGCGTCCGCGACGCGGTCAGCTTCGAAGGCCAGGCCGCCATGCAGCTCGAATGGCTGGCAGCTGGCGTGCCGATCAGCGGCACCTACGACACCGCGATCGACGAGCGCGGGTCGGGGCTGTGTATCGACACCCGCCCGATCATTGCCGCCGCGGCTCGTGATGCCTCGCAGGGGTCGTCGCCGGCGCAGATCGCGCGGCGCTTCCACTCGACAATGACCAGCGTCGTCGTGGCGGTCACGAGCCGGTTGCGTGAGATGACCGGCATCGACCGCGTCGTGCTCACTGGCGGCGTCTTTCAGAATGCGCTGCTCGCCACGGAGTGCGATGAACAGTTGCAGCAGTCGGGATTTCGCGTCTATCAACACCATCTGGTGCCGCCCAACGACGGTGGGATCAGCCTCGGACAGCTCGCGGTTGCGGCCGCACGGAGTCAGCGATGTGCTTAGGGATTCCAGGTCGCGTCGTCGAGACGTGGCGCGAGCACGACATTTTGATGGGGAAGGTCGACTTCAACGGCGTAATCAAGCGCGTCTGTCTGGCGCATGTGCCCGACGTTGAAGTGGGGGGCTACGTCATCGTGCATGTCGGCTTTGCCTTGCAGGAAGTGGACGAAGAAGAAGCGCGCAAGGTGTTCGAGTTCCTCGGCGGGATGGATCTTCTCGATGAACTCAAGGTTGACGAAGCATGAAGTTCCTTGACGAATATCGCGACGAGGTTGCCGCGCGCAAACTGGTCCGCGCGATCGAGATGACGGTCACCCAACCGTGGACGATCATGGAGGTGTGCGGCGGGCAGACCCACACCATCGTCAAATACGGCATTGATGAATTGCTGCCGAAAGGCATAGAGCTCGTTCACGGGCCCGGTTGCCCGGTTTGCGTGACGTCGCTCGAGACCATCGACCGCGCGCATGCGATCGCTTCACGTCCTGAGGTCATCTTCTGTTCGTTTGGCGACATGCTGCGCGTGCCGGGATCGAAAAGCGATTTGTTGCAACTCAAATCGCATGGGAGCGATGTCCGCATCGTCTATTCGCCGCTCGATGCGGTGACGATTGCGGCGGCCAATCCGGATCGGGAAGTCGTCTTCTTTGCGATCGGTTTCGAGACCACCTCGCCGCCCAATGCCATGGCGGTGTGGATGGCCGAGCGGCGTGGGCTGACCAATTTCAGCATGCTGGTCTCGCACGTGCTGGTGCCGCCGGCGATGACCGCGATCCTCGACGCGCCGGACAATCGGGTCCAGGCGTTTCTTGGCCCGGGGCACGTGTGCACGGTGGTCGGCTACGAAGAATACGAACCGATCGCCGCCAGCTACAAGGTCCCAATCGTCATCACCGGCTTCGAACCGGTCGACATGCTCGAGGGCCTGCTGGTCGCGATCCGCCAGCTCGAAGAGGGCCGTTCGGAAGTAGAGAACGCCTACGGGCGAGCCGTGCGCCGGGACGGCAACGCGGCATCGCGCGCCCTGATCGAGCAGGTGTTTGAAGTGTGCGACCGCAAGTGGCGTGGGGTCGGGATGATCGCACAGAGTGGGCTACGACTGACCGAGCGCTATCGGCAGTTTGATGCGGAGCAGCGGTTCGATGTCGGCGGCATTGACACCGACGAACCGGCCGTCTGCATCGCCGGCGACATTCTGCGCGGCGTGCGCAAGCCGCACGAGTGCCCGGCATTCGCCAGCAGTTGCACACCGCATACGCCAATCGGCGCCACGATGGTCTCGGCGGAAGGGGCGTGCGCGGCGTATTACGCCTACGGCCGGCACCTGCAGCCGATCCCGGTCACCCTCCATCGCGACGGAGCGCCCAGTGCCGCCTGAAGCCGCCGCGCGTGCGACCGTCGCGGACCTGCTCGGCACTTGTCCGACCCCGTTCACTCAGCATGACCGCGTCTTGCTTGGGCATGGCAGCGGCGGACGTCTGTCTGCCGATCTGATTCACAAACTCTTTCTGCCCGTGCTCGGCAACGACGTCCTGTCGCGCCTCGAGGACCAGGCGACCTGCTCGCTACAACCGCACGCCAACGCGCGCATTGCCTTCACCACCGACAGCTTTGTCGTCAAACCGATTTTCTTCCCTGGCGGCGACATCGGCTCGCTGGCGGTTCATGGCACGGTCAATGACCTGGCGATGGGCGGCGCCATTCCGCTGTGGATCAGCGCCGCGTTCATTCTCGAAGAAGGCCTGCCGATCGACGATCTCCGACGCATCGTAACGTCGATGCGTGCGGCGTGTGATGGCGCAGGCGTCACGTTGGTCGCCGGTGACACCAAGGTCGTCGACCGTGGCAAGGGCGACCAGGTGTTCATCACCACCTCAGGAGTCGGCATCGTGCCTGATGACCGCGCGCTGTCGGCCGGGTCGTGCCGTCCAGGCGACCGGATCATCCTGTCAGGCACGATCGGCGACCATGGGATCGCGATCATGTCGGTGCGTGAAGGGATCGAGTTTGAAACGACGCTCGAAAGCGACACCGCCTCGCTGGTCGACCTGACCCGCGTGATGCTCGAGGTGGGCGCGGGGATTCGGTGCATGCGCGATCCAACCCGCGGCGGCGTGTCGAGCGCACTCCATGAGATTGCCGCCGCATCGCACGTCGGTATGACCCTGAACGAAACCGCGGTGCCGGTGCGCGCCGAGGTGCGCGGGGCATGCGAAATTCTTGGTCTCGATCCGTTATATGTTGCCAACGAGGGCAAGTTGATCGCCATCGTCGCCCCCGACGTAGCGCCGGCGCTGGTCGACCTGATGCGGAACCATCCGCTCGGCGCTGACGCCGTCATCGTCGGCGAAGTCGTCGCCGACCATCCGGGGATGGTCGTGATGCGGTCGCGGGTCGGCGGAGAACGTGTCGTAACGATGCTCGCGGGTGAACAGCTACCGCGCATTTGCTGACGGGAGAACAGGACCAATGGCGACGACGTCCACGACGGAGCAAGTCAAAGGCGGGCAACCGTCAATCCCGGAGACCGAGCCGGAGCACAAGCGGGAGCGACTGCCGCTTGGGCCGCTGCAGAACGTGCATGTGTTCTGGTTAGCCGGGATGAGTTGCGACGGCTGTTCGATCGCTGTGACTGGTGCGACCAATCCTGGTATCGAAGGCCTGCTGCTCGGCATCGTGCCGGCGATGCCAAAAGTGTTGCTGCATCATCCGGTGCTCGCGGTCGAAGCGGGTCATCATTTTGTTCAGAGTTTCAAGGACGCCGCTGCCGGTGTCCTGGGTGATCCCTACGTGCTGGTGTTCGAAGGCTCAGTGGCCGACGAACGGATCGCGCAACGGACCGGCGGCTATTTCTCGGCGATGGGGATGGAGGCGATCAGCGGCGAAGCGAACGCCTCAGGCAGCGAAGTCAAGCACCCCGTACCGACCTCGACGTGGTTGCACCGCCTCGCCCCGGGCGCCGCTGCGACGATTGCGATCGGCACCTGTGCGACATGGGGCGGCGTCCCGTCAGCAGCGGGCAATCCGACCGGATCAATGAGCGTGATGGACGCGCTTGGCAAGGACTACCGCAGCGCGTTTGGTTTGCCGGTCATCAACATCCCGGGCTGTGCGCCGGTCGGCGACAATTTTACCGAGACGGTGTTTGCGATCCTGTTGTTCTTGCAGGGCCTCGGTCCGCTCCCGGCCTTTGACGAGCTCGGCCGTCCGGCGTGGTTGTTTGGCCAAACCGTCCATCAGGGATGTACCCGCGCCGGCTTCTATGAAGAGGGCACGTTCGCGCATGACTACGGCGACCCTGAGTGCCTGGTCGAGATCGGCTGCTGGGGACCGGTGGTCCAGTGCAACATCGTTCAGCGCGGCGCGATCAATCACATGGGCGGCTGCATGAAGGCCGGCGGTATTTGCATCGGCTGTACGATGCCGGGTTTCCCCGATAAATTTTCACCGTTTTTCAAGACACCCCCAGGGGCGATCGTCTCGACTGGCTTGTCGCGCGGGGTCGGCGCGGTGGTCCGCCGGTTGCGCCGCATGAGCACCAAGGAGGGGAACCGCGAGGCGCGATGGGATGCCCTCAACGAGGTGCCGAGCGGCTGGGGCCACGTGCCCGATCGCACCCTGATGGATCGGACCATTCATTTTTTCTACGAGCGGTGGCAGCAGATGGGCTCGCGGCGGCCGGGGCGCCGAGCCGGTGAGGCCGAGCGGTTCTGGGGCGTCGACCGTCCCGGCGTCAAGGGCGATTATCTGGACGATTCTCTCACGCAGGATCAAGAACATGACTGACGCAGACCTGTGGTCGACATGGCGGCTGTGGATGGTCGTCGCGACGGTGGTCGTGCTGATCGCCGCGACGCTGTTAATTGTCATTCTCATGACCGCCCGTCGCATTCTTGCGGACGCGGGACGCGCGCTGGCCGCAGTCGACGCGATTAAGACGCAGACTCAGCCGATTTGGGCTCTCCAGGACACCAATGAAGTCGCCGAGAACATTCTGACCACTGTGCAATCCGTGGAAGAGAAGGCCACGTTACTGGCAGGCGCGTTGAGCCGCCACGAGGTGAAGCAATGACTCCCGACACGGTACGTGACGTATGGATCGCCTCTCTCGCTGTGTTCCTCGTCGTCGTCGTGGTGGTCGCGGTGCTCTTGACGATGATTCTCGGCACCGCGCGAAAGATTCACGGCGGTGTCTCGGCGATCTGGACCGCGGGTCAGAAAGTCGCCAACAACACCATTCACTTGGCGTTGCTCGACCGCACGAATTATCTGGGCGGGATGATTCTCGAATCGGCCGGCCGCATCGCTGGCGCGACCGACGCGATTGCCACGCATGCTGCGTCGTGCCCGGGATGCCCAGACTGCGTGATTGGGACAGGAGGCCGCCGGTGAATACGTTGACGATCCTGGCGATCGCGTCGGTGGTGGCCGTGTCGGCGCTGTTCATCGCCCTGGCGGTGTTTCTGATTCTGATTCTTCGACAGCTGGTGCCAATTGGCGGCAAGGGGACGAGTTTTCTGGCCAAGATTCGCCTCGGCCTCCGCGCCATCGAGATGGAAACGGGGAACATCCCGACCGAGGTCACGCAGTTGAATGGCGGCTTGACCGCCATTCGCGATGGCCTAATGGTCGTCGATGGCAATCTGGCGCGGCTCGGTGCGGGGATCGCGCGACAGGAGGCACGCTAATGGGGGCAGACACGCTCGTGCCGCAGATGGTTTACACCGTCTGGCGGATCGGTTTACTCCTCACCCTTGTGGTGTTCGTGCCGCTTGCGGTGTTCTACCTGCACCGCTTGTGGCGAGCCGCGCAGTCGATCCAGCTGTATGCGCGCGACGCGCTGGCGGCTGCGGCCGGCATTGCCGGTAATACCGGACAGATTGGTGCGCTCGATCAAACGATTCAGGTCGCGACTGAGATTCTCACGACGGCTGGTGCGATTGAACAAAAGCTGAATGTCGCCACCGGTGTCCTGGCGCAGCGCGCCGAGCGCGGATCGAGGCCCTGATGTTACTCATACTCACTCTGATTACAGTCTTTCTCGTCGTCGTGGCGCTGGCGGGCTATCTCGCAGCGACGGCATGGGCCCTTCGTGATGCGAGTCGCAGCATCAAGGCGATTGCCGATGGCCTGGAAGCGGTGCAACAGCACACGGTTCCAGTCGGCGAGAAGTTAGCCACCATCAACGGCGCGCTGAGCGCCCTGGCCGGCGGCTTTGCGGCGGTCGATGGCCATCTGAGCGCCGCGGCGCGCGTCTTTCGGCTGTGAAGTGGACGTTGCACGGAAGCACCGACACACGGAAATTGCACTCGCAGAGGACCAGACCTGATGTGTTTTAAGAATCTCCCGGTCGAGTTCGACGAACGCGGCCAACCGTTCCTCCGCGGCGGGATCCCGGATCCCTATTCGCCGTCAGTGGCGCCGGCCGGCGTGCCGATGCAGTTGACCCAGGAACAGGTCGAGGAACTGGTCCGCCGCAACGGCCACGTCAAATCGGTCGACTTCGATCCGGTGACCCGGGTCGCCGGTGCGTTGGCGTTTCATGCCGTCGCCGACTTCGAACAGCGGCGGATCATCGAAGCCCGGTCAGTGGCGACGCTGTTTCGCGGCTACGAAGTGATCATGGTCGGCCGCGACCCGCGCGACGCGATCTACATCACCAGCCGCGCCTGTGGCGTCTGCGGCGGTGTCCATTCGACGTGCTCCGCGCTGGCGATCGAGATGGCGATCGACTGTGTGCCGCCGCCACTCGGCGTCCTGATCCGCAATCTGGCGCTGGCGCTCGAGTTCCTCTACGACCATCCACTCCATTTGCATTTACTCGCCGGCCCAGATTACTCGGCGGCGATCGTCGAACCCACCAATCCGGCGCTGTTTGCGCGTGCCAAGACGACCGCCGCCCCCGGGCGCGACTCGCACGGCTACGCGACCATTGCCGCGCTGATGGAGGACCTCAACCCGCTCAGCGGCAAGCTCTACGTCGAGGCGCTGCACATGACGCGGCTGGCGCGCGAAGCCTATGTCCTGATCTGCGGCAAGTATCCCCATCCGCAGACCATTGTGCCGGGCGGCATGAGCTCGACCATCACGCTCACCGTGATGAATGAGATGTTCGTGCGTCTGTCGCAGTTCTTCGACTACAGCAAGAAAATTGCCGCGATCTGGGACGACCTCACCGAGTTCTTCTACGAGGCGAACCCGCGCTACAAGGAGGTCGGCAGCCGGCGTGCCAACATGATCGATACCGGCATCTTCGATCACCCGGATGCCTACGATGCGACCTATAAGAACGCCGACGCCTGGGGCAACCGCCGTTGGGCGACCCCCGGCGCGATCGTCGACGGCGAGCTGAAGACCACCGACCTTCACACCATTAACATTGGCCTCGAAGAGTTTGTCGAGCACTCCTATTACGAGGAGTGGACCGGCGACGGGCAACGCCAGCACTTCGCCACGGATCCAGCCGGCAAGCCGCTGTCGCCGTATCACCCGTGGAACAAGATCACCAAGCCGCGGCCGGAAGGGCAAAGCTGGAAAGAGAAGTACACGTGGGACACCGCGCCGCGGTGGGATCGCCTCGGCATGGAAGCTGGTTGTTATGCGCGCCTGTGGAATACGGCGGTCGCTCAGAAGCTGCCGAGCAACCCGTTCATCGAAGCGACCGGCCATTCGCTGAAGGTGCGTGTGCCGAAGGGCGCGTTGCCGGAGATGGAACTCGAGTGGCACGTCCCGAAGGTCTGGAATGCCTTCGAGCGCAATCGCGCGCGGGCGCACTGCGTCGCGTTCACCGCGATGGTCGCGATGAACAACTGGTTGGCGGCGATGGATCGGCTGAAGAACGGCGACACCAAGACCAGCTCGCCGTTCGAGATTCCGAAAACCGGTGAACGGCGCGGCGTCGGGTTCTGGGGCGCCGGCCGTGGCTATCTCACCCATCACCTCGTGCTCGATCGCGGCGCGGTGAGCAACTATCAAATCGTCACCCCATCGACGTGGAATGCGTCGCCGACTGACCGGTGGGGCCAACCCGGCCCCTACGAGGAGGCGGTGATGAACACCCCGTTGCTCGAGGAGACCATGGATCCCGAGGAGTTCCGCGGCATTGACGTGCTGCGGGCCATTCGCAGTTTCGATCCGTGTATGCCCTGCACCACCCACATCCACTCCGACGCCGGTGTGATCACGCGTGAAGTGAACACCTGCGCGTGTGGTGTGGACGAATAACGCGGTGCGAACGCTGGTCGGTGCGATTGGCTACCGGAACCTGCGCGATCACTCGGTGGCGTTTGAGGTCCTCGACCAGTTGGCCGGCGACGATCTGGGCGCCGATGTGGTGCTCGAAGATGTCAGCTACAACCCGATCGCCGTGGTGCAGTGGCTGGAAAGTGACGATGACCAAGCAAAGTTTGACCGAGTGATTCTGGTGTCTGGTATTGGCCGTCCTGGCCGCGCGGCCGGCGCGCTCACCATTCGCGAATGGGATCGCCTGCTGCCGTCCGACGAGCTGATTCAACAAGCCATTGCCGAGGCAGTGACCGGCATCATTTCGCTCGATAACACGCTGGTCATTGCCGGATATTTTCGTGTCCTCCCGGCGAGCGTGACGATCGTCGAGATCGAACCGGTCGACCATGCCTTCGGAGCCGAGTTAAGCCCCGCGGTGTCGCGGTCCGCCGTCGAGGCGGTGTCGCGCATTCGCGCGATGACGTGGGCACCTTGGCCGATCTCGTGACTCCGCCCGCGCCACACGAAGACACGTCGGCGCGCGACGTGCTGCTCGAAGTCGAGCGCAGCATTGCCTTACTCCATCAGCATGTCGACCCGAGGGTCGGCGAGCTGGTCGCGCAGCTACTGGCCGACATTGACGCCGTGCACCGCGCCGGCCTGACTCACCTGATGTCCGCGATTCGCGGGATGGGCGGGGACGCCTTCGTCAATCGATTGATTGCCGACCCGGCGATTCGCATGCTGTTGATGTCCTACGACCTGGTCGCGGTTGACCGCCGGCTGATGGCGGAGGAGGCGATCGACACGGTCCGCGGTCATCTGCACGCGCACGGCGTGGACGTCGAGATTCTCGAGGTGGTCGGTGGCGTGGTCTACGTCCGCCTGCACGGGATGGCGGCCGGCGCCCTGCCGCTCGAAGCGGTCGCGCGCGACCTCGAAGAAACGCTGCGCGCCAGCTTTGTCGGCTTTCAGGAACTGGTCACCAAGGAGCGGACCACTCGGGCCACCGCGATCCAGGTCGATTTGCGCCGGGCACACCGCCCGGTGTATCGCGAGGTCCTCGATGAGAGTGCGCTGGCCGCTGGTGAGAGCCGCGCCATCGACCTTGATGACCGCCCGATGCTGATTGTCCGGACCGCGACCGAGTGGTTGGCCATGGCCAATCGCTGCGGCGACACGCCGCTGCCACTGCAATTCAGCCGCATCGACGGGACCACGCTGCACTGTTCCTGGCACGGCTGCCAGTACGACGTGCGGACGGGAATGCGCCTTGATGTCCCGGGAGAACGCGTCGCCGTGTTTCCGGTCAGCGTCGATCACGGCAAGGTTCGCGTCGCAGTCAACGTGGAGCGGGCGTGAGTCCTCGCCTCGTCGTGGCGGGCTTCGGCAACGAATTACGGGGCGACGATGGGTTCGGCGTGGCGGTGGTGCGGCGGCTCGAACAGAGCGGCCGCGCGCCACGTGGGACGGTCCTGCTCGAGGTCGGCACCGGCGGCATTGCGCTCGCCCAGGAATTGCTGACTCCTTGTGACCGCCTGGTAGTGGTCGATGCGATGACGCGCGGTGGCACGCCCGGCACGCTGTACGTTCTCCAGGTCGATGCGGTGGCGCCACTGCGCTCGGTCGATATGCATATGGCGGTGCCGGCACGTGCTTTGGAACTGGCCCAGGCCCTGGGGGCGTTGCCCAGAGAAGTCTTTCTCGTTGGTTGCGAACCGGTCGAGGTCGACGAGTTGAGCATGGTGTTCTCCGAGCCGGTCGCACGCGCTGTTGATTCGGCGGTCGACCAGGTACACAATCTCCTCGAGCGCCCCCATGTCTGAGCACCCAGTCGATCCCAGCGACCTCGAAACGCAGGACGAAATCCTGCAAGTGATGTTCTGGTTGCGTGGCGAAGGCCTGGCCGATGACGTTGCGCCGGCGGATGTCGTACGCTTCACCGGGACCAACGCGGAGGGCGCCGAAGCGGTCCTCTTGCGGCTGGTCGAGCGCGGCATGGTTTCGGTGCTCCATGGTGACGTGCACAACCGATTTGCCCTCACCGCCGAAGGCATCCGCGAAGGCGGGCGGCGTTTCGCCGACGAGTTTGCCGATTTGACCAAACCTGGCCACGGTGAATGCCAAGACCCGGACTGCGATTGCCGCCGCACCGGGCACGTGGAAGACTGCCGGCATCGCGCCTGAGGAGAGTGAGATGTCGACCATAGCGGTCGCCGGTAAAGGCGGTAGCGGCAAGACCACGATCGCGGGCACGCTCGCTCGACTGATCGCCCGCAGTGGCCGCGAAGTGTGGGCGATCGACGCCGATTCCACGCCGAATCTCGCCACCACGCTCGGCCTGTCGCGCGAGCAAGCGGCGCTGTTGACCCCGATGCCGCGGAGCATTCTCAACGAAAGTAAGGACGCGGAGGGCAAACGCGTCCTCACGCTGGGGGTGACACCGGCGTCAGTCATCGAGCAGTTCAGCACGACCACTCCCGACCACGTCAAATTGCTGTTGATGGGTCGAGTCGATCACGCCGGCGCAGGGTGACTGTGCGGTGCCCATGCCGCGGTGCGGCATTTGCTCGGCGGAATGATGGCCGCCAGCCATCCAACGACGATCGTCGACATGGAGGCGGGACTCGAGCACTTGAGTCGCGGCACCGCGCGTCACGTCGACACCCTGCTGGTCATTGTCGAGCCGTATTACAAAGCGCTTGAAATCGGCCGCAAGGCGGCGGAGCTTGGCCGTGAGCTCGGCGTCCAACGGATCCTGGCCGTCGCGAACAAGATTCGCGACGATGAGGACGCCACTGCGATTCGCGAGTTCGCGGCGGCCCACAGTCTGCCGATTGCGATCGAAGTGCCGCTCGATGACCGGATTCGTCGCGGCGATCTCGCCGGACACGCACCGATCGACATCGCCGATTCGCCAGCGGTTGCGGCGCTCCGCGCGCTGGCCGGTACGCTGAGCGACAGTTAACGATCGCGAAGCAGCGCGTCGGCGAGCAGGTTGCAAGCGAGCACGGTGAGCGTCAGCGCCACGCCCGGAAAGACCGCGATCCACCACGCTTCGCTGATCGTCTGATGCGCGGCGCCGAGCAACGCGCCCCAGCTCATGACGGTCGGGTCACCAAGGCCGAGAAAGCTCAGGCCGGCCTCCGCAAGAATCGCCGCGCCCACCTGCGAAGCGACTTGCGCCGCCACCACCGCCATGGTGATCGGCAACACATGTCGCAGCAAGATGCCGAGGTCGCTGCTCCCGGAGGCGCGTGCGGCGACGACGAAGTCGCGGCCGAGCGTGACCAGGACTTGCGCCCGGAAGATCCGGGCGGTCGAGGGCCACGCCGTCAGCGCGATGACCGCGATTATCAACCAGAGATGGCCGCCGAACAGACTGACGACCATCACGACCAGAAAGAAACGCGGAATCGCCTGCGCCAATTCGGTGGCCCGCATCAAAGAATGATCGACCATACCGCCGCGGATGCCGGCCAATCCACCGACCGCCAGACCAATCAGCGTGGCGCACGTCGCCGACGCGAAGCCGACCAGCAGCGAACTCCACGCGCCATGAATCACCCCGGCATAGACGTCGCGTCCGAGGTCGTCAGTGCCGAACGGATGCGGCCCGCCCGGTGCGGCTAGTGCGGGACCGGCGACCGAAAAGGGATCGGTCGAGGCGAGGGAGGCAGCACTGAGCGCGACCACCACCATCGCCGCCAGCAGCATGGCGCCGGCCAGCGCACGCGCGGGCAGGCGGCCGATGCTGCGTAACGCCTGCTGCGTCACGTGAGTCGCATTCGAGGGTCCAGCCAGGCCACCACGGCGTCGGTGAGGCCATTAAAGAAGACCACCGCTGACGAGATCACGATAAAGGCCGCGGTCACTAACGGATAGTCGCGATGCAGCGACGCATGGAGGACGAGATAACCGACCCCTGGCCAGCCAAACAGCGATTCGGTGAGCGCGGCGCCGGCGACAATTTCGGCGGCGTGTTGTCCGATCAGCGTGGCGACCGGCACGGCCGCATTGGGGATCACGTGCCGCACGACCACTCGGGTCCGCGACAGCCCTCGGGCATACATCGCACGTACATAACTGTCGTGTAAACCGTCGACAACGGCGGCGCGACTGACGTTGGCGACCAGAGCCGCCAGTGGCAATGACAACGTGAGTGCGGGCAGCATCAGGTGGGCTGCGACGTCGCCAAACCACGCGACACCGGTAAAGGTCTCGCGCGCGCTGGTCATGCCGCCCGCCGGTAACCATCCGAGCTTGGCTGCGGCGATCAGGATCAGCAGTTGTCCGGTCCAGAACACCGGCGCGGCGTAGGCCAGCGATGCCGCCGATCGTACCGCTGCGTCGAGCACCCGCGACCGGCTGATCGCGCAAAGCGCGCCGGCGCCGAATCCAACCGAGACGCCGATCGCCAGCGCCGCAAATCCCAACACCAGCGATGCCGCGACGTGATCGAGCAACAACCGCAACACCGGCAGCTGGAACATGAACGAATAACCGAAGTCGCCGCGCGCAACCGACGCGACGTAGCGGACGAATTGCTCGGGCACCGATCGGTCGAGCCCGTATTTCGCATGCATCTCGCGGTAATAGGCTGGGCTGCCACCATCGCCGGCGAGCGCGATGATCGGATCGCCAGGAGCGAGGTGGATGAGGACAAAGGTGAGTGTCGTGACACCGGCGACCACTGGGATAGCCAGAACCAGGCGTCCCAGCAACCACCGCCACGGAGAAGGCGAGACAGTCATCGTGGCGGCGACGCAGCGGCCGGTCTGACTTCTTCGACAAACGCGCCGGTCCACAGCCGGAAGCCGCTGAACGCCGTGCGGTGGGCACGCAAGCCCTCCGAGTCAATCAGCCAGAAGTAGGGAACTTCCTCGGCGAGCAGACGTTGGATCTCGACGTAATGGGGTGTTCGTTGCGCGCGATCGGCCACGGCGGTGCCCTGGTCGAAGAGGGCGTCGATCCGTGCATTGCGGTAGCTCGCGCCGTTCGAAAAGGGAAACGGACCGATGTTTGACGAGACATAGACTCGCCGAACACCGATGTCGGGATCGGCGCCGTTACAGTACGACGCCAGCCCCAGATCGAACGCCTTCTTGACGAAAATCTGTTCGACTTGCGCGTTGAAATCGAGGGTCTGCAGATCCAGCCGGATGCCCACCGCTTTGAGCTGTTCCCGCAACACCTGCGCGAGCCGCTGATGATTGCTGGCGTGGGTAAAGGTGATGGCAAATCGCTCGCCGTTGCCTTTTGGACGGTAGCCGGCCGCGTCAAGGAACCCGCCGGCCACGGCCACATCGTGGGGATATTGGCGGACATCGGGGGTGTAGGCCCAGGCCAGCAGATGGCTGATCGGGCCCGTCGCCGGTTGCCCCTGACCGAAGTAGACCCGCTCCGCGATAAATCGCCGGTCGATCGCGTGCGCAAACGCGCGTCGCACGCGTACGTCGTTGAACGGCGGACGCGTCAGATTCGGGATCAGCACATCCTGACAGGCCGACCCCCCGGACCCCCCGGTGCTTGGGACGACGGCGATGTCGGCGGATTTACGGAGCCGTGCCACGTCAGGCCCCGGCACACTGCCGATGTAATCGACGTCACCTTTCTCCAGCGCGGAGACGGCGGTCACGGCATTGGGCAGGATTCGAAAGACCAGCCGGTCAACGCCGGGCAGCCCCTTGCGAAAGTAATCCGGATTGCGCTCGAGGGTCAGACGGTCGCCGGGGCTATAGCTGGTGAACCGAAATGGCCCGGTGCCGATTGGACGGCGGGTCGGCTCTCCCGACAGCAGGTCGTGGCCTTGATACTGATGCCGCGGGATGATCGACGCCTCGACGACGTCCAGTCGCTGGAGTAACGGACCATAGGGTCGCTTCAATCGGAACACCACGGTATGCGGGTCCGGCGTGTCGACCCGTTCGAGCAGACCTTCGAGCGCCGCGCGGGTCCGCGAGTGGTATTTCAGCAGCGCCCGTTCAAACGAAAACTTGACGTCGTCCGAGGTGAACGCCACGCCGTCGTGCCAACGGACGTCTTTGCGCAGATGAAACCGGTAGCTGCGGCCGTCGTCTTCGATCGCCCAGCGCTCGGCCAATTCGGGGATCGGCGAGAGGTCATGGCTGAGGCCGACCAAGCCGTTGAAAATCTGATCCGTGACCGGGTGCGTATTGCCGGAGGTCGTAACTGCCGGATTCAGCGCACCGGGGTCGCCGCCCTGCGACACGACGAGAGTTATCGGGTCGGCGGTGGGTACTGGCCCGCTCGAGCATCCTGACAGGCAAAGCCAGACACTTGCTGCGACGGCCAAGCGTGGCTGCACACTGCCTTTTATCACTAACCGGCGGCGCGTTCCCGCTCTAACCGCATTGCGTCGGTCCTGGTGATGTCGGTGTGACTCAGGGCGTGCAGCGCCGCGTCGAGCACCGGCCGAACCACCGCGGAGGATGGCACCGCAAGGCGGTAGTGCATCCACACCCCATCGCGCCGCGCCTCGACCAGGCCGGACTTCCGGAGATAGGCCAGATGCCGGGACACTGTCGGCTG
>DATLXN010000046.1:0-4999 GCA_035575715.1 Vicinamibacterales bacterium | reverse complement strand
CGAGCACGCCGTGACGGACGATGGCGTCGTCGGTATACCCCGAGGTGAAGAGGATTGGAATCGAGCGATCGATCGCGCCGATCCGGTCGGCGAGTTCACGACCGCTCATGTGCGGCATCACCACATCGGTGATCAGCAGGTCGATGCGGCCGTGATGCTCGGCCGCCAAGGCCAGCGCCGCAAAACCGTCTACGGCTTCCAGCACACGGTATCCGTGCCGCTGAAGGGCCTGACTCGCGGTATCGCGCACCTCTTTTTGATCTTCCGCGAGCAATACCGTTTCTGTGCCGTCGGTACCACTTGCGTCTGACCCGCTCGGAATCTCGATCGGCGCAGCGGTGACCGCGACTGGCAGATACAGCTCGAACCTGGTGCCGACATCCGGGGTGCTATCGACGGCAATGTAGCCGCCGCTCTGTTTGATGATGCCGTAGACCGTCGCCAAACCCAGCCCGGTGCCGGTGCCTTGCGGTTTGGTGGTGAAGAAGGGTTCGAACAGGTGCGCCAGCACCTCGCGGCTCATACCCGTTCCGTCGTCGCTCAAGATCACGCAGGCGTGCGGTCCGATGACGGCGCCGCGATGCTTGGCGACGAAAGCCTCGTCGATGTCACACATGGTCGTGGCAATGGTGAAGGTTCCGCCCAACGGCATCGCGTCTCTGGCGTTGACGGCCAGATTCATGACCACCTGTTCGATCTGACCGCGGTCCGCGTAAATCCGGGCCATGCGATCGCCAAGGGTCGTGCGCAACTCGATATGCTCGCCAATCACCCGCCGCAGCAGCGACTGCATGCTGGTCACCAACCCATTGACGTCGAGAATCTGCGGCTCGAGAATCTGCTTGCGGCTGAACGCCAGCAATTGCCGCGTCAGCGACGCTGCGCTTTGCCCGGCATTGATAATCTGCTGGATATCGCCGCGCAACGGATCCTCAGCGCCAAGCTGGTCCATCGTCATCTCAGAAAATCCGAGGATGGCGGTCAGCAGATTGTTGAAGTCATGCGCCACACCCCCCGCGAGCTGACCGATGGCTTCGATTTTTTGCGACTGCCGGAGCTGGTCCTCGAGCAGACGACGCTCCGTATGGTCTCGCGCCACGGCATAGATCACTTTGGTCGTCGGATCGACTGCGGCATGCCATTCGAGCAGGCGGAAGGATCCATCAGCGGCTCGGTAACGGTTGGTCAACCCGCTTCGCATCGTTCCCGCTGCCAAACTGGACAGTTCCCGTCGCGTCGCCGCCTGGTCTTCGGGATGCACGAAGTCGATGAATGGCCGTCCGAGAAGCTCCGCCTCCGAGTAACCAAGCGTGGTGGTCCACGTGGCGTTGGTCCTGGTCAGGAATCCATCGAACGAGGCCGTGCAAATCATATCGGGCGAGAGGTTGAAGACGTGATCGAGCTCCTGTCGTGCCTGCTTGCGCCCGGAAATGTCTTCGACGATGACGATGAAATACATCGGTTCGCCGGCTGGATCGCAATGCAGGCTGACGGTGATTTTGACCCAGACGTAGCCACCGTCATCCCCGCCGCGTCGATAGCGCTTCTCTTTCACGTAGTGACTGATCGTGCCGTCCAGGAGCTGCTGGCGCGCGCTCGCATCGTCGGCGCCATCATCGGGATGGCTCAATGACGCCAAGGTGGTTGCCAGCAGCTGTTCGCTGGAGTAGTTGAGCATCGCACGCAGCCGCGCGTTTACTCGCATCCAGCGGCCGTCGAGCGCGGTATGGGCAATGCCGACCGGCGCCTCGTCGAAGGTCGATCGATACACCGATTCGCTTTCGATCAGAGCAGCTTGCACCAGGCGCCGTTCGGTGATGTCGTGCGCCATCGTCGACGCACCGACGATGGTGCCGTCGGGTTGCCGAAGTGGAGAGATGTTGAGGACCACCGGCACGACGCGTCCGTCCTTGCGAAGACAATCGCACTCGTGTTGATGGATCGCTTCGCCGCGCGCCACTCGGTCGAAGACGGCTGGCATGTCTGCCCGGGCGACCGTGGTCGTCACCAGCCGCGACACGTGCGCCCCGACGATCTCAGCGGCGGTATAACCGAATAACCGCTCCGCCCCGGCGTTCCAGCTGGTGATGATGCCCGCCGACGTGCGGCTGAAAATGGCGTCGTCCGACGACTCGACAATGGCCGCCAGGTAGGCCTGATGCGACGCCGCAATCCGCTTCTCGGTGACGTCGTGGCTGTTGACGACAATCGCCTCGACTGCCGGATTGTCCAGGTGGTTGACGAAAGTCGCCTCGCGGTGGCGCAGGCTGCCATCCGCGTGGCGGACCCGGTAGTCAGAGCAAATGCGCGCCCCTGGCTCGTTCAGGGAGCGCGCAAAGACCTCCTTGATCTTCGAGTGGTCGAGCGGGTCGATGTGGTCGAGCCCGCTTCGTCCCACGAAGAAACTGGCGGGCCGGCCGTCCAGGCGCTCGATCGCGTCGCTGATAAAGGTGAGGCGGCCATGCTTGTCGAGCATGGCGATGATATCGGCGCTGTTGGCGATCAACGCCGACAGACGCTCTTCGCGGTGCTGCAACGCGTTGAGCGCGGCGCGCCGCTCTATCGCGTAGCGCAGCGAACGCTCGAGTGTGGCCGCCGTCACGTCTCCTTTGACCAGATAGTCGTCAGCGCCCGCCTCGATCGCCGCCTCGTCGATCTGGCGGCCACTGTTGCCGGTGAGCATGACCAACGGCATGGTGCACCCCTGCTGGCGAGCCCGCTGCACCAGCTGGACACCGTTATGGCCCGAGCTGGTAATCGATCAGCGCGACATCGTGGGAACCGCCGAGTAACGAGCGGGCCCCGGCTTCGAAACGTTGGGGCCCAATCCAGCACGACGCTGCCGTCGGTGGTCGCATCGAGCAGCGCCTTGGTCAATTCGAAAGCGTCCTGGTCGTCGTCGACCAGGATCACCGTCGCAAGCTTGGCGGTCACGGCAACACCACGGTCTCAAACCAATAGCTGTTGATCGTTTTCATGACGTCGACTAACGCTTGAAAGCGCAACGGCTTGGTCACGAATGAACTGGCGCCGGCGTCGTAACTCCTGGCGATGTCTTCGTCCTGGCTGGAGGTGGTCATGACGATAATCGGAATCTGCTTGAGGGCGGGATTAGCTTTGATTTCGGCAAGGCTGGCCAGGCCATCCTTTTTCGGCATCGACAGATCCAGCAGGATCAGGCCGGGGCGCGGCGCCGTCGTCGGGTCACTGTATCGACCGCGGTGCTGCAGGTAGTCGATCAACTCTTGACCGTCGCCGACGGTTCGCAAGGTATGCACCACGCGGGCGGCAGCCAGGGCGTCGTGGACCAGGAGGCGATCATCGGGATCGTCGTCGGCAAGCAGAATCGTGAGCGGCGTCGATGGTGTCGCGGGACTCATGGCATCCTCGAGGAATTGGGGAACGTGACGTCGAAACGCGCGCCCCCGGCGCCGTCGCTCGAGGCGAAAATCGTGCCGCCATGACGTTCCATGATGCGGCGGCACAAGGCCAGGCCAATCCCGGTCCCCTCGTATTCCGACCGCGCGTGGAGCCGCTCGAAGGGGTCGAAAATGCGCTCGGCGTATTCGCTGGCGAAGCCAATACCGTTATCTTCGACAGTGAGCCGCCAGCCATCGGCCAGGGGAGAACCGCTGACCGCAACCACGAGCGGGTGGGTCGTGTCGCGAAACTTCAGCGCGTTGCCAATCAAGTTCTGCAGCAATTGCCGCATCTGGGTCGGGTCGGCATTGACCACCGGCAACCCGTCGAGCGTCACGCTCGCACCGCTGCGGGTCACCGCATCCTCGAGGTCGTTGAGGACTGCGGTCGCCACGTCGGTCAGGCTGGTCGGCTGAAATGGTTTGCCGCGCGTCATGATTTTGGTCAAGTTCAACAAGTCGTTGATCAGCGTGCTCATCCGGCTGGCCGCTCTGGTGATCCGCTCGACGAAGTCGCGCGCATCGGCCGGCAAGGTGTCGCCACAGACCGTCACGAGACGGTCCGAGAACGCCTGAATCTTGCGAAGCGGTTCCTGCAAATCGTGCGAGGCGATCGAGGCAAAATTTTGGAGTTCGCGATTACGCCGCTCCAATTCGACAACGGTGGCGTCCAGGGCAAGCGCCAACCGCCGCTGTTCGGTGACATCTTCGAAGGCGAGGAGCAGCATCGGCGGCGCGCCGTCGAGGCCTTGCAGTGCACGGGCGTTGAGAAGAAAACGCCGCAGGTGCATGTCTCCGAAGACCGGCCTGACTTCGACCGCGGTCAACTCGCGATCGTCGCGGATCACGTTCTTCAGCAAATCGGCGATGTGCATCACGCCCCATTCGCCGGCCCCGAGCGTGTCGACGGTCTTACCTGCTGACTCAGTCGCGTCCAGTTGAAAAGCCGAATAGAACGCCGGATTGCCGGTGACCACCCGGAGGTCTGCGTCCAGCACGAGAAGGGGCTGGCGCAGAGTGCGCACGATGCTCAGCGCGAGGCAGTCCCGCGATACATGATCCAAAGTCTTGACCTCCGGACACTGGCTGAGGCGACGACAACAATGCGGGGCGTCGACCGAGGAGACTTAATGCGACTCGGTGACGTTTGGACGACCAGAGGCGTCCAGTATACTCGGTTCAAACCTCGACGGTTGAACATTCGCTGCCTACTTGGTGGCCTAGTCCGCCGGGTCCGCGGGGCTGCGCGGCGTCGGTGTATCAGCGGCCTGCGCCTCCTGCATCGTGCCGTCGATCCGTTCCAGCCACGCCATCAAGCCATCTGCGGTTTCTTCCGATCGCGCACTGGTGGAGCCAGCGTCCGAGTGCCACGCCACGCCCTGTTCGACAGCGGCCAGCAACGCCTTGCGGTCGAATGGCTTCAGCAAATACGCCAGAACGACGCAACGTCTCAGACGATGGCAGCTCGACGTCACCGCTCGCCAGCACGATGGCGGTGCGAGGACTGATGTCCTGCACCTGGCTCGCCAGCCATAAACCCGAGCGCCCCGGCATGTGGACATCGGCGACCACGACCATCG
>DATLXN010000045.1:0-142788 GCA_035575715.1 Vicinamibacterales bacterium | reverse complement strand
GCCGCGCGGCAGCAGGCCCTGCGGTTCGATGTACAGAAAGAGGTCGGTTCCCGTCGGTGCGACGTCGTTTAGATGAGCGTCGGCCGCGAACAGGCCGACATCGGGGTTCCAGTGATCGCCGCCGTCACGCGCGTCGACGATCTGGACCTCGTGACCAAGCGTGCGTAAGGCGTGTGCGACCTGATAACCCTCGTGCCAGTCGACGCGCGTGGCAAAGCTCAGGACGATACGCATCGCGCCGCCTGCCAGAAATCCGGTGCGCGGCGAAACCAACCGGCGATCACCAGGCGGGTGCCGTCGCCGCTCACCGGGGTGACGTGATGCTCGAGGTCTTCTGAAATCCGAAAGAGCACGCCGTCGCCCCGCTGTCGGTTGGCGACCTCCGCGACGATGCGCTCGGTGCCGGTGTGACGCATCTGCAGTACTCCGCCGTCGAACGAGCTGTCGCTTAAATTGACGCTCAGTCCGACCAGCCGTTCCTGCGCCGCGTCGGTATGCCAGGGGTAATAGTGGCCGCCTCGCTCGTCGGCATGGCGGCTCTGGACGCGGCCGGAGAAGCAACCGATCGGGCCGCAGCCGGTGATCGTCGAAACCACGTGAAAGAGCGCGGGGTCGTTGAGGGTGAACATGGTGGCGCCCAGCAGTGCCGGATCCTCCAACGTGTGCTCGATCTCGACACCGTCCTCGACGCGCCGGCTGAATGTCGCATCCGGCAGTCGACGGTGAAAGATGTTGAGTATCTCGGCGCTGAACAACCCCGGCAGCTTGACGAGATGATTGCGCGCGAACTCCTCGCGCAACTGTGCCAGCGGCGTCTCCGCCGGGTCGCGCTGAAGGCCTGACATGGTTAAGACAATTGGCGCGTCCACGTTCACGCTGTTCTATCACGGCGCGGCCGAGCGGTCAGCGACCGCGATCAGCGGTCCACAGTAAACAGAGAAGCTGACCGGCGCGTAAGGCCTTTATAGTGAAGCGCTTGGCGATAAGATAGAGCGTCCCCATGACATCTATGAACGTGCGACGACTCAGTGCGGCCTTGCTGGTTGCGGGGACGATTGCCGGCACCACTGCCGTGGGCGCCGGCGACTGGCCAGAGTGGCGCGGGCCTTCACGCGATGGCCGATCATCGGAAACCAACTTGCCGTCGGCGTGGTCGACCAAGGGCGATAACCTGGCCTGGCGCGTGCCGATTGGCGGCCGTTCGGCGCCGGTGGCCTTTGGCAATCGCCTTTACCTGCTGACCGTGGGCGGCGATGTCGCCAATACGCAGGAGCGGTTAGTCGCGCTCGATGCCGAGACCGGGAAAGTTGTGTGGGATCGTCGCTTCAGTATTTATCTCAGCGACGTCCCGCAACATCGCTCGGCGTGGGCGTCGCCAGCGGTCGATCCACAGACCGGCAACATCTATGTGTTCACCGTCGGGGCCCAACTGTTCGCGGTGTCGCCGGACGGCAAGATCCTGTGGGATCGATCGCTGCCGGAAGATTACGGCGCAGTCACCACACACGGCGGGCGCACCACCTCGCCGATCGTTCACGGCGACACGGTGATTCTCAACACGCTGCTGCTGGCGTGGGGAGATCTCAACCGGCCCGGCAATCGCTACATGGCGTTCGACAAACGGACCGGCCAGACGGTGTGGGTGAGTTCGCCGCAGGCGCGTCACTACGACACCAATTATTCGACGCCGATCGTCGCCAACATCGACTCGGCAGGCGCAGGGCCAGGCGGCACCGACGCGCTGCTGGTCGGTGGGACCGACGGATCGTTCCACGCGCTCAAGGCCAACACCGGCGAGCCGATCTGGCGCGTCGACGTCTCGAAGCGCGCCATCCTCAACAGCGTGCTGTATCGCGACGGGATCGTCTATCTCTCGCACGGTGAGGAAAACATCGGCACCACCGAGATGGGGATGGTCGCGGCGCTCGATGCGCGCCGCACAGGCGACCTGAAAGACGACGCGTTCAAGTGGAAAACCCTCGGCTTCCTGCCGACCTATGCTTCGCCGGTGATGGACGGCGAGCGCCTCTATAGCGTCGATAACAGCGCCATCGTCGCGGCGTTTGATCTGCAGAGTGGCAAGCGGTTGTGGGAGCGCGGCCTCGGCACCTTGCAAAAGGGGTCGCCGGTTCTTGCCGACGGCAAGCTCTACGTCGGTACCGAGAACGGCAAGTTCTTTATTCTGCGGCCGTCGGCCACCGGGGTCGAGGTGCTCGACGAAGAACTACTCGGCACGGCCGCAGCGCCCGAGCCGATCGTCGCCTCGCCAATCGTCGCTGATGGTCGGGTCTACGTGACGTCGATGGAAGCGACCTATGCGATCGGCACACGGGTGCCTCGTCGCGCGCCGCCGACCGCACCGGTTGCCGCCCCGCCGGCCGCCGCTGTCGCGCACGTGCAGGTCTTCCCTTACGAGGCGCTCCTCGCGCCGGGACAGAAACAGAGCTTCCGGCTGCGTCTGTTCGATGCCAATGGCCGCTTGATTCGTGAAGAGAAGCCTGGCGCGGCGACATGGGTCGTCGACCAGCTGGCCGGGTCAGTCGGTGCGGACGGCGTCTACCTCGCCCCGGCCTCGTCCTCGGCCGGACTGATCAAGGCCACGGTTGCCGGCGTCACCGGCCAGGCGCGCGTGCGCGTGGTGACGCCGCTCCCGTGGGCGCTCGACTTCGAGAACGCCAGCGCCGAAGCGCCGCCCATGTGGTGGACCGGCGCGCCGGGCAAGGTCTTTCAACGCACCATCGACGGTGTCGGCAAGGTGCTGGTGCGGCCGCGCGACGACACGGTCGGGCGGCGAGCAAAAATCCTGATGGGGCCAGCCAATCTGAGCGGCTACACCGTCGAGGCCGATGTCCGCGGGACAGAATCGCGGCGCCAGCGCGGCGATGCGGGCCTCATCAATCAGCGCTACGCGCTGGTGCTGTTCGGCAACGGTCAGAAGCTGGAGTTGCATCCGTGGCAAGCCGCCGACGAAATGACCGTGCGGCTGCCTTTCACGTGGGACCCGAACAAGTGGTATCGCATGAAGCTGCGCGTCGATAACCGGAGCGATGGCACCGCGCAGATTCGCGGCAAAGTCTGGCCGACCGGTGAGGCGGAGCCGTCGGCGTGGACGATCGAAAAAATTGATCGCATTCCGCACCGCGAAGGCAGTCCTGGCATTTACGGCGACGGGATCTCAGAAATTTATTTCGACAACCTGGCTGTGTATCCGAATAAATAAAACACACACGACAAGCGCCAGAAAAGGGCCTGCCCCTTTTTCCCAAGCGCCGAGAGAAAAAGGGGCAGGCCCTTTTCTGGCGTGTTGCATTGACAGGGTCACCATGAATCGCGTGTTTGTTTTGGGTTTCGCCTCTGTACTCGCGGCCTCGGTGGGGTTATCCGCCGACTGGCCAATGTGGGGCGGCACCCCGTCGCGCAACATGGTCTCGACCATGAAGGGGTTGCCGACGACGTGGGACGTCAAGTCGGGGAAGAACGTGAAGTGGGTCGCCGAACTGGGCTCGCAGTCCTACGGCAATCCCATCGTCGCCGGCGGCGTCGTCCTGGTCGGCACCAACAACGAAGCGGTGCGCGATGCCAAGCAACCAGGTGACCGCGGCGTCCTCATGGCGTTCCGCGAGGCCACCGGTGAATTCATGTGGCAGGCGACCTACGAAAAACTCTCCTCCGGACGCGCCAACGACTGGCCCTTCCAGGGGATTGCGTCTTCGCCGCTGGTCATCGATGGCGTGGCCTACTTCACCAGTAATCGCGGCGTCGTGGTCGCGGCCGACCTTGACGGCTTTCACGACAAAACCAACGACGGCGTGGTCAAGGACGAGAAGTTAACCGGCTTGACCGACCCCGATGTGATCTGGCAGTTCGACATGATCGAAGAGGTCGGGGCGTTCCCGCATAACCTCGCCAATTCGTCCCCGGTTGCGCATCAGAACCTGCTGTATGTCAGCACCTCGAACGGCCAGGACGAAAGCCACGTCAACATTCCGTCGCCGAAAGCGCCGTCGATCATCGCGCTCGATCGCACCACCGGCAAATTGCTGTGGGAAGACAATTCGGTGGGAGACCGCATCTTGCACGGCCAATGGTCAACCCCTACAGTGGGCGAGATTGGCGGCGTGATGCAGGTGGTCCATGCCCAGGGCGACGGCTGGGTGCGCAGCTACGAAGCGATGAGCGGCAAGAAGCTGTGGGAATTCGACACCAACCCGAAAGACTCGGTGTGGCCGAAGACCCGCAACGAAGTGATTAGCACGCCGGTGATTTTCGAGAACGTGGTCTATATCTCGAATGGCCAGGATCCCGAACACGGCGAAGGGCTCGGCCACGCCTACGCCATCGATGCCACCAAGCGCGGCGACCTGACGGAGGCCGGACGGCTCTGGCACTATGAGAAAATCCGCCGTTCCATTTCGACCGCGGCGATCAAGGACGGCCTGATCTATCTGTCGGACTTCAGCGGCTTCTTGCATTGCCTCGATCTGAAGAGCGGCAAGCCGCTCTGGGTCCACGATATGTTTGCGGCCATCTGGGGCTCGCCGATGATCATCGACGACAAGGTGTATCTCGGCGACGAGGATGGCGACATCACGGTGCTACAGCACGGCAAAGAACTGAAGGTCATCGCCGAGCAGAATATGGGCAGCTCGGTATATTCGACGGTGGTGCCCGCCAACGGTGCGCTGTTTGTGATGAACCGCAACCAGCTGTATGCCTTCGCTGAAGGCGCGACACTCAAGCGGCCGTGATGGATCGCCGCACATTTCTTTCGGTCGCCGGTCTGCTGCTCGGTCCGCGGCTGGTCGTGCACGCGCAGACCCCCGCGGCCGCAGCGGCCGACGCCTGGCCGCACTTCCGCGGGACGGCGGCACTCACCGGTGTCTCCTTGTCAACCGTCCCCGAAACACTCAAGCGCCTGTGGGTCTGGGAAGCTGGCGAGAATAACGCCGTCGATTCGTCGCCGGCCATTGTCAACAACACGGTGTTCGTCGGTACCGGCAACGGCGAGCTGGTCGCGATCGGCTTGGGTGACGGCAAACTGCGCTGGCGTTACAAGGCCGGCGAATCAATCGGCGAGTCGTCACCCGCGGTCGCCGGCGGCCGCGTTTATATCGGCGATCTCGACGGGCATCTCCACGCGGTCAACGTCGCCGACGGGAAAGCGGCGTGGACCTTCAAGACCAAATCGGAAATTAAATCGTCGCCAATCACCAGCGGGGATCTGGTGATGATTGGTTCGTACGACGGCTTGCTCTACGGACTCGGTGCCGCGGACGGCAAGGTCCGGTGGACGATCAAAACCGAGAATTACGTCCATGGCACGCCGGCGCTCGGCGACGGCATGGCGTATTTTGCCGGGTGCGACGAGATATTTCACGCCGTCCGGATTGCGACCGGCAAAGAAGCATTCGCGACCTCGGCGACCGCCTATACCGGCGCGTCGGTCGCGCTGGCCGGCGGCGTCGCGTATTTCGGCACCTTCGACAATCAGGTGATTGCCTTCGACGTCAAGTCGCGGCGGGTCAAGTGGCGCTACGAACATCCTGACCGTAAGTTTCCATTCTATTCGTCGGCGGCCATCGCACACGGCGTGATGATTCTTGGCGGCCGCGATCGGATGGTCCATGCGCTCGACCTTGCGACCGGCACAGCGCGATGGACCCACATGACTCGCGCCCGCATCGATTCCTCGCCCGCGGTCGCCGGCAACCGGGTGTTCGTCGGATCTAACGACGGCCGTCTGTATGTCATCGATATTGCGACCGGCAAGGTAACGTGGGAATACGAGGATGGTGGGGCGCTGATGTCGTCGCCGGCCATTGCCTCCGGCCGCGTCGTGATTGGATCCTCCGACGGCCGCGTCGTGTGCGTCGGGTGACCGTTAGTCGATAATCTTTCGGACCAGGGCTCGCAAGACATCCGGCGTAAAGGGCTTCTGCAAAAACGCCGTCGACGTGCCGTCGCCCAGGTCATCGGCAGTGTAGCCACTCATCAGGATGGCCGGCACGTCACCGCGCACCTTGCCGATCGCCGCCAACACTTCACGGCCGTTCAGACCTGGCATGGTCATGTCCACGACGATCAGCCGGACGTCCTGGGCGTTCGCCTTGAACGCGTCAAGCCCTTGTCGGCCATCGTCTGCCAACAGCACCGTCAACCCGGCGCGTTCGAGCACGTTGCGGACCAGTTCGCGAACGCCGCTTTCGTCATCGATCACCAGTACCGTGCCCGACGTGTGCCAGCGGGTGCCGCCGCCAGTGGCGGCGGCCGGAGCGGTGGTTATCGCCGCGGCGTGGCCGTGATAGGCCGGGAGCAGCAGCTCGAAGGTCGCACCCTCGCCGAGACGGCTGGCGACGCGCAACGCACCCTTGTGCGCCCGAACAATGCCGGCGGCGGCGGCCAGGCCCAGGCCACGGCCGGTGAACTTCGTCGTAAAAAACGGATCGAAGATGCGTGCCACCGTTTCCGCGGCCATGCCTTCACCGGTATCGGTCACTTTGAGTGACACGCATTCGCGCCCACACAGATCCGGGTGAGGGATGGTCAGAGCGGGATCATGCTGGTCGGTGCGCGTGGTGCCGGTGCTGATGACGATCGTCCCGTCGCGCTCGCCGATCGCTTCACCAGCGTTGGTCAGCAAGTTGAGCAACAGCTGACGGATCTGCGCGCCGTCGGCGAGCGTTAAGGGCAAGTGGTCATCGAGCTGGAAGGTCAGAACCGGCTTCTTGGCAATCGCGACCCGGAGCAGTGGTTCCGCGTCGCGCACCAGCGCATTCAGATCGACCGGTTGTAAGGCGAAGCGGCCGCGGCCCGCGCTGGCGAGCATTTGCCGGCACAACGCCGCGGCGCGGCGGGAAGCCATCTCGATTTGTTCGAGTGGGCCGTTGATCGCCTGGTTATCGCCATAGTCGGCCCTGAGCAAGCTGGCGTTGCCAAGGATTGCGGTGAGCAGGTTATTGAAGTCGTGCGCGATGCCCCCGGCGAGGACGCCGAGGCTCTCGAGCTTATGGGTTTCCTGTGCCCGGCGATCGACCAGACGCTGATTGGCCTCGGCACGAACCCGCGCGAGCACTCCGGCAAGCAGGCCGCTCGCAATGCGCAACAACGGGACTGTGTCGGGCGGCCAATCGAGCTCTTGCTGTGGTCCACCGGCGATGCCGAGAACCACCAGTGTTCCATCACTCTGACGCGCCGGCAGCGCGGCGAAGGAGTGCACGCCGCGCGCCGAGAAAAACTCAACGCTGCCCTCCGGCAGCTCGCGCTGCGCGCGGAGGACGAATGGTTGGCCGGTTTTGAGATGCTGCAGGAGCGGTGCGATCGGGGCGCCGTCAAGCTCGGTCGTCACCGGTGTGGACCGGGCGACCAGCGGGTTGACCCACGAATGGGTTACGCTGATCCAGTTGTCCTCCGAAATTTCGCACAGCGTCGAATAGCCCGCGCCGAGGAATCGACCGATCCGTTCAAGGGCCGTCGTCAGGGCATCATCCAGCGTGTCGGTCGGACGACTGGCGAAGTCCGCAGTCACGTCGGTGAGGAGCAACTCGAATTGCCGCAGCCGTGCCGCCGCAGCCGCGTGTTCTTCCTCCAGCCAGACTTCGGCGCTGATATCGCGGAGGGTCCCGCCCTGACGCAGCAGTGCGCCGTCCTGGTCCCGTTCGATGCGCCCGCGCATGGCGATCCAGCGGTACTGCCCGGTGTGGTCAAGGAATCGAAATTTGAGGAGAAAAATTTCCTCGCGCAGCTCACCCCGGATCAACTGGCGCACGCCGCCACGGTCGTCGGTGTGGACGGCAGTGACGAACCGCGTCAGTAGGTCGCCGTCATCGGCCGGGTCGAACCCGAGAAGATCGGGGACGCGCGGAGACCAGTACAAGCAATGTTCCGCCTCCACCCACACCCATGCGCCGACGTCGGCGGCATCGAGCGCGCCCACCAGCGGACCGGCAAGGTCTGGAGACTTGACGATGACGAGACGGATGGCGTCATCGAGCCGGGGCTGGCTCGGAGGCTCGCCGACAGTCATATTCAGCGGTACTCGATAGTCACCATGGGGTGGTTAATCTTCACGCCTTTCATGTCTTTCAAATAGGGCTTCACTTCGGAGAGCGTCGCACCGGGACGAATCTTCGACTGGAGCGCCTTCAACTTGGCCTCGTCTTCAAGCAACGCGGCCATGTCAATTTCAACGAGCGTCACGCGGTTGCCGCTGACGTAGTCAGCGTTGGTCTTGACGATGGTGCCTTCGACTTCGAGATCGATGGCGATGCGGAAACCCTGAAAGACGCCTTTGATCATCTGCAGCATCGCGGGGTCCAGCGGCGGGGTGTCGGGGGCGCCTTTTGACGTGGTGGTGTTGGCTTTTTCGTCGAAGGCGAGGGTTAGCACCGAGGAGGCGCCCTGCCTGGCGAAGGTGAAACGGATGGGGCTGGCACTGGACGGCGGTTTCGCCGCGGCGCCGCCGGTCGAGCCGCCCATTTGCGGGTCTTGATCGACCCGAATCTTGCTGATGTCGTCGAACGCGTACAGCGCGGTCGAGCCCTCGAAGGGTCCATCTTTTTTTGGTGTCAGCGAGATCGGACGCGCGCCCATGCGCTCGGCGGCGCGTTTGAATTCGGCGTCATTGAGAACGGCACCGGATTCTTTCAGCTGACCGCCCATCCCACCCATCATGCCCTTGAAGGTCTGCATGTTGACCAGCATCGACTGCTCAATGGTGCCGCTGCCGTCCGGTTTGACTTTGACCAGCGTCGCGCTTTTCAGGCAACCGGAAAGGACCAACGCACAACCGACCACAACGACAACTCTGGACAACAACATCTGGCCACCCTTCAAGCGACAGATCATACCTATACTTGGCCGTGATTAAAGAAGGATCTGGCAGGACAGCGCTGGTCACCGGCGCCTCTGCAGGTATCGGGTCGGCATTTGCGCATGTGCTGGCCGAGCGCGGCTATCAACTCATCCTCACGGCGCGCCGGCGGGAACGGCTAGAGGTCTTGGCTGAGCAACTCAGTGCGCAGTACGCCGTGCGCACGCACGTGGTCGAGACAGACCTGGCCGCCGCCGATGCCACCGAACGATTGATCGGTTCTCTTGCACAGAAATCGTTAGCGGTCGATCTGTTGGTGAATAACGCGGGCTTCGGCGTCCCCGGCAGCTACGCCAGCACAACGTGGCCGCAGCAACAGGCGTTTTTGCAGGTGCTGGTGGTCGCCGTCGCCGAGCTGACCCACCGATTGCTGCCGGGGATGATCGACCGCAAGTGGGGTCGCATTATCAACGTCGCGTCGCTCGCCGGTTTGTTGCCGGGGGTCGCCGGGCACACGCTGTATGCCGCGTCGAAGTCCTTTGTCATCTCATTCTCCGAATCGCTGGCCCTCGAGACGGCGCCCCGAGGTATCCACGTCACCGCCAGCTGTCCCGGCTTCACGCTGACCGAGTTTCACGATGTCACCGGCACCCGCGAGCAGGTCAGTCAGATGCCGGCCTTCATGTGGTCGGATGCCACGATGGTCGCGCGCGAGTCCTATCAGGCGGTGATGGCCGGAGTGCCCGTGTATGTGCCGGGTCAGCTCAATCGCCGCGTCGCCGGCCTGTCGCGCCTGCTCCCGCGTCGAGTGGTGTGGGGCTTGATGCAGCGGAACGCAGCCAAGTTCCGTCGCGTCTAGATATCCACACAGGGGCTGGGCCCGTATACTGTCACCACTTTTTCTGGAGGCAGTAATGAAAGTCCCGTCCGTTCGCCGCCGCGCGTTTGCCGCGGCCTTGGTCACCGCCGCTCTCACGATTACCACTGCTGCCCAGATGCAGCCGACCGCCACCCGTCGTGCCGGGACCGACGGTGACGGTCCGTATGATCGACTGGTCATCCGCGGCGCCACGATCATCGACGGCACCGGTGCGCCGCCACGCGGTCCGGTCGATCTCGTGGTCGTCAACGACCGGATCAGCGAGATCTCCAGCGTCGGCTTCCCGAAGGTGCCGATTGGCGAGCGCGGCCGGCCCGGCAAAGGCACCAGGGAAATCGACGGCACGGGGATGTTCGTCTCACCCGGATTCGTCGATCTCCACGTCCACTGCGGCGGCGGCCAGGCCAACGACCCTGACTATGTCTACAAGCTGTGGCTCGCCCACGGGGTAACGACGGTCCGCGGGGTTCCGTGCGGCAGCATGGATTGGGACCTGCAGCAGCGCGATCTATCGGCGAAAAACCAGATCGTCGCGCCGCGAATCTTTTCGTATCACCGCCCGTTTACTGGAGAGGGCTGGGATCGCACCCGGCCGCAGACGCCGGAGACGGCCCGCGAGTGGGTGCGATGGGCTGCCCAGAAAGGCATCGACGGCCTCAAGATGGGCGCCTTCGATCCCGAGATCATGGCGGCACTGCTCGACGAAGCGAAGAAACATGGCCTGGGCTCGACGGCGCATCTCGATCAGATGGGCGTCGGCCGGATGAACGCGGTGCAGGCCTCACGCCTTGGTCTCGGCGCGATCACCCACTACTACGGATTGTTCGAATCGTTATTGAAGGACACCAGTCTCCAGCCGTATCCGGTGACCCACAACTACAACGACGAACAACATCGCTTTGGGCAAGTGGCGCGGCTGTGGGACAAGATTCACCCGCGCGGCAGTGACCAGTGGAACGCGCTGATCAAAGAGTGGGTCGATCGAAAGTTCATCGTCGATCCGACGATGACGATCTATTCGGCTGGACGCGACGTGATGCGCATGCGCAACGCCGATTGGCATGACAAGTACACCACGCCGTCGCTGTGGGACTTTTACCAGCCCAATCGGGTCGCGCACGGCGCCTACTGGTTCGACTGGACTACCGAAGATGAAGTCGCGTGGAAGAACTTCTACCGCGTGTGGATGACTTTCCTCAATGACTTCAAGAACGCCGGCGGGCGGGTGACCACCGGCTCGGACTCCGGTTTTATTTACCAGACTTATGGGTTTGGTTACATTCTCGAGCTCGAGATGTTGCAGGAAGCGGGGTTCCATCCGCTCGAAGTCATGCGCTCAGCGACGCTCTACGGCGCGGAAGCGCTGCACGAACCGAAAGGCAAGAGTATTGACTTCGGACTGTTGCGTGCGGGGCTGAAGGCCGATCTGGTGATCACCAAGGAGAACCCGCTGCAGAATTTCAAGACGCTGTATGGCACCGGCACGGTGCGGCTCAACGACGCGACCAATAAGCCGGAACGCGTCGGCGGCATCGACTTGGTGGTCAAGGACGGCATTGTCTACGACGCCAAGAAATTGCTCGCCGAGGTTGCCGCCAAGGTCGAGAAAGCCAGGGGGGCGCGACGTCCGGCGACGACCGCGCAACCACAGTAGGGAGACCCGGACTTATGCGCACGCTACTGAAGGTCGTGCTGGTTCTCGTCGTCATCGTGCTGGTCGCGGCAGCCGCGGGGGTGACGTATTTGTTTGCTCGGTATCCCGACGTGCCGGCACCCGAGTCGGTCACGGTGCAGTCGTCACCAGAGAAGATGGCACGTGGCGAATACCTGTCGAAGCACGTCACCGGATGTGTGGTGTGTCATGCCGAGCGCGATTTCACAAAATTCTCAGGGCCGGTGATTGAAAGCTCGCTCGGCCGCGGCGGCGATTCATTCGGCGACCCGGATACGGCTGTCAAAGTGCTGTTCAGCAAGAACATCACGCCTCGCGCAATCGGCGCGTGGACCGATGGCGAGTTGATTCGCGCCTTCACCGCGGGCGTCAACAAAGACGGCGACGCGCTCTTCCCGATCATGCCGTATCCGAAATACGCCAAGCTGTCGCGCGAAGACGTCGAGGCGATCGTGGTGTATATCCGCTCGCTCAAGCCGCTCGACTACACGGCGCCGCCGCGCGAACTCGGGATGCCGCTGCCGCTGGTGGTCAGAACCATTCCTGAGGCGGCCAGCTTTCGGCCGATCCCGCCGGTGGCCGACCGCGTCGCCTATGGTGAGTACATAGTCAACGCCGCGGTGTGCAGCGACTGCCACACGCCAATGGACGATCAAGGGCAGCCGTTGCCCGGAATGGAGTTCGCCGGCGGATTTGAATTAAAGGTGCCCGGCGGCGGGGTCGTGCGCAGCGCCAATATCACGCCGGATGCCGACACCGGCATCGGCACATGGAGCGAGCAGCAGTTTGTCGATAAGTTCAAGGCGTTCGAGAACGCGCCGCAACGTGTCCTGACCACCGCCGAGCAGCGCGAGAACACGCTCATGCCCTGGACCAGTTATGCCGGGATGACGCGAGAGGATCTCGGCGCTGCCTATGCGTATCTGCGGACCCTCAAGCCGGTCGTCCATCGCGTCGTCAGACGCTAACGACGACCGACGACCGACGATGCATGAAACGACTGATCGTCGGCGTTTGCATACTGACCCTCGTCGATGCGTTGGTGGCGGACATTCGGACACTCAAGCCGCACCTTGATGAGGTCCCCGATCGGTCATTTCATTTCCCGATGCAGATCATGGTGCGGACCATGCCGCAGCCTGCGCACCTGATGCCGGCGCCCGATCCGAGTGACCGGCTGGTTGCGGCGGCTACCTGGCGCGCATGGCCGGGTGCGCCGAGTGTCACGCCACACGCGACGATAAGGGCGCGCCGCAGCCGGGGATGGATTACGCCGGCGGCATGGAGTTCCGATTCCCCGAGGGCGGCATCGTGCGCGCGCCGAATATCGCGCCAGATGCGGACACCGGCATCGGGACATGGACTGAGGCGCAGTTCATCCAGCGGTTCAAGGTGTGGGAGCGGGTCCCCGATCGTGTGCTGCCGGCGAACCAGCGTGCGTCGAATACGGTGATGCCGTGGAACAACTGGGCGGCATGACGCGGGAAGACTTGTCGGCGCTTTACGCATTTCTTCGCGATCAAAAGCCGGTGATCCACCGTGTCACCAAACGCGAAGCGGCCAAGCCGAGAGCGAAGCAGTAAGATCGAGCGGCATGAATCTCGGACTCACAGGCAAGCGCGCCATCGTCATGGCCGCCAGTCGCGGCCTCGGCTACGCCTCGGCCCTCGCCCTCGCCCGGGAGGGATGCGATCTGGTCATCTGCAGCCGCGACCGGGCACGAATCGACGCGGCTGCGCAGGCGATCGCTGGTGAAACCAAAACCAAGGTGTTTGCGGTCGCTGCCGACGTCAGTGGCGAACACGAAGCGCGTCAGCTCGTCGACAGCTCGGTCAAGCAGATGGGCGGCCTCGACATCGTGGTTCACAACGCTGGCGGACCGCCGGCCGGCGAGTTCGCGGCGATGTCCGAAGCCCAGTGGCAGAAAGCGTTCGAGCAGAACGTGCTTAGCTTTGTTCGGATCGTGCATGCCGCTGTCCCCGAGCTGAAGCGAGCCGGCGGCGGCCGCATTGTCACGATTGCGTCGTCGTCGATCAGGCAACCGATTCCCAATCTGGTGTTGTCCAACGCCTTGCGCGCCGGCGTGTGGGGGTTGGCCAAGACGCTGTCGCGCGAACTTGCGGCGGATAACATCCTGGTGAATGTCGTCGCTCCTGGCCGCATTCAAACCGAACGCATTGACGAACTGGACCGCGCCAACGCCGAGAAGAGTGGCGCGCCGCTCGACGAGGTGAAGCGCGCATCTGCGGCGAGCGTGCCGCTCGGACGGATCGGGCGGCCCGAGGAACTGGCGAACCTGGTCGCGTTTCTCGCATCGGATGCGGCGAGCTACATCACCGGTCAGGCGATCACCGTCGACGGTGGCGCGGGGAATGCGCTGTAGAGAAAGACGAAAGACGAAAGACGAAAGACGAAAGACGAAACGTAATGCCGCTTGTCACGATTGGTTCGATCGTCGTCCGCGAAATTTTTCCCGGGCTCCGTGCCCGCGTCGTCCACAGCGAACGGACGTCGCAATCGTGGGTCGAGGTTGACGAGGGCGCGACATTCCCCGAGCACAGCCACCCGCATGAACAAGTGGTCAACGTGCTCGACGGCACGCTCGACCTGGTCGTCGGCGGTCAATCCCACCGTCTCACACCCGGCCTGGTATTTGTCATCCCACCGGATGTGCCTCACTCGGGCTGTGCGGTAACCGCATGTCGCGTACTCGACGTCTTCGCACCGGTACGCGAGGACTATCGCTGAGCCACTACGGCTGAGCGAACCGTCTTTTCGATCTGTCAATCGGTCGACCATCGACTCCGGCGCGTACAATTAGCGTTGGAGGTACGGCTAAGTGTTGCATACGTCTCGGACAGTAGTGCTGGTTGGCGCTGCCGTCATCTCACTGACGCAACTCACACATGGCCCGGGCGCGGATGACCTCCGTGTGCTGGCTCCGCAGGTCACGGCCGCGCCTGTTCAGGTGCCTTCAACGCCGGCCACTTTCGGAGTCGACGCCCGTCAAGACTTTCCGACGTTTGTCGCGGGGCTTCAGAAGGATGCGTTAGCGCGCGGCATCAGACAGAGTACGGTCACAAAAGCGTTGAGCGGCCTCGAACCGTCGCCGACGGTCATTCAGCGCGATCAGACGCAGGCGGAGAACGTGCTGACCATCGACCAGTATGTCGATCGCCGCTTGACGCGCGCCTTTCTGCGGACCGCGCGCCAGAACGCGATCAAACAGAAAACGCTGCTCGGTCGGGTCAGCGACACCTACGGCGTGCCGCCGCGCGTGATCTTGTCGATCTGGGGCATGGAATCGAACTTCGGCCGGTTCGCGGGCGTGCGGCCGATCGTGCAGGCCTTGGCGACCCTGGCCTGGGAAGGCCGGCGCGGTCCGTTTTTCCGCGGCGAGCTGATGAATGCACTCGAGATCATCGACCGTGGCTACATTGGCCTCGATCAGCTGCGCGGGTCATGGGCCGGCGCGATGGGGCAGCCGCAGTTCATGCCATCGAGCTATTTGAAATGGGCGCAGGATTTCGACAAGGATGGCGACCGCGACATCTGGCGCTCTGAAGGTGATGTCTTCGCGTCGATTGCCAATTACCTGAAAGAACATGGTTGGACGTCTGACCTGACCTGGGGGCGAGAAGTGAAGTTACCTGCTGGCGGTGTGGAATCGCTGCGCGCCAACGCTGGCATGCGCGCCGAAGGGTGCCGCGCGGAGCGCGAGATGACCAACCGACTGCCGCTGGCCCGGTGGCAGGAACTCGGCCTGCGGACCACTGACGGCGGAGCGCTGCCGCGGGTGAGCGTCGACGCGTCCCTTATTCACACCGGGAAGCGCGCGTTCCTGGTGTATCCCAATTACGAAGCACTACTCGAATACAACTGCGCGCACTCGTATGCGCTGGCGGTCGCCTTGTTGTCCGACCGGGTCGGTTTGTAGACCGGCGAGTCCCTGCCAGTGCCGGGGTCAGCTGCGAGGGCCCCTGATCGGTGTACTCTGGGTATCCGTGGTTAAGCCATCAGCGATTCAAGTGACCCTCTGCGCCGTCGTGTCCGGATTGGCCATGGCGGCTGCCGTCTATTTTGGTGGCACTGGACGGGTGCCGCTGGCAATGCTGGGCACGGCCATCTTTGTGCTGGTCGGGGGCCTCACCTTTGAGCTCGCCCGGCGACGGTCTCTGTAAATGGAGCCACACTACAAACCGGGCACCGCCGCGGTCCTCAGCCTGCTGATTCCCGGTCTCGGCCAAATCTATAACGGCGATTTTCTGCGGGGCATCTTCTGGCTGATCATCACGCCAGGGTTCTGGATCGGCACGGCCGGCCTCTTCGGATGGCCGTTTCATTTGATCGCCGCCTACACCGCGCATAGCCGGGCGAAGAAGAAGAACGCCGGCACTGTTTAAAGTCCCGGTGCCGGGTGCCGGGTGCATAAAGCCGCGTAATCAGCGTAATCTGTGGATATATGAATAGCGATCTGCTGAATGGTCTCAACGAGCATCTCAAGCTCGAGTTCCGTGCGTCACACGAATATCTGGCGATGTCGATATGGCTGGCCGAGCACGATCTGCCGGGTTTCTCCAAATGGATGCGCAAGCAGTCGTCTGACGAGTTGATGCACGCCCAGCGGATCATCGATCACCTGATTGAGCGTGATCAGAAAGTGGTGCTGCCTGCAGTGGGTGCGCCGCCGAGCGGATGGCCCTCTGCCGAAGCGCTGACCGATCACGTGTTGAAAAACGAACAAGACGTCACCGCCTCGATCAACAACCTCTACGCGATCGCCGAGAAGACCAAGGATCGTCCCGCGACGGTGATGCTGCAGTGGTTTGTCACCGAACAGATGGAAGAAGAAGCGGCCGCGCGCGCCGTGGGTGGGCGCATCCGGCTGGCTGGCAACAGCGGCATCGGCCTGTTGATGATCGACCAGGAACTTTCGACCGGACGGATGCCGGGAATGCCGGTCGAAGCCGGCACGCGCACCACCGAATAAGAAAATGATGAAAAGGGCCTGCCCCTTTTTACGGTTTACGTAAAAAGGGGCAGGCCCTTTTTCTGCGGAGCAAATTCTGCGTACAGCGCTTTCGTCGCTCGCCACGGTAGTGCTTCTCGCCACCACCCCCTTCGCGCAGGGCTGGCCCTCCTTCCGCGGCCTGCACGGCGGCGGCGTCAGCGTTGACGCCGATCCGCCGCTTCGCTGGAACATCGGCTCGTCGACCAACGTCGCGTGGCGGATGCCGATTCCAGGCCTCGGACACTCCAGCCCAATCGTCTGGCACGACCGCATCTTCCTGACCACGGCCGTCTCCGATCTCCCTGCGTCGCGTGCGTTGACACTCGGAGAGTCCGACCGCGCCGGAATCGAGTCTGCCAGTGACCAGGTGCCGCATCGCTGGCAGGTCCTCGCCTTCGATCGCTCCACCGGTAGGCAGCTCTGGGCGCGAACCATTCATCAAGGCCTGCCGCGGGTCAAGCGTCACGTCAAGGCGAGTCACGCCTCCGCCACACCAGCCACTGACGGGCGGGTGCTCATCGCGATGCTCGGGTCGGAAGGATTGTACGCGTTTGATCTCGACGGCAAGCAGTTGTGGCGACAGGATCTCGGCGCCCTGTCGGTGGGACTTGCCGGCGATCCGACTTACGAATGGGGGCCGGCGAGTTCCCCCGTGATTCATGGGAATGCGGTGATCGTGCAAAACGACCGCTACCAGGATTCCTATCTCGCAGCGTTTGACGTGAGGACCGGCAAAGAACTGTGGCGATCGTCCCGTCAGGAGCGGCCGTCGTGGAGCACGCCGCTGGTGCACACCGCGACCGGCAGCGATCCAGTGATCGTCGTCAATTCGCCCTTCTTCATCCGCGGCCACGATCTGGCGAATGGTCGTGAACGGTGGCGCGTCGCCGACGAGGATGGGCAAGTCAAGGTCAGTACGCCGATCGGTGCCGGCGATCTGGCCATCGTCACCGGTGGATATCCCTCGGCAGGCCGGCCCATTCGCGCCATTCGTGCCAGCACTGGCGCCGTGGTATGGGAACACCCACGGGGCTCGCCGTACACGAGCACGCCGATTGTCTACGACGGCCTCCTTTATATCGTCACCGATAACGGCATTGTCAGCGCCTACGGCGTCGCGGACGGACAACGCGTTTACCAGCAGCGCCTCCCGCCGGCGGCTGGAACGTTCTCTGCGTCGCCGGTCGCGGCAGCAGGGCGGATCTATTTCACCAGCGAAGACGGCCAGGTCTTCGTCGTCCGGGCGGGCCCGCAGTATCAGCTCCTCGCGACCAACGACATGGATGATGCGTGCATGGCGACGCCGGCGCTCAGTGGCGACCTGCTGGTGATGCGGACCAAATCTCACCTCTACGCGTTACGCCAGCGAACTGTCGACTGAAAGATCTGTGGTGTTCGAGCTATGGTAATCACGCGCTGGAATCCGGCCCTCGACGGCGAATTCTCAGAGCCGGCGCTGCGCCACAAGCTAGAAGCGCAAGGTTACCGGGTCGCTCGTTACGTCTACGCGCCCGGAACGGTCTTTCCCGATCACAAACACGGCGTCGACAAAGTGGACGCAGTTGCCTCCGGCCGATTGCGTCTGGTCATCGGCGGCCATGTCGCGCTCCTCGGCCCCGGCGAGTGGGTCGCAGTGCCGTGCGGTGTCACGCATAGTGCGACGGTCCTCGGCGATCAATCGGTGATCGCCCTCGATGCCGTCAAGCCGGACTCGTTCGCCTCGAAAACTGTGTAATCTGTGTTGTGAAAATCGCCATGATCGGCGCCGGCGGGGTTGGCGGATACTTTGGCGCGCGTCTGCAGGCCGCGGGGTCGGCCGTCTCCTTTGTCGCGCGCGGCTCGCACCTCGCTGCGCTCCAGCACAACGGTCTGCGGCTGCAGAGCCCCAAGGGCGATCTGCATTTACCGTCGGTCCAGGCGACCGACGATCCGGCGCAGATCGGCCCGGTCGATGTCGTGTTTCTCACCGTCAAGATGTATGACCTCGAAGCCGCCGCGATCGCAGCAGCATCCTTGATCGGCGCTGAGACCGCAGTGATCACGCTGCAAAACGGCGTCGAGGCGGTCGACATTGTGGCCGCGCATGTCGGTCGCGAACAGGTGGTTGGCGGGGTCGCGTATGTGGCCGCCGTGATCGCCGAGCCCGGCCTCATCCGTCACACATCGCTCGATGCGCTGATTTTTGGCGAGCTCGATGGCCGACGCTCCGAACGCCTCGCGGCGCTCGAAGCAGCCTGCCTTGGCGCGGGCTTTGGCGCGCGGGTCAGCGACCAGATCGAGCTGGACTTGTGGTCAAAATTCGCGCGGCTGTCGGTATTCAGTGGCATGACGGCGGTGACGCGGTCGCCGATCGGCGTGCTGCGCGGCGACCCGGAGTTGTTCGCGATGCTGCAGGCCGCCTGTGAAGAGACGATTGCGGTGGGTCGGGCGCGCGGCGTGCCACTCCCGCCCGGCTTGATGGAGGAGATCCTGCAGATGGTCCACAGTCTCCCTTATCAGGCGAAGGCGTCGATGCTCGAGGATCTCGAACGACGCCGCAGACTGGAACTGCCGTGGCTGAGCGGCGCCGTGGTCCGCCTGGGGCGCGAGGTCGGCGTTGCGACCCCGATTCATCAGTTCATCGCCGCGGTGCTCAAACCGCTCGCTGCGCCGGCGTCACCGTCGTAACGTCCGCAGATCGACACGGATCAAACCCAACGGTATCTCGCAGATACCGCAGATGCACGTCATCCAAATGGTATCTGGCCTCTCTGTGTTATCCCGGTGGAAAAAACACCCGTTGCCCGAACCAATACGCACCGGCAACCATCACGATCACTGACCCGGCCACAACCATCTGCCGGCCCAACCGCTCGTTGCGGGCACGCAGTCGGGCCAGTGCCCAGGCTGCGGCGAGTACGATCGCCAATTGGCCGATCTCGACGCCAACGTTAAAAGACAGCAGGGACCAACCGAGCGCCGCAGCTGGTAAGCCGAACTCTTTGAGCACGGTTGCGAAGCCGAAGCCGTGGACCAGCCCAAACACTCCAGCGACGATCGGCCGAATGTCGCGCGGCCGTTGTGCCTTGTCGCGATACACCAGCAGGTTGTCGGCGCCGACGAAGATGATGCTGAGGGCAATCGCCGGCTCAATGATGCTGGCTGGGGGCGAGAGCACATCGAGCGCCGCCAGCGACAACGTAATGCTGTGCCCGATGGTAAATGCGGTCACGATCGTCGCTAACTGCGACAGCCGACCGCCCAGTAACATCAGGCCAATCAGGAACAACACGTGATCGAGGCCGCCGACGATGTGCTCGATCCCTGCCGGAATGAACACCGCAAGCACCGCCGTCTTGCCTTGCCACGAGCCGGCGTAATAGTCCATCGACCGACGCTGGTCACTGAGGATCGCCTGGTGACGAAGGTCGCCGTCTTCGTAGATGTTGACGAATGTTTGATGGGTCGGGTCGTAGGGAAAAAGCCGCGCGGTCAGCCGCAACGCCGCCGGCCGCGCGTCGGCAAGGCGGAAGGTGAGTCGGACGCTTTGTCGATCCGGTAAGGTTTCAATCCCGCGCCACTGCAGGGTGGCCGACTCGCCGCCAAGCAGGATCTCCAGTCGCGTATCAATCAGGCGGGTCAGCTGGTCGCGGTGCCGTTGGGCCACCGCAGGATCCTGGATCGATTCGGGCGGCGAGATGCCCAGGTCGTGCACGACATCGAGGTCGTGCAGAACCAACGAGCCGTCGGCGCCCGATGCGGACAGCAACAAGTCCAGATAACTGACCGGTGCCGGATGCGCTGCGCCTGGGCGCGCGATCAGCAGCAGGAGGCCGGCGAGAACGACCGCGCTCATGCGCACCGGAAATCCCTACTGCTCGGCGCGAGCCGCAATCGCGTTAAGCCACGTGACACGGAGAATCCAGCTGCCAGGAAATATCGTTCGCCAGTAGGGTGTGAACCGCCGCAATGCCTCATCGTCGGTGGCGAACACGCGCGTCTCGGTGGTCAATCGCGTTGCATTCGCGTCCACGCCCTCGACGATAAAGTTCATCGTCGCTTTGACGACGCCCGGTTGATCCAGCTCATTGAACCAGGTCGCGTCGATGCGCCGATTCGGCCGGAATCCGGGCGGCCGTGCTACTAGCGACCCAATCACCACTTCCTGTGCCTCGTCGGCAAGTAATAAGAATCCGCTTTTCGTGGCGACCTCCAGAATCGGCTGCTCGGCAGGCGCGTTAAGGATGCCTTCGGGCCCCGGCTGCCCGAACCGCCGGATCGACGTGAACAGCTCAAACAGCGCAATCTCCTCGGCAGTGACGGCCTTGACCGCCGCCATCACTTTCCACGGCGGTGCGTCGATCGTGCGGCTGTGGAATTCGCGAAAGTGGTAATCGGGCAGCGAGGCGTCCATCTTTGTCTCGACGAGGTGGACTCCCTTCTTGCGCGGGCTGTTCAAAGCGTTGCCAACCAATAAGGCAATCGCAATGGTCAGGACCGTCGCGGCACGCATCCGCGAAGGCAGGCGGAGCCATCGTCGCGGCTTCACCAGTGCGAACGAGCTGATTAGAATGGCGAGGACGCTGCCGTACCACACGGTCGACAGCAACCAGTCGATCATTCCATGCCTTCGACCAACACCAATTGCGCGGTGGCGGCGCCTTCTCGCAGTTTGCGCGCGGCCACGTATTCAGGCGAGTGGTAGAACGCCTCGGCGCGTTCGAAGCTGGGAAATTCGAGGACCACGACCCGCGATTTGGCCGGTGGGCCTTCAAGCGTGATGGTCCGCCCGGCGCGGGCCAGAAAGCGACCGCCGAACTTGGCGATGAGGCGCGGCGACAGCTTGGCGTAGTCCTGATACTGCTGCGGATTGCTGACGTCGACTTGGACGACGACGTAAGCCTTCTTCGGCTCGGCCTGCGAGGCGACAGCCAGGCCTGCGCCGACGACAAGGATCAGCCCGATCACGACGACTGCGCGTCGATTCATTTGAAGATCGCTTTCGGCATCTTGACGTGCACGCCCATCGTGCCGTCGACCAGTTGTGTGATCGCCACGTCGCCGGCAATGCTGGTCAGTTGGTAGGCGGCATGTTTATCGAGCTTCTTGGTTGCCGCCAGGAAGTCGATCATTTCCTGAATCGCAATTCGTGTTGCCTTGGTGAGGTCCACGTCGGTGCCCATGCTGATGTAGTGCGTCGCGGTCTCGGCACGCGGCCAGGTCAAGGTCATGCCTTTACGCACTGTCAATTGCACGCGCCCGCGCAGCGAGGTTTCGATCGCGGTTTGGTCGACTTCGCCATCGCCCTGGGCCGCGTGGCCGTCGCCGATCTCGAACAACGCACCAGCGACGTGGACTGGAATCCATAGAGTGGTGCCGGCGACCAGCTCCTTGTTATCGAGATTGCCGGCGTGAATATCCGGCGGATTGCTGCTGACCCGCCCACGCGCCGGCGGCGGCGCCACCCCCATGCTGCCGAAGAATGGCCGCAGCGGGATTTCAATGCCGGGAGCAAAGTGCCCGATCATGCGCTGCCGGTCCATCCGGATGATCCGCATCGCCGCGCCCGGCGTGCAGTTTTCACGAATGAAGCCGCTGCACCCGTTGTAGCCGTAATCGATCGGCAGCTCGATCGACAACACCCGTACCTCGAGCGCGTCGCCGGGCTCGGCGCCTTCGACATACACCGGACCGGTCAGGATGTGTCCGCCAGGTCCGCGATCGGTGACCTGTTCAACAATCGCGCGCAGCGACGCCTGCACTTGTGCAGCGGGCACACCCGCCTTCTCGAGCCGATCGGGCGTCGACGTCAGCAGCGTATCGACGTCGAGGATATCGCCTGAGGCGATACGTAAAATCGGTTTGGCGTCGGACCAGTAGTAGCCGTACGCGACCGTCGACGGCGTCGCCTCGAGCCGATGGGTCCGGGGTTGTTGCGCACCCGCAGAGACGGCACCAGCGAGGCAGAGAACCAGATACATCAGCTTACGCATGAAGGCATCTTAACTTGCGGCCGAGGGCGTCTAGTTAACTTGCGGCCGAGGGCGTCTAGCTGAGCGCCTGGATCACGTCTGAGCGGGTGATGATGTAGGTCTCATCGCTCTTGAAGTCGCGCACCAGGACGGCGGGATTTTCCGGTGTCAACATCGTCGCCAGGGCATCGATATTGGTGGACACGTCGGCAAACGGAAACGCCGCGCCCATGATCGCTTCAACCGGACCGCGCTTGACTTCGGGACTCTTGACGATCTCTGAGTAGAGCCGCGTCTCGCTGACTGATCCCACGATGCGGCCGTTTGAAGTCACCGGCACTTGGGAGAACCCGTGCTGGGTCATCAGGCGCGCGGCCTCGGCGACCGTCTCGGCGCAATCGATGGTCACCATCGGCGACGTCTTCTTGTTGGCCACCAGGTCACGCGCGGTCAGACCCTCTGGCGACAGAAAACCCTTCTCGCGCATCCAGTCGTCGTTGAACATCTTGCCAAGGTATCGGGTGCCATGGTCGTGAAAAATCACCACGACGGTCTGGCCGGCTGTGAAGTGCGGCGCTAACTGCAGCAAGCCGGCCAGGGCGGCGCCGGCTGAATTGCCGGCAAAGATTCCTTCTTCTCGCGTGATCCGCCGGGTCATCACCGCCGCATCCTTGTCGGTCACTTTTTCGAACGCATCAATAACCGAGAAGTCGACGTTCTGGGGCAGGAAGTCTTCGCCGATCCCTTCGGTGATGTAGGGATAGATCTCGTTCTTGTCGAAGACGCCGGTCTCTTTGTATTTCTTGAACACCGACCCGTAGGTGTCGATCCCCCATATTTTGATCTTCGGCTTGCGTTCCTTTAAGTACCTGCCGACACCGCAAATCGTCCCGCCGGTGCCGACGCCTGACACGAGGTGATCGATGCGACCGCCCGTCTGTTCCCACAGTTCCGGTCCGGTCTGCTCGTAGTGCGCCTGACGGTTCGACAAGTTGTCGTACTGGTTGGCCTTCCACGAGTTCGGCGTGTCGCGCTCGAGGCGCGAGGACACCGAGTAATACGACCGCGGATCTTCGGGTTCAACGTCGGTGGGACAGACGATGACTTCGGCGCCAAACGCCTTCAGTGCGTCGACCTTCTCCTTGGACTGTTTGTCAGTCGTCGTGAAGATGCACTTGTAGCCTTTGACCACCGCGGCCATGGCCAGGCCCATCCCGGTGTTGCCGGAGGTGCCTTCGATGATCGTGCCGCCCGGCTTCAGCTTGCCGCTGCGCTCGGCATCCTCAATCATCTTCAAGGCCATCCGGTCCTTGATCGAGTTTCCCGGGTTGAATGTTTCGATTTTGGCAAACACATCGGCGGCGACAATGCCGTGCGTGATGCGATTGATCCGCACCAACGGCGTGTCACCGATCGTGCCGAGGATGTTGTCGGTTGGAGGGGTCGAAGTGGCCATCAATACGGAGTCCCTGCGTCGGATCATATCAGTCGCCCGATCACCGACGCAGGGACACCGGCCCTACATCGTCGCGCCGCCGAGTTTCTGGAACTCCGCCTGGGCCGCCTGGAGGTCTTTGACCAGGTCGTTGAGGCGGGCGATCGCGTCCTTGCCGATTTTCTGGTCGGCCTGGCTGACCATGCGCGAGACGTTGTTCAACTGGCTGATTAGCATCGGCTGCGGATAGATCCCGGATTGGTCGCCCAGTCGTGCCCACACGCCTTGCAGCGGATGCGCGAACCTGGTGGTCATTGGGGTGGTGCCGGGCACTGCGCCAGTGGCGGCGCCGACGCCGGCTTTCTTCATCGCCTCTTCGACCTGCTGTTGCAGCCGGCGCGCGTCGCTGATCGCATCGCGAACCTTCAGTTGGAAGGCCACTTGTTCCTCGAGATCCGCCTGGGTGACGCCGTCGCGCGGTACGCGCGGGTCGACCGTGAGATCAAACGTGCGGGTTTGCGTCTGACCGCCGGCAATCAACCGGACGGTGTATTTGCCCGGAGGGACCAGCGGCCCGTTCCCGCCGCCGTTTGGCGCGTTGGGCGCCCACGGACCGGGGTATCGCATATCCCACTTGAAGCGCTGCATCCCGGCGTCCGCTCGGATTGTTGACGCGCCGCCGCCGCCGCGGCGTGGTCCGCGCATGTCCTGGCCGCCGGCAACCGGTGTGGCGCGGGCGACGCCAAACGTGCGAAGCACTTGTCCCTTGGTGTCGGCCACCTCGAGGCGCGTGTCTGCCGCAGGTGCCGCGTTGAACCACAGGTCGATGTGCACACCCGGCGCCGGATACTCCGGTTCCCCGGGGCCCCCGGCACTGGACGAGTGACGATAACGAATGGTCTCGCGCGGCTGGAACAGGTGCGCGGCCGGCCACTCGGTCATCTGCTTGCCGCTCATCGTTGCCGCCAGCTGCTGCAGTGGGGTGACGTCGTCCATGATCCACAGTGAGCGACCCATCGTCGCGATCACCAAGTCGTTGCGGTGAACGCGAATGTCGGTCACCGGCGTCGCCGGCAGGTTCTGCTGCAACGTCTGCCAGTGGCGTCCGGCGTCGAACGATACGAACGCGGCGAACTCAGTGCCGGCGTAGAGGAGCCCTTCGCGCGCCGGATCTTCACGGATCACCCGGGTCGGGTGATCGCTCGGAATGCCGTTGCTACCGCTGGTGAGCAGCGTCCAGCTGTCGCCGTAATTATCGGTCTTGTAGATATACGGCTTCATATCGTGTTCGCGGAGATAGCGGTAGACGGCGACGTAGGCCGTGCCCTTGCGGTGCGGCGAATCTTCGATCGTCTGCACGCGGCCACCGGGCCCGAGCCCCTTCGGCGTCACGTTCTTCCACGTCTTGCCGTTGTCGCGTGACACGCTGACCGGGCCGTCGTTGGCGCCGACCCAGATCACGCCCTTCTCGAGACGCGATTCGACCATCGAATAAATCGACGAATAGACTTCTTCGCCGGTGATGTCGCGGGTGATCGGGTTGCCGGGCAGCACCTGATATTCAGGCTCGCGCGCGGTCAGGTCGGGACTGATCGTCTCCCAGGTCACGCCGTCATCGACCGATCGATGCAGCACGTGCGACGCCTGATACACGATCTTGTCGTCATGCGGTGAGAGATAGACCACGGTCTGACGGGGAAACCGATACTTGATCTCGTCCGGGTCGTGACCGTAGCGGTTCTGCGGATAGATCCAGTAATGCTTTTCCTGTCCGGTCAGGGTGCTGTAGCGGCCGACTTCGCCTTTGCACGCGGCCCAGATGACCGAGCCGTCTTTGCGCGGCCAAATTTGTCCAGTCTCACAGCCGGAGGCCTGCTGCCACATCTCGGCGGGATGATCGAGACCCCAGGACACCGGCGGCACGCTCGGGACGATCAGCGTCGAGTTGTCCTGCTGCGGCACATAGAGGCGATAGGGGTATTGCTCATCGACCGCGACCATGTAGTACTCGGCGGTCGGTTGATTGAGAATCGACGACCAGCTGCGCCCGCTGTTCAAGGTCACGTTGGCGCCGCCGTCATTGATCTGCAGCATGATCTGCGGATTGTCTGGGTTGATCCACACGCCGTGGTTGTCGCCGTGCGGCGTTTCGATCGCGGTGAAAGACTTGCCGCCGTCGGTCGATTTGTGGAACCCGAGCTCGTTGACGAACACTTCGTTTTCGTCCTTCGGGTTGACCGCGACGTAATTGAAGTAGAACGGTCGTGCGCGCAGGCGCTGGCTGCTGTTGACCAGGGCCCACGATTCGCCGGCGTCGCTCGACTTGTAGAGACCGCCTTCGGCGCCTGGTGCTTCGAGCATCGCGTAGAGCACGTTTGGATTGCTGCGCGCGATATCGAGATCGATCTTGCCAATCAGCTTGGTCGGCAGGCCCGCGGACACCTTCTTCCAGGTCTCGCCGCCGTCCACCGATTTCCAGATGCCGCCCTTGTCAGCGGGCCCGCCGCTGATGATGTCCCAGCCTTTGCGGAAGCCCTTGTAGGTGGCCGCGTAGAGCACGTTCGGGTTCTGCCAGTCGACTTCGACGTCACGCGCGCCATGTTCGGTGTCGACATAGAGCGTTTTCTTCCAGGTCTTGCCGCCATCGGTCGTCTTGAAGATGCCGCGCTCCGCGGTCGGTCCGAAGGGGGAGCCAGAGGCGGCGACCCAGACGATGTCGGGATTGGTGGGATGCACGCGCAGCGTGCCGATCAGACCGGAGTCCTTGAGGCCGGCAAATTGAAAGTTCTTACCGCCGTCGGTTGATTTGAAGACGCCGCGTCCGATGATGACGTTCGAACGAATGGCGGCGCTGCCGGTCCCGACCCAGACATGATCGGGATTCGATGGGGCGACATCGATGGCGCCGATCGAGCCAGTGGTGATTTGGCCGTCGCCGACCGGGAACCAGGTGATGCCCGCGTCTTCGGTCTTCCACACGCCGCCGCCGGTGGCGCCCTGGTAGAAGGTATGGGGCTGCTGCCTGACTCCGGCAAACCCGGTCACACGTCCGCCACGCGAGGCCCCGACGTTCCGCCAGCGCAGATCTTTATACGCGTGTGTCGGCACCAGCTGATTGGCATCGCTCTGTGCCAGAGCCGGCCGGTGCAAGGTCGAAGCGGTGACAAGGGCCGCAGCCGCGATCGCAGCGCTCGCGAGCACACGGCGGAGTTGGAATATGGAAGTCTTCATGGACAGCCTCGTGAAGGGACAACTCGGTGGCGTAGAGGTCGCAGTATAGCTGCGTGTGTACACGGTGTAACGCAAATGTAACGTCATGGTAACGTCGCACTAACTTCTCCCGGACCACAATTAGGGGGTGACTCGTGCGGCGCTGATTTCGCTCCTGTTGGTCAATCTGTACGGCGGGGCCGCGCTGGCCCAAACACCTCCACCCCCAACACCTCCGTCCCCAATACCTCCGGCTCAACCGGCGCCTGCTGAACCGTCCCCGGCAATTCGCCGCTGGGTCGATCTTCAGCACGTGCATCTGTCGTCGCGCTTTCGCTGGATCGAATCCGACAGCGGGCGGATCACGTCGAGCACCCACCAGTGGCAGCCGCAGCTACGCGCGCGCCTGTTGTTCGATCGCGCCGGGCGCTACAGCGTCAATGTCGGGGCGTTTGGCGGCAGCCAGTTTGTGGCTGGCTGGAACAACAGCGGTGGCGGACTGGGCTTGTTCGCGCGCGACTTCAACGTCAAACAATTGTTCGTCGCGGCGGAACCGGTCAAGGACCTCGAAGTGCAATTCGGCGGCCTCTATCTAACCCGCGGCGAAAGCACCGAAGTCACCAGCTACGACAACGATGCCTACATCGTCGGCGAGCGCGTCACGCTGCGACGGCCAACCGGTCTGGTGTCGCAGGTCGTCGCAACGGCCGGGTACATCGGCGACTACCGCATCCCGAATGTGTTCAGGCGCTTCAAGCGCCTCGATCAATTCAACTACGGTCAGGTGCTGATCGGCGCACGGCTGGGGACCAAGGTCAATGTGTCGGCGGACTATACCTATGAGGACGGACGCGACATCCTGCGCCAGGGATTTACGTGGCGCACGCCTCGCAGCATTCCGTGGATGACCGGACTGAAGGTCGACGCCTACCAGCGAGTGTCAGGCACCCCAGGCCAGGGTATTAACGTCGCGGTCGACGCGCGACTCGGGCCGCGGCTCACGGTCACCGGCGGCGTCGCACACATCGATCGGAATTACCTGGCTCCCGGCTACATGAGTTTGAACGCCGACCGCTACGAGCGTGGAACACGCTTTTATACGTCAGGCAACTTCGCGCTGACGCGCGACTTCTCAGTCGGCTGGTTTCAAGGCGAAGCGTTCAGGACGAATTACCCGATCCCGAACGAACATCGCTTCGAGATCATCGCGACCTTCAGCCCGACCGCCACGCTCAAAGCCAGACGCATTTTCTGATGCCTGATCCCTGATCCCTGATTTAGACCACATTCAATTCGCCATGCTGCTTCGCATGAGCGAACCGGTCGTGCGCGAATGCGGCCAGGTCGAGTTCGGGGTCCTGACCGGTGATCAAATCCGCGAGGATGCGTCCACCAGCCGGCGAATGCTGAAAGCCGTGGCCGCTGAAGCCGCAGATGCTGAAGAAGCCGTCGACAGCGGCCGAGGGGCCAATGATTGGATTGTGGTCGGGGGTCATCTCGTAGAGACCGGCCCACGCGTGTGAAACGGCAGTCTCAGCCAGCGCGGGTAGACGGCGCATCGCCACCTCAATGACGTGCGGCAGGAAGTCCCAGCGCACCGTCATGTCGAAGCCCGGCCGCTCGTTGGGATCGCCCATCCCAAACAGCAGTCCGCCGCCTTCGCGGTGAAAGTAAAAGGTCGATTCGAAATCGATCACCATCAGTCGTGACGCCGGTGCCTTGCCCGCGTGTGACGGGTCATCCCAACTGCCGCCGCCAGGCGCTTGCGCAATAAAGATGTGACGCCGCTCGGGCACGACGGGAATGTCCAAGCCGGCCATGCGGCCGATTGCCGACGCCCACGGACCGGCGGCGTTGACCACGTTGTAGGTGGAGATGCGACCGGCGCTGGTCTGGACCTCCGTGATGCGGCCATGTGCGACAGTCAGGCCGGTGACCTCTTCGCCGCGCCGGATCTCGACGCCTTTCGCCTGCGCCGCGCGCGCGAATCCCTGCGTAACACCGTTCGGATCGGCAATGCCATCGTCGGCGCAATAGGTCGCGGCGCGCACGCCGTCGACGTTGAGGCCGGCGCAGAGCCCTGCCGCATCGCTCGCGGTCAGCCAGTCGACGTGGATGCCGTGGAGCCGTTGCAACTCGACATTACGCTGAAAGGCCTCGACGCTCGCGTGCTCCGACAGCAGGAACAGGTAGCCATCAGGCCAGAAATCAATCGGCGAGCCGATCGCTTCCTCGAAATTGGCGAAGACGGCGATCGATTCCTTGGACAGCGCGATATTGGCCGGATGCGAGAACTGGTGGCGGAAGCCGCCGGCGTTGCGGCCGGTTGACTGGGTGCCGAGCTGCGGCTCTCGTTCGATAAGGATGACGTCGGTGACGTCGCGTTCTGCCAGGTAGTGCGCGACGCTCGCGCCCATGCATCCGCCGCCGATGATCACTACGTCTGCGCTGTTTTTCATAGGGAACGAACAACTCCCACCCGTGGCAATATAACGCACCATGCGCATCCTCGCTTCTTTGCTTCTTACCCTCGCGCTGATCGTCGCGCTGCCGGCCAGGCTGCGCGGGCAGGAAGCTGCGGCGATCGTCCTGCAGCCTGAGCGTGTCTTCGACGGCGTGGCACTGCATAGCGGATGGCTGGTCGTCGTGCAGGGCGAACGCATCGTGGCCGCAGGGCCGGCGGCCACGATCACAGTGCCGGCCAACGCACGAACCATCGCTCTTGCGGCGTCGACGCTGATGCCCGGCATGATCGAAGGGCATTCCCACCTGTTGCTGCATCCCTACAATGAGACGTCCTGGAACGATCAGGTGGCGCGTGAGCCGTTGGCGTATCGCGTGGCGCGCGGCGTGGTGCACGCCGAGAAAACCTTGAAGGCTGGCGTGACGACGGTGCGTGATCTTGGCAGCGAGGGGGCCGGGTACGCCGACGTGGGATTGAAGCGCGCCATCGATGAAGGCGTGATCCCGGGCCCGCGCATGCTGGTTGCCGGTCCAGCGATGGTCGCGACGGGCAGTTACGGCCCCAAGGGTTATGCGCCGGAGTGGACCGTACCGCAAGGTGCCGAAGAGGCGAGTGGGTTGGGCGATGTCACCCGCGTCGCGCGTCAGCAGATGGGCCGCGGCGCCGATTTCATCAAAGTGTATGCCGACTATCGCTGGGGCCCGAACGGCGAGACGCGCCCGACCTTCACCGAAGACGAACTCCGCCGCATCGTCGAAGTTGCACGCAGCAGCGGACGTCCGGTCGTCGCGCATGCGTCGACCGTCGAAGGCATACGTCGTGCGGTTCAGGCGGGCGTCGAAACCATTGAGCATGGCGACTCTGGCGACGCGTCAACGTGGAAACTGATGGTCGAGCGGGGCGTCGGGCTCTGCCCGACGCTCGCTGCCGGCGATGCCACGTCGCAATACGGCGGGTGGAAGAAGGGCAGTGCGCCGGAGCCGGCGCGGATCGCGGCCAAGCGGGTCAGCTTCAAAGCGGCGCTCGATGCCGGCGTCACGATCTGCTTCGGCGGCGATGTTGGCGTCTATGCGCACGGCGACAACGTCCGCGAACTGGAACTGATGGTCGACTACGGCATGCGCCCGCTGCAGGCGTTGCAGTCGGCGACATCAGTCAATGCGCGGCTGTTTCATCTCGAGAACCGGCTGGGCAGCGTCAAGGCGGGTTTGCTCGCTGACTTGATCGCTGTCGAGGGCGATCCCACGAAAGACATCTCGGCGTTGCGCAAGGTCAAGCTGGTGATGAAAGGTGGCGCGCTCGTTCAGTGATCGGGTCCTCGCGGAACCAACTCATTGCCTCAGCGCGCCTTCTCCAGCGCGTTCTTGAGCCTCGTCAACGCGCCATCCTGCGCCGTCCGCGTGCGGCTGACGACGATACGGCGGATCAGCGAGCCGGTCAGGCCCGTAATGTTCTCCTGCCGCGAACCTTTGACTGCGACGAGATAAAACGAAGGTCGCCCATTGACGTCGGGCGCATTGACGCACGCGGTAAAGTCGATCGCGGCACGCATGTAGTGGCTGGAATACAACTGCTTGATCGCCACCGCGCAACCCAATCCGCTTGACGCGTGCGGGGTATAGGCAATGGTGTGAGTCACTCGCAGTGTCGGCTTCAGTCCAAATTCAACCTTCTCCCACGAAAAGACCGATGCCAATCCCGGAAGTGCGATCCCGGCTTTGGGATATTCGTAGAGCACGCGGATCAGCTCCGGCGGCGCCAGCGACCAGGCCACGAAGCGGTGCATCAAGCCGCCAAATTGATCACGAGTGGACGACGGCCTGCTGTCGTCGGTGAAAACCGGCAGCGCCTCGTTGCCGCGCATCCGGTAGTCGCGCACCAGATCAGCCGCCATCTGCTGCACGCGATGATTGGCCTGCGCCGCTGCGGTTGCCGGATTGGGATTGCCTGCCGCCGCCCGCACATCCTGCATGACGGTGGTAGGGAATTGCACCGCGCAATCCGCCGGTTTGCAATCGCGAGCCTCGACAAGGTCCTCGGGCTCGAGCGTAAAGCCGGCCAACTGGTCGGTCGTTGCCGGGTCGCCGATGACGCCGGTGCCGCGATAGCCGGGTAAGTCCATCAAGTGAGCCGGATTCAGCGCCCGTGCCACATACACCGCGGGCGGCGCGATGACCCGGACGACGCCAAGCACAAAAATTTCCGGACCACTGCGCGGGGCGAGGACCTTGTTGATCGGGCGCCCGCTATCGATGGCGGCAAATTCAGCCTCAGTCAGCGTCACCGCTCGAGCCAAGTACGAGCGGAGGGTGACAGCTGCTTGCGTCGCGCCGACAGGCACCGCGAGCGACACAGCCACCAGCAACGTGGCCACAACGGCAGGCGACGACGGCTTCAACGCTTGTAAACCCGTCCGCCCTTCATTACGAATCGCACGCGTGACAACGCCGAGGGATCGGTGAGCGGGTCGCCGTCGACGGCGACCAGGTCCGCTTCGAGGCCCGGCGCGATCGCACCCAGCTCCTTGTCGAGCGACATCGACGCGGCGGCGGCCGAAGTCATCGCGATAATTGCATCCATCGGCCGTTGCCCTTCTTTGATCCGTTCGAGCGTTTCATTGATGTTGCGACCGTGTGCGCCAGCGACCGCATCAGTGCCCATCACCATCTTGAGCCCCGGCGTCTTCAGGGCAGCGCCAAACATCGCGCTCTTCACACCGAGCGCTTTCTCCATCGCCGCAAATCCTTCCTCGGTGTAATTGCCGACGCCGAGAAAGCGGCTCTTATTCTCGAGATAGTTCTGTGTGACCAGGCCGATGTTTGGGTCGAACCAGGTGCCGCGCTCGGCCATCAGCTTGAATGCTTCCGGCGTGGCCAGGGCGCCATGTTCGACGACCGTGCAGTTAGCACGGGCGGCGCGCATCATCGCTTCGGCGCTGTGGGCGTGGACCATCGAGCGCAGACCCTGGGCGCGTGACTCGCCGCAGGCGGCATCGAGTTGCTCCTGCGACAAGGTCGGCGTGCCGCCGTCACGAATGCTGGCCGAGGCAAAGATCTTGATCAGGTCGGCGCCGTCCGCCTTGCGCTTGCGGACTTCGTCGCGCATCTGCTCCGGCGTCAATTGGGCATTGCCGATCGAGCTCAATGACGTGAGGATGCGCGGCCCAGGCAGCACGCCGCGCGCGATCGCGTCGCGCAGCGGTTTGTCTGACGCCGCGCCGACACTCTGCACGGTGGTGAACCCGGCCATCAGGGTGAGGAAGGCGTTCTCAGCGCCATAGAGGGCCGCGTCTTCGGCCGGCTCACGGCCGCTGAAGTAGCGGCCGTCCGGTCCGAAATGCCAGCCGATATGCACATGGGTGTCGATAAATCCCGGCAACAGGGTCAGCGTCGGGAGGTCGTGTGTGACCACGCCAGGTTCCGGCGTCACGCGTTCGATCTTGCTGCCGCGGACAGTGACCGTCACATTCTGCAGGGTCTGTCCGCGTCCATCAATCAATCGAGCGGCGCGGATCGTGATCGGTGCAGGCGTCTGTGCCACTCCGGGCACGACGCACGCCATCGTCAGCAACACAACTAACACGCGGGTCATCGTCATCGACGTACTCCTTCGGCGGCGCTGAACAATTCGTCAGCCGACTGCAACGTGATGTTGCGCAAGCGAGTGGGGTAGTCGACGGGCAGCTGCGCCAGGAACGCACGCACCGCGGCGGCGACTGCCGGATCCCGGTGGCCGGACAGCGTGGCATCGAGCCATCGTTTGGGAAAAAAGATGTCACCGGTCTTTTGAATCTCCCATAACAGATCGAGCGACGGCTTGACGTATTGGGCCGAGGACTCGGCACGCAGCGGATGGTGCAAGTAACCGAGTCCGTCAAGGACCCACGGTTCGCGGCGACGGTTGTTGACGTCGCGCAGAGACTGGAACCAGCGGTCGCGTTCGGCCGGATCGGCGGAGAGCGCCGGGATCACAAACGCAAAGCGTGCCTTGCGGTCAGGATTTTGTGTCCGCGCCAACTGGCTCGCCAGCAGGTCCCGCCAACCATCCACTTCGCGAACCGCGAGCTCTTGCGCGAGGGCAATGTAATCCGCTTCCGCCAGCGGCAGGCCAGCGACCTGTTCTTGTCGATCCCAGACGCGGCGCAGCCAGGCGATGGTGGCCGGGGTTTGCGCGACGTTACGCAGCGTGCTGAACCACGCCGACTTCTGTCCGGGCGTCGACGCACCGGCCAGACCGTCGCGCAGCAGTTGTTCGAGGCCCGCGACGCGCGTTTCGCGCTCACCGGCGCTGAGGAAACGCCACCACGCGTTATTCAGATAGCCGAGCACGCGCTGACGGAGCTGTTCGTCGGATTCGCGAGGCAATGCCTGCATCGCCAGTCGCACAAAAACTTTCGGGGGCACCGTATGCTCGAGCAGTGCGTCCCACAGCGTCACCCATGCGGCGCCGCGGGTCACGGGATCTGGAAGCTCGGGCAGCGACGTGGTCAGATAGCTGAGCGACGCCCGGTCGAGAGTGAATCCGCCATACGACCAGCCGCCGGCGACCGGCAGAATATAAAGCGGGGCGGACATGAAGGCAGCTTGAGGAACTTCGGCGACCTCGCCATCGAACGGCACAGTGATTGTTTCGACGCGGCCGGGATAGCCAAGAATGACTCGCAGCTCCTGCGGCCAAAGGCGTTTCTTCTGCCACGGGTCGCGCTGGCGAAACGCCAGACGCACAATCTTGTCTTCGTCAACCTCCACTTCAGTCGTGATCTCGGGCCGCCCGGGCTCTTCGACCCAGGCGCGGCTCCAGCGCACCAAATCGGTCGGAGTGCGCGCGTCGAGGATGGCGATCAGGTCCGACCAGGTCGCGTTGCCGAAGGCATAGGTCTTTAAGTAATCGCGCAGGCCGTCGCGAAACGACGTCTCCCCAAGCAGATGCTCGAGGTGACGCATGATCACCGGCGCCTTTTGATAAATGATCGCGCCGTAGAGACTCCCGGCTTCGTTGAGATTATCGAGTGACTGCCGGATCGCGTTGGCACCGGGTGTGCGATCGACTTCATAGGCGGCAGGGTAGTGCGACAGCAGGAAGCGCAGCTGGTGGTTGACCTCGGGGAATGACGGGTTGACGATCTTCGCGGCCATGAAATTGGCGAAGACCTCCTTCATCCACACATCATTGAACCAGCGCATCGTCACCAGATCGCCAAACCACATGTGCGCGGTTTCATGGGCGATCACCGAGGCGCGGCCGAGATGCTGGTTCTGCGTTGCTGATTCATCGAGCATCAGCCCCGATGCGTTGTAGAGAATCTTGCCGGCGTGCTCCATGCCGCCAAACTGGAAGGCCGGGATTAAGACGAAATCAAATTTGCCGAAGGGGTAGGGGATGGCGGCGTAGTCCTCCATGTAGGCCAGCGCCCGCGCATGGAGATCGAAAATCGCATCGCGGTTGCGTGCCACCTTGGCGGCGTCGTTTTCGCGATGAAACATCCGGAACGTGCGGCCCTTCCGCTCCGCGGTCTCGACTTTGAAATCGCCGGCGACGAAGGAGAAGAGATACGTCGAGAGCGGCTGGGTTTCCGCAAACGTGATCGTTCGAAACGTCCGCTCCGAGCCGTCCGGAGCCACCCACCCGCCGAGCGACGCTCGCAGTTCGGCGCCGTTGCTGACCGCTTGCCAGGCCCGCGGAACAGTCAACTCGAGAGACCATCGCGCCTTCAGATTGGGTTGGTCGAACACCGGCAGCGCAAGATGCGCGCGAGCCGGTACGAACAGCGCGTAGAGGAAGTCAGGATTGCGATTGAGCGAGGCGTCGCCGGCGTTGAACGCGATAACGATCTGATTGGCGCCGGTCTTGAGGGTCGCGGCGGGGATGACGATGTGACCGTTGACCCAGGATACGTCCGTCGCGCCCCCGTTGACGGTGATGCTGTGGACGTGTTCGCGGCTGGTGGCGAAGTCGATGACGAGAGGGTCGGCGGCGGAGGAGAGGTTGAACGTGATCGCGTTAGTCCCGCGCACCGGCTCGCTGACCAGTTCCGGGATCGTCAGGTCGAGCCGATAGCGCAGATCCGAAATCCGCGCCGCGCGCGCGTCGGCGACCGTCAGCGGAATGCCGGCACCCGGCTGGGCGGTCTGGGCGGAAGCGAGATCGGTCAGAGCGGACAGAATAGCGAACACGCACAAGAAGCGCATGCGCCATTGTGCACCAACGACCTGACGCTGGGTCTCTGAGACCCCTTTGTTCGGTTATTCATAGCGAAGCGCCAGCACTGGCTGCACGCTCGCCGCGCGGCGGGCGGGAATGTAGCCGGCAAGCAGCCCGACCGCGGCGAGCGTCACGGCCGCGATCGCCAGCGTGAGCGGGTCGGAGGGCTCGATTCCGAACAACTGTGACCGCACGAGGCGGCTCAACGCCAGCGCGCCTGGCACTCCCAAGCCGATGCCGACGACCGTCAGCATCGCCACCTCGCGCAGCACCAGCCAGACGACGGTCTTTCGTTCGGCGCCGAGCGCGATCCGAATGCCGATCTCGCGCGTCCGGCGCGACACGGTGTACGACATCACCCCGTAGAGACCAATCGCCGCCAGCACGGTCGCGAGTGAGCCAAACGACGCCGACAGCAACGCCAGCATCCGCTCGTTGAACAGCGCCTCGTCGACGGTCTGCTCCATGCTCTGCATTTCGAAGATCGGCATTGACGGGTCAGCGCGACGGACCACCTGCTGCAACTGCTCGTTGATCTCGTCAGCCGTCCCGCCCGTCGTTCGGACGTAGACGGTCATCTCATTGAGTTCGCTGCTTTGGTGGAACGGCGTATACACGAATCGCGGTGTTTCATTCTGTTGAGCGGTGGTGCCCTGCCGCATGTCTGCATACAGCGCATCGCTGACGACGCCGACGATTTCCACCGCGGCAGGGTTATTCATCACCCGGAACCCGAAGCGCTGCCCGATCGGACTCTGATTGGGAAAGTAATACTTCGCAAACGATTCGTTGACGATCGCCACGAGAGGCGCGCCCGCGGCGTCGCGTTCGCTGAACTCGCGTCCCATCCGGAGCGGTAACCCCATCGTGCGGAAATAGTCCGGCGCGATCTCATTGGTCCACGGGTTCATGTTCTCGTCTGGTTTGGGTTGGTAGCCCTGAACTTGCACCGTGCGCTGATTGGCGCTCCCGGTCAGTGCGGCGACTTGGGCCACCGACGCCGACACCACTCCCGGGATTTGACGCACCTCGCGCAGCAAGTCGTCGTAAAAGCGCTTGATCCGGAGCTGGTCGTAGCCGTTCAGCGCCGGGGCGACGCGGAACGTCACGAGGTTGTCGGCGTTGACGCCCGTATCGAGCGTTTTCATGTTGTAGAGGCTGCGCGCAAACAAGCCCGCGCCGGCCACTAACAACATCGATAACGCGACCTGCGCGACGACCAGGCCTTTCCTGAACCGCGCATGGTGGGTGCCGCCAGATAGATTGCCGGCCTCTTGTCGCAGCGTGCGATTCAACTGCGGCTTCGACGACTGCAAGGCTGGAATCAAGCCGAACAGCACCGCCGTCGCGAGCGCCAGACCAGCAGTAAACAGGCCCACGCGCAGGTCCGGTTCCGTTGACAGCGAACGCGTGAAGCTTTCAGAGGGCATCACGCTGAGCAACAGGTCGCCGACCCAGATTGAGAAGACCAATCCGACGATACCGCCAGCCCCAGCAAGGACCAGGCTTTCGGTCAGCGTCTGGCGAATCAACCGTCCACGCGCGGCGCCGAGTGCCAGCCGCACCGCGATCTCTTTCTGGCGCGCCGTCGCACGGCTGAGCAGCAGATTTGCGACGTTAGCGCACGCGATGAGCAGTACCAGTCCGACCATCGCCATCAACACCAGCAGCGGCGTGGTCACCCTTTGCCGCAGGTCTGATAGGCCCTGACCAGCCGGATGGAGGGTGATCTTCTTCGCGCGGAAACGATCCTTGAAGCCCTGTGACGCGGCAGCGAACGCCGGCACCTCGGTTAATTCCGACTCGTTGATCTGCGCGTAGACGACATCGAGCCGGGCCTTGGCGGTCGCGGGGTCGAGCCCTGGCTTGAGGCGGCCGATCACGTTCAGCCAGCGGCTGCGGCGGTTGTCGAGGTCATTCCACGTCGGCGTGATCTGCGCCTTCATCATCAGCGGGATGAACAAATCAGGCGACTGCGTCGCCGCGATCCCGGCAAAGCCTTTGGGCGCGACACCGACAATCGTCATCGGTGTGCTGTTGATCGTCACGACCTGATTCAGGACGGCGGGCGATCCGGCGAACCGCCGCTGCCAATAGTTGTAGCTGAGGACGGTGACCGGGTGCGCACCTGGAGTGCGGTCATCGTCAGCCGACAGCGCGCGGCCCACGACAGGACCGACCCCCATCACGTCGAAGGTATTGCCGGAAACCAGAACCGCGTCGACGCGTTCGGCCTGGCCTCGCTGAGTCAGGGTCGCGCTGGCGCCAAATTGCGCGACCAGGCCGCTGAACACATCGTTACGATCGCGAAAGTCGACATACATCGGATGGGAGAACGTCCGGTCGTTCTCGGTTCGGCCGCTGAACGGGCCTGGGCCATCCAGTTGCACGAGCTCGTGCGGGTTCTTCACCGGCAGCAGACGCAGCAGCACCTGGTCCATCAAGGAAAAGATCGCGGTGTTGGCGCCAATGCCAAGACCGAGGGTCAGAATCACGATGAACGAGAATCCGGGCGTGCGTTCAAGGGTTCGGAACGCGTAGCGCACATCTTGCGAGAGGGTGGACATGATGCCGTTTTGCAGGCTAACCACGTGCCAGCGCGCAGCGAGTGGGATCTCCTGTCGCTACAGCGACTTACCCGGAGAGGGCGTTAGCCCACGAGCGGAACATTGACCGAAATTGGGACGGCACGGTTCGCGGACGGCTAATTGTGCGTAGGATCAGCCCGGGCCAACGTCGACTTTCCCTGCCTGCGCGTCGTCTGTACGCCGTAACCCCTGGAGGTCCCGATGCTTTCACGTCGCGAATTACTCACCGCCGGAGTGGCCGGAGGGCTTGCCGCGCCGATAGCGGCCACACCGGCCGACGCTGCGCCCGCCGAAGTCGAACAACCGCAAGCCGATCGCGAAGGGCAGCGCGAAATCGCCAAACAGATCGCCAACATCGAAGGGGTGTTGCGCAACGCACACCTGACCTCCTCGCTATCGCACGGCTTTGTCGGAAAAGTGCGCGAGCAGATGACGATCTTCCTGCGCGGGAACCAGAAGTTTCCAGACTTCATCGAGATTGGCAACGCCGTGTTCATGGACCTCTATGACTGGCACGTCAAGAATCGCCAGCAACTGATGGTGACGCGGCAGGCCGACGGCCGTTACACGATGCAGTTCATGTTCACGACGATGATCATGCGGGTCGAACAGGATCCGGCATACGTCGGTACCCCGTACGATAAGGGTTAAGCGGAAAGATAGCGGCCCAGCCGCTCGATCCCGTCGCGGATTTTCTGCGGCGCGTTGACCAGCGGCCCAAACGAGATGCGCACGCCGTTTTTCAGTGACGCGCCGAATCCGCCACCCGGAACGACCAACACTCCGGTCGCCTGTAGCGCGCGAGGGACGAACGCATCCGCGTCGGTGCCGACGTCGACGACGGTGTAGAGGCCGCCCATCGGGGTCAGGCGTGGACGGCGAAGATGCTCGTCGACCGCGTCGATCGTGACCTGCGCCGCGTCGCGATAGCGCGCATTGGTCTCATCGACGTATTGCCGTAACGAGCCATCATCAATCGCACGCGACAGATAACGGGCCATCGCCATCTGCGCCAGCGTGTCCGGGCACAGCAGGCTGCACTGCTGGACCCGCTCGATGGCGTCAATCACCGGCGTCGCCGCGGTGAGCCACCCGAGTCGACGGCCCAGACCGCGACCCCACTTCGAGTTCGAGTAGATGCCGATCACGTTGGGGTGATCAGCCGGCGACCAGCTGTAATAGTCCGGCACCGGCGCAAAGTGCTGGCACTTGTAAGCGAAGTCAATTGCCAGCCAGGCACCGGCATCGGCACTGCGTGCGCGCATGGCTTCGACTAATGCGTGCGGCAGGATTTGGCTGGTTGGATTGTCAGGCGCGCCGAACACCACCAGTCGCGGTTGGTGCGTGTCGAAGGCGCGATGGAAATCGTCAATCGCGCGCCCCGGATCATCGGTCGGCAGGTAACTCCAGGTCGCCGGGTCCATTAAGCGCAATCGCGCGATCTGCACACCCGGCGCGGCAAAGGCCAGCTGCCCCTCGTAATTCGCGTAGGTCGGGTCCATCAGCAACACGGTGTCGCCGGGATCGAGCAGGACCCGAAACAGGTCATGGGTGAGCTGAGTACTGCCGGCGCCGATAGCGACGTGCTCGGCCGTCAGCCGCGGCACATTGAACAGATGACTCTCGAAGCGAGCGAGTTGCTTGCGGCACTCGCCGTCGCCGAGCGTAGCAGTGTAACCGCCGCTCTGATGAAACGCAGTCGGGTCGCCGGCGATTTCCTGGTAGGCGAGCCGTAGTCCGTCGGGCGCGGGGTGATTGACCCATCCACCGCCGAACGAGATCACGTCATCGGGATTGAGACCCATGGCGACGATGTTCTGTCGCTCGGCCATCTTCATGATCTGCCGGATCGGTGAAGGGCGATTGAGCTGTTCCCGCACCAGCTTGGAGAGCGGCACCGCTGCAGCGTGCGACATCGTCTGTGATGATTTCACACCGGCCGCAGCAGCGCCACCCCGCGCATGATTAGCCGTTGGTGCTAAGGTCCGGGTGCTAGAGTGCGGGCGTGGGGACGCTATCGGGCACGCCGGCGATTCACTTTCTTCGCAAGCACGACGTTTCCTTCACCGAGCATTCCTATCGCTATGAAGAGCATGGTGGCACCACGGTGTCTGCCCGTGCCATTGGGGTCGATGAGCACACGGTGATCAAGACCTTGGTAATGGAAGACGAGCGGCGCGAACCGCTGCTGGTTTTGATGCACGGCGACCGTGAGGTGTCGACCAAGCAACTGGCGCGGCAGGCAGGGCGCAAGTCGATCACGCCGTGCGATCCTGCGGTAGCGCAGCGGCACACCGGCTATCTGGTCGGCGGCACCTCGCCGTTCGGGACGCGCAAGCCTCTGCCGGTCTACCTCGAGAAAAGCATCCTGGACTTGGATCGCGTCTTCATCAATGGCGGCCGGCGTGGATTCCTGGTCGCGCTCGCCGCCGCGGATATCGAGCGGGTGTTAGCGCCGGTGATCGTAGAGGTCAGCCTTTGAACGCGCCCTTGAGCGATACGGTGCGATTGAAGACCGGGCGGCCGGGCCGCGAATCGGGGTCGACGGCAAAGTAGCCGAGGCGCTCGAACTGCCAGTGTGTGCCCGCCTCGACGTCGCCCAAGTGCGGTTCGACTTTGCATGAGCCGACCGATTCAAGCGAGGACGGGTTGAGCAAGTCAGTGAAGTCGATCTCACCGCGGCTCGCCGCGCCGTCGGGATCTTCGACGCTAAACAGCCGGTCGTAGAGCCGAACCTCGGCATCCACGGCGTGCGAGGCGGCCACCCAGTGCAACGTGGCTTTGACCTTTCGACCGTCGGGTGCGTCGCCGCCACGGGTTGCCGGGTCATAGGTCGCGTGCAGTTCGACGATGTCGCCGGCGTCGTTCTTCACGACGTCGGTGCAGGTGATCAGGTAAGCGCTGCGCAGCCGTACTTCGCGGCCCGGTGCCAGTCGGAAGAATTTCTTCGGCGGATCTTCGAGGAAGTCGTCGCGCTCGATGTAGATCACGCGTGAGAAAGGTACCTGCCGTGTGCCGGCGTCAGGGTCGTCCGGATGATTGACGACGGCCATCTGCTCGACCCGATCCTCCGGGTAGTTGGTCAGCACGACGCGCAGCGGTCGCAACACGGCCATCGCGCGCGGCGCGCGTCGATTGAGGTCTTCGCGGACGCAGTGCTCGAGCAGCCCGACATCGATCACGTTGTCTTTTTTGGCGACGCCAATGCGGGTGCAGAAATCGCGGATCGACTCAGCCGTGAACCCGCGCCGCCGCAATCCGGAGATCGTCGGCATGCGGGGATCATCCCAGCCCGACACGCGCTGCTGTTGCACCAGTTGCAACAGTTTGCGTTTGCTCATCACCGTGTAATTGAGCTTGAGCCGCGCGAATTCGTACTGGCGCGGGCGGTGTCCGACCGCCGCCGCCGTGACCACCCAGTCGTAGAGCGGTCGATGATCTTCGTACTCGAGCGTGCACAGCGAGTGGGTGACGCCCTCGATCGCGTCCGACAGCGGGTGGGCGTAGTCGTACATCGGATAGATGCACCAGGTCGTGCCGGTGCGGTGATGCTCGACATGGCGGATCCGGTAGAGCACCGGGTCGCGCATGTTGATGTTCGGCGAGGCCATGTCGATCTTGGCGCGGAGTACGTGGGTCCCATCGGCGAACTCGCCGGCGCGCATCCGCCGGAACAACTCGAGGTTCTCGTCGACCGAGCGCGTGCGAAACGGTGAATCCTTGCCGGGTTCGGTCAGCGTTCCGCGCAGTTCGCGCATGTGATCCGCGTTCAGCGAATCGACGTAGGCAAGCCCGTGATCAATCAGCTGCGTGGCCATCTCATAGAGCTGCGCGTAATAGTCGGACGCGTAATATTCGCGTTCGTCCCACGAGAAGCCGAGCCAGCGCAGGTCGTCTTTAATCGAGTCGACGTACTCGATGTCTTCCTTGACCGGGTTGGTGTCGTCAAACCGCAAATTGCAGTGGCCGCCAAACTCCTGAGCAACACCGAAGTCCAGGCAGATCGCCTTGGCGTGACCGATATGCAGATAGCCGTTGGGTTCGGGTGGGAAGCGGGTGACCACGCGCCCGCCGGTGGTCCCTGCGGCGACGTCAGCGGCAACGATCTCCCGGATGAAGTCCGGGCTCGGGGCCGCGATGAGGTTTTCGTCAGGCATCAAATGAATGGATCAGATTACCTCATTGGCACGGTTCTCCAGCCAGAGTCGCCAGGATGATCAACGGATTGCGTCCGCGCCGGGTCAGGTTGTAGGTACTGCCGCGTGGCACTTGGGCGAAACTGCCGGCCGCGATCTGCTGATCACGACCGTCCAAGCGGACGGTGCCTTCGCCACCGATGACGTACAGCATGGCGTCGGCACCGGCATGCTGCCGGTTTTCCCACGGCTCGCGGATCTGCCACAACACCGTCTGGGCGAGCCCACTGCATCCGACCGGCGAGACTTTTTGCGGCTGGCTATTCGCGATGAAGTTCTTTTCGATGAAGTCAGGAATCGCTAGCGACAGCGGCTTACCGGGCGGTGGAATCGTCGACGGCTCGCTTTCGCCAGCTGGCGTCAGCTGGATAGTCGAACCGGGGGTGAGCGCAACTGAAGGATTCGGCGCCGCCTCACCGGGCCGCCAGTCGAATTCGCGTTCGAGCAGGACAAAGCCGTCTTTGGCGAATCGCAACCGATAACTGCCCGGCCGCAGCCCGTCGAAGCGCACAACGCCGTTGGTCTGGGTTGAGCCCGATCGATCGAGACCGCCGATCAACATCACCCGGACATCAGGTAATACCGCCCCTGACTGGTCGGTCACGGTAATCGTGGCGGTGGTTGTTGCGGTCGGACGTTCAGTGGGGGCGTTGCGCGCGCGTTGCGCGCCGACAGCCACTGGCGTCGTCAGGATGATGGGGAGTATCGCGAGAAGGGCGAGCCTCATGCGCCCATCGTACCACCCGGATTTAGTTGAGTTAGCGGCCGTGATGGCGGTCGATGTCCGCTTGCGGCAAGCGCAAGAACCGAGCGGCGTTGTTATACAAGATGTCGCGCTTTTGCGCGGCCGACAGCAACGGCGCCTCTTCGATGACGCGAATGCTGTGTTCAATCAGCCCGGGCCACACCATCTGGTCCGACCCAAACATCACCCGATCACCAAACCCGGCGTCAACGAGGCGGTGCAGGTAGCGATAAAACTCCGCGCGCGGTAAGGCCCACACGATCACACCGACTTCGACATAGACCTGGCGGTGCGCCCACATCACGGCCAGCATGTCGTCGATCATCGGCCACCCGGCATGCATGACGAAGACGCGCAGCTTTTGATGTTTGAGCAACGGTTCCTCGAGCGCCAGCGCACTGTGTAGCCGCGCGCGATAACCAGTGAACCCGAGATATGGCGCGCCAGGCGGCCCAGGGCCAACGTGAATGCCGACCGGCAAGTCGATCGCTTCAGCCGCGGCCAGGTACGGTTCAAACGCGGCATCGTCTGCGGCGATGCCGGCGTATTGATTGGTCACCTCGGCGAGGGCGCGAATGCGTCCGGAGGCGTGCAGTTCACGGACGGCGGCTGGCGTTGGAGCGTCAGGGTCGAGTTTGAAGCTGAGCGACGGGATCACCTGGCCGGGCGCGTCCTGCATCCAGCGCTGCACACGCGCCGGGGTGCCGCCGAGCAGGGCGATGACGTTGCGCCGATGCAAGGCCGCGACCGTCTGCTCTCGTAGCCCATCGTCGGTTGTCGGCGACCAGACCGGTTCGGCACACGCCGGCTTTTTCAGGCTGGCAATAAAGGTGTCGGGCGACGGGGTTCGTTGATCCCAGGCAGGAAAACTGCTGCCTGGGCAAATCGCCAGCGGCGGCGGCCCCTGTGAGTCCGCGCCCTGTGCGTGGACATGCATGTCGAGCACCGGGAGCTGTCGTGATTGCTGGACATGGACGCCAGCGACCGGCATCAGCGCCATGATCAGGAGGCCACACGTCTTGGGCGCACACATGGGCGGGCAGTGTAACATTCGCTCGCTGGTATCAACGTCGGTAACGGGAACGAGGTTCTTATGCGTCACGTCGTCATTGCGCTCGCGTTCATCTGCGCGGCAACCACAGCCTTCGCGCAGCAGGAGCCGCCGCCGGCGCCGCCTGCCGACTGGGGGCCGATGAGCATCAATCTGGAAGATGTGGCCTACCCGCATCCGGTGTCATCGATGGCCTTCAACCTCGAAGGCGAAGATGTGCGAATGGCCTACATGGACGTCGCCGCGGAGGGCGCACCGAATGGCAGGAGCGTGATCCTCCTGCACGGGATGAATTTCTTTGCCGAGGCGTGGGCCGACACCATCACAGTCCTCCGCAAGGAGGGCTACCGGGTCATCGCCATCGACCAGATTGGCTACGGTCGTTCCTCGAAGCCAATCCTCCATTACTCGATCAGCACGCATGCGGCGAACACCAAGCGATTGCTCGATCATCTCGCCATCAAGACGACCGACATCGTCACGCACTCAATGGGGGGGATGGTGGCGAGCCGCTTCGCCGCGTCGTATCCCGAGATGGTCGGCAACCTGGCGATGATCAACCAGATTGGCCTGACCGATGCGCGTGGCGGCCGGGCCTGGCGCGACACCTCCGAAGTCTACAAATCGGCCCTGGCGCGTGACTACGGCGAGATCGTGAAAGGCATGCGGGCCTATTACGTGAACTGGAAGCCGGAGTACATGAAGTACGTGAAGATTCATTACGGTTGGACCAGGAGCGGCGACTGGCCGCGGATGGCGATGGTCCGCGCCTTACAGCAGCAAGCGATCTATGCCGATCCGGTGGTCTCTGACTGGCCGCGAATCAAAGCCCGCACGCTGGTGATCGGTGGGGAGAAGGACGGGCCGAATTACCCGACACAAGCGAAACGCGTCGCCGACACGATGCAGAACGGTCAGCTCTACCTGATTCCAGGCATTGGCCATAACCCGCAATACGAGGCGCCGGAGCTTTTGTATCCGCCGCTGCTGAAGTTTCTGAAGGGCGAGGACGTCGGGGCGAAAAAAGCCGCGACCCGCTGACCCCCGCCTCAGCGTTTGCGAATGACGCGGAAGCTCGCCGGTACGTCGGGCTTCCCGTTCTTCCAGTTCTCCCACGGTCGCCTCCGAAGCAGCAGCCGCCGTGGTCGAGCAGTGCGGCGTCGTCATCGCTCGAACTGACGACGAGTAGTCGGAGCCTGGCACCGTTGTGACAACTTGTTACAACGGACGCGCAAGATTTGCGCTGCGGCGAATGAGCCGCAGCCGAAATTCCTCTTGGGGAAGATTGACCAGTGCCGCCCATTCTTTGGGGATGGCAACGGGAGCTGGGCAGATCAGCCTTGGGCAGCCGCCCTCGCGATCCGCGAGGCTCCCCCAGCGCCAATCCTCCGCTCGCATGACCAACTCACTGCGCAAGGCGTTGGCCTCGATGTACCTGAGCACGGTCAAGAACTGCGACTCACTGGCAATTTCTTTTGACCAATAACGTCGTTGAAAGACGTGTCCGTTCCCAGTCGTTTGGTTCTTCGCCCGCAAGTCGCAGGCGTAGCGACTAGTGACCCAGTGCATGTATGTAGAAAGCGCATCGTTGGTCTCCGGTCTCACCAGCAGGTGGAAGTGCGTGGGCATCGCACAGAACCCCAGGATGGAAACGTCCGCGCGCTCGAACCCTCGATCGAGCAAGTCGAGAAAGTGCTCGTAATCTGCATCTTGCGAGAAAATGACGCGTCGATCGTTGCCTCGATTGATCACGTGATAAATCTCGCCGGCGACAATGTCTCTGGGTCGTCTCGGCATGAGTGTGGCGATTCGTGCGGCAATCCTCATGCCTGCGCCGTCACACCGAGTTGTAACTTTGTGTCACAGCGGTGCCAGGCCCCTGCGGGTCGAGAGGCCCCTGCGGGTCGAGAGGCCCCTGCGGGTCGAGGGCCCTGCGGGCTCCAGCCGCGCGCCGTGCATGTGGCTGGTCTTGGCCAGCTCGCCGGTATACGCGAAGGTCAGCACGTTGCACTGCAGACCGCCCGAGGTCATGCGCGGCTGGTGTTCGACACGCAGTAATGGGTCAGGCCGACGTTCGACCCGTCACGATGATAGACGGTGACCTGTTCATGCGGCGTCCCGACCGGGAATGTTTCGATCACGGTATTGCCGGCGCCGGACACGCGGTAAGTGACCGCGACTTTGCCCTTTTCGCCAAACCAACATCGCCAGCCTGATCTTTAGCGGCCGGGAAATATTTTCGCCTTGCCCTGCCTGCCTGCGTAATCACCGAGACCGCAGAAGGCCACAACAGAGTAGCCGTGGCCTTCCAGTAACGCCGCGGCACGCGCGGCGCGTCCACCGCCGTTTCAAGCGGTGATAATCGCCTTGTCTTTGGGAATGTCCGCGAGCCTGGCCTCGAGTTGACCCAGTGGAATATTGATGTACCCCTCCAGCGTACCGAGTTCCACCAGTTCCTTCGGCTCACGAACATCGAGAAAAAACACTTCACCCGTCTCCAGCAGCGTCATGACGTCATCGCTGGCCATCTTCGGAGCGGTTGGTGGTTGGGCCATCGCGAGGGTTTACTCCGGCAGCGCGTCGCTCTTGGGTTCAGGCAGCCACCAACTGACAATGTAGCCGGTGACATAGACGAACAGCGCCACGCCCGCCGCCGCATAGGCCAAGCGCACTTGCGGCGTCGGTCCGGGCACCACGTTGGTCAACTGCGTCGTCACAAAGGCGAACCCCGTGCCGAGCATGCGTCCGCCGATGTTGGCGGCGAAGCCTTCGCCGGTGCCGCGAAGGTGAGTCGGGTAGACGCGCGGCAGATAGTTACCCCAGAACGAAAACTGCGCCACGGTGAACAGTCCGGCGAAGAACATCCCCCATTTCGCCAGTTCGAGACTGGTCGTCCCCGCGTAAAAAAACACCAGCGGCACGATGAAGATGCCGGGCAGCTGGAAGACATGCAACAACCGCCGGCGCGAAATGATCCGAATCGCAAGGAAGGCGAGGACGAAGCGCCCGACCAGGCCGCCGACTTCCTGATACGCCTGCACTGCAGTCGCGGTTTGTTGCTGCTGCGGGACCGGCAGCGCCCGGACTTCGGCCAGGCCGGGGACGATACGCGGCATCTGCTGGATCGCACCGAACGCCGCTCCATAGGCACACGCGAACAGGATCGTGGTGACGATCGTCGTGCGGCGAAGTTCGGGCGTGAACAGCGCCGCAATGCTGGGACGCCGCAATGTGCCCGATGCTTTTTTCTGGATCCACGCCGGCGACTCCGGCAGGAACGGGCGAATGAAAATCAATGGCAGCGCCGGGATGACGCCGGATATCAATGTGTAACGCCACGGCGAGTGCGCCCCGTTGATGGCGGGGAAGTTGTCTGCGTATGTCACTGCGAGGTAGTACGCCCCCGTGACGAGCAACCCGCCGATCGATGAAAAGGCCTGGGTATATCCCAGTGCCGATTCGCGCTGCTTCGGATCAGGAAACAGTTCGGCGATCCAGGCGACCGCAGCGACAAATTCGACGAAGACGCCGATGTAAGTCGTCGACCGCAGAATCAGCAGCATCTCAATGCTGGTGGAAAACCCCGCCGCCATTGCGGAAAATGCGTAGAGCAGGATGCTCCACACCAGCACGCGGCGCCGCCCGAACACGTCGGTCAAATAGCCGCCAAGTAGCCCGAAGGCGCCCCCGACAATGGCCGGCACCCAGAAAAACAAGCCCACCCAGTAATTGAAGTCGGCCGTCCCCGGACGGGCGCCGGTCAATTCGGCGATCGCCGGACTGACGATCAAGGGGGCCATCAGCACTTCGTAAATGTCGAACGCGAAGCCTAGTGCGGCAATGGCGCAGATCAACCACTGCACCGGAGTCAGCTTAGGAGCGGTCATATGCGTCTAATCGGAGTTGTCGGCCGCGGTCAACGAAACGTCGAGCGGTAAGCGCGCGTAGTATACGGGAAGCCCTATGAAACTCCGTCGAGCATGTGCCTGGTTGGTCATTCTTCTCGCGCTGCCGCTGGCCAGCCCCTCCAGGGCCGTGGCGCAGACCACCGCCACACTGGCCGGTCGCGTGCTTGACAGTAGCGGCGGCATGCTGCCCGGTGTCGTCATCAGTGCGCGACAGGTCGAGACCGGGTTGCAGCGGTCGGCGGTGTCGGGCATCGACGGCCGTTACACGATCGCGTCGTTGTCGCCGGGCTCCTATGAAATCCGCGCCGAGTTGAGCGGCTTCCGCCCGCTGGTCCGGCAAGGCGTCACGTTGACCATCGCGCAGACCGCCGTCGTCGATCTCGCGATGACCGTCGGCGGAGTCTCCGAGACGGTGACCATCGTCGCCGAAGTGCCGGTGATCAATACGCGCAGCGGCGAGATGAGTTACCTCGTTGATGAACGGTCGATCGAGGAGTTGCCGCTGAACGGCCGCAACTATACCGACCTCGCGCTGTTGCAGCCGAGCGTTGTCGCCTACCCGCATCGTGACGGCGGGTCGGTCGTCGCGCACGGGCTCGGGATGAGCGTCAACGGGCAGGACCCGCGTTCGAACGTCTACTTGCTCGACGGCACGCTGCTCAATGACATGACCAACGGCCCGGCCGGCAGTGCCGCGGGGACGGCGCTGGGCATGGAGACGGTGCAGGAGTTTCGCGTCGAGACCAACGCCTACGGCGCCGAGTTTGGCCGGATGAGCGGCGGTCAGATCAATGTGCTGACCAAAGCCGGGACCAATGACCTGCACGGCAGTGGCTACGAATTCCATCGCAACGATGCGCTCGATGCCAAGAATTACTTCGACGTCGCCGGCAAACCGCCGTTTACGCGCAATCAGTTCGGCGGCGCGGTGGGAGGGCCGATCCGGACCGACGCGTTGTTCTTCTTTGCCGGCTACGAATCGCTGCGCGAACATCTTGGCCGGACGATCATCTCGAGCGTCCCCGACGACAACGCGCGTCTCGGCCTGATCCCCGACCCGGCCACCCCTGGCGCACTTCTGAACGTTGGCGTGAACGCCGGTGTCGCGCCGTACCTTCTCGAGTACCCGCGAGGCAATGGCCGAGTCCTGGGGGACGGCACCGCACTGCACAGTTTCCAGTTCGAACAGACGCTCGCTCAGCACTTCGGCCAAGGCCGCATCGATTACAACGTCGGCCCGGGCCACCAGATGTTCGCCCGCTACACCATCGACGATGCAGATCAGTTGCTGCCGACCGACTACCCACAGTTTCCGCGGTCGTTCGTGTCGCGCAATCAGTTTTTTACTGGCGAGTATCGCCAGGCGTTGTCGGCGACCACCCTCGGCACCTATCGCTTCGGTTACAGCCGCACGCGAGTCGGGCAGGAGGTCCAGGCCAATACCTCGTCGCCGTTATCACCGTTCATACCCGGTCGCACCTTGGTCGGGAACATCGACGTCGGCGGTTTGCAGCGGTTCGGCACGCAGAGTTCGGTCGGATTGAAACTGCTGCAGCAGGTCCTCAGCGTGCAAGGCGACATTACCCGTAGTGCCGGTCGTCATTTGTTCAAGTTCGGGGGGTTGGCCGAGCGCTATCACCAGGACATGGTCAATCCGACCTTCAGCCTGGGCACCTACACCTTTGCCAACCTGCGTGCCTTTCTCGAGAACCGCGCCACCAGTTTTATCGGCCTGACGCCGCAGGCGGAGTTCGCGCGCGACTGGCGCTTCTGGATTCTCGGCGGCTACGCGCAGGACGAGTTTGCGCTCGGCGACCGTCTGACGCTGAACGCTGGTCTTCGTTATGAAGTGATGACCATGCCGCGCGACATTGCCGGCCGCGACTCTGCGCTGATCAATCTGACCGACCGGACCGCGACGCTAGGCCAACTCTATGAAGGCCCCGACACAAACAACGTCTCACCGCGGGCCGGCTTCGCCTGGAACATCACCGGTGATGGTCTGACGTCGCTGCGTGGCGGCTACGGGATGTATTTCAACACCAACAGCTCGCAAAACCTGATCGTCACAGTGACCAATCCGCCAGCGACACCCCGCGTGGTGTTCGCCAATCCGACGTTCCCTAACGCACCGTTCGATCGGACGTCAGGTTTATCGATTCGCCCGGTGCAATGGGATGTCGAGACGCCGCGCATTGACGTGTGGAATGTCAGTCTGCAGCGCGAAATCTTCGCCAACACCGCGATCGTGGTGGGCTACGCGGGGGCGCGCGGCCATCATCTGCTGCGCAGTAACGACGCGAACACGGCGGTGCCGGTGACCGGTGCCGACGGGTTGCCCTTCTTTCCGGTTGGCGGCCCGCGCATGAACACGGCGTGGACGACGATCGAGACCAAGACATCGGACGGCGACTCCTGGTATCGCGCGTTGATTATCGAAGCGCGGCGCCGGTGGTCAAAGGGTTTCATGTTCCAGTCGGCCTACACCTGGTCCAAGGCCGAGGACACAACGCAGGCGTCGACGTTCTTTTCCGACGCGACCAATGGGACGACATCGGCCTTTCCTGAATTTATCGCCGGCTACAACAAGGGCCTGTCGGACTTCCATGCCGCGCACAACTGGGTCGTGAACTTCAGTTACGACGTACCTTTCGCCCGCGCCATGAGCGGTGCCGCGGGCGCGATTCTCGACGGCTGGCGGCTGTCCGGGATCATCAACGTGCGCACCGGCAACCCGTTGACGGTCTTCGTTCAGAACAACCGGTCGCGTTCACTATGGCAGCCGTCGCTCGGTCCGGGGATCGGGCGCGATCGGGCAAGCTACGCGCCTGGCTTTGGACCAGATGAGGCGGTCACCGGCAACCCGGCGGCATGGTTCAATCCCGCCGCCTTCGCCATTCCCGCTGCCGGCACCTTCGGCGACACCGGGCGTGGCGATTTCATCGGCCCCGACCTGCGCAGGTTCGATTTGTCGTTAGTAAAGGACTCGGCGTGGGGAGCCTTCGGGCCAGCCGGACGGCTCGAGCTGCGCGTCGAAGCCTTCAACATCTTCAACCGCGCCAACTTCGGCACGCCGCAGTTGACGGCGTTTGCGGGGACAGCAGACGTCGAAGCGCCATTGGCCAGCTTCGGGCGGATCCGCAACACCATTACCTCGGCGCGGCAGATTCAGTTGGGGGTGCGAGTGCGATTCTGAAACGGGCGGGTAGGCGGGTAGGCGAGTAGGCGGGTGGGCCGGTGGGCCGGTGGGCGAAGACACGGAGCGAACCCTCCGTGTCTCGGCAGCATCAGCTCTGCGGCCGGTAGTAGAGGACCATCCCGGCGCCGGCCGCAGCCATTAAAAACCCCAGGTACAGCAACGGATTCGGTGTGGTCTTCGGCGGATGGATCACCATTGTCGCCAGCACATTCACCAGAGGCGCGCCGCCGAACACCAGCGGCATGACGTAGAGCGGCGATGCACCGGCCCGGAACGCGAAGATGATGCAGACCGCGCCAAGCGCGCCAAGCGCACCCGCAATCGTCGCCGTCATCGCCCCCATCGGATTGAATCCGCGCAACTCGCCCTGTGCGGCCAGCGTACCGACCGGCACGAACACCGCGATCAGCATGTAGGCGATGCCGACGCACAACAACGCCTTCAGCGGGTTACCGAGAGCGACCTGCCCACGGTGGAGGGAAGCCCCGTACAGTCCCCACGACAACACCGCGCCGGCGACGAACACAATCCACGACATTTATCTGCTCCTCGGAACCAACGGAATCGCTGTGTCTCTGTGTCTCTGTGGCGAATGCGAGAATGCAGTTCGACAGCGATGACTTTCGAATCGATTAATGCGCGGCCTTCCGCTGACCGATCACCCACAACCACCCGGCGGTGCGCAGAAAGAGTTGCCCCTCCTTCACCGCGATCGAGCTGAGCGTGTAGTCATCCATCTTGTTCTCGGCCAGCAGCTCGAACGTTGGCCCCGCGCGATAGACCGACGCAACGCCATCTTCGTTGGTGATGTAGATCTTGCCGTCGGCTAACACCGGCGAGGCGCTGTAGGTGCCCGGCTCCAGGCGTTCCGGGCCGTACACCGGTTTACCGGTTTTCAACTCGAGACAATACGCGATGCCGCGATCGTTGACGACGTAGACATACGTGCCGTCGGTAACTGGCGTCGGCACGTCCGGGCCATTCTGGAACGACCACAGCTTGTGCGATGTCGTAACGTCGCCTCGTCCACCGGCGGTCAGCACCAGCATCGGCCGCTCCCGCGTCGGCGCAATGACGATATCGCCAAATGTGACCGGCGAGGCGACGATACGGTAAGACGGATCGTTGTCGGGATTGAGGCCGTTGGCGCGCCAGAGTTCTTTGCCTGTCGCCGGATCGTGACCAGTGACCACATCGGCGCCATTGAGAATGATTTCGAAGCCCTTGCCGACGCGGGCGAGCGCAGGGGTGATGTAGGCGTCCGGCGACTCGCGAATGGCGGTGTTCGGCCGCTCGACTTTCCACTCCGTCTTGCCGCTCTTGCCGTCGATGCGCAGCATGTACGACGGGTCGTCGGTCTTCATGCCGTGCAGCACCGGCACGAACAAATCCCCGTCGTGCAGCAGCGGCGAGTTGGCGTAGCCCCAGTTCAGGCCGAAGCGCCCGTAATCCTTCTGGATGTCGCGCGTCCACAACTCTGCGCCCTTGAAATCGAACGCTTTGAGGATGCCGGTACCGGTCACCACCCACACCGTCGTGCCATCGGTGACCGGTGAGGGCGAGGACATGTTCTGCTTGCGTTGCTTGTTGTTGCCGGTGCTGAGGAGCTTCTTCCACAGGATGTCGCCATTGGTTCGGCTGACTGCCCACAGCGACAACTGATCGCCATCCGCTTCCGCGACGTTGAGGAAGACGGTGTTGCCCCAGATGACCGGCGTCGCGCCGCTCCACTGTGGTAACGCCAGCTTCCACGCGATGTTCTCGGTGGGGCTCCACTTGACGGGGAGGTTCTTTTCGCTGCTGACGCCGTCGCCCGACGGCCCGCGCCACGCCGGCCAGTTGGCTGACAGCGCGGCGGAGGCGATGACGGTGACGATCAGAGAAAAAGCGGCCTTGCGCATGGACAAAGGCTACCAGCATTCAGCGCATGGCTATCACGCCGACCATGACGAAACCCCGGATGGCCGCTCGCCGATCGCGTGACGCCGAATCGCTATCCGGCCGACGGTGGCGCCATGCTACGCGTGCGTTCGAGCACGTAGAGGCCGCCTTTTGCGTCGATTTGAAACGAATACTCTTCCGGCTCGATCGCCGTGCCGCGCATTTTCTTGACGAACAGCGTGCGGACAAACGACCAACCCGCCTTGCGTACCTTAAACTCGATGATGCCCGACACCAGATACTCCCGGCCTCGCAGAGCGCTTGGGGATCGCCCGGAGAGCCGGCACGCGACGTCAGCAGGACCGTGCAGCCCATGTTGTCTTCGAGCGACAGGACCACCGAGCGCAGATAGTCGTGCGCCTCGGAGCGTGACATGTCTGGTGGCACCAGCGAGGTGAGGGAATCGATCACCAATCGCTTGGCGCCAATGCGACGCACCTGATTGCTCAAGTCGGTCGCAATACTGCGAGCATCGATCGGCACGGCATTCTTGGTCTTGTTGCGGGTTGCCGTGAAATACGGTGACGCGTCGAGCACGGTCAACATGCCGACCGACACGGCTGCGTCCAGGTTCCAGCCGAATCGCGAGGCGTCATTGAGCAGGTGCTGTGGTTTCTGGTCAACGCTGACGCAGACGCCAGGTTGCCCGACGGCAATGCCCGCGGCGAGGAACTGCAGGCCAAAAATACTCTTGCCGGTCCCCGGTTCGCCGCTGAGCAGGATGCAGCGGTTGGCCGGGAAGCCGCCTTCGAGAATGTCATCAAGCCCGCGGATGCCCGTACTGGCACGGTCGTCCGCTCGATTCCCGTCCACCGTCTGACTACCGTTTACCTCTGTGTCCACATCTCCCTCGAATCGCTCCCCGCCGACCTCGGAACGCTGCGATCGCGGCATTACCTGAACTGGCGGTAGATACCGACGCCAAAATACGGCCCGGTTCGCGGTTCGCCGACGTCAAAAGTCGAGCGCTTGTAACCGCCACGGACCACAAACGAGAAACTCGAGGGCACGAAAACCGTCTCGAACAGCCCGCCAATCAGGATTGAACGGATCTGGTCGTTGCCCTGCGGGATGACTTCAGCGCCAACGAAGTTGGTGATCTTACCGCTCCAATTGAGGTTGGTGATTTGCTCTTTGAACGCGACACGGCTCCAGAGGTATTGATCCTCAGTGCCGTAGTTAACCATCGCGTGAATGTTATTGTGCGAGGTCGGGTTGATATACGCGTCGGCGCCGATGCTGACGCCGATACGCGTCTCCGACTCCTCGATTTCGCCAGAGCCGCGAGTCATCGTTTCCGTCCGGAACTTGACACTTGGGGCCCGCCTGGACCGAGAACCAGTTCTTCTCACCAAAACGAAGGCCGGCGGCGGTGCTGATCCCAGGCGACCTGACTTTGGTGCCGCCTAAGCCATCGTCGAATTCGTAGAACAGGTAGTTGGCAAATACCCGCGCGGTGAAGGCAAGACCTGGCGACAGCGGCCGGACATACGAGGGACCGAGAAAAGCGTACCCGGTCGAATGTGTATCGCCTTCGAATCCGCCGATGAGCGCGAAATAGGCAGGCCTAACAGTTCCACTAATGGGCTGAGTCGTCGGGGATTGCCCGGACGTTGAGGCGGCATTGGTATCCACCGGCGTCTGTGCCAGGGCGGTGGTCGCAACCAAGGTCAGCAGTGCCAGGCTGAGGGTGATCCTTCGCGTGGAGATCATGTGCCTCTCCTGCATTTGAGATGTCATAGCGCTCCCTTTCCTATATCCATTACAAAGTTCGATGTTTGCGACCGCCTTGAAGCACGAAGTATGCCCGCATCGGGTGGTAACGCCTTGCCTAAAACCGGGCCATGGTAAAGATCGCCTCCCGCAGCCCCTCCAGCCACTCGCCACAGACCAGTGATGGGACAGGGCTCTGAGGATCGGCGCAGACATGCCCACCGCCTGCCGCCGGCGCGATCGCCGGATCCGACAGGCTGAGGTTGCTGGCAAGGTAGCGCTGCTGCACTTGCAGCCACAGCTGAGCGGCATCGGTCAAGCCCCAATTGCGCCAGGTCTCGTAGCCCGCCACCACAATCCCGGTCGCATCGTTGCCGCGGGTATCGTCATGAATCCACACCGCGCCATCCTGGCTGGAGCGGTGTTGTATCTGGGCGATGACTTCGGCGGCAGCATGAAGGCTGCTGCGGTCGTCGCGGCCAAACGTGCTGCTATCGATCACCGGCAACCAGGTGCTGGTGATGCGATAGCCGGTTTGTCGGGCCCAGAAGTCGAAATAGCCCTGCTCCGAATAATAGTCTTCCGCGCTTTCCTGTAACGCGAAGACGTGGCGGACATTCAACGCCCGCAAGTGGTTGAACACCGTCTCGTCATTCATCGTCGGCAGGATGTCGACCGGGTCGTCAGCGAGGCGTGGCCCGGCGTTGTAGGGAAACCCGCTTCCGCGATAGAGCACGCCAGGTTCGACCGCCCGCACGTCATAGGCCATGACCCGTCCGACCGGGTTGCGAACGACCTGACCGGCTTCAACCACTCCTAACGGCAACGGCAACGCCGGCCGGCGCGGCCGACCGGCTGCCACGATTACCGCGACAACCGTAAGCGCCAGTGCCATGAAGGTCACCGCAATGACAGTCAGCGGCGACCAAGGCTCCCGTCTCATCGGCTCAACCATCCCTGGACGACGAGGAGGAACCACAAGACATGCGAGAAATGCATCGCGAATTCGTTCTACGGCTTCAATATCCCGTTCTCGTGGATCGACATCGGCCGGACGTCAGACTACTGGCAGGCGACGCAGATGATCCTGCGCGGCGAGTTCAAGATCGAGATGCCCGGGAAGGAAATTTTCCCCAACATCTGGGGCGGCATCAATCTCGATCTCGATCTCACCAAGTGTGACGTGCAAGGGCCGGTCTACGTCGGGTCAGGATCGCGCATTGAACCGGGCGCCACGGTCATCGGGCCGACAGTGATCGGGCGGAACTGTCTGATCGAGAAAGGCGCGCGGATCGAAGCGTGCGTGATCGGCGACTACACCCGGATCACCGCGTTTGCCGACGTCTTCGAGAAAATCATCAGCGGCCGCTTCTGCGTCGATCGCCACGGCGACAACGTCGACCTGAACAAGTCCGGCTATACGTTTGTGATCGATGACGTGCGCGAGCGGCGGACCTGGACACAGGAGCAGCAGATCCTGATCGACTTCCTGAAGACGCAGAACCTCGCCACTCCGTAACCCTTGACACTTAGCACTTAGCACTCAGCACTTACTCCCCCTTGATCGCAGCAACCACCGGTGTCGCGGTGGCCAAACGCACTGCGGCGAGAGATGCCAGGACGCCGGTGATCAAGACCGCCAGCAACAGCAGCGCGAGACTTGCCCAGGGCAATGCATTACTGCGCTGGATGACCGCCGGCGCCACTGCCAGGATAGCCGCGGCGCTCCCGATGACCAACCCCGTCGCAACTAGCAAAATGCTTTCGCTGGCGATCATCGTGCGCAGGTGACGGTTGGTGAAACCAACCGCTCCGAGCAGCCCCAATTCTCGCCGGCGTTCGAGCACATTGCGCGCAAGGACCGCGGCGAGGCCCAGCGTCCCGAGCAGCAGTCCGAGGGCGCCGAGCGATTGGAACGTCGAGAGATAGGTGTTCTCGACCTGGTGATATGCCGCCAAGCGCGCGCGCGTATCGACGATGTCCATGCCGAAGTCGCTGAGGCTGTCCTCGAGCAAGGCGGTCAAGGCCGGTGCCTGCGCCTCCGGCCCTTCGATCAGCCACAGGCGATAGCCTTCGTGATGGGGAAACAACCGTATGAACGGCCCTTCGCCAATAATCAACTCGGATTGCAGCACGCTGTCGGCGAGCGTTGCGACGATGCGCAACCGGATCGGCGGGCCGTTGTCGGCCGGCAACACCAGGTCGTCGCCGACCTTGAGATGAAAGACGTAGGTCAGTGAGGTTTGATCGGCAATCGCGGCGACCGCACCATCAGCAAACTGCCGATTGAGGAGCAGCCATGGGTTGGCGCGTTCCTCGGGTGTCTCGGCCACCGAACCGGCGAAGCTGAAGCGGCCTTGCTGCAGGAAAGCGTCCTCCGGCGCCACGATACGCGGATTGGCCGGCTGGTACAGGGTCAAACAACTCGCCTCGTCGCCGGGGCGCAGACGCCATCGGGCAATCGATGTCTGTTCGAGCAGCGGGTAGCCACCGAGCAGGAGTTCGTCGCGTCCACCCGGCGTGTTCGGGTTGTGCAGGAGCGGTGCAACCGATTCGCCCATCAACAGGAATCCGCCGGTGCCGCCGTCACGCGTGAGCTGCTCGGCGGCGGGGTCGCGACGAAACGCGCCGACCGACACGATCACGAAACAGGCAAACGCGATCAGCGCGGTCGACAAGACGCTCCGTGCCGGCCGCCAGCGCGCATATGCGGCGCCGAAGCGGATCATCGACGGCTGTTCTGTTGGTGCCGCCCGGCTGCGTAGCCATGCTGCAAAGACGGCGCACCCTGCGACCAGCAGCAACGCCCCGGCGCCAAAAAATGCCGCGACCTGGCTGGCCATGCCACTGCCGGCCAGCGCCATCAACAGTAGTGACAAGGCGAGCGCAGCGGCGGCAATGCGACGGCTGACGCGGGGCGATGCCTCGTGCGACGACTCGAAGCCGGCGGTCAACAGCGCGCGCGTCGTCCGCTTGGCGAGCCGCCGCATGGAGAGCGTCAAGGCGATCGCGGCAGCAAGGGCGGCGCCGAGCACACCCGCACCGAGGAGCATCGGATCGATGTGGACGCGCAGCGCCGTGGTGCCGACCGCGCCGACCCACCACGTCCCCAGCCCGTAAACAATCAGCGCCGCGTAACCAATCGCGCCGGCGACCCCGAGCGTGCTGCCAATGGTGATCAATACCGCTGCTTCGCGCAGCAGCGTACGCCTGACATCGCGCGGCGTGAAGCCGACCGCGATGAGCAGGCCGAGCTCCCTGGCCCGCTGTTCGACAGTGAGCGCGAAGAACATGCCGGCCAGCAGCAATGCCGACACCACCAGAAAGAAACTGAAGTAGACGAAGTACTCGCCGAAGTCGGTGGTGCCGGCAGCGGCGGCCATGGCTTCGGCGCGGACCGGCCGGATCGGCAGCAGCGAGGCAATATCAAACGCACCGGCGGCGGGCCATGCCTCGGTCGCGTGGGTGCGCAGCGAGGACAGCTTGCCGAACGGGCTGGCCCATAGTTGCTGTCCGACGGCGAGCGGAATGAACGCCTTCGGTGCCGCGCGCCAGGTATCCCAGTAGTCCTCGTCGGTCTTGCGCACCCGGCGCATGTCGACAGGAAACGGCGGGTCCCAGTTGGTCACGTCAGCCGCGTCGGTGATTCCTGGGTACTCGGGGGTCAGGGTGGCGTCGCCGCCCGGGCCCGTCATGGGCACGACCCCCGCGTAAGTGAAGGACGTGCTGCGCGTCTGCAATCCGGCGCTGTCGGTCCACAGAAAGTAGTCGACGTCGATGCGATCGCCGGCGGTGACCCCGAGGTCCTCGGCGGCCCAGGCGTTGAGCAAAATAGGTCGTTCGCCCCCCCCGGCCCCGACCTCCGTCCCCACCGGGACCCTGACCCCGACCTCCGTCCCCCTGCTGGGGGAAACGGGCGATTCCTCGCCGACCTCCGTCCCCGAGGGAGCCCTGACGCCGACCTCCGTCCCCAAAGGGGGGCCGGGCAAATCGATGGCGGCGATGAGCGAGTACGGGATCTCGCGACCGTTGGCGCGGATCGCATTCGCCAGGTAGGTCAGGACACCCGTCGCCGGGCGGCCGATCTGTGTCGCGGCGTGGACGGCCGAGGCGACAGCGGAATCCGGCAGCAGGCCGCTCCGACTCTCGAGGATCACCGTGGCACCGCGCCCATCGCGACGCACTTTGAGTCCCAGATCATCCAGAGTCGCGCGGCGGCTCAACGCCTCTTGTGCGGCCCGCAGGTCGTCCCGGGGATCCGCTGCCGGCGCCGCCATCCGCAGCAACAGCACGTTGACGCGGCCCTCAGCATCCAGGTCCTGCTGCAGTCGTGACAGCGCCACGAACATCGTCAGCGCCGGCCCCTGGCTCGGGAGCAGTGAAAACTCGCCAAGTGCGGCGCGATCGACGACACGGCCGACGGTCAAGCGCACCCGCTCGCTGACGTCCTCCCGCCGGCCCTGCAAGGTGCTGAGCGGCACATCACTCGGCTTGGCGATTCGCAGCATCACGTTGTCATCGGCATCGGCCCCCAGTTCGGTGGCGAGGGCTGGACTGATCCACGAGTCGCGACTGCTTGGTGCACCGGCGGGGCGACCGTGAAACGCAAGGAAACGATCGTCGATGCCGAACACCTGGACGTGGCTGGCGATGCGGCCGGAGTCGTCATGCGTGACCGTGCCAGTCATCGCGACGAGCGGCGCGACGGCCTGGATGTCGCCGCCGGTGAGCTCCTGTGCGAGCGCGTCGCGGAAAAAGGTCGGCGATGTCGCGACCAGTTCGGTGGCGCCGAGACGCGCCAGTGCCAGATCCCGCAAGCTGCCACGGACCGACGCGCCGACCAGAAGTGCGCCCGCCAGAACGGCCACGGCAATGGCGATCCCGCAGATGACCAGCGCATGGAGTGCGCGAAAATGCCGCAAGCTTGCCGCGACCAGACCATTCATGTCGTCACGTCGGTCAATGCGCCGCGGGTGATCGTCCAGCGTCTGGCAAACCGCGCGGCCAATACTTCGCTGTGCGTCACCACCAGCAGCACGGTCTGCTGCGTCTCGTGAAGCGTCAGGAGAAGTTCGGCGACGCGGCCGGCGGAATCCGCATCGAGGTTGCCGGTCGGTTCGTCGCAGAGCAGTAGTCGCGGCTGGCGAATCAGCGCACGCGCGATCGCGACGCGTTGTTTCTCGCCACCTGACAAAGCTGCCGGCCGGTGGTCGAGTCGGGCCGACAGCCCGACATGATCCAGCAACTGGCGCGCGCGATCGCGCGCCGACGCATCCGCGGTTCCGACCAGGGTCGGGACCAGCACGTTTTCGAGAACCGTGCACTGCGGGAGCAGGCAGTGGTCCTGAAAGACGAATCCGACCTGCTGATTGCGGAACGCGGCGAGCGCGTCAGGGGCGAGTGCATAGGGGTCCTGGCCCGCGAGAGTGACCACCCCACTGGTCGGCGGTTCGAGGCCGCCGACAACATAGAGCAGTGAGCTCTTACCCGATCCCGAGGGCCCCATGATCGCCGCCGCTTCCCCGGCCTGCAGAGCAAAAGCAACCTTGTCGAGGACCGTCAACGGCCCCCCTGGCGACGGGTAGGTCTTAGTGAGTTGTTGCGCTGACAGCATCGGCGTACACCTCGAGCATGCGATCAGTCATGTGGTTGATGGTGTAGCTGCGACGTACACCGGCCGCGCCCGCGGCACCGAGGGCCGCTGCCCGCGCCGGTTGTCGATAGATCTCGAACAGCGCGTCGGCGATATCCGAGGGGTGTTCCGATTTTGCCACAAGGCCACCGCCGGTCCGATCGAGCAGTTCGGGGAATGCCCCGTGATTAGGCTCGACGACCGGGACCCCCGACGCCATCGCCTCGAGCAGATAAAGACCTTTCGGTTCGTGATAGCCGCTCGGCACCGACAGCACGTCAAGCGATTGAAAGAATGTGCTCTTGTCGGAGCGGTCCACGGTACCCGAGAACACAAACTCGTCAGCCAGGCCCCACGACCGGAGCTGGCGGGTGATGCCATCGAGATAGGACTGCTGGCCCGCGCCGAGATACCCGGCAGCAGCCAGGCGCGACGGCGGCAGCCCGCGATCCTGCCGCAGCACCCGGTAGGCTTCGGCGAGGTTGTGCAGGCCCTTTTCTGGTGCGATCCGCGCGAAGTAGCCAATGGTAAACGGCGATCGGGCCAACGGCGCGAGGCGCTCGAAGTCCTTGATGTTGATGCCGAGCGGGACAGTGCGGATCTTATGAAGCGGAATCGACAGGTAATCAGCCATGTATCCCGTGTAGTAGTCGCTGATCGACACGAAGAGATCGACGTCGCGGACCCGTTCGCGAATCAACGCGATCGCCTGGGCCTTGTACGGTTCCGGCAGGCCCTCGAGAAAGAGGTCCTCACCCTGCAATGTAACTACGATCGGGCGCTGCAGTACGCGCCGGATCGGTGCGGCGAGCGCGATCAACAGCGAGTTCGGCAGATTGACCACGTCTGGTGCGGCCTCGCCCGCCAACCAGTGCATCAGCTTGTCAACTTCCTTGCGCTGATATCCACCTTCGCCGCGTAGCGTCGAGACGGTCAGCGCGCCAAGCATGCGCGGGTCAACATTGATGGCGCCGGTGGCAAAGCTCTTGATCACCGACGGCGCGTCCCAGATCCGATCGAGCAGCCACGGGGTGTGGCGGAACAACGCGAGATGTTGCTGCAAATAGACGCTGATGCCGCCAAAGAACACCGGCTGCCCGCTGCTCATGTTCGGCTCGTCGGTCACGGTCGGCGTGTAGACGGGCAGCAGCGTCACCTGGTGCCCGCGCGCGATCAGCTCGGCCGCCAGGGCGTTATCGCGCAGGCAACTGCCGCAGAACATGTCGGCGGCGCCGGCGGTGATCGAGAGAATGTTCATCGCATCCACGGACAAGCCACAGAGTCACAGAGGCACAGAGAAAAATAATCCTCTGCGTCCCGGTGTCTCTGCGGCCCGTACCGCAACTCAGGCCAGCCTTTGAATCGCTCGCCGCGCATAGAGGTGCTCGAACAGATTGCCTTCATGCGGCTGGTCCCACCCGATCTGGGTCGTCGAGATCGGCCCGAGGTTCAGGCGATCGACGTGGGGCGACGCGACGAAGCGTTCACGGAAGCGCTCGTCGTTCGACACGACGGTGACCACCAGCGATGGCCCGAGTGCGGCGGGCAGTTGCTCGGCTGCCACCTCGACGACGCTCGCGTAGGGGAAGAGATATTCGCGATTGGCCAGCGGGTGCGAGGCGTCGCAGCGGATCACGGTCGGCAGCAAGTAGCTACCGCCGTTGACCGTGACGACGCGATCCGGCCCGCGCTGTTCGGCCGACACATCGCGCGCTGCGCCTGCTTCGCCGCGCAGGTCCTGGTCGATGGTCGCGGAGATGCGTTGCGCCGTCGACGGGTCGGCAAATGGTGCCAGCACGGCGTCGGGGTCATCGGCCTCTCGCGGCGTAATCTGCGCCAGCCGCTCGGCCAGCGCCGCGGCGATCTTATCGCCGTGCCTGGTCACCCACACGCCCGACGCGTTGACGCACGAGCGGCCGCCGTTGTTAGAGATCGACTCGACGATCACATCGAGATGCCGTTCCCAGTCGTCCGCGACATCGGGGCCGATCACCACCTTACTGAAACCAGGCCCGTGCACTTCGACGCGCGGATCCGCCTTCCAGCGCTTGGTCGAACCGACATCACCGAAGACCATGCCACGACCGGACGAGCGGAGGATCTCGTGGCCGCCGGCATGATCGGCGGGATAGTAGGCAAACGCTTCCGACGGCGCGCCGGCTTTGCTCCACGCGTGAATCATCCGCAGCGGCGTCCACGGCTCGGCGCTGCCAGGCTTCAGCACCAGCGGCATCTTCAGCACCGTGGCCGGCGCCCAGAGCGAATGCACGCCCGGCGAGTTGCTGGGCAAGACGACGCCGAGCGAATCGCCGCGCGCGAAAAAACTGAGCATCTGTCCGCCGGCCTCGCCATAGCCATCGTCCAGCACTGACAAATCGAGTCCGCGCGTGAGTCCGTCGAGGACTTCGTCGACGCGGCTGAGGACGCCGTGCACCTTCAGCATGTTGCGGCGGACACTGGCATACGGCATGCCGGTCGTTGCCGAGACCTGCTCGATGTAATCCTGCGGCGTCTGGGTCGTCGACTCCGACGGGTCGAGCGGCAATGTGTCGTTGAGAAAGTGTTCGGCCGCTTGCTTGGACATCGCGACGAGATCGGCGACCGGGACTCTGGCGAGCTTGTCACGCTGCTCGCCCTGGCGCAGCAGGTCGCGGCGGATGATGCCGACGTTGGCCTGGCTCATCTCGACAAACGGTTCGCGGGTCCGGAAGTGCGGAATGATCGAACGGTCGACGCTGCGGTAAAGGACGCCCCAGCGGAGGATGGGAATGTGGATCATCAATACACTCCCTCAACCACCGCCTTGGCGAAGCGCGAGAATGGCCGCACGTTGCGTACGCCGTCCCACGGATATTTTGTGCACGGCGGCTCGCGTTCGGCTTCGTCACGTTCGAGGAAGCGCGGCATGAAAAACTCTTTGGTCAGCGTCGTCAGTCGCACGCGACCCGTCTTTCCGTAGCCCACTACCTGGGTCGGCTTGTCGGGATCGACCACTTCGATCATCGCGCGCGGCGCGGGCGGGAAGTAGATGATCGCCCAGTTGTCCTGGGGCTCTGGTGCCTTGTGTGCGGCCAGACCCATCAGCGTGTTGCCGTAGGTCGGTGCGAAGTAGGCGCCTTCCATTAATTCTTCGACGGCAAAGCGATGAAACTGCGGCGTCATTTCAGTGCCGCCGCAGAACACCCCGGTGATGCCGGCTTGATTCAGCGAAATGCGTTCGCACAGCGCTTCCAGCAACTTCGGTGTGGTAAACAGGCACTGAATGGTGTCATGCGCCTTGATCAGCGTCAGCGCCTGATCGATGACGTGGCGTTTATAAGCCTCCATCATTTCCAGCTCGCCCCACTTGATCAGTTTGATCACCCAGCGCGGATCGAGGTCTACGGCAAAGCAGATGCCGCCGCGATGTTGGGCGAGGTGCTCGATGGCGAGACGCAGCCGACGCGGACCGCTGGGCCCGACCTGCAGCCAGTCGGCACCTTTGGGAAAATATTCATCCGGCAAAGTGCGGCTGAACATTTCGTAGTCGATGCGGAAGTCGTCAATGTTGATGCGCGACTTCGGCACGCCGGTGCTGCCGCCGGTTTCAAAGGTATAGATCGGCCGATCGGCGTAACCTTTCGGCACCCACCGTCGTACCGGCCCGCCGCGCAGCCATTGGTCCTGAAATGATCCGAAACGGTCGATGTCGTCGTAGGTCTTGACCTCGCGACGCGGATCCCAACCGGCCTGCTCGGCCCACTGCAGCCAGAACGGGCATCCCGTGTCAGGGCTGAAATGCCACTGCATCAACTCCCGTACCCATGCGTCGAGCTCGGTGCGGGCGCGGGTTAATGCGGTCTCGGGAACACTCGCGGTGGGCATCTGGTCATTCTAATTCAGGGGCAAATCTGAGCTAGAAACGCCACAGAGCCGCAGAGCCACAGAGAACAATTGTTCGGTTCTGCTTTTGTCACGACCCGCTAGCGGTTGGTTAGCGCGGGCGGAAACGCGCGGCGAGATAGTCGATCAGCGCTTCTTTATCGGCAGCCGGGACGTCGGCGCCCCAGCGAATCATCTTGTCGACCGAGCGCACCCAGCCGACCCGCGACAGGCGCTGCGATTCGATCATGTCGGCCTCGTGGCACATCAGGCAGGCGCGTTTGTAGACCGCTTCGCTAGCCGCAGTCGCGACCAGGTGCGACGCCGCGGGCGTTGGGGCGAAGTGCGCGGCGAGGTAATCGAGCATCGCGTCGCGTTCGGCCGGTTCGACCACAGCGCCCCAGCGCACCATCTTGTCGAGGGTGCGTCCCCATCCGGCGCGGGTCAGCCGCTGCTGCGTCATCAAGTCCGTTTCGTGACAGCTGACGCACCGCTTGATGACGTCGTCGCGTCCCGCCCCGGCGGGTAATTCCTGGCCGCTGACGACGAGTCCGAGTGCGCTGATCAGCGCGACCACCAGCACCCCCGCAGCTCGGCGCACTGGCACCGCCGCCCCGGCGCCGCTCACGCCTTGATCTCCACGCGCACCGCATCCGGCGCGTTCCACAGATAGCCGGATGGATTCCACGGCGGCGTCATCGGTTGGGTTCGTCCAGTGCTGTCTGTCGCGCGGGCGAGAATCAGATAGGACTCGGGGCGCTTCGCGTCAAAGGCAAACTCGAAGCGCCGCCACGAATATTTGACGCGCTCGCCAACCAGCCGCGCGGGCTGCCAGGTCGCACCTTGATCGGTCGATACGTCAACGCGCGCGATGTCGTCTTCACCGGCCCACGCAAACCCGGCGACCTCGACTCTGCCTGGAGGCAGCGTCGCGCCTTCGAGCGGGCGCGTGATCAGCGACTTAACCACCAGGCCAGTGAGTGGCGCCATGTCCTTGGCATCAACGGCAGCACCCGGCGCGACGCGCTTGGTCGGATACCGATAGCCGGTGGCGACCCAGAAGCTGTCCGATTCGCGATCGGCGACACGCAGATGGTTCAGCCACTTCACCGAATAGGCGCCTTCCCACCCAGGCACAATCGCCCGCAACGGAAAGCCGTGCTGCGGGTGTAGCGGCTGGCCGTTCATGTCATAGGCCAGCACCGTGTCGGGGTCCCTTGCCTTGTCGATCGGCAGCTGGCGGACAAAGTCGGGCATCGTGCCGAGCGGGCGGTCGGCGCCGTTCATGTGAATGAACTTACCGGTGGCTTTGAGTCCCGCTCGCTTCAACACATCGGCGAGGCGGACACCAGTCCACCGCGCATTACCGACCGCACCTTTACCCCACTGGATGCCGGCGACCGGCGGATCATAAAACGCGCGACCATTGCCGGCGCATTCGAGGATCGCCGTGACGGTGACCGCCGGCATTTTGCGCAACTCGTCGAGCGTCAGCGACGTCGCGGCGGTGATCTCGCCTTCGATCTGCAGGGTCCACGTTGACGCGTCGAGCGCCGGTGGCACCGGCATATGCGAGCGAACATAGAAATGTTCGACCGGCGTGATAAAGGAATCGAGCAGCGCTACCGGTGCTTCGTAATCCGGCGGACGCAGCGATTTCACTAACAATTTTTCTTTGCCGGCAGCCACCGCCCGAGACGACTGCGCGAGCACCGACGCCCACGGCGTGTAATGCCCGACCAACCCCACTGCGCTGGCCTGTGCGGCCAGGCTCAACCAATCGCGACGAGAAAACGCCATGGTGGGGAATTGTAGAACGAAGAAGACCAAAGAACGAAGAACGGAACGGGGAACGGTGGAACGTCAAAAAGCCCGACGCCTGACGCCTGACTACTGACCACTGACCACTGACCACTGACGACTGACCACTGACTACTGCTCTAACCGCTCCATCAGCAAACGCCAGCGCCGACGTGTCACCACAAACGTCAGGCCATTGGACAGCGTGATCTCTCCGGTGCCGTCCGCAAACGGTTTCGCTTCACGCACTGCATCAAGGCTGACCAGAGCAGTCCGCGACACCTGAAAGAAGGTGTCGCCTTCGAGACGCCGCGCCAGCGCCACCAGCGTCGGTTGCATCCACAGCTGCTCGGTGGCGGTGTGCAGGCGCGTCAAGCCGTCCTGAAATGTAAAGGCGATGACCTCCCGCCGCGGCACGACGCGAAAGCGCGTCGCCTTGCGCGCCAGGAATCGCGATGGCGACAACCGGGCGCTACGCGTTGCATGGTCGAGCGCGTGTTCGCGCTGCGACCCACCGCGCAACTCGCGCACCCGCTGCAATGCGGCGTGCAACCGCGCGCGGTTGACCGGCTTGAGCAGATAGTCGACGGCGTGTAATTCGAACGCGTCGACTGCGTACTGATCGTAGGCCGTGCAAAACACGATCGCCGGTCGCGGCCGTCCCAGTGACGCCGCCACTTCCAGCCCGCTGCATGCCGGCATCTGAATATCGAGGATTACGACGTCGGGCGAAAGCGCCGCGACCTGTTCGATGGCCTGGATGCCATCCTCAGCTTCGCCGACGATCTCGACGTCGGCGTACTCGGCCAGTAACTGCCGCAACCGCTCGCGCGCCGGCTGCTCATCGTCGACAATCAGCGTCCGCAGTCCCACTGGAATGTAATCCTACTGATCCTGATGAGTGGGGTGCGCCCTTTTCAGGGCCAGCACGGTGATGTCGTCACCAGCCCCCGCACCGTGCGCATGGCCGCGGACCGCATCGATAATCCGGCGGCATAGCGCTTCGGCGCCGCTGTCACGGTGGGCGGCAATCAGTGCCATTAATCGGTCCTCGCCAAATTCTTCGCCCGCGGTGTTTGTCGCCTCGGTGACGCCGTCACTGTAAATCACTATCGTGGCGCCTGGCGCAATCGGCACGCGCGTGGATGAGAACTGCGCGTCGGCAAGGATGCCAAGCGCCGGGCCTGTCGACGCGAGGAGCTGGGTCGGGGCATCCGGCACCGCGACGATGACGGGGAGGTGTCCGGCGTTGACGACGGTCAGGAGATTCGACGCGAGATCAATGTCGCCGTAGACCAGCGTCGCGTAGCGCGCCGTGTCGGATGTCGCTACCAGCGTCCGGTTGACATCGCTGACCACGTCAATTGCGGTGCCGGTGACATGGCGGGCCACCGTCTCGATCCGCGCTTGGAGGCTGGAGGCGACGAGGCCGGCAGGCATGCCCTTGCCCGAGACATCGCCGAGCGCGAGGACGACGCGCTGGGGACCAATCTGCTGGCCGACGAAGAAGTCGCCACCCACGCCGCGGGCGGCGACGGTCAATGCCGCCGAATCGTAGCCGCGCATCAGTGGCAGCGATTGCGGCAGCAGCAGCGCCTGCACGGCCGACGCCGCGACAAGGTCCCGTTCGAGATCCGAGTGGCGCGACAGGCGCTCGCGGACCCGCGCCAAGGTGCCCGCGAGTCGGGCCCGCGTGATCGGCTTGACCAGGTAATCGGTGGCGTCGAGGGCGAAAGCGGCGAGCGCGTAATGGTCGTAGGCGGTGGCAAAGACAATGTATGGCCGTGGCTCGGTGAGCGAGGCGGCGAGTTCGGTGCCCGACGTCTCTGGCATCTCGATGTCGAGAAAGACCACATCCGGAGAGGTGTCGCGGATTGCGGCTCGCGCCTCGACGGCATCGCCGGCGTCTCCAACGACAGTCACATCAGCCTCTGCCAGCAACTGGCGCAGCCGCACCCGCGCGGGCGGCTCGTCGTCGACGATAAAGGCGCGGAGCTTGGCCACGGGTTATCGAGTCGACGCGGCGAGGTCTTCGGTGACGAACGGCATTTCCAGGCGCGCCACCGTTTGGGTGGTCCCTGAATCGCGCGAGAGGGTCAGTGAGGCATGGGCGCCAAAGTGGCCGTGCAGCCGGTCACGCACGCTGCGCAGGCCGAAGTGCTCGCCTGGGGCGGTGGGGTAGCGGTTGGCCGCGTCGGGACCGGGGCCTGAGTCGCGCACTTCGAGCACTAACTGTTGCTCGCGCCGCTGCGCCCGCACGTCAATCCGGCCCGGCGCGCGCAGTCTCGAGATGCCGTGTTTGACCGCGTTCTCAACCAGCGTGTGGAGGAGCATCGACGGCACCTGGGCGCGGGTCATGCCCGGGTCGCTGGTGATGGAGAACTCGAGCCGCTGGCCAAAGCGGGCCTGCTCGACATCGAGATACGCGCGCGCAAAGGCCAGTTCCTGATCGAGCGGCGCCCATTCCTGTTCCGACCGGCGCAGCGTGTAGCGGAACACTTCGGCGAGCTGTTCGACCGCCGCATCGGCGCGGGCCGGGTCGGTATGAATGAGCGAGGCGATCGCGTTGAGTGCGTTGAACAGGAAGTGCGGATTGATCTGGGCGCGCAGCGCCTTGAGCTCCGAGCGGCTGCTTTGCAGGCGCAACTCCTGGGCGACGGTTTCCTGCTCCTGTCGCTTGCGCTGCAGGCGCACGTTCTCGAGCATGAAGCCAAACACGCCGCCCAGCGATCGCAACATCGCGTGGTCTTCGCTGAGCAGCGTCCGGCAGCCGGCGTCGTTGACGATGGCCAGACGGATGAGGCCGCTCGATTGCGAACCGCGGACATCGGCGACGACTACGGCGGTGTCCGGCGTCGGCTGGTCTTCGAGCAGGACGAGGACGCGCGTGCGGAACATCTCCGACAGCGTCGCTTCGGCTTTGACGACCAGCGAGACCTCATCGGTGGCCTGTTGCATGCCGGCCAGAACGTGCTTGACCGCTTCCACCGGGGTGAATTCACGCCCGAACCACAGTCGATCGAGGATCCGGCCGATGCGATGATGCAGCGCCGACATCAGCATCGCGACCGGCAGCAGAACGACAGCGAAGAGCCACGGCCGCGTAACCCCGGCCGGCAGGCTCTCGACCCAGCCCAGTGACACCGTCAGGACACTGCCCAGCACGAGCAGCGTGATCAGCAACACCACGCCGCGCTTGATGATCAGATCGTAAAACTCGATCCGATTCTCGAAGTAGACCGACACCAGCAGGAACACCAGCGGCAGGGTGCGAACGACGACGTCAATCACTTCAATCAGCAAAATGCTGCCGCGCATAAAGGTCAGCACGAAGAACAGCGCGATCATCGCCATGAAAATCGTCGCCATTGAACGACGCAAATTGCGTTGATCCGGCGACACCGTCGGGTTGCGGCGCGAGCGCATCACCAGCAGGCAGCAGATGCTCGACACCGTGAACAAGGCTCCGATCGAGAAGCCGATATACGGACTGAGCCGGCGCGGCGCCGGCACCAGGCCGAACATCGCAGCAGGGAAGTAGATCGCCAGGGCCGCGCCGGCGCCGTAGAGCGCGAGCAGCATCCACGCCCAGCCACCTTGGCGGCGGGGCGTGGTGCGCGGCGGGTGGCCGCCGCCGGCGGCGCTTTCCATCAGCACCGTGTGCAGGATCAGGCCGGGGAAGGTGAAGACCAGTTCGAGCGCCGCGAGATCGATCCAGTCATCGGTCCGCGACTGGCCCATCATGTGACGGAACTCGATCACGCTGTGCAGGATGAACCAGGCGGTGCAGACGACGAACATCGCCAGGCCGCGCAGTTTGACGCGCAGGCGAAACGACCCCGGCGCCACCGCGTCCGTCCAGACCGGGGCACGCTGGCGTAAGGAGAGCACGACTACCGACCCATAGGCGTAAGCCCCGAAGATAAAAATGCACAGCGCGATGATGCTCAAGGTCATCTGGGGCAGGGTCCTGATGGAGGATACGACACCGTCACACTCGCGGACCGGGGGCCGGTCGCCAGTGGTCGGAGAAGAGCCTCGAACGGCGGTACATTAAGATCGAAATTGCCAGATGTCTTTTCGCAACATGCTCGCGACCGCCTCCTGGACCACTCGTGGCCGGGTCAATCACCTCCACGAAAAAGTCGACCGGCTTGCCGAAGCCGTCGACAAGCTGCTTGCTGCTCAGAAGCAGGACGAAAAGTGGCGCAGTGTCTTTCGCCGGCAGATGAACGCCTTGATCCGCCATGCCTACGTGGCGGCCGACGTGCCAGCGCCTTACGCGCTGGCGGGACAGCGTTTCCGCCTGCGCTCGCAAAATGAAGAGGACGGGATCATTCTGGCGCTGATGAAGGCCGGCGGCCTGAAGACCCGCCGCTTCGTCGAAATCGGTAGTGGCAGTACCGGGGGGAATGCCGCGACCCTTGCCGCAGACTTCGGGTGGAGTGGACTGATGGTCGATGCCTCGACCAAAGCGATCGAGCAGGCCCAACTGACTTTTGCCTTCAACCCGGGCGTGACCGCGGTGCGCGCCATGGTCTCGCCAAAGAGCATCAACAAGTTGCTGACCCAGCACGGGTTCGACGGAGAAGTCGATCTGCTGTCGATTGACGTCGATAGTATCGACTACTGGTTGCTGGAAGCGCTGACTGCCGTGTCGCCGCGGGTGTTGATCATGGAATACAACGCCCTGTTCGGACCGACGCGCGCGGTGTCGCTGCCCAATGCGCCCAAACCAGACGACGCGCCGAAGGGATATTCCGGGGCCTCGCTTGCCGCGATCGAAGCGCTGGCGCGGCGTAAAGGCTATCGCCTGGTGCTGTGCGAAGAAGCGGGGATCAACGCGTTCTTCCTGCGCAACGACGTCGCACCCGAGGTGCCCGGGCTGACCGCAGCTGCCGCCTACCGGCCGTGGATTGACAAGCACGACGTCACCGGCCTCAAGCACAAAGACATCAGCATCGACGACGTGATCGCGCGTTCGGGCTTGCCTCTGGTCGAGGTGTAGCGCGTGAAGTGGCTGCGCTCGCGAATCCCGCCGGTGTCGGCGACTGAACTCGGCGTCTTTCGGGTGCTCTTCGGAAGCGGCGTCGGCTGGATCTTGTACGACATGCGTCTGCCGGCGCAGCCGTTCCCGCCGGAGCTGCACCTGCGCAGCCAACGGCTTGCCGAATGGGAATGGGTTCACGCACTCGCCACGCGCACCGAGCAGGTCGCACTGCTGGAGTGGTCGATGATCGCGCTGGCTGGGGTCTTTGCCGTCGGCCTGCTCAGTCGACTGAGTTTCGCGATGCTGGTGGCCGCGGCAACGGTCTGGACGTTGGTGCGCTTGACGCACACCGGCGTGCACAACTGGTCAGCCCTCTTCGTCACGCTGTGGGCGATGCTGCCAGTGCGCTGGGGTGATGGCTTCAGTCTCGATGCATTGATTCGCCGCTGGCGAGGCAAGGCCATTGATCCCGCGGTGCGGCGCGCCGCCTATGGCTACGCGCTGTGGATCCCCGGTCTGGTCTTTGGCGCCGCGATGGCTGCCGCCGGCGCCGCCAAACTCACGCAAAGCGGGTTCGCGTGGATCACCAATGCCAGCGTTAAATATCACTTTCTTGCCGACGCACGCTCCGCTCCGGTCGATTGGGGTTTGCGCGTCGCCAGCAATCACGAATTGGCGCTGGCCCTGTCAGCCGCCGCCATTGTCACGGAATGCGGGCTGATCCTCGCGGTGTTGGTGCCGGGCTGGATCGGTCGGTTACCGTTCGCGTTGGCCGCGGCTGGGTTGTTACTCGGGTTTTATTTTTTTCAGAACGAGTTGTGGCTGGCGTGGTGGCTGCTGTGCCTCGCATTCTTTGTGCCGTGGCCCGGGCTGGTGCGACTCCTCACCTGGCGCTGGCGTCCGCCGACGGTGAACGTCACGCGGGGCCTCGCTGCCGGCCAGATCCTGGCGATCGCGGTGGTCTGCGGGCTGCAGCTGGCGGCGGCGATCTTGCGCGTCGAGCACGCACCGATCATGTCGGACTATCCGATGTACTCGACGACCTATGCCTCGATCGAGGAATTCGAAGAGCGCGAAGCCGTTTCGCCAATCTTTCACTTCGCCGTCCGCTTTGCCGACGGGGTGCAGGCCCATGCGTCGGAGGTCTTCGAGCAGTTGGAGATCGATGAGTCGGTGCGCGAGGCCTACCGCGCGGTTGAGCGCGACAGCACCGACAGCGCACGCGTCGCGCCGGTCATCGCCGAGGCCGAACGACAGCTCGTGGCGCATTATCAACAGCCAATTACCGCAATCATCGTGCTGACCGATCAGGAAGCCTTCGATTGGGCCACCGGGCGCTTTTACTGGAAATGGATCCGCAAGCCGGTTTACACCTTCTCGATCCCGTCCCGCTGACGCGCTTCGCCCCGGCGCCGACAGGCTTCCTCCACATCGGCCATGTCGTCAATGCCCTGTGCGTCTGGCGATTCGCGCGCGCGGCCGGCGGTCGCGTGCTGCTCCGCGTCGAAGATCACGACCGGCAGCGCTCGCGCCCACACTATGAGCGCGCGCTGCTCGAGGATCTCGACTGGCTTGGCTTCGACCCCGATATTTATCCCACCGACGCCTTTCGTTCGGGACAATGCAGCGGCCGGCAGAGCGATCGCGACGGTGCCTACCGCTTTGCGCTCGCCTCGCTGATTGCGCGCGGCCTGGTCTACGGATGCGACTGTTCGCGTCAGCAACTCGAGTCGCGCGTCTATCTCGGACGTTGTCGCGACCGCGGGATCCCGTTGCGCGACGATGTCGGGTGGCGGTTGCGAGTGAACGCCGGCGTCGAGACGTTCGTCGATCTCGCGCTGGGCCGCCAGGTCCAGACGCCGTCGATGCAGTGCGGCGATTTGTTGATTCGTGATCGTCTGGGTAACTGGACCTATCAATGGGCCGCGACGACCGACGACACCCTGCAGGGAATTACGCACGTCATTCGCGGCATCGATCTCCTGGAGTCGACCGGCCGCCAGATCTATCTCGCCCGCTTGCTGGGGCGCGAATCGCCGCCGGCGTTTCTGCATCATCCGTTAGTGATGAAGTCGCCCGATCAGAAGGTCAGCAAATCTGACGGTGATACCGGTATCCGCGCCATGCGCGACGATGGCTGGTCGGCGGAGCAGGTGATTGGCTACGCCGAATCACTGGTGCCGGTGCCGTTGTCATGATTGGGCTGCATCGCATTTAAGGAACAGCAGCCCAGACCATTGCGTTATTTAGACCGCCTGACGATCCGGCCAGGGCGGGCGCTGGTGTGCTGCCCCTGTTGCAGCACCGCCACGCCGTTGACCAGCACCGTGACGATGCCGTCGGGATACTGATGCGGCCGCTCGTAGGTCGCGCGGTCGGTGACGCGTGCGGCGTCGAAGACCACCACGTCAGCGGCCTTACCGACCGCCAGCATGCCGCGGTCGTGGAATCCGAAATGCTCGGCCGGGAGCGACGTCATTTTCCGGATCGCCTCTTCGAGGCCGATGGTCTTCAGGTCACGCACATAACGGCCCAACGCGCGCGCAGTGTTGCCGTAGCCACGTGGATGCGGCACGCCCTGGCCCATGACATTCAACCCGCTATCGGACGCAATCGCGACCTGCGGATGACGAAGGATCGCCCCGATGTCACCCTCTGACATGAATTGATAAACCATCGAGGCGCCGCCGGCGCGCAACATGCGCCGCATCATCTCGAATTGGCTCTCCAAATCATTCTTGCCGAGAACTGCACCAGCCGCTGCCGGGATCGACAGCCCGTTCAACGATGGGTCGCTCCGATACGACGCGATGCGCGCGAAGTCGTAACTCTCCAGACCGCGCTCGCGAATCAGCTTGCGCATCTCGTCTTTGATCCGCGCCCAGGTCGCCGCATCATCCAGGCGCTGATTGATCTGTTCCTGACCGCCTTCGAGCGCCCACGATGGGAAGCGGATACCAAGGGTCGAACTGGCGGCGTCGTAGAGATAGACGTCGGCCGCGACCTTCATGCCCTTGGCTCGCGCCGCGTCAATCAAGGCCAGCGCCTTGGCGCTCGCGCCCCAGCGGCTGGGTGCATCCACTTTCAGATGTGAAATCTGCACGGGGCACTGCGCCGCCTCCCCGATTGCCAGCGCTTCGCGAACGGCAATCTCCAACTCGGTTCCTTCGTTGCGGAGATGAGAGGCGTAGACACCGCCGCGTTGGGCCGCGGTTCGCGTCAGCGCGACGATCTCCGCCTGATCGGCATAGGTGCCAGGTACGTATTGCAGACCGGTCGAAAAGCCCACGGCGCCGGCGTCCATGGCCTGACCGACCAGCCGCTGCATCTGCGCGAGCTCGGTGGCCGTGGGCGGGCGTCGCTCGCTGCCCATCACCGCCCGCCGCACCGTGTTATGCCCGAACAGCGTCGCGTAATTGACTGCCACTCTGGCCTTCTCGATAGCTGCAAACGCCGCCGCGACATCGTCCGCCGACCCGCCGCAGTTGCCGGCAATCACCGTGGTGACGCCCATGCGCACGAAATGCTCCGCGAGCGGGTGCTGCGCGATCTCGTCGGCATGGGTGTGGACGTCGATAAATCCAGGCGCGACGATCTGACCGGTGGCGTCAATCGCCGTGCGTCCAGTCGCCGCGGTCAGGACGCCGACGGCGGCAATGGTGCCGCCGTTAATCCCGACATCGGCACGGCGTGCCGGCGCGCCCGTGCCATCGACGACGCGTCCGCCACGGATAAGCACATCGAACGACTGCTGCGCCGTGCCGGTCGTGAGCAGCGCGGCGGCAAGAATCAGACTGGTCGCAAAGGTGCGCATGGTGTCGGGTATTCTAGGCGGACGAGGCGACCCCGGCAATGAAAGTCACCACCGCTTCCGTCGTCGACGCGCCAGAGATCAGCTTCGATCGCGCCGATTTTGAACGCGCGTGGCAACGCGACGCCGATCTGCCGCGGCACGGGGGCGTCGTCCCTGAGACCGCGATCGTGGTGCGCCGGACCTCGCCCAACGACTTTCAAGATCGCCAGATCTATGTGTGGATTGACGACGAGGCGATGGGGAAGATCCGTTACGGTGACGCCATCTCGCGGCCGATCGAGCCTGGACCACACACCGTGCGCGTCTTCAACACGATGTTCACGCGGACACTCACCGTCGATGTCGCGCCCGGCGAACAAGTGCGAGTCCAGTGCGGCACCGGCATGCCCGAGGCGGGCTGGCTCTTGATGGTGTTTCTGCACGTCACTTACCTTCGCGTCTGGCTGTTGCGTGAGTGACGCGGATAGCGCGGATAGATACCTCACACAGATGACGCAGATAACAGGCCGCGCGGCATGAATCCGCCCTATCGCGATGTGACCGTTGGCGCCCTCCTGACACGGCTGGCCGAAGCACTGCCGGATCACGAGGCGTTGATTTACGCCGAGCCGTCGAAGCGGTTCACCTTCAAGCAACTCAATGACGAAGCGCGGTTGGTTGCGCGCGGCCTGGTCGGCGCGGGCGTCCAGGCTGGCGACCGCGTTGCGGTGTGGGCGACCAACGTGCCGGAGTGGGTCGTGCTCCAGTTCGCGCTCGCCAAGATCGGCGCCGTCCTGGTCACGGTGAATACGGCGCTGCGGGCCAGCGAGATTGAATATCTGCTGCGCCAGAGCGACACGTCAGTGCTGATCACGATCCGCGGCTTTCGCGGCGTCGATTATCTCGACGAGTTGCGTAGTCTCGGCGCGATCGGCGGGCACCGCGCGGCGCGCTGGCCGCTCTTGCGGCAGATCTTCTTGGTCGGCGATGACTGCCCAGACGACGTCACCCCATTCGCGTCCTTGCGGGACGCCAACTCCTCGGTCACGGATGAGACGATCGACGCGCGCGAATCCGCCATTGGACTCGACGATGTGATCAACATGCAATACACCTCGGGGACGACCGGATTTCCCAAGGGTGTGATGCTATCGAGCCGCAACATCGTCAATAACGGCTATTGGCTGGCGCACGGGATCGGGTTCACGCCGGCCGATCGCCTGTGCCTGTGCGTGCCGCTGTTTCATTGTTTCGGCTGCGTGATCGGCGTGCTCGGCGCGTATACACACGGCGCCTGTCTCTGTCCGGTCGAAGCGTTTGAGCCACGCCGCGTGCTCGAAACCGTCGCGCGCGAACGTTGCACCGCGCTGTACGGCGTGCCCACGATGTTTCTTGCCGAACTGGAGGACCCCGAGTTCGCGCGCTTTGACCTGTCGTCGTTACGCACCGGCGTGATGGCCGGCGCGTTATGCCCTGAGCCGTTGATGCGCCGGGTGATGGAGACGATGCATCTGCCGGAGTTGACGATTGCTTATGGCTTGACCGAGACGTCGCCGGGGCTGACCCAGACGCCGCGCGACGCCAGCCTCAGCGAACGCACCCAGACCGTCGGCAAGGTCATGCCGGAGATCGAGTTACGCATTGTTGACCCGGCGACAGGCAATGATGTCGCGGAGGGTGAACGCGGCGAATTGTGGGCGCGTGGCTACGTGGTGATGAAGGGCTACTACAACATGCCCGATCACACCGCCGCAGCGATCACCGCCGATGGCTGGCTGCGCAGCGGCGATCAGGCGTCGATCGATACGGCAGGGAATGTGCGAATCACCGGGCGCATCAAAGACGTGATTATCCGCGGCGGCGAGAATGTCGCGCCGAAGGAAATCGAAGACCTACTGCGCCAGCATCCGGACGTCGCCGATGTGTCGGTGTACGCGATTGCAAGCGAAGTCTTCGGCGAGGATGTCGCGGCCGCGATTCGGCCGCGGGCCGGTAAGTCTGTGGACACCGCGGACGTCGCGTCATTCTGCCGCGACCGGCTGGCGCGATTCAAAATTCCGCGGTTCGTGCGCCTCGTTGACGCGTTTCCGCTGACCGCGTCAGGCAAGATCCAGAAGTACAAGCTGCGCCAAGCGCACGAGGAGGACCTGCGGGCGATAGCCGCCGCTAGTGCTTCTCGATCTTCGTCGGCGTAATCCACTTGCGGCCGTCCTTCTCGGACACCGCACCAGTCACGGTCGCCTTGATCTCGAGGGTGCAGGCCTCGCCGGACTTCTCCGCAACCTCGTTCTTGGTCACGTAATACTCGACCTTGGCGCCTTGTGGCGCGGTGACGATCAAGACGTCCTGGCATTCGTGGGCGTCGGCTTTCTTGAGCGCGCACTTGGCACACACGAGCGTGCCGTTGAGGGCTTCGGCTCCGGCCATGGCCGGAGCCGCGATAGCGAGCGTCACGATCACGGTCAGGGCGAGGGTCATCATGATCCCTGATCCCTGATCCCTGACTCGCTGACCGCCAGCGTGTCGGGCATTGAAGCTCTATTGGATAAGAGGAGGAGGTAATTGACAAGCCCGGTTGTCCGCTGTGCGAGGCGCGCAGCCGGTGATACGGTGGCGGTATGCAGGTGGTGCAGCGAGTCACGTTCGTCACGGTATTGGTCACCGCGACCCTGTCGCTCGCCTCGGCGCAGGCGCCGCTGCCGCCGGCGTGGCGCGCGGTCAGTGCTGGAATCGACCATGCGCGGATTACTCGCGGCCAAGATGTCGCCGCGGCGGCTGGCCCCTGGGTGATCCACGCGCTTCGGGTCGACCTCACCCGGAATCGTCTGGATGCCGTGCGCGCGACGGGTAAGGCGATCGGATTGGAGACGACATCGGCGCTCGCCGCCCGCACCGGGGCGATTGCCGCGGTCAACGGCGGCTATTTCAGGACCGGCGGGACCTTTTCGGGTGACTCGACCGGCACCGTGCAAATCGACGGCCGCGTGCTCAGTGAGCCGGACCGTGCCCGGGCCGCGGTTGGTTTTCGTCGCGCCGGCCCGGCCACCCAGCTGGTATTCGGGCACGTCGTGTGGGACGCCTCGGTGACGGTCGGCAATCAGCGCCGCAAGATTGACGGCGTCAATCGCGCGCGCGGCGACCAGCAACTGATCGTGTTTACTCCGGAACTCGGCGCGACCACGCTGACCGACGCGACCGGCATTGAAGTGATTGTCCGGAGCAACCGCGTCACCGAGATTCGCGATGCCGCCGGCCGCAGCGCGATTCCCAGCGACGGCTTCGTGCTGTCGGCGCGCGGCGCGGCCGCGGCGTGGTTGCGCCGGACAGCGCGGCCGGGAGTGAGCGTGCGCCACACCATGACACTGCGCCCGCCAACACGGGCCGCGCGGAATCCGTGGACCGATGCCGAAGACATCCTCGGCGCCGGCCCCAAGCTGGTCACTCACGGCCGCGTCGATGTGACCGCCGCCCGCGAACGCATGCTGCCGGGCTTCGCAACTGACCGTCACCCCCGCACCGCGATCGCGACGATGGCCGATGGCCGTGCGCTGCTCGTCGTGGTGGATGGACGTCAACAGGCCAGTGTCGGGATGTCGCTCGTCGAGCTGGCGCGCACGCTGATTAGTTTGGGCGCGCGCGAAGCAATCAACCTCGACGGCGGCGGGTCGACGGCGATGGTCATCGATGGCCAACTCGCCAATCGACCATCGGATCCGACTGGTGAGCGCCTGGTCAGTGATGCGATCATTGTCCGGTCATCAGTGCCATCGTCACCCTCACCACGGAGTCCGCATGATTAAGGTCGCCATCATCCTCGGTTCGACGCGTCCCGGCCGCAACGGCGAAGCCGTCGCCAAGTGGGTCAACGAGCACGCACAGAAGCGGACCGATGCCCAATTCGAACTCGTCGATATCAAGGATTTCAATCTGCCGTTGCTCGACGAACCGATTCCCGCGTCGCAAGGCAAGTACAGCAAAGAACACACAAAGACGTGGGCGGCAAAAATCGACAGCTGTGATGCTTTCGTCTTCGTCACGCCGGAATACAACCACAGCACCTCCGGCGCCCTGAAGAACGCCATCGATTTTCTGTATCGCGAGTGGAACAACAAGGCTGCGGGGTTTGTCTCCTACGGCGGGGCCGGCGGGACGCGCGCGGTCGAACATCTGCGGCAGATCATGGCAGAGATCAAGATCGCCGACGTGCGCGCACAAGTGACGCTCGCGCTGGCCACCGACTTTGAGAACTATTCAGTGTTCAAGCCGGCGGCACGACACGAGCAAACACTGAAGACACTGTTTGACGAAGTGATCGCCTGGGGCGAAGCGATGCAGACGTTACGAACGCGGGCGTAACGTTTCGTAGGCGGCACTGGACAGCGCCGCTGCCGCTAGACCCGCGAGCCATCCGCCGACGACATCGCTCAGCCAGTGGCGATCGAGATACACGCGACCGGCTGGTGACAGCACTGACAGAAATGCCGCCGCCGCGAAGGCAGGGCCGGAGTTGACCTCTGCTTCACGCGCCAACACGTAGGCAGTCGTGAGCCCGACGGCGGTCGTCTGCAGTGCATGCCCGCTGGGGAAACTCGGCTCGCGACGCTTGGGATGTCCGGGCGGCGGATGCTGGATATCGAGATGCTCTTCAAAGAGCAGGTTGGCGCCTGCCGCCGTAGCGGCCGCCACTACCGGCACAAACGACGCCGCGCCAGCGCCACGGTGCCAAAGGTAGCCGGTCACGCCGACGGCGACGGGTAGAAGCAGCCATTCCTTTCCGACCGGACCGACGACGTTCGCGGCGGTCTTGCCCTTGGTGGTACGCGCGTCGGGGACGCTGTCGCGGACCGTCTTATCGAGTGGCTTGAGGTCGTGGCGCGCGACCGCGGCTGCCAGCAACACAAAGGCACCGGCGGCGCCGGCGGCACCCGCCAGCAGGGAGGTGGTTGAAGCGGGACGCACTGGTGGCCTACTTTCCGCGGACGGTCGCTGACGCCGTGATGACCGACCCGTTATCCGCGGCGAACGAGATGGTGATGGTCTCGCCGTCCTTGAGCGGCCGCTTGAGGTCGATCAAGGCGAGGTGGACGCCCTCGGCGGTGAGTTCGGCTTTGCCGAAAGCCGGCGCGTTCACTTCGCTGACGGTTTCTGGCATCGCGGCCACTTTGCTCTTCTGCCGGAACTGCACCCTTCCCGCGACATCGGTCGACGCCGACACGAGATACACGTCATACATCGTCGGGTTGTCGATGATCGCAAAAGCCGTTGTCATCGTCTCACCGGTCCTGGGCGCGAGGATCCACGCCTCTGTTGCGGCCAGCAATTTCTGTTGTGCACCAACGGCGTCGCTGTGCGCCGCCCAGATCGACGCGACGCTGACGAGAAGAACAATGAGCGACCGGCCAAGCCCATCCATCCCCCTATTTTAGGCGATCGTTTCGCCATCGCGGCAGCCTTCCGGTATCGTCTTGTGATGATGACTCGAGCGCTGACGATTGCCGTACTGCTGAGCGTCGCCGCCTGCTCTCGCGAGACGCCGGCGAACAACCAGTCCCCGGGCCCCACCGCCGCCCCGGTCGCGGCCACGACGCCGTCGTCACCGCCCGCCGATCGTAAATATTTATTGGAACGCGTAGACGACGCCGCGGTGATCCAGCTCTATGCGGACGGGTTTTCGGCGCTGCCGCTGAAAGAGAAGACGCTGATCTGGCATCTTTACCAGGCGGCGATCGCCGGACGCGACATTTTTTACGATCAGAAGCACCGTCATGCGCTCGAGATGCGCGCGCTCATCGAAGGCGTCGTCGCACACCCGCAGGGCATCGACGGAGCGGCGCTGGCAGAGATTCAGCGCTACACCAAGCTGTTCTGGCTCAACAACGGGCCCTACAATAATCTGACCGCGCGCAAGTTCGTCTTGAAAACGACACCGGAGGCCTTCGCCACGGCGGTGAAGGCGGCGGCCCGCAACGGGGCGACGTTCACCTTGACCGCGGGTGAATCGCTCGACGCCACACTGGCCCGGCTGCAGCCGATGTTTTTCGATCCGAATGTGGACCAGATTGTCACCAACAAGACGCCGGGTGCGGGCAGAGACATCCTGCAGTCGAGTGCCAACAATCTCTACTCGGGGGTCGCGCTGGCCGACCTCACCGGCTTTGTCGAAAAGAACGGTTTGAACTCGCGACTGGTTAAACAGAACGGCAAGCTGGTTGAAGAGGTTTACAAGATCGACGGGCGCTACGGGCCGCAGATCGTGGAGATCGTCAAGCATCTCGAAGCGGCGATTCCATTCGCCGCCGAGCCGATGGCCAATGCGTTACGCGCGTTGATTCAGTGGTATCGCACCGGCAGCGATGCCGACCGCGCGAAGTTCGACATCGCCTGGGTCCAGGACAAGGCGTCGCCAGTCGACACCATTAACGGCTTCATCGAGGTCTACATGGATCCCCGTGGCATCAAGGGGTCGTGGGAGGCAGTGGTCTACTACGTCAATCACGAGAAGACGACGCGGATCAAGAAACTGGCGGAGAACGCGCAATGGTTTGAAGACCGCATGCCGTGGGATGCGAAGTACCGGAAGCCGAGTGTCCAGGGCATCGTCGCCAATGCGATCGATGTTGTCATCGAGACAGGTGACTCCGGGCCGGTGACGCCGATCGGGATCAACCTGCCGAATGATCAGGCGATCCGCGAGAAATACGGCAGCAAGTCGGTCGCGCTTTCCAACGTGACCGACGGCTCGAACCGCGCCACGCCGAGCACGATGCGAAGCGAATTTGCGTGGGAGCCCGGAGAAGTCGAGCGAGCGACCAGACACGCCGAGTTTGCCGGCGAGTTGACGACCGACATGCACGAGGTGATCGGCCACGCGTCGGGGCGGATGGCTGCGACCGTGACCGCCTCACCGCAAACCCTGATCAAAGAAGAGTTCTCGGCGCTCGAAGAAGGCCGCGCCGACCTGGTCGGTCTGTACTTCATCGCCGATCCGAAGATGGTGGAGTTGGGCATCATCCCGGCCGCCGACCACGACGCCGTGGTGCGCGCCGAATACGAAGCCTACACACGCAACGCGTTAGTGCAGCTGCGCCGGGTCCGTGAAGGGACGCAGATCGAAGAAGACCACATGCGCAATCGCCAGATGATCGTGCGCTGGCTGATGGCCAACAGCAAGGCGATCGAAGAACGCACGCGCGACGGCAAGACGTATCTGGTGATGGTCGATCCGGCGGCGTTTCGCGAAGGCGTCGGGCGGCTGCTCAGCGAGGTGCAACGGATCAAGTCGGAGGGCGATTACGCCGCGGCCAAAAAGTTGTTCTCAAGCTTCGGCGTGCACTTCGATCCGAAGCTGCGCGATCAAGTCGTCTCGCGTGTGACCAGCTTGAACCTGCCGTCGTATTCGGGCTTCGTGATGCCGAAACTCACGCCGGTGCGCGGCGCCGACGGCAGCATCACGGATGTCGCGATTTCGTATCCGATGGATCTGACGGCCCAGATGCTCGAGTATTCGGGAGTGAAGAAACCGGGAGCCGGGAGCCGGTAGCCCTTCGCCTGCCGGGCTCACTCAGGGTACACCGACGACCGACGACCGACGACCGACGACTGGCGACCGATCAGGCGCGCTCGCCCTGCGCGGCGGCACTGCGCGTCGTGCCGCGTGCACGGCGCGCCGCCTTGTCGGTGTACATGCGTTCGTCCGCGACCGCGAGAAGTTCCTCGAAGGTCTGCCCATCTGCGGGCAATCGCGCTGGTCCGGCACTGATCGACAACGAGACGCGGACGCCAGGCCGCGGTTCGAACGGATAGACACCGATCGCATTTTGCAGTTCCTGGACCCGGCGCGCCTCGTGCTCCGGATTGCAATCCCATAGCACCACCACGAATTCGTCACCGGCGAAGCGGGCACACAAATCGGTTTGCCGCACGGTCGATTGCAGTACCGCGCCGACGGCGCGCAGCGCGCGGTCGCCCGCTTCGTGGCCGTAGGTGTCGTTAATTTCTTTCAGGCGGTCGAGGTCGAGGACGATCACGCTGGCCGTGCTGCCTTCGCGTGCGGCGAGCTCGAGGCCGATCTCGAATTGCCGGTCGAGCGAGCGGCGATTGGCAAGGTCAGTCAGCGGATCGGTATGCGAGTCGTGCTGGGTCTGTTCGAACCGCGTCGAGTTGTAAATCACCGCGGCGGCCTGATCGCTGACGCGCTCGAGAATACGCCGATGTTCATCGGTAAAGGCGCCCGCTTCGGTGTGATAGATGACGATGCCGCCAATCAACTGGCCTTCAAAGGTCAGCGGGCAGGGGAGTAGCGCCGCGATTTCTTCGCCGTGGGCGCCGCGGCCGTCGGCGCAGGCGGGCAACCGCAACGCCAGATCGCTCCACGATTTCGGCGTCCACTTCAACAGCGCTTCGGTGCCGAGGCCGTGCGCGTAACGGCATTCGTATCCCGCGGTGTCATTGCCGAGGAACAGGGCGCAGGTCGACAGCGGCACCAACCGACTGACCTTTTCTTCAATCAACGCCATCGTCTCGGTGACACCGAGACTCGAGCCGAGTGCTTGCGCGATCTCGTACAGCGTGTGCTCCTCGCGATGGGCCCCGGCAATGTCCTGCAAGCCGTCCGCGCTTGGCGCCTCGACCCACGCGCTTTCAACGACCACGCCCTGGCCTGCCGCCGCTGCCGCCGTCTCGAGCCCGGCGATGAACAGATCGATCAGCGACGGATCGTATGCGCTGCCGGCGAATTCCCTCAGCACCGCCACCGCTTCCGGTGCGGTGCGCGCCGGCCGATACGGCCGCGTCGTTTGCAGCGTGCTATAGCAGTCTGCGATCGCGAGAATGCGCGCGCCAAGCGGAATCGCTTCGCCGCGCAGTCCGCTCGGATACCCGAGACCGTCCCACCGCTCGTGATGGCAGAGCACCAGTTCACTGACCGGCGAACCGAACGGCACGTCGCGCAGGATGTCGGCGCCGACGCGCGGGTGGATCTTGACGCGCTCAAATTCCTCTGGCGTCAACGCTTCGGGCTTGGACAGGATGTGCTCCGGCACCGCCATGTTGCCGACATCATGGAGCAGCGCCGCGGTGCGCACGGCCTGGACGTCGATGTCCGAGAGACCCGCCGCTTCGGCGAGCATTGCCGCGCACTGCTGAATCGACCGAATGTGTTCAGGGGTGCACCCGGCCTTGGCTTCGATGGCGAGCGCCAGCGCTTCGATCGTCGCGAGCTGCACTTCCATCGCACGCTGCGTCGAGTCATGTTCTTCGCGAAGCCGCGCGACCACGGTGTGATAGCTGCGGAAGACGAGATAGAAGGGCACGGCCAGCAGGGCCAGCCAGCCAAACCACCCGCGTGCGGTGACCCCGGCGGCCACTGCCGCAAGTGCCGCACCAGCGAGGTAGCTGGGTGAACTCCACAGGAAGTTGCGGTGCCAGACGCCGCCGACATGTTGCCGCGTGGCCAAGGCGATCGCACCGGCGACCAGCGCGCTGTTGACGAAGAAGTACAGCGGCGCGACCAGGGCCGCCGAGCGGATCAAGCCGCTGACGCCCGCCCGGTCGCCTTCCATCGTGAACGGCAATGCCAAGCCGGCGATCGCCACCGTCAGGGTCAGCGACCCGATACTGAACAGCGTGCGATGCAGTGGATTGCGCGCGCTGACGCGCAGCGTGCACTGCGCCCACGCACTGATCGCGGCAATCACCGCACCGGCGGGAGCGCCCAGGCTGAACAACGCCCAGAAGTTCACCGCGTGCGAGAGCGACAAATTCGATTGGCTCCGCCCGAGTGGCAAGACCATTTTGGTGGCCGACGCGGCGACGGCGAGCACCAGCAGACCGGCGAACAACCACGGCTGATCGAAGCGCACCTGGCAGCGGCGACGGCGACCGCAGCGGCGCCGGCAACCGTCACCGCGCCGACATAAATACGGGCGTGCCGCGGCAAGGTGGCAAACGTTGCTGACGCCTCAACGCGCGGTCTGAACGGACGCCGCATCACGTCAAGCCGCGATGCGACTTTAGAGGACACAGGCGACACGCGAGGAGCACAGCAAAAGACTGACCGTGTTGGCTATCCTTGGGATTGACAGCTAAAATGGCCATAATTCATTGTGTTTTCGGCGAGCTGTTGAAATGGGCCGTTCCCAGGGCGACACAAGGTGTCTAATTTTGGAACGAATTCCGACGAATCCGTCACCCAAATCGGAGCCCCGAACCGCTCTCTTTCAGGAAGCGCGACAGGTAGGGCGCAGTCCGACTCTTCGCCGATGCCGCGATCACGACCGGCGGGCCGCAGGCGACCATTCGGCCGCCGTCCTCACCGGCTCCCGGGCCGATATCCATCACCCAATCACTGCCGGCGACGACACGCATGTCGTGCTCGACGACAATCACCGTGTTGCCGGCGTCGACCAGCCCGTCGAGTTGGGTCATCAGCTTCTCCACGTCGGCGGGATGGAGGCCGGTTGTCGGTTCGTCGAGAATGTAGAGGGAATTGCCGCGTTGGGCTCGCTGCAGATCGGTCGCCAGTTTGATGCGCTGTGCTTCACCCCCCGACAGTTCGGTGGCGGGCTGGCCCAGCCTGATGTAGCCGAGGCCGACCTCATGAAGCACCGTCAGCGATCGCGCCAATTGCGGCTGGTCTGCAAAGAATGTGCGCGCCTCGTCGACGGTCATCCGCAAGACGTCGGCGATGGATTTGTCGCGGTAGTGGATCGCCAGCGTGGCGGCGTTGTAGCGCGCGCCGTGGCAGGTCGGGCACGGCGCGTAGACACTGGGCAGGAACAACAGCTCAACAAAGACGAAACCTTCGCCTTGGCACGTCTCGCAGCGGCCTTTCGCGACATTGAAGGAAAATCGTCCCGCATCGTAACGGCGTGAGCGCGCCGCTGTCGTTGCCGCAAACAGCTTGCGCACGTGATCGAACAACCCGGTGTAGGTGGCCAGGTTCGAGCGCGGTGTGCGGCCGATCGGTTGCTGGTCGACACGGACCAACCGTTTAATCTGATCGAGCCCCTCGACGATCTCGCCTGAAATCGGCTCCGGGTCTTCGCGCTCCAGCGCATCAGCGTTGTCGTCGTCGTCCACCGTGACGTCGTGTCCAAGCGCGCTGGCGACCAGTTCGACGAGGACCTGGCTGACCAGGCTCGATTTGCCCGACCCCGACACACCAGTGACGGTGGTGAATGCGCCGAGCGGAAAGGCGACGCTGAGATTGTGGATGTTGTTGCGCGTCACGCCCTTCAGACGCAGCCAGCCTTTCGGCGTCCGCGGCGACCGCGTGGGGAGTTCCGCGTGATTGAAGAGATGCCGACGCGTGTGTGACGCTTCGATCCGATCGAGACCGGCAGGCGGGCCGCTATACAGGATGCGCCCGCCACGCTCCCCGGCATCGGGGCCGACATCGACAATCCAATCCGCGCGACGGATCACATCGAGCTCGTGCTCGACGACGAACAACGAGTTGCCGGACGCCTTCAGCCGTTCGAGCGCAACCAACAGCGCCTCGGTATCGGCCGGGTGGAGCCCGGCTGAGGGTTCGTCGAGCACGTAAACCACGCCGAACAAATTCGATCGCACCTGGGTCGCCAATCGCAGGCGCTGTAGCTCGCCGGGCGAGAGGGTCGGTGTGCTGCGTTCGAGTGAGAGGTAACCCAGGCCAAGGTGTAACAGCGCGTCGAGGCGTGCGACCAGGTCCTCGGCAATGCGCTGCGACACCAGCGCCTTCTCCGGGTGATCCTGTTCGAGCTTCTTGATGGTCCGGGCCGTGCCCGAGCCGTACGGCGCCATGATCCGCGCCAGTTTGGTCAACGGCAGCCTCGAGATGTCGGTGATGTCGAGCCCGGCAAACGTGACTGAAAGCGACGCACGCTTCAGTCGCTTGCCGCCGCACTCCGAACACTCGGCGCTCAACATGTACTGCGCGACCCGCTTTTTCATCAACGGACTTTGCGTGTTCGCAAAGGTGTGCAGGACATGGCGCCGGGCACCGGTGAACGTGCCCATGTAGCTTGGTTCCTCTTTGCGTTTCAGCGCGCGCCGGGCGTCCGGCGGATCGAGCCCGGCGTAGACCGGAACGGTCGGCTGTTCATCCGTGAACAGGATCCACTCGCGATCTTTCTTCGACAACTCGCGCCACGGCCGGTCGACGTCGTAGCCAAGTGTCACCAGGATGTCGCGGAGATTCTGGCCTTGCCAGGCCACCGGCCACGCCGCCACCGCGCGCTCGCGGATCGACAACGAATCATCCGGCACCATCGATTGTTCGGTGACTTCGTAGACGCGTCCCAGGCCATGACACCTTGCGCACGCCCCTTCCGGTGTGTTCGGCGAGAAGGATTCGGCATAGAGCAATTGCTGCCCCTCCGGGTAATCGCCGGCGCGCGAATAGAGCATCCGCAACAGGTTGGATAAGGTCGTCACGCTACCGACCGATGAGCGGGTCGTCGGAGAGCCGCGTTGCTGCTGGAGGGCGACGGCTGGCGGGAGCCCTTCGATTTCATCGACCTCGGGAACCGCCATTTGATGGAACAACCGACGCGCGTATGGCGACACGGACTCGAGATACCGCCGCTGCGCCTCTGCGTAGAGCGTCCCAAATGCCAGTGAGGATTTACCCGATCCCGACACTCCGGTGAACACGACCAGCGCATCACGTGGAATGTCGAGGTCGACGTTTTTCAGATTGTGCTCACGCGCGCCGCGCACGTGGACGCATCCACTGTCGTCCTTGCGGTGCCGGCTCCGGCTGCTGTCGAGGTGGCTCATAGGCTCAAAGATCAACTTGCAAACCGAACGCCCAGCGCCCGAAAAATCGCTAACACCGCCGCACGCAGTTCCATGACAGGATTTGGCCTACGCATGATTCCCACCGAACCCATTGGCAGCTTGCCGCGGCCGCCGGCGTTAATCGATGCTGTCGAACGCGAGGGTGATGACAGCCCGTCGCTGGATGGCCTATACGACGACGCCATTCGCGATTCGATCGCGCGCTTCGAGGAGACCGGGTCGCCGGTCATCACCGATGGCGAGCAGCGCAAGTACCACAATTTCTGGACCTACTGTGTGCACGGGTTGAGCAACACCGCGCCAGACGGCTTCAAGATTCCCTTTGCCGCCGGCCATGTGCGGCGCATGCCGCGTCTGACGGCAGGGCCGTTCCGCTACAAGCGCTACGCCGATAGTTATCTCGATGTCGCCAAGCGCTACGCGCACGTTCCGGTGAAACAAGCGGTGATCTCGCCCTCGGCACTCAGTCTGATGTATCCCGCCGAAGGCATCGATGGCTATCCGCGCGAGCAATTCATTGACGACTTGTTGAGCGAGCACGAGACGGAAATCCGCCCCTGCTTCGAGAAGGGCGCTTATAAAGTCCACATCGACTTTACCGAGGGGCGCCTGGCGATAAAGATCGACCCCACCGGCGAGTTGCAGCACCGCTTTATCGATTTGAACAATCTGGCGCTGTCGCGTTTCAGCCCCGAGGAACGGCAGCGGATTGGCGTGCATACGTGCCCGGGCGGCGATCGCGACTCGACCCACAGCGCCGATGTCGACTATGCGGAGTTGTTGCCGAGTCTGTTTCAAATGCGTGTGGGCAGCCTCTACATCGCCCTGGCGGGGGAGAAGGATCGCGTTCACGTCCTGGGAACCCGCCAGGCCTCCGAGGCCCTCGGCAGAACCTAGTGGCGACTTCCCACGATGAAGACGCACTACTGCGCTCGGTGGCGTTGCAAAACGCCCAGGCGATCCTGCATGCGCGTCAACGAGCCGAAGAAGACCTGGTCCGCGCACAAGGAGCGCTGCGCGAAAGTCAGGAGCGCCTGACCGCCGCGCTGGTCGCTGCGGGAACAGGTACCTTCCGTTGGAATATTCGTGACAACACCGTCGAATGGGACGGCAACCTCGATCGCTTGTTTGGCTTACCCTCGGGCCGGTCGGTCCAGTCGCTCGACACCTTTTTTGGAGCGGTGCACCCCGATGACCGTGCCGCGGTGATTGCGGCGTGCGAGCGCTCGGCGCGCGAGGGCGCTGATTTCGACATGGAGTTTCGGGTGGTGTGGCCCGATGGCAGCATCCACTGGATTTGTGACAAGGCGAAAGCCTTTATCGATGACAACGGCGTTGCGATCTATCTGACCGGCGCGTGCGCGGACGTGACCAGTCGCCGGCAAGCAGCCGAGTTGCTGCGCGACAACGAAGCGCGCCTGCGCGCCATTTTCAATCAAGCCGCGGTCGGCATCGCGATCGCCGATATGGATGGCTGTTTCCTCGATCACAACCAGAAGTTCTCCGAGATCCTCGGCTATAGCCCCGACGAAGTACGCGGTCTGCGCTTCGTCGATATTACGCACCCCGACGATGTCGCAGCCACCGTGGCGTCGGCGCGCCGCCTGGTGTCTGGTGAAATCGACGATTACGCGCTCGAGAAGCGCTACCGGCGCAAGGACGGCTCGACGGTGTGGAGCCTGACCACCGTCACCTTACTCAAGGCCGACAGCGGTCAACCGGAACGTTTCATTGGCGTCATCGAGGACATCAGCGCCCGGCGCACGGCCGAAGACGCCTTACGCGAAGAAACGCGCGTGCTCGAATTGCTCAATCACACCGGCACGACGCTCGCCGCCCAGCTCGATCTGCAATCGCTCCTGCAAGCGGTGACCGACGCCGCCACCGAACTGAGCGGCGGCGAATTCGGCGCGTTTTTCTACAACACGACCGACGACAACGGCGATGCGTTGCTGCTCTACACGCTGTCGGGCGCGCCGCGTGAGGCGTTCGAGAAATTCGGCAAGCCGCGCGCCACCGCGCTATTCGGACCGACCTTTCATGGCGAAGCGGCGACCATTCGTTTGGACGATGTGCTGGCCGATCCGCGTTACGGTCAGTCGGCGCCGCATCACGGCATGCCCAGGGGCCACCTGCCAGTGCGCAGCTACCTGGCCGTGCCGGTACGGTCACGGACGGGCGAGGTGATCGGCGGGTTGTTCTTCGGTCATTCCAGGCCGGCGGTGTTCACCGAACGCGCGGAACGATTGATCCTCGGCGTCGCAGCGCAGGCTGGCATCGCCGTCGACAATGCGCGGTTGTACGAAGCGGCGCAGAAATCGGCGGAGGAACGTAGCGCGCTGCTCGAGAGCGAGCGTGCGGCACGCACCGCCGCCGAACGGCTGAGCGAAGTCAAAGACGAATTCCTGGCGACGCTGTCCCACGAACTGCGAACACCGCTCAACGCGATCCTGGGGTGGGCGCACATGCTCCGCACCGGCTCGAACAACGAGGACGACGTGACCCGCGGCCTCGAGACCATCGAGCGCAATGCGCGGGCGCAGACCTTACTGATCGATGACCTGCTCGATATGAGCCGCATCACCTCGGGCAAATTGCGGCTCGACATTCAGCCGCTGCAACCGCTACAGATAATTGAGGCGGCGATCGAAACGGTCACCCCCTCGGCACAGGCCAAGGGGATCCGGCTCGAAAGTTTTCTCGATCCCGCCGCCGGACCGATCAACGGCGATCCTGGACGACTGCAACAGGTGGTGTGGAATCTGCTGTCGAATGCAATCAAGTTCACGCCGAAGGACGGCAAAATTCAAATCGTCCTGCAGCGTGTCAACTCGCACGTCGAAATCGCCGTTGCCGATACCGGCGTGGGCATTCGCGCCGAGTTTATGCCGCACCTGTTCGAGCGCTTTCGCCAAGGCGACGCATCGACAACACGAAGATTCGGGGGATTGGGCCTGGGCCTGTCGATCGTCAAGAGCCTCGTTGAACTACACGGCGGCACGGTGGCGGTCAAGAGTCCGGGCGAGGGTTTGGGGACGACGGTCAGCGTGCAGTTGCCACAGGCGATCATGCACCGCACGACCGAAGTGGCGGCTGAGCGGGTTCATCCCAGGACGGCATCGCCGAACGCGCCACCTGCTGTCAGTGCCGAACTAGCCGGCTTGACTGTGCTCGTCGTCGACGATCAGCCGGACGCGCGCCACCTGATCAAACGCGTGCTCGAGGAGTATGCCGCCACGGTGCTCATCGCCAGTAGTGCGGACGAAGCGATGGAGATACTGGAGACCAATACGCCCGACGTCCTGATTAGTGATATTGGGATGCCGGTCGCCGATGGCTTCGAGCTACTCAAGCGAGTGCGCGCGCTCAGCGACAGTCGCGGCGGCAAGATCGCGGCAATCGCGCTGACGGCATTCGCGCGGTCCGAAGATCGGACACGTGCGCTGCGTGCCGGGTTCCTGGTCCACGTGGCCAAGCCGGTCGATCCGGCTGAGCTGGTGGCCACAGTGGCGAGCGTGGCGGGGCGTGTGGACAATAGAATCAGGTAAGGCGAGACCACGTGACATACACGGACGAGATTCACCAATCGGTCGAACGGATCTGTGCCGCGGCAGACTTGCCGCCCTTGCTGCTCGCGACGCGGCAGGCGGCCCGCACACAGCGCCACTGAAGGCCTAGTCGCCCTTGACGTTGACGAACTGCTTCAGGATGTATTGCACTTCGACCAGCTCTTTCGCGTTCTCCATCACCTGGTCGATATCTTTGTAGGCCCCCGGGATTTCGTCGAGCAGCACTTTCGAGTGGCGATATTCGATCCCCTCCATCGCCTTACTCAAATCGGTCATGGTGAACAGGTTGCGCGCCTTGGTGCGTGAGTAGCGCCGGCCGGCGCCATGCGGCGCCGAATGGAAACTCATCTCATTTTCTTTACCCGTGACGATGTAGCTGCGCGTGCCCATCGACCCGGGGATCATCGCCCAGTTGTCTTTGCGCGCTTCGATCGCACCTTTACGCGTGACCCACACCAGTTCGCCAAAGTGATGCTCCTGCTTGGTGAAGTTGTGATGCGAGTTGATGCGCTGGAGTTCTAGCGCTTCCTGATGCCCGTCCTTGCCGTAGACCGCAAAGCTGATCTCGGTCATGACCCGATCCATCATTTCGTTGCGGTTGTGCAACGCGAACTGCTGCGCCCAGTTCAGGTCGCGCATGTAGGCAGTGAAGGCCGGGTGGTCTTCAGTGAGATACGCGAGGTCGCGGTCGGGCAGTTGAATGCCGCCCTTCTTGCAGAGATCCTGCGCGACCCCAATGTAATGGCTGCCGATCTTGTTACCGACACCGCGCGACCCGGAATGCAGCGTCGCCCACACGGCGCCGCCAGCGTCTTCGGCAAGCTCGATGAAATGGTTACCGCCGCCGAGCGTGCCGAGCGCGAGTTTCCAATTCTTGTCGTACTGGTCGGGCGTCGCGCGCGTGTCCCTGGCGAGCTGCTGCAGGGTCTGGACGCGCGCCGCGGCCGATTCGGTGAGTCGGGTATTGTTCTTGCCAGCGCTCATCGGAATGCGCCGTTCGATACCGGCGCGGATCGCCGCGGGATCAGGGATGTCGCTGCGCCTGAGGGGCGTGCGTACGGCAATCATGCCGCAGCCGATGTCGACGCCGACCGCGGCCGGAATGATCGCGCCCTTGGTGGCGAGCACCGTGCCGACCGTTGCGCCCTTGCCGTAATGACAATCCGGCATGACGGCGACGTGCTTGAACACGAACGGCATCTTCGCCGTGTTCATGATTTGCTGTTGCGCTCCAGCTTCAATCGATTGCCATGGCAGAAAGACCACGGCCTTTTCGCTTACTCGTTCCATACAGGAAGCCGCCACTTGATATTCGGCGCGTTCCAGCCGGCGCGCCAGGGCCAGATCCGCAAAATCGAGCATCAGTGATCGAAGCGCGGGTCATCGGCGCCAGGATCGCGGGCTTCTGATTGAGTGGCCGGCTGCTCCTGCAGTTCTGGCTCACCCTGCTGCCGGACCTGTTGGGATATATCTTTACTGGTCCCGTGACTCGGGTTGGGCACCGGCTTCTGGTCGGGTGCATCTAATCCACGCGCCGGGTCATCCGTTTTGCCGCTGCCAGGGGCGTTGTCTTTCCACTTCGTGTCAGCCATAGTTACTCCTCGACGGAACTAGCAAGCGTCATACCGCAGCAATCACAGGAGCACACGATGCGTCAATCAATCTCAAATCTCTGCGTGGCCGTTCTCTTGGCGACTGGAGCAGCCCTCGCCGCACAGACGCCGGCGGCCCCGGCCGCGGCGAAAGGCGGCGACACCGTCCTGTTGGGCTGCATCCGCAGCACCCGCGCCGACGCCGGGAACGCCGACCCGAAGGGTAATGTTTTTACCCTGGAAGTAACCGAGACCGCGGCGACGACACCGTCGGCAGCGCCTACGACGAGTGCCTCGACTCGCACCGCGTCGGCAAAAACCACTTATACCCTGTCAGCGCCCGAGGCGGTCAACCTGTCGCGCCATCTCAATCACCAGGTGCAGTTGACGGGTCGAATGTCCGCGCCCGCGACGACAACGGCGACACCACCGCCCGCCAACGCCAAGCCGATTCCCGGTGGCGGGGGCGGACATCGCACATTCGAGGTAACGGCGCTTAAAATGATCGCCGCCTGCCCAACGCCGTAAGCCTGCCCCGTGCGGTCGCCGCGTCGCAACCTCGCTACTCGCGCGGCTGCGGTACGCGCGGCGTCTTTTGCAACTGATCGCGATCGATCCGCGACCTGACTGCCTGCGCTTCTTCGACCAGCACTGCGAGTGCCGCGCTGGTCTCAGCTCTAATGCCTTCCGGACGTCGTGACATCGCGCCTTGTAAACTCAACACCGCCCGCACCTCGCCACGCGCCGCCAATGCGCGGCCACGAGCGAGGGCGTCAGCCTCGCTGAAGGTCGATGACGATGCCGTACTGCTCGCCGGTCGCGACGCAGGCACTGTCGGCGACGACGCTGGTGCGGCGGTCAACGTCGGTGCCGAAGTCATGGCGGCGGCTGGTTGCGGGGGAGGAGACGGCACCACGGGCGGGGCGGGTGGCGGTTTCACGACTGCGGACGCGACGGTTGCTGGGGGCGGCGACGCAGCGAATGATGGCGCCTGCGGTGGCGCTGATGACTCGAGTGGTGCGGCCTGCGGTAACGCGGATGACTCGAGGGGTGCGGCTTGCGGTTGCGCGGATGACTCCAGTGGTACGGCCTGCGGTGACGCGGATGACTCCAGTGGTACGACCGGCGCCGGCGCAGGCTGCTGTGGCGGCGCCGCCACCGTGGCGGGCGCTTCGGCGAGTGGTGCACCGCTCTGCTGCAGGCGCGGCCACCACATCGCGGCAGCGACACCGACGGCAAGCACCGCAGCGGCAGCGGCCCAGCGCAGCGGATGTCTGCTGCCTCTTGCGGCCGGTCGCGCATCGCCGTCCCCGGCGACTTCACCCATAAACATCGCCACGGCGCGCGCATCGTCGGGAGCAAGATTCGACCATGCCGTGACGCGAGCGGCCAGCGCGAGCGCATCGGGATGGCGCAACCGCTGCGCCAGACGTTCGCTCCCGACCAGTAAGATCTGCGCGGCGGGAATCGGCGCGACTGGGTCAAGCAACCGTTCGAGTTGGGTGAATGCCGGCCCAGGTAAATCGTCGGCATTTTCAACGACGACCATTGGAGACGAGTGACCGGTAAGCACGCGGCCGATCGCCGCCGCATTAATCCGTCCATCTCCGATGACTTCGAGGTGCGAGGGGGCCATTTCCTCGACGACGCCGCGCCACAACGCATTGCGCGCGGCACCTTGGGGGGCAATCAACACGACCAACGACTGGCCGCGGCCAAGTGAATTCATGAGCGCGCGATAGGCGCGCGCGAACGGCTCGCTGAAGTAGACCAACGAGTTGAGACGGTCCATCTCTGAAGGATAACGCGTGGCAGGTGTTCTGCGATGTAAGGAACACTGACGGGACCAGAGCGTCTGCGGGCAATACGGTCGGGCTGGTGCACGTCGGCCTGCCGCACCCACTTACGCAACGTCTCGGCCGTGCAGCACTTCGCGCAGCAGCGTTACTCAGGTTGATGAATCTTCTCCGTCCCCTCGTGGGATGCCGGGCCGTCGCCGCGCGCGTCAGGCACCACGTAATTCAGCAGCCTGGCGATCAGTGGCGTGAAGCCTATGAACGCCGCCACGCCCAATACGTTGAATGTCATGTGCGCGTTCGCGATTTGTCGAGGCAACGAGTCCCCGCCAGGCAGCGCCGTGGCCACCGCTGCGAGGTGGTCGATCAACAGCACGCCGATCACCGCCGAGACGATGTTAAACGTCAGATGGAAGACGCCAGCGCGGAGGGCGGCGCGCGTTCGCCCGATAGCCGCAACCAGCGTGTCGGCACATGTCCCAATCTCCGCCCCCAGCATGAGGGCGAGACCAGCGGGTAGCGTCAGCAGGTCCTGCGAGGCCAGCGTGATGACGATGCCCAGCATCGCAGATGAAGACTGGATGATGACGGTCGCAATGGCACCCACTGCCAGGCCAACAAGAGGCCGTTCCAGTCCGGCCATCCTTCGCATGAACTGCGGATCGTCGCGCAGCGGACCAACGGCCTCGCCGATGTAGTTCAAACCGAAGAACACGAGCCCGAGACCCAGCACGGCCAGCCCAACATGACGGCGCGTTTCCGACCGACCTGCCGTCACGAACAGTAAGAAGCCGACAAACAGAATGACAGGGGAATAGGCTTCGACGTCCAAGGCGAAGATCTGGCTCGATACAGTCGTTCCGATGTTCGAACCCATGATCACGCCCAGCGACTGTGTGAAGGTGAGCAAGCCACCATTCACAAGCGCGATCACGAGGATGATGGTCACCGAAGAGGAATCCAGGACGGTCGTGGCGATTGCCCCGGTCAGGACGCCGGCGAATCGGTTAGTCGTGAAACGGTCGAGCAGCTCGCGTGCGCGATCGCTGGCCAGGGGCTCGATCGCACGGGCCAGCTGCAACACGCCGAACAGAAACAAAACGAGCCCACCGACGACCTCAAGGATGATGGTTGGCCAGTGCATACGGATCCTTTCACCGGCCCTGACGCCGGCTCTTGTTAGTAGTCAACGTGCCGCATGCTCCCTCGCCATCTACCGCGAACGCAACTCGGTTGCTCCTGATCGTCCCCTAGAGGATTTGGCCAAACTTAGCCCAAGACACGGGACGACGGAGCAGCCCGGCGCCAAAGCTGCCGGTAGTTTTACCTACCCGTGACGCCGCCGTTGCAAGACCGTCACGACAGCTTGCCTAGCATGAGCCCATCACATCGAATCAAGGAGCCTCGAATGTCCCTGAGAGTTACGCTTGTTGTTCTTCTGCTGACATCGATTGGCGCCGGCGGCGCGTACGCGCAGTCCGAATCCGGCAGCGCCGCGATCACAGGGACCGCGCGCGACGAACAAGGTGGAATTGTCCCGGGAGTGTCGGTAACAGCGCGCCACATGGCGACTGGCGCCGTTCGCAGCGTCCTCACGGATGAGGCGGGACGTTTTACACTGCCGGCGATGCCGGTTGGTCCGTATGTTGTCGAAGTGATGTTGGCAGGCTTCTCGACCCTCCGCTATGAAGGCGTCGTCCTGTCGGTGGGTGGTACGGAGCGGTTGTCGCCGACGCTGACGCCGGCCAGCGTGTCGGAAACGGTCACGGTGTTGGCGGCGGCCGGGGGATTGAACCGGACGGACACGGCCACGGGCACCGCCATCGACCAACGGGCCATCGCCGACCTGCCGATGCGCGGCAGGAACTTCGCCGAGTTCGCGCAGCTTTCCCCCGGGGTGGTCCAGGAGTCCGATCGCGCCGGCCTCATCATCTCGGGGCAGCGGTCGATCAACTCGAACGTGGCGATTGACGGGGCGGATTTCAACGATCCGCTGCAGGGCAACCAGCGCGGCGGCAACGAGACGGCATTCTTCTTCCCGCAGTCGGCGGTGCGGGAGTTCCAGGTCGTACGCACCGGCGCCGGCGCGGAGGTCGGGCGCACGGGCGCCGGTTTCATCAACGTCGTGACGCAGTCGGGTTCGAACAGCATGAACGGCGACGCCTTCTACTTCAACCGCAACAAGGCGCTGACCTCGCCGGACGCGTTCGATCAGAGCCTCGACAACCGGCAGAACCAGTTCGGCGGGTCGCTCGGCGGTGCGCTCATCCGGGACCGTGTGTTCTTCTTCACCGCGGCCGAGCAGAACCTGCTTCGCGTGCCGTTCGTCGTCCGGTTTCAGCCGCAGGCGGGCGACATTCAGGTGCCGGCCGACGTGCAGGCGCTCGAAGGCGAGCATTACGGCACTAACAACCCGACGGCGCTCTTCGGCCGCGTCGATGCGGTGCTGTCGCCGGGCCATACGCTGAACGTCCAGCCGATGTACACCCGGCTGACCGGCGACAACTTCAACTTCGACTCGCCGCGCCAGACCACGGCCACCACCGCCAACTACACCAGGCGCGCGTCGAGCGTGGCCGTAAAAGCCTCGCTCACCTCCGTGGTGACGAACCGGCTCTTCAGCGACCTGCGCATGCAGGTGGCCACCGACAATCGTCTCGAGGATCCGAACTCGGACCTGGCGCAGGTGACGATCAACGGCTTCGGCACGTTCGGCGGCGACGCCGGTCGCCCGCGCCAGTTCAACGCCCGGCGGATGCAATTGGCGCAGAACCTGAGCTGGTCCACGAACCGCCAGCAGGTGCGATTCGGCTGGGACGCGAACGTCACCAGTTTCCGGCAGCGGCGCGCGGGCAACATCCAGGGCCGTTATGACTTCACGAGCCTTCCCAACTACCTGGCCGGCAGAATCAGCCGCTACCGCCAGACCGTCGCCGGCTTCGATGAAGCAGACCTGACGTTCGAGGGCACCGGCCAGGAGCTTGCGCTCTTCGTGCAGGATCGCATCGAGGTCGGTACACGCATCACGCTCAACGCCGGCCTGCGCTGGGAAGGTCAGTGGAACCCGCAGCCGACGCGGCCGAACCCGGCCTACCCGACGACCTCCCGCATCCCGAACGATCTCGCCATGTGGCAGCCCCGTCTCGGGCTCACCTGGGATGCCAACGGCGCCGGCCGGAGCATTGTACGCGTGTCGACGGGGCTGTATGCCTCGCGGACGCCTGCCAACCTCTTCCAGCGCGTGTTCACCGACAACGGGTTGACGACCCAGGCGGTCGATAGCCGTGTCGATCCCACGATCCTGCAGAAGTTGGCGTTCCCCAACGCGCTGCCGCTGCTGCCTGACGGCACCGTCACCGCCCCGCAGCGCATCTTCGGGTTCGACCCGGACTTCCGGAACCCGCGCACGTTCCAGGGCGCGTTGACGCTCGACCAGCAGGTCGGCGGTGTCACGCAGATGAGCGTCGGATACGTCTTCTCGAACGCCTGGCAACTGCAGCGGCGGCTGGATCGCAACCTGTTCCCGCCGACGATCAACGCGTCCGGCGTGCCGATCTACCCGGCGACGCGCCCGGATCCGACCATCGCGCAGCTGTCCATCAACGAGTCGACGGCCAAGGCGCGATATCACGCGCTGACCGCCTCTTTCGTGCACCGCCTGGCCTCGCGGATCCAGGCCCAGCTGCACTACACGCTCGGCTCCAACAAGGATGACGACTCGAACGAGCGGAACTTCAGCCAGGAGCCCGCCCTCAACGTGTTCGACGTGGCCGCGGAGTGGGGGTGGTCGAAGCAGGACGTGCGCCACAGCTTCAACGCCAGCACGGTGGTGGACCTGCCGGCCGGATTCATCTGGAGCGCCATCCTCGTGACGCGTTCGGGCTTTCCGTTCACGCCGGTCATCGGCAGCGACACGCAGCGGGACGGCAACGACGACAACGACCGGGCGATCATCGACGGCCGGGTGGCCGCCCGCAACTCGATGCGCCAGCCGAGCTTCTTTAATCTCGACATGCGCGTGATGAAGTCGCTGGGGCCCGCCGGCCGTCGCATGGACCTGGTGGTGGAGGTGTTCAACGTGACGCGGGCGGCGAATCGGAACTTCGGCAATGACGCCATCAGCGTCTACGGCACCCCCTCGTCGCCGGTCGCGAGCGCCGGTCAGCCGCTGTTTGCCCCGTCCACCGCGCGCTTTGGCGGCCCGCGCCAGGTGCAGCTCGGTCTGCGGATAATGTTCTGATGCGGATCAACCGGTGTTGATCGCCCATCTGACGGCTGACGCTCCGCACGCCGACACAGATTGTTCGAGGTATCGCCGTGCTTCACTCGGCGCGCCCGTGCCAATCACAGATCGTCGATTACGCACCTTCGCCGGCCATTAGGGGTCCGGCCTTAACGGCGTCTGCACGTCTATAAACCCCGGGCGGAAGTAGGACGCCGTGCACTCCGTTGCACAACCTCGGCGTAACGTCCGATCTGTATCGCCACCGCTTCGTCTCCCAAAGTTGCCACGCTGGTTGCGCAGCTGTCGTGGGTACGTTACCGCGCTCTCCTAGGATGCCGATCACTCTCAAGGAGCGAAGCCGTGACCAGAACCTGCCAGATCAAACTCCGTCGTGCTTTCCATCGGATCATCGGTACCGTCGTCATCGGTTGGACGTGCGTGCTACCAGCCCTGGCCATCGCCCAATCCACCGTTGCCACGGTGGTGGGCACCGTTGCGGACCCGAGCGGCGGCCTTGTGCCCGGGGCCACGATCACCTTCGTGAATCTCAACACGCAAGCCACCCGCGCGGTCGTCACCGACGGCTCCGGCAACTACGTAGTGGCCAACCTTGACCCGGGTCCGTACAGGATTACCGCGACTTTGGCGGGCTTCTCGGATGCGACCCGGCAGCTCGATCTGCTGGCCCGTCAGAACGTGCGCGCCGATCTGTCGCTGGCGCTGTCAGGAGCGGCAGAGTCGGTTGAAGTGCGCGCCTCCAACCCGGTCATCGAAACCGAGCGCGCCACGATCGACAACTCCAAGTCGGGCGACGAAATCAACCGGCTTGCGCTCAACTTCCGGGCCACCAATAACCCCAGCCCGATTGTGGTGGCCACGCTGGCGCAGGGCGTCCAACAGGACCGCAACGGCTCGATCTCGATTGCGGGCAACCTGCCCTTCCAGACCTCGTTTTCCATCGACGGCATCTCGTCGCAGCGCACGCGCGCGGGCGGCGCCTCCCGCGACATGTTTCCGTCGGTCGAGTCGATCGAAGAGTTCAAGGTCAGCTCCGCGAACAACAACGCGGAGTTCATGCAGGTGACCGACCTGACCACCACGACCAAGAGCGGCACCAACAACCTTCGCGGGTCCGGCTTCTGGTTCTTCCAGGACGCGGCGCTGAACGCGGTCGACCGGTTTGCCCCCAAGGACGCCAGCGGCAAGCCGATCAAGCCGGATGTCAGGGCCAACTCGTTTGGCGGCTCGCTGGGCGGTCCGGTCGTCCGCTCGCGGACCTTCTTCTTCGGTGCGTATGAAGGTGTGCGGCGTCCGAACGAGACGACGTTGTCGCAGATTGTGCCGCCCGATGCGTTCCGGCGCGGCGATCTGTCGTCCATCGGTCGGCAGCTCGTCAACCCGTTCACGGGCCAGCCGTACCCGAACAATCAGATTCCGATCAATCCGGTATCGGCCAAAGCCCTCGAGGCGTTCTTCGAACGCCAGAACCAGTCGACCGGCGCCGCGGTCGGGCAGCCCAACTACGTGGCCAACGCCGCTGGCGACTTCAACGTGAATGGCTTCGATGCGCGTGTCGATCATGCGTTCACCTCCAAGCAGCGCGTCTTCGGCCGTTACACGTTCAAGGACGTGGAAACGGTGGGGATGTCTGGCAACTGGAACCCGAAGCAGGGCGAGCGAAGCCAGCAAGCAAAGGTCCGCCAGCTCGCCGCCGCGCACAACTGGGTGCTGTCGAGTTCATGGCTGAACGAACTGCGCGGCGGCTACAACACCACGGCCGACCTCGACGCCTATGCCAACTCCGGCAAGGGCGGCGAGCTCATCACCCCGCTCGGCCTGATCGGCCTGCCCGGCATCCCCACCTCGGGCGGGTTCCCGGCGTTCGAGTTCACCGACGGCAGCTTCATCTCGAGCGGCGGCGACAAGCCTCGCAACATCCTGAGCAAGGTCGTGCAGTTCAACGACAACCTCACCTACGTGCGGTCGGGCCATACGCTCAAGGCCGGCGTCGACGTCCAGTACGTGGAGTACAAGGACCAGATCACGTTCTTCTCGGGCGAGGAATTCGGGCGCTACCAGTTCAGCGGCGTGTACACCGGCAACGCCTTCGCCGACTTCCTCGTCGGAGCGCCGCAGTTCACCGGCTACTCGATCAACACGCCGGACGCGAATCCGTATGCCACCCATTTCGCGGGCTATCTGCAGGACGACTGGAAGCCCACCGACAAGCTGACCGTCAACCTCGGCCTGCGCTACGACCTGCGCGGCCCGATGCAGGACCGCAGCAACCAGATGGGCAACTTCGACCGCAATTTCCCGGGCGGCCGGGTGATTGTCGCCAACGACGGCGTGCTCGCGAAAATCCCCGCGCTGGTCCGTAACTCGGTTCCCAATACGCCGTTTGTGACGGCGGCCGAGGCCGGCCTGCCCGAGTCGCTGCGCTTCACCGACAAGAACAACGTCAATCCGCGGTTGAGCGTGGCCTATCGCCTTGGCGACGGTAAGACCGTGGTGCGCGGCGGCGTCGGGCGCTACACGGTCCCGCTCTACGGCGCCGTCAACTACTCGATGGTCGCCACCGTGACGGCCGTGGCCGCGGCGTTCTCGAACACCACGCCCGCCCCGGCGTTCGTCTTCCCGAACATCTCGTCGGCGACCACGGCACAGGGAGCGCTGCCGGCCGGGTCGCTCGACTTCCGCCGCGCCAACCAGGTTGACCTCCGCGATCCGAGCGTCACGCAGTGGACCGCCACGGTGGATCGAGATCTTGGCTGGAACACCGGCCTGCGCGTGAGCTATGTCGGGTCGAAGACCAAGGACCTGGTCTACAGCCCCGACCTCAATCAGGTGCCATCCAACACCCAAGGCTATGCGGCGGTGCGTCACACGCGGCCGTTCACCGACTGGAACGTGGTGACGACCCGCGACAACGGCCCGCAATCCCGGTACGACGCCCTAGGTCTCGAGTTATCGAAGCGCTTCTCACGGGGCGTCGCCTTCAATGCCTCTTACACGCTGGCCAAGAACATCGCCGACCACGGCGGCGCGGTACCCGGCAACTACACCGGTGAGAATGGCGCGACCACTCTGGACCTGTTCCGCGGCGACAGCGATCGCGGTAACGAGCCGTTCACCCGCCGTCATCGTTTTGTGAGCACGTTCTTCGCGGAGGTGCCGTTTGGCCGCGGCCGCGCCATCGGCACGAATATGAGCCGCGCCCTGGATCTGCTGGTGGGCGGGTGGGACCTCACGGGGATCGCGTTGGCGCAGTCGGGACCGTACCTGACGCCGTTCTTCTCGAACGCCGACCCCTCCGGCACGGGCACCACCGTCCGCGGCTTCACCGCGAGCCAACGACCCGACTGCGTAGGCGACGGGCTGATCGCGAACCCCACCTCGACCGCCTATTTCGATGTCGCTGACTTCGTCCGGCCAGCCAACAACATCGGCCGCTTCGGCAATTGCAAGGTGGGCATTCTGGAAGGGCCGGGCACGACCGCCTTCTCGCTCACGGTCGGCAAGGACCTGAAGATTGCGGGCTCGTCGAAGCTGCGATTCGAAGCCAGCTTCGCGAACCTGTTCAACCTCGAAAACCTGGACATCCCGGGCAACATGAACATCACCTCGAGCGCCTTTGGCCGCATTACGCGCACGCAGTCAGTGGATCAAGCCGGACCGCGAACGGCGCAATTTTCGCTGAGGTACACATTCTGACCGAGGCTCCGGCGGAGCGCGCCTGGCAGGGCCTGACCGTGGCGGCGCTGCTGGTGGGTTACGCCGGGTACTACCTGTGCCGGTCGAACCTGTCGGTGGCGGCGCCCTTGATCGCCGCCGACGCCGGTCTGGCGGGCATAACCAACGCCTCGATCGGCGCCATCGCGTCGGCCGGCGTGCTGGCCTACGCGATCGGGAAGCCCATAACCGGCGTGGCCGGCGACATGTTCGGCGGCCGACCGATGTTCCTGCTGGGCATGTGGGGGACGGTGGTCGCCACCATCGCCTTCGGCCTGGGTGCGTGGGGGTGGGCGCTGACGGCGGCCTGGGTGGTCAACCGTTTCATCCAGTCAGCCGGGTGGGGTGCGCTCACCAAGCTCGTGGCGCAGTGGTTTGCACCGCAGCGCCACGGGCGGATCATTGCGGTCCTGTCGCTGTCGTACTTGTTCGGCGATGCGGCTGCGCGCGTCGCCCTGGGAGCGCTGCTCGACGCCGGCCGCGGATGGCGTGCCGTCTTCTTCGCCGCCGCCGGGATCATGGCGGTCATGGCGGTGGCGGTCGGCGTGATCCTTCGCGAACGCCCGCGCGATCGGGGCCTGCCCGAACCCGAGTCGAGTCCGCTGACGGTGTATGGATCCGACGGCCGGGACGCCGAGCCCGCCGGCATTGCGTCGCTCATTCGGCCGCTGCTCTCCAGCACGATTTTTTGGCTGGTGTGCCTGCTGTCGTGCGCGCTCACCCTCGTCCGCGAGGCCTTCAACATCTGGATCCCCACCTACCTCACCGTGGCGTACGGCATGGCCCCAGGCGAGGCGGCGCGCTGGAGCGCGTTGTTTCCGCTGATGGGCGGCGTCTCGGTGCTGGCCGTTGGCGTCGTGACCGACCGCCTCGGCCCAGGCCGGCGCATGGTGGTGGCGGCGCCACTCCTGCTTTTGGCAGGTCTGCTCGCGTGGTCCGCGGCCTCCGATCTGGTCATGAGCGATGAGCGGCTCGGGCTGGTCGCCGTGGGCGGCATCGCCCTGCTGCTCATCGGACCGTACTCGTTGCTAGCTGGTGCCATCGCGCTCGAACTCGGGGGCAAGCGCGGTGCGGCTACTGCTGCCGGCCTGATCGACACCGCCGGCTACACGGGCGCGCTGCTGTCGGGCATTGCCGTCGGCGCGGTGGCCGACGCCTGGGGCTGGGGCGCGTCGTTACGCCTGCTGGGTGCGGTCACGGTCGCCGCCTCAGTGGTGGCGGCAATGCTGGCATGGGCGGAGCGGCGGCCAATCATGACCGTCGCACATGCCGTCCCCCCATCACCGTAACGGCGGCGGCAACCGACCCTCCGCTCGAGGGTCTGAACGCGGAGCACCAGGACATGGACATGGACATCGACCTCATCGTCTTCGACATGGCCGGCACCACGGTAATGGACGACGACGCCGTCCACCGGCAATTACAGGCGGCGCTCGCGCAGGTGGGCGTCACGGCGTCGCGTCACGACGTCAACGCGGTGATGGGCATGCCGAAGCCCCACGCGATCCAGGCTCTGTTAACACAGCACCAGGGCCGCACGCCCTCCGGGGACGCGGTGGCGAGCGTGCACGCGAGTTTCATGGACCGGATGATTCGCTACTACCGCGATGATTCCGGCGTGCGGGAGTGTGAGGGCGCGACCGACGTGTTGCGGTGGTGCCGGCGTCACGGCGTGAAGACCAGCCTCGACACCGGATTCAACCGCGCGATCGCCGATGCCATCATCCAGCGGCTCGGCTGGTCAGAAGCCGGCCTGCTCGATGCCACCGTGGCGAGCGACGAAGTGCCGCGTGGCCGCCCTCACCCGGACATGATCTTCCGACTGATGGAGCTGACCCTGGTGCCCGACTCGGCGCGCGTGGCCAAGGTGGGAGACACACCCGTCGATATCGCGCAGGGGCGGGCGGCAGGATGCGGTTTGGTGGTGGCGGTCACGTCGGGCTCCCACAGCGCCGCCGAACTGCAGCCGCATGGCCCGACCCATCTCATTGAGACCCTGTCAGGGCTGTACGCGATTCTGGAGCGGTCAACGGCGGGGGCGGCATGAACCAACAGCGTCTGTTTACGCCCGGTCCCCTCACGACCAGCGCCTCGGTCAGGGCGGCGATGGCGCGCGATGTCGGATCGCGCGACGCCGACTTCACGGCTGTAGTGCAATCCATCCGCCGCGCGCTGGCGGCCATGGCGGCGCCGGGGCGAGCCGAAGAGTATGCCGCCGTGCTCGTGCCAGGCAGCGGCACCTACGCTGTCGAGGCCGCTCTTGGCACTTGTGTTCCCGACGCCGGACGGCTCCTGATCGCGATCAATGGTGCGTATGGCGAGCGCATGCGGCACATTGCCGAGCGGCTGCGCCTGCCGCACGCGCTGCTGCGCGTGCCCGACCACTTACCCGTTCAGCGCCGGAACCTTGCGGCCGCCCTGGACGCCAACCCGGATGTGACTCACGTGGCTGTCGTCCACTGTGAGACCACGACCGGGCTGGTGAATCCGCTGACGGAGCTGGCCGACGAGACGAGGGCGCGCGGCCTGACGTTGCTCGTCGATGCCATGAGCAGCTTCGGCGCGCTGCCGATCGATATGGCGGCACTCGGTGTCCACGTCCTGATGGCGTCGTCCAACAAGTGCATCGAGGGCGTGCCGGGGCTGTCGTTGGCGATCGCCAGCCGGCGGCTCCTGCAGGAGTGCCAGGGTCGCGCTCGCAGCCTCAGCCTTGACTTGGTTGCGCAGCAGCAGGCCCTCGATGCCGACGGCCAGTTCCGCTTCACCCCGCCGACCCACGTCGTGCTGGCGCTTGCTCAGGCGATCGCCGAGCTGGCGGCGGAGGGCGGTGTGGCCGCACGGGGCGACCGCTATGCGCGCAATCAGCGCCGGTTGGTCGAGGACATGTCGGCCCTCGGATTCGACACCTACTTGCCGGCCGCGCTGCAAGGGCCGATTATCACGACGTTCCACGCGCCGCCGGCGCCCTTTGAATTCGAGGCGTTCTACCAGCGCCTCCACGCGCGTGGGTTCGTGATCTATCCCGGCAAGCTGACGGCCGCTGCCACCTTCCGGATCGGTTCAATCGGTCAACTGTTCGAGGGCGACATGATCGCCCTTGTGGAGAATATTGATGCTGTGCTTCGAGAAATGGACGTCGCGCTTCAGCGTGCGTAATCCCGTCGGCCGCGGCCTCGCGCTGGGGCTGCTCGTGGCCGTGGCGTTCGTGCCGGCAGGCGCGCGCGGCCTTCGCGCGGAAACGCAGCCCCAATCCGCCGGCGCGCGAGTGGTTCTCGTGACCCTCGACGGGGCGCGGTGGCAGGAGATATTTGGCGGACTGGATCTCGAGGTCCTGCGCAGCGCCTCCGGCAAGACGCCGGTCGAGCAGACCGCGACCTACAAACGGTTCTGGGCCGACACCGCGCAGGCACGCCGCGAGAAGTTGATGCCGTTTCTCTGGACCACGCTGGCCCGCCAGCACGGGTTTCTTGCCGGCAATCGCGGCATCGGCAGCCGGGTGGATGTCACCAACCGGCACCGTTTCTCGTATCCGGGCTACAACGAGTTGCTCACCGGGGCGGCGCATGACGACGTCGTGACCAGCAACGACAACAAGCGCTACGATTTCCTGACGGTGCTCGAGTGGTTGCGGCCCACGCTGGGCGTGACCAAAGAGCAGGTCGCCGTGTTCGCGTCCTGGGAAACCTTCAATTGGATCTCGGAACGGCGCGAGGGCACCATCGCCATCAACGCCGGCTTCGAAGCCTACGCACATGACGATCCACGAGTGCGCCAGCTGAGCGCGGTCCAGTTCGACACGCCCACACCATGGTCGGGTGCGCGCCACGACGTGTACACCTTCCGTTTCGCGATGGCGCATCTCGAGACCCATCGCCCGCAGGTGATGTATGTGGCGTTCGATGAAACGGACGACTGGGCGCACGACGGACGCTACGACCTCACGCTCGACGCGCTGAATCGCACCGACGCCCGGCTGGGCGAGTTGTGGTCCCGTCTGCAGGCGGACCCCGAATACCGCGACCAGACGACGTTGATTCTGACGGTGGACCATGGGCGCGGCCGCACGACGAAGGACTGGACGTCACACGGCGCGGACGTGGCCGGCGCCGACGAGATGTGGTTGGGCTGCTTCGGACCTGCGGTGCGCGATCGGGGAGAGCTTCACGATCACGCCGCACTGCAGCAGCGCCAGGTCGCTGCGACCGTGGCGGCGGCTATCGGCAAGGACTTTCGCACGGCCGCGGCCGAGGCGGCGCCGCCGATTGGACGCTGCGTCGGGAGCTAGATCGACGCGCCCGTGATCGTTCGCTAAATCTGCTGCGAGTTGTCTTCCTGGAGGAGCGCGTCGATGGTCAACCGTCCCACGAGTGGCGCGTGCGCCTTGCTCATCGCGCTACTGGCGTCGAGTGACAGGAGCGAAGGGGCCGACTTGGATCTGTGGCAAGGTGCGACGGCCCGAGCCAACCAGCGCTCAGCGCACGGCAGCCAGCGAGCCGCCAGCGTAATCGGGACACACGAGTTCGTTCGCCCCAGACTTGCCAGGCAATGGATTGTTCTTGCGCAGGGCTGGCATCGTGACGGACGAGCTGGTGGCGCGGTGTGCTGGTGCCGCAACGCATTTTCTGAGGGCGGCATTCGACTGAAGGGTGGAGTCAATATTGCTTCGCCACCCGGCATGCTGTCGGCCAATTCTTCAGTTCGATTCGTGACGCTGGCTCTGACAACACTCGTGATGGCGGGGTGCGGCGGCGCCACATCCAGGGTGGCCACCACACAGGGGTTTGGCCCTCAACCGGTGTTGCCGCCACCTCAGACGTCGATGATTCCGACAATCAACGTGGTGAAGGCCATTGGCTGGCCCGCCAACGCAGGTCCTGTCAGCGGCGAGGGCGCCACCGTCGTCGCCTTTGCCCGCGACTTGGACCATCCGCGATGGCTGCACGTGCTGCCGAATGGAGACGTGCTGGTCGCGGAGACAAACGCGCCGCCCAGGCCGGAAGATGCCAAGGGCATCAAGGGCTGGTTCTTCAAGCGCTATCAGAAAAAGGCCGGGGGCGCCGTGCCGAGCCCGAATCGCATCACGCTGCTGCGCGACGCCGATGGCGATGGCGCCGCGGAGGTGCGTACCGCGTTTCTGACCGGCCTGAGCTCGCCGTTCGGAATGGCTCTGGTCGGCACCGTTCTTTACGTCGCGAATACGGACGCGATCATCCGTTTCCCCTATTCCGCAGGTGACACCAGCATTCAAGCCGCGCCCACCAAGGTGCTGGATTTGCCGGGCGGTCCGCTCAATCATCACTGGACCAAGAACATTGTGGCCAGCGTCGATGGGTCAAAGCTGTACGTCGCCATCGGCTCCAACAGCAACGTCGCCGAGAACGGCCTCGATCAGGAAACTCGCCGTGCCGAAATTTGGGAGCTCGATCTTCAGACGGGCGCTCACCGCACCTTCGCGTCGGGATTGCGCAACCCGGTAGGAATGGCATGGGACCCCGAGTCCGGTGCGCTGTGGGTTGCGGTCAACGAGAGGGACGAGCTTGGGAACGACCTCGTCCCGGACTACATGACGGCCGTTCGCGACGGAGGCTTTTATGGCTGGCCCTACAGCTATTACGGTCAACACATCGACGATCGCGTCGAGCCGCCGCGGCCCGATCTGGTGGCGACTGCGATCGCGCCGGACTACGCGCTGGGCTCACATACGGCATCACTGGGACTGGCTCATTCCAAGGGAAACAAGGTGTCTCCACGCTTCGAGCGCGGCATGTTCATCGGTCAACATGGGTCGTGGAACCGCAAGCCGCGCAGCGGTTACAAAGTGATCTTCGTGCCGTTCTCGAATGGACGGCCCTCAGGCATGCCCATTGACGTGCTGACCGGCTTCGTCAAGGACAACGGCGACGCGATGGGTCGTCCTGTCGGCGTTGCGGTCGATGTTCGGGGCGGTCTGCTGGTCGCCGACGACGTCGGCAATGCGGTGTGGCGAGTCACAGGGCCGACGCAAACCACAAGTCGTTGATGCGGGTCAAGTCCCGCGCGTCGTGATCCGATGGTCTCCGGATCGCAACCTCCGGCTGACGCCGTCCCAACGCTTGGAACTGCTGCAACGGTTTGTGGCGTTCCTCCACGAGTTGAACCAGGCGGGCGAAAAGCATCGGGCGGGAGTAGATGCTCGACAGGCCGACTGATTTCCGCGGCCTGCTCGAGACACTGGACGCCGGAGGCGTCGAGTTCGACCAAGATCTGCTTAGAGCATCTCTGTGCGGCCTGCTCCTATTCCTCGCCACGCCAGCGATGGCGCAAGTGCAAGTCGAGGCATATCTGGAGAAGTCCAGGTATCTGGCCGGCGAACCCATCGTCGTGGTCGTCGATGTGCTGAACGTGGGCGACGAGCCCGTCGGATACGAAACAGGTCAGCAGGACGTCAGCCTGACAATTACTGGCGCACAGCGGCGAGTGCCGCCGAATATCTTTGGCTGCTTTTCCGCGATGGGTAGTGGGGGAAGGTACGGTGGCATTGCTCACCCTCCGTTACTCGCGCCAGGACAACGCACTTCGTTTCGATATCTTCTGAAAGACTACGACCTCGCTCCGGGTGACTACCGTCTTTCTGCGTCCGGACGACCCAGCGTGCGCTGGAAGTACTACCCTCTCCACGAGCCCAACCGCCCACCACCGCCACCTCGCAAGCACAAGGAGGGTGATTCTGTTCCCGGTGCGCACTTCGAGAGGACATTTTCGTTCACGGTCGAGGCAGGCACTGAGGATGAACTGATGCGCGCCTTTGCCCCGCTGGTCATGGACGCGGACGGTGCTGACTTGGCGCGCAGGTATCAAGCGCGAGCGGCGATCATTGAGAGCGCCCCCGCATTTCTGGATTCGCTGATCGGCCGCTTCGCCGCAGAATCCCAAGGCGACTGGTCGGCGATCGAAGCGTTGGGGCGACTGGCCACGGGCACCAGCCGTATGTATCTGAGGGCGCTGTTTCGAAGCGGCGACGTCTCGCGCCGCCAGGGTATTGCACTGGCCCTCGCCCGCGTCGGTCATTCCGACGATGCCGCGTTTCTTGCTGACGTGCTCCAGGATGCAACCGTCGAGGAGCGGTCACGGAGTTACGCGGCGCTCGGCCTTGGCCGCATCGGTGGCGATCAGTCGGTAGGGTTGCTCGAAGGCGCCTTATCCGGTGCGCCGGCCGAGATTCGCTCGTCGATCGCGACGGCGTTGGGCAACACCCGATCGCGAGCGGCGGTGCCGATCTTGATCAGCCTGTCAGGCAACAACCCTGCTCATAATGACGTCTGCGGCGCGTTGAAAACCCTGACGCACCGCACCTGGTGCGACGGTTCCTACGGCGACCCGGCGGCCAAACAGCGGCGCTGGCAGCGGTGGTGGACTACCAACGGCTCAAACGCGACGATGTTCGGGCCTGACAATTGTCCCGTGCCTCCCGAAGACGTCGTTCCGGCGCCTGTCGTTGAGCCTGTGACGGTGGCAGGAATGCCGCTGATCGCGTCGGTCCATCCGGCGGCGACCGCTCCCAACACCATCGTGTCAATAACCGGCTTCTTCCTTGGCCTCGAAGACACGCGCTTGATGCGGGTGCTATTTGTCCGTGAGCACGTGGAGATTGTGGGAGCGATCGACAGCACTGGACGGGTTATCAGTGATGCCCCCGACGGCGGTCTCCAGTACATGAGCGTCGTGGTGCCCAAGGCGCTGACGTTTGGCACCTGGCACGTCGTCATTCACGCCCATGGACGAACGAGCGTTCCGGTGGCGCTGGAGATCACCGCAGTACCAGAGGTCAAGCTGATCCGGGTGTTGCCGGAGCGACCGCATCCTGCGCAGCTTGTGTCCATTGCCACTCGGGCAGGCGCGCAGGTCGATGACGAAGTGGAACTCACCGACGCGCGCGGGACGCGGTGGCGCCTTCTCGCCGGCGTCTCGTCAGACGACCTGTTAGTCGCGCTTCCTGATGAAATCGCGGACGGCCAAGCCACGGTCCGTGTGGTCGGAACCGACCATGGGGTCGAGCGATTGAGTGCCCCGTTGAAATTCTGGGTCACGTCCGGTCCTCTACCGTTGAAGGCGTTTGCCGTCGAACGGATGACCCCAGCGGCCCCGGGTCAATGGACGGATCTCGCAGTGGACAACGAGATCGAATTCGAGGTTGGTCGCGCGGATCGCATCGACGTTGACTTCCGCCAGGGGAACGAGACTTTCATCACCCAAGCGACCGAGCCCGACGGGGTGCACGTGCAGGTGCCTGTAGGTCTGGCGCCGGGAGTTGCTTGGGTGCGGACCCGCACATGGATCGAGCAGACGGCGTCGGAATGGTCTCCGCGCGGCAGGTTTCGCGTGCTCGACCGCCCAAAGTGACCCGCCCGTGACTATGAAGTCGGCATCGGCGGCGGCGTCCGCCCGCCCCCGTGGTGCACACCCCACTCGACCATCGCGTGCAGTACCGCCGTCATGTATGCCAGAGCTCAGTGGCGTTGACGTGGAGGGCGAGGGCTTCCGCCTTCGCGGAAGCTTCGGCGGACCGCCGTAGCCTTGGCGGAGGCTGGTTAGCCCGCCTGCCAGGCGGCCTTGACTAAAGGGCACGCCCGCCATTCCCGGTGCGGCAACTCAGTTAGCTTCAGGGATCAAATAGACACGTTGTTCGAGATGGTCAGTTCCATTACCGTAGGCACGCGGAGGGCACCATGGACGACGACGTGCACGGAATGTCGCTCGCGGAACTGATCGCAGAAGTCAAAAAATTGCGCGCCGGAATTCGGGCGCATCGGGACAGCTCTGGGCAGGAACTATGCTGGCATCATCCAGTCCTGTGGGGCCTCTTGCCGGAGCGCACCGATCCGCTGCCGACTGTCCCGGCGTGGCCGGATTTCCTCCGCGGCTGTTTGCGGTACCGCCAGTCGCTGGACCAGGAGCTGCCGGACGCGCCACGGTCTGACGAGCCGTATCAGCCCTGACCGTTAACCACAAGCAGGGCCCCGGCGCGGCGCGCGTCAGCGAAATCGCCGCGCGGCCCGCGGATCCACGTCAGCCACCGGCGGAATCTCGATTCGTCGGACCAGTCCTTTTCGCCGGTCGATGGCGAAAATGGTGCGCGTCGCGTCTTGCGCCCACGAGAACGCTTGCCCTTCCGCCTCGAGACCGATGGTGGCGAGGTGGATCAGCGTCGGGCCCATCAGCGGGCGAGCCACGACGTACATCTCGGGGCGATCGTGGCCTAACAGGTAGAGCCACCCGTCCGGGGCCGATCGCACCTCCCGACGCGGCGTGCGGCGCCATCCGGTCGATGACCGTCGGCGGAAACAACCACCCGCCAGTGCGACGCCAGTCGGCGTCGAAGGTCACCACACTCGAGAACGAGTGGTCCTTGTAGCGGAGCCCGCCCGTCTCGTCGTAGTGCGCGAAGCCCGCGACCCAGCCGCCGCTCGCGCGATCGAGCCAGGTCAGCGACCCTTCGTCGAGCATGCCCAGGCTGTGGCTGTCAACATGATCAAGGGTAGCGGCATCGAAGACCTCGACCGATGACGCCATCGGCGTCTGCGGGTAGTTCGAGTTGGCGCACCAGAGTTGTCCGGCATCGGCGAGACAACTATTCATGTGACCGATGAGCCCAGGCGGCCCGACCCACTTGTCGACCAGTCGTCCGGACCCAATCTCGTATCGCGCGAGGACTGAGTTGTCGACCGGATAAAAATGGCGGGCGTCAGCGGCCACTCCTTGGTCGGCCTCTGGCGCCTCGTAAACACGTAGCGTCCGCGCCGTGAGGCGGGGAATTTTCGCGGGAGTGGATTCCGGCACCACGCGCCCAGGCGTCTGCGCCGCCGTCACCGCAACCACGGAGACCACGGCGATCACTACCCCTGCGACGAGCCCGAGTGGACGGCGCATGCCGTTACCGGCCGAGACCAGCGGAGATCCCGAAGAAGAATGTCCGGCCGGTGTACTCGTACTCGGTAATCTGGCGCTGAATGCCACCCTGGAACTCCGTTGTCGGCTCGTCGTTGAGATTGATACCCGAAAAATTGAGTTTGATATTGGGCCGCAAGTCGTACTGCGCGCGAAAGTCGAAACGCCCGAATCCGCCTTGATCGAGGTCGAGCGCGCGGCTCTCGCCGTAGTCGGTGAGGAAGTTGGAGTTGTACTTGTAGGTGCCAGACAGGTCCCACCGGCCCTTCTGGTAATACAGCGTGAGGCTGGTTGACTGATCGGCCTGCTGCAGCAGCGGGAGCGTGAGCACCTCGTCGCCGCGGGCCACCTCGATGCCGCTGTCGATCAAGGTCACCGATGCGGCAAAGCCAAGGCCGTTCAATGGCGAGGGCAGAAAGTCCATCTGATCCGCCAGCGTCAATTCGATGCCGCGGATATCAGCCTGCTGGGCGTTGATGGTGGTATTGATGTCGAAACGGTCGAAGGCTTGCTCCTGAAACGTGTGATTGGTCAATCGCTGCGTCGGCGCAGGAATGATCTCGTTGGTGATGTCCTTGCGAAAGAGCGCCATCGACAGGAGTGATCCCTCATCGAAGTACCACTCGAGCGACAAGTCGAGATTGTTCGATTGCCGTGCCTCCAGATCCGGGTTGCCGATCGACAAGGATCCAATGGTGCCGATCGACGGATTGTCTTCGATGCCAAGCCGTGAGCGCGGCGCGATGGCGTTGAATTCGGGCCGGCCGACGGCACTGGTCCACGCCGCCCGCGCGATCAGGTTGCGGCGCAGTGGGAAGGTGCCGATCACCGACGGTAAGACGTTGGTATAGGAACCGCCGCCGTCGATCGGCCGTGCCACAAGCCGCGAGCCCTGGGTGACGATGGTGAACGCCGAGGACACAACATCGGTATTCTCCACGCGCGCTCCGGCAATCACGACCACCGGCCCAAAGTCGACCTTACCCATCACGTAGGCCGCGAGCACCCGCTCACGCAGTGAAAAGTCGTTCTGATGGTCGTTGAGGTAGGAGTCGTTCTCGTCACGCACGAAGTAACGTGGATTATCGCGGTTGGCGCGGAAGAACGCGTTCAACCCATCCAAATCGAGCCACAGATTCGGGACCGACTGGAGCGGCACCGGATTGGTGAAGCCGCCGCGCGTGAGCGCCGCCGATTCGGCCGCGGTCCAATTGAATGAACCGATGCCGTAGGTCGATTGCGACACCGCGGTATTGCGCTTGGTCCGCGTCGCCTTGGCGCCGACCTTGAGGAATCCGGGCTTCGATCCCGCAAACAGTGCATCACGTCGCAGGTCGACGGTGCCGGCATAGCCCTTTTCATTGGTCAGCTGATCGAAATAGCGCAAGCGGCGGAACGTCTGCAGCGCGGGATCCTGACGGTCCCGGCCCGCCGACACGATGGTCACCGCACCGTTGTCGTGGAGGCGAAAGGTGTCGGGGCCAAACGTCGATGTGCCGGAACGGAATTCCCAATTGTCGTTGGGTTCGTGCACCGAGTTGTCGTTGCGCTGTCCGACGTAATCGAGACTCCAGCGCCCAATCCGGTGGCCACCGCCGAGCGCCACCGAGGCGAGTTTCTTGAGTGTGGGCTCGCTGCGCAGATTGACCTGGACACGATTGGCGGCGATCACTCCGCCGTTTGTTCCGTCGACCGACGTCAGCGCCGTGCCGAGTCCCTCATCGAAGCGATTGCGCAGTTGCAGCTCGTCCCATCGAGCGAAGAACGAGCGGGCAAAGAACCTCGACGACGCGTTGGGCCGGAACTCCAGCGCGCCGTTCAAATTCAGCCGCTCGCGGGCCGTCACGGTGACGTTGTTCTTGACGTTGGTAGGGTACGAGATGGTAGCCCCGCCGAACGTCACGGGACGCCAATCATCGAGGTAGGTGCCGAGCAGTGGTGTCCGGCGATTGGAGAACGACGACCCTGCCAGCCAGCCAATCTTGCCATTCGCCACTTTGCCGGTCAGGGTGGCGTCCATGGTGTAGGGCACCTCCTTGGTGTCGTCAGGAGACACGCCCGCGATCGACTCGAGCCCGCCGCGCGTCGAGACCAGAGCGGTGAAGTGCTTGGCGAAATCGAACGGTTGCTTGGTGGTGAGATTCAGCGTGCCGCCGATGCCCTGGCCATCCATATCGGGGGTCGGGGTCTTGATCACCTGAACTCCACTCAGGAGCTCACCGCCGATGACGTCCAGCGGCGCCAATCGGCCGCCGCTCTCGGTTTCACCGTTGCCGAGCGCCATGCCGTTGATCGTCACGTGATTCAGCCGCGGGCTGATGCCGCGGATCTGGACGAATCGACCTTCGCCTTTTTCCAGCAGCATCGAGACGCCGGGAATGCGGTTCAAAGTTTCGCCGATGTTCTTGTCGGGCAGGCGTCCAATCTCGTCGGCGTTGAACATATCGACCACCCCGTCTGCGGCACGTTTGCCGGCGACCGAGCTGGCGTAGTTCAGAGCTGTGCCGCGCACCACGACGGAGTCCTGCATTGCAGAGACACGAAGGACAAGAGTGAGTCGCGTTTGCTCAGCGCCAACCACTTCCACCGTCTCGCGTGCGAGCGTTTCGAATCCCGACAGAGTAACGGTGAGCCCGTACGATCCGGGGACCAATTGGTCGGCCGAAAAGCGGCCATTCCCATCGGTGACCACGACGCGCTCACGCCGCGTCGTCGAATGACGCAACACGATGGTGGCCCCGGGCAGCATGCCGCCGGTTTCATCGGCGACGTGCCCGGTAATTGCCGCGGGTGCCTGTCGTTCAGCGGCGAGCGTGGTGCTCGGGACTGTAACGAGCCACGCGTGGGCAATGAGCACAAAAATGCGTGAGAACGATCGGAGGTGTGACAAGAGAGGCCCTTCTGTGGCCGCACGGCCACAGACGTAGCCTATGAGTGCAAGGTGTCAACGATGTGTCAGAAAGACGACGACGCTGTCATAACTCTCAATTGTGACGATAGGAAGCATTAGCGAGGTGAGGCAACATAAGCCCCGTCTTCTTGAGACACGCCGGCGTGGTCGCTTTCAGCACGAGCATTTCAAACTCGGTGGCGCAAGCCCGGCAGCGATATTCACAAAATCGGCACGCGTTCCTCCCGGTCCACCGAGAATACCACCACTTCAGGTTGCGCGGCCGTCACACAGACGTCGCGCCGTTGTGACTGCCGACTCTCATAGTTGAGAGTGCCGCAAGGGGCGGCCCTCCGGAGAGTCTGATGTCACTGTTCCGTCGCTTCATCGTGCTGGTTTCACTACTGGTAATTGCCGGGACGCCGGCGAGCGCACAGTCGCAAATGGGCGCGGGCGCGATCAGCGGCGTCGTTGAAGACAGTAGCGGCGGGGCCATACCGGGCGCGACGGTCACCGTGACCAGCGCCGGCACCGGGCTGGTTCGCACGGTGGCGACCAACAACGCCGGGTTGTTCACCATTCCGGTGCTGCCGCCGGGTAGCTACCGTCTCGTCGCTGAGCTGTCGGGATTCACACGGCTCGAACGACGCGAGCTCGAGGTCACCGTCGGGAGTACTGTCACGTTACGCTTGCGATTGCAGGTGGAGGGGGTTGCGGAAGCCGTCAGTGTCACCGCCGAACCCTCACTCATCGACAGCAGCCGCACCGAAGAGGCGACGCTGATCGGTCGCCGGCAGATCAATGACTTGCCGATCAACGGCAGGCGCGCCGATCAATTTGCACTGCTCGCTCCGGGGGTGACACGCGACGGACGTTTTGGACTCCTGAGCTACCGCGGGCAGTCGGGTGTCTTCAATAACTTCACGCTCGAGGGGAATGACGACAATCAGGCTTATTTCTCCGAGGGCCGCGGCCGCACGCGCATCGCCAGCAACATCAGCGCGAACGCCATTCAGGAGTTCCAAGTGGCCACGTCGAACTTCCTCCCCTAGTTCGGCCGGTCGGCGGGTGGCGGCATCAACGCGGTCGTGCGATCCGGCTCCAATCAGCTCCACGGCGACGGCTTCTACTACTTTCGCAATCAGGCTCTCAATGCCCGCGACCCGTTGTCGACGATCAATCCCAAAGAGCGGCGCCAGCAGTTTGGCGGGTCGGTCAGCGGGCCGGTGGTCCGCGACAAGGTGTTCGTCTTCGTCAACTACGACCAGCAGCTGCGCGATTTCCCGCTGATCATCGAAGACTTGAGCGGCGTGCTGACCAACGGTTTGCCGGCGACGGCCACGGCGGCGGATCGTGCGGCGTTCGGCGCCGGCACGGCGGCGCTGCGCGGCCAGTTCCCAGAGGGCGCCCCGGGCAACACCATTCCGCGAACAGCCGACCAAAACTTAGTGCTGGCCAAGGTCGACTGGAACGTCAACCCGACCCATACCCTGTCGGCGACGTTCAATTACCTGAACGCTCGCGGGATCAACGCGATCCAGACGCCGTTGGTTCTGGGCAACGTCGGGCGCAATGGCAGCGACGATGTCCGCATTACCAGCCTCAACGGCCGACTGACGTCGATTCTCTCCCCTCGCGCGGTCAACGAGTTGCGGGTGCAAGTCGCGCGGGATTTCGAGTTCCAGTTCGCCAACCAGCCGCCACCACAGGTGTTTGTCGGCGCCTTTTCATTCGGGCGGGCCAGCTTCCTCGAGCGGCCCGCGCTACCTGACGAGCGGCGAATTCAGGTCGTCAACAATTTCTCGTACACCGCCGGCAATCATTACTTGAAAGTCGGTGTCGATGTGAACCGCGCGCACGACATTGTCGATAACCCGGCCAACTTCGGCGCCACCTATAACTATTCGAACGCGCTGACCTTCGGCTACGACGTGCTCGATCCGAGTACGCGAAGCTACACGACCTACACCCAGAACTTCGGGGTGTCGGGCCTGCCGTTTTCGACGATCGACTATGCGGCGTTCGCGCAAGACCAGTGGAAACCGCTGGCAGGGCTCACCGTTAACTACGGGTTGCGCTACGACTATCAGGACAACCCGTCGCCGGTCGCGCCGAACCCGGCAGTGCCCGCAACCCAGACGATCAATGAGAGTGTCACCGATTTCGGGCCGCGGATCGGAGTGGCCTACGACATTGGCAGCGCGGGCCGCACGGTGCTTCGGTCAGGCTATGGGATCTACTACGGCCGCACGCCGAACGGGACAATTCAGGATGCGCTGGCGCGCACTGGCGTCCTCGATCCATCGAAAACGACGATTAGCCTGGCGCTGCGCCCTGGCGATCCCGGTGCGCCGGTCTATCCGGCGATTCTCGCGGCCATTCCCCCCTCTGCGCTCGGCTCGACGACTTTGTCCACGCTCGACGCCGACTATCGTACGCCCCGGATGCAAGAGTTCAATCTCGGCGTCGAACGACAGCTGCTCGGCCGCTTTGCCTTGTCCGCCAGCGTTGTGTATACCAAGGGTGATCGGCTGCCCACGTCATTTGACGCCAACCTGCCAGCGCCTCAGTTCATGCGCACCTACCAGCTGCCCGACGGCTCCACCTTTCAAGTGCCATTCTCGGCGGGACTCACGCGAACGGCCGCAGGCGCGACGCAGAACATCAATCTCTCGCGGCCCACAGCCACATTCGGTTCGATCTCACAGCTCCGCACAGTCGGCGAGACGTGGTACCGGGGGGTGTTCCTCGAAGTGAAGCGTCGTTACGCTAACGATTTCCAGGTCAACGTCGCCTACACGCTGGCTAAGGCAGAAAACTTGTCAGGCAGCGCCAACGGCGGCGGGTCGGGCGCGGAGACCCCGTTTGGCGGCGGCAACCTGCAGAATCAGTTCGACCTGCAGTCCAACCGCGGCATCGCACCCACCGACCAGCGTCACCGTCTGGTCGCCAATGGCATCTGGAACGTCGGCCTCGGCTTCCGGACGAGCGGCATTTTCACAGCGGAATCAGGCCGGCCCTACTCGGCCATCATTTCGGTGCCGAATCTACCGTTCACCCATGAGGGCGCGCAGTATAACGGGTTTGGCGGATTGCTCGGCCAAGGTGGTGGCGGCGACCGTAATCTCGCACCTGACATCGAGCGCAACAGCAACTACGGTGACGCGAACTACCGGTTAGATCTGCGGCTCGCGCGAGACTTCGTCATTCGCCGCTCCCTGGTCGCCGAAGTGGTCGCCGAGGGATTCAATATCTTCAATCGTGCCAATTTCAACGGGTTCCGGAACACACGGTATGAGGCGCAGGCCACGACAGTCACGACGCCACTGACCAATGCGGTGGTTCTGGTCGAGCGCGCCGACTTCGGTCAGGCGAACAACGACAGTTCGCAGCCTGATGGCACCAACGCGCGACGCTTCCAACTGGCGTTGCGCTTTCGCTTCTGACCCAGCTGGTGACGATAGCCGCGAGCACCGAAGAAGGCCCTTACCCGCAATGGCACGAAACCGTGACCCCGGCGCGACGGCGAGGCCCGTGGTTTACTGACACGTAACCAAGACGTCGCAGCGCTGACCCATTCCGTTGGCAATACTCCGAGCGTGTCAGTCGACGAGGTCACCGCCCTCCCCGCGCGCCCGACCCTTGCCGGTGCGCTGGCCCACGACGTCGAACCGCTCACCTCCGACGCGCCTTGTGAACGCGCCCGCGAAGCCTTCAGCCGTGACGCCGGGTTGTTTGCCGTCCCAGTGGTCGATGCGGCCATGCGTCCAATCGGACTCGTCAATCGTTTCAAGTTTCTCGAACGGCTGGCCAGCCGGTTCGGGCGCGAGTTGACGGTGAAGAAGCCGGTCAGCCTCCTGATGGAAACCGACCCGCTGATCCTGGACTACAGCACGAACATCGACGAACTCGGCAGCCGCCTGCTCGCGCAACAGCATCAGCACGTCTTTGACGGCTTCATCGTCACCCGCGACGGGGTCTATGCCGGGGTCGGCACCGGTCTCGATTTGATCAGGGCGTTGACCGAACGACGCCACGCCGAACTGCATCGCATGGCGCACCACGACATGTTGACGGGGCTGCCCAATCGCGCACTGTTCGAGCAAGCGCTGGCCTACGCGCTCAGCCAGGCCACGGCCACCGACGGCCTCGCCGTGCTGTTTGTCGATCTCGACCGATTCAAGGAGGTCAACGACACCTACGGACACCGCTTCGGCGACCTCGTGCTGTGCGCGATCAGTCAGCGCATGCAGGCCGCGCTGCGCAAATCCGACACGGTCGCGCGGCTCAGTGGCGATGAGTTCGCGCTGGTGCTGCCGGGAATTCGCGCCGCCGACGACGCAGAGGCGATCGCCAAAGTCCTGCTCAGCAGCTGTCGCGCCCCGATCACCATTGACGGCCGTGAGGTCATCGTCTCCTGCAGCATCGGTTTGTCGATTTACCCGGAAGATGGCGTGACCCAGGAAGGTCTGGTGCGCCACGCCGATGCCGCCCAGTATCACGCCAAGGAAGTGCGCAACAGTTGGCAGCGCTATTCCGCCGAAATGGAAAAATGGCGGCCGCTCGCGCCGGGGCTGAGCGCGCTCCGCCAGGCGATCGAGGCGGGCGTGCTCGAAGTGCACTACCAGCCGATTGCCAGCCTGGCGACCGGGCAGGTGACCGGTGTCGAAGCGCTGGTGCGGTGGACGCACGCCGATTTCGGGGCGGTCGCGGCCAGCGACATCGTGCGGTTGGCCGAGGATTCCGGCCTGATCGTGCCGCTGACTGAATACGTGCTGCGTTCGGCGCTGGCCCAGATGCAGCGCTGGGACGCCGCCACCGGCCGCACCGATTTGCGTCTCTCGATCAACATCTCGGCGGTCCAGATCCACGAGGGCGGACTGGTCGCTATGGTCGATCGCCTCTTGGCCGAAGGGCAGTTCGACCCGCGGCGGCTTGAGGTCGAACTCACCGAGCGCGCCGCCATGCGGGCGTCGGTGTCGGCGCTCTCGACGTTGCATGGCCTCAAACAGCGCGGCATTGCCCTCACTCTTGATGACTTTGGCACCGGCTACTCCGCCCTCAGCCGGCTCGAGCGCTTACCCATCGACGCCTTGAAAATCGACAAAAGTTTTCTCGAGAGCATCGGCCAGCCGGACGACGGGGTCATTGCGCGGGCGATTATCGCGATGGGGCGGGCTTTGGGCGTGCGGATCGTCGGCGAAGGGGTCGAAACCCCGGAGCAACTGGCCTTCCTCAGGCAGGAGGGGTGCGACTGTGTGCAGGGCTATCTGATCGCGCGGCCGATGCCCGGCGATCAATTGCAGCCACTGCTGACCAGCGTTTCCACCGTATTTACCTAATCGTCAACAGTTCGTCGCGCGGTGAGCGAATGCTCACGGGATGTCTCGTGCCACGTCCTTTGTTGCCGGATTGGTTGTTACGCTGGTGATCGCTCTTGCCCTGGTCGTCGGGCCGGTGGCGCAACGGGCAGGCACCCCGCCGGAGTTGCCAGGTGCCAAAGGACGCGGCGTCACCCTGCTGCCCAATGGCTGGCGCATTGCGCCGGCGGGCCACAGTATTCCGGTTGGTGACTTTCCATTATCCATGACGCTGGCGCGTGACGGCCGTCATGTCATCGTCAGCAATAACGGCTGGTCGCGGCCTACGTTGACCATCGTCGACATCGCACAGCACTACGTGAAATCCCGCGTGCCAGTTGAACATGCGTGGCTGGGACTGGCCTGGAGCCCGTCCGGACAACGACTCTATTCATCGGGCGCGGCGGAAAACACGGTCAACGAGTTCACGTGGGAGAAGGGTGAACTGACCGCAGCGGGCCGCACCGTGCTGGGTCGGCCCGTCGTGCAGGTACCGGCGGGGACCACCGATCTGGCGGGCACGGGCTTTATTGGCGGCATCGCGGTGAACCCTGCCGGCACACGTTTATTTGCCGTTCATGTCTTCGGCCGTGCGATCAGCACGATCGATCTACCGGGCGGCGTGGTCCGACGAACTGTTGATCTCCCGGCCGAACCGTACACCGCGCTGGTCTCCGCCGACGGTGGGACCGTGTATGTGTCGTTGTGGGGCGGCGCCAAAGTGCTGGCTCTTGACGCCGACACACTGTCGATCAAGGCGGAAGTCGTGGTTGGCGAGCATCCGAACGCCATGGTGCTGTCGCAGGACGGACGCCGCCTGTTCGTCGCCTGTGCCAATACCAACAAAGTGTGGGTGCTCGACGTGCCGAGCCTGACCGCACGTGAACAGGTGTCGGTGGCGCTCTTTCCCAACGCCCCGGCCGGCACCACCCCGAACGCGCTCGCGCTGTCGCCCGACGGCCGCACACTGGCGGTGGCCAACGCCGACAACAACACCATCGCGCTGATTGATGTCGTCAATGCGGGCGCGAGTGAAGTCGAAGGTTTTATTCCTACCGGCTGGTATCCAACGGCGGTGCTCTTCGATCAGGACGGGCGGCGGCTGATTGTGCTCAACGGCAAGGGGTTAACCGGGCAGGGCAACCCGCGAGGGCCGCAACCGACGAGTCCGACGGCTGACGGCCAATACCAGGGTCAATTACTGCAAGGCGCGCTGTCGATCATCGACGTGCCGGATGCGGCAGCGCTCAAGGCGTATACCGCCCGGGTCTACGAGGTGACGCCGTACACCGACGCCATCCGCCTCACACCGGCCAATGCTCCGGCCGCGACACCGATCCCCAAAAAGGTTGGCGACAGTTCGCCGATCAAATACGTGTTCTACGTCATTCGCGAGAACCGCACCTACGATCAGGTCCTCGGCGATCTCGAACGCGGCAATGGCGATCCGACCCTGACGATTTTTGGCGAACAGGTCACACCCAATGCCCACGCGCTGGCGCGTGAATTCGGCGTGCTCGATAATTTTTATGTCGACGCTGAAGTCAGTTACGACGGTCACGCCTTTTCGACTGGCGCCTACGCCACTGACGCCGTCGAGAAACTGTGGCCGACCAACTATGGACGCCGCGGTGGGGTGTATCTCAGCGAAGGTGGCTGGGGCGACCGCAACGTCTACGGCAATCTCTCGGCACCGGCGGACGGCTACATCTGGGATTTCGCCGCGCGCGCCGGCGTGTCGGTCCGCAGTTATGGCGAGTTCGCGCGATGGGCGACACGCGGCGCCGTCGTCGAAGCAACGGTGCCTGGATTGCGCGGAAAAGTGCACCCGTCCTATCCGCCGTATGACCTGGATATTCCCGACACCGACCGCGTTGCGGTCTGGCACAGCGAGTTTCGTGAATTCGAAAAGTCCGGCGCCTTACCGCGCCTGAACATCATCAGGCTCGGCAACGACCATACCGTCGGAACGCGGCCCGGCGGATTGACGCCGCGGGCGATGGTCGCCGAAAACGATCTCGCGCTCGGCCGACTGGTCGAGATCATTTCAGCCAGCCGCTACTGGAAAGAATCCGCGATCTTTGTCGTTGAAGACGATGCGCAGAATGGCCCGGACCATGTCGATTCACATCGCTCGATCGCGCTGGTCATCAGCCCGTTCTCCAGGCGTCGCGTCGTCGATAGCACGCTTTACACGACGTCCGGGATGCTGCGCACCATGGAACTGATTCTCGGCCTGCCGCCGATGAGCCAATACGATGCGGCGGCGACGCCGATGTACAACGCGTTTCAGCCGACCACCAACGCTGCGCCTTATCGAGCCATGTCGGCACGGATCGCGCTCGACGAGCGCAATGGCGCCGGCGCGTGGGGCGCCGCGGCGTCGCAGGCGATGAATTTCGACGAGGCCGACATGACCCCGGAATACGAGCTCAACGAAATTCTGTGGAAGTCGGTCAAAGGCGCCGCCTCGCCGATGCCGCCGCCGGTCCGGGCCGGCTTCATCCGAATCATCGAAGACGAGGAGGAGGACAAAGCGGAGTCGGCGGCTACTGCGCCGCCGCCCGCGCGCTCCCAAAAGCGCGACGAGCAGTTTTGACATCGAGCATCACCCGGCGGCCGAAGTCTTGCGCTGCTGCCGTGTCATAACACGGCGCCGCCCGGCGCGGACAGCCAGCGGTCCCAATCCGACGGTACAACGCCGCCATCGTCGAACCATCCACCACCCATTCCTCGCGTGCCACTTCAACGGCATGCCACAACTCGTGTGCGAGCAGTCCGGCCAGGACCTCGTGCGGCAGATCCGGGTTGACGGTGATGCGCGCAAACCGGTGCGTCCCGGTATCGACGACAAAGGTCAAAGCGCCGGCCGCGTGGTCGATGTCGACACGTCCGGCAACGATGTGGACGATCAGAATGTGCGCATCGAGCTCGGCCACAACGGCGCGCAGCGCAGCCGAATGGTGTTGCGCATCACGGAGCGTGGATGCGAGTGCCGGATGGAGGACGCGGACGCGCGGCAATGCCGGATCGCCAGCCGCGTCAAGCGGCACGATGAGAAGAAGCGCGACAGACAGACCCACAGCGAAATGGAAGGCGCGTAACGTCACCTTCGCAGCGTATGGAACGCATGCAACGGTGCCGAGAACGCGCCTGCAATTCGGTGTGTCCCCTTCGTCGCAGCGGCGCGACGAGTCCTAGCTTTGCCGCGTGTCCAAAAAGGGATGGCCTCGGGGACCGCATCGATGTCTACGAGAGAGAGATTTGTGCCTGTGTGACGGCTGCGCAACTTCCATGCCTCAACTATTTACGAGGTTGTTGTTCTGTTGTGCTGGGCCCGTCACGGTCACTGGCTATTGTTCGTCCTGGTTGACAACCACCGTCATCGTCTGCGCGCACAACGAAGAGCGGTTCATCGCTGCTTGTCTCCATTCGCTGCTGGCGCAGACGCGACTCCCCGACGAGATCATCGTCATCAACAACGCCAGCACGGATGCGACCGGCGTTGTGGCGAGACAGGTGCCAGGCGTGCGGGTGATCGATGAGCCGCGCAAAGGCCTGGTCATCGCGCGAGAGCGGGGCCGCTGCGAAGCCAGCGGTGATTTGCTGATCTATCTCGACGCCGACTGCCGTGCACCGATCCTGTGGTTGGACCGCATTGCCCGGCATTTCGCGCGCAAACCATACCTCCTGGCGCTCTCCGGCAACTACCGGTTTTACGATTGGGACTGGTGGGGCCGCACGTTAATTCGCGCCTACGACTTCACGCTCGGGCCGGGCACCCAATTTCTTGTCAAGTATCTGCTCGGCATGGGCGTGGTGTTCTATGGCGGCAACTTCGCGGTGAGGCGAGTGGCGCTCGAGCGGATTGGTGGCTTTGATGTGTCGATCGAATTTCATGGCGAAGACACTAATTTAGGCCGGCGGCTATTTGCCATCGGGCCGGTCGAACTGGGCTACGACTGTTATCTCTACACCTCCGCGCGGCGCTACAACGCGATGGGCAAAGGCGCGGTCTTCCGGCTCTATGTCCGTAATTTCGTGTCCGAGATTCTGCATCACCGGCCGAAGGATTCGGTGCATCTCGACGTCCGGCACTAGTCAACGCTACGGCGATCGTTGTCGTCTAAGAGGGCATGCGCGTTAGCGGCTTGCTCGGGATCACGGCGTTATGGACCGCAAGTCTCCTCGCGCAATCCGGACTTCAATCACGCGTTGACGCTGCGGTGCAAACCGTGCGCGCGCAGATTCCCGGACTCGCCGTGGCTGTCGTCGTCGATGGGCGCGTCGCCTACGCGCAGGGGTACGGCACCTCGTCGCTCACCGAACCGAAGCCAATCACCCCCGACACGCAGTTCCGTCTTGCGTCACTGTCCAAGCCGGTCACGGCAGTGGCGGTGATGCAACTTGTGGCACAAGGCCGAGTCGACCTCGATCGCCCTGCCAACCAGTATTGCGCGCCGTTGACCGCGCTCAACGACGTGCCGACGGTCCGGCATTTCCTGATGCACCAATCGGGCATGCGGCACACTTCAGATGCGGAAGACGAGAACATCAAGGTGGCACCTCCGAATCTTGCCGCGTCGCTGGCCGGCATTGTCCAAGAGAAGTTGAAGTTCGCACCGAGCCAGAAAACGCTCTACACGTCGTGGGGCTATACCGTTCTGGGCTGCGTCATCGAATCCGTGTCTGGGCGGAGCTATGCCGCCTTCGTGCAAGATCACATTCTCACGCCTGCGGCGATGCGAAACACGACGTTCGCTACGCCCGAGTACGCGGCGCCGACGTTCAGTCCGGGTTTCCGCATGCGCGGCGGCAAGATGCAGCCGTCGGTAGTCGTCGACACGCGATTCAAGAGCCCATCCAGTGGCCTGATCTCGACGGTCAATGACCTGTCGCTATTTGCGATCGCGTTATTCGAGCGCACCCTGCTGCCCGACGCGCAGTTTCAAGAGATGCTGTCGACGCGGAAGGCCCCCGGCGACGAGCGGCAGATGTTCACAGCTGGTTGGACCCTGGGCCGCGCGGACGTCGGTGCGGCACGCTTCAACTACAACGGCTCGATGGAGGGTACGACGGCATACTTGGTGATCGTGCCTGAGCGCCGCGTCGCGGTTGCACTGCTCGCCAATCGGGAACGTTATGTCCCTGAGGTCACGCCGGTTATGGCCGAGGCGCTCGCTGCCGCGCTCGCTCGTTAAGACCTACGCGCTTTTTACGAACACCTTCCCGCAGGAGCTCCTTACGGTATTTGCGGTCCGTCTTGAGGCGGGCCTGAGAGAGATCGGCCAGTGGTGCATCGACGCCGTCTACCGCCGTGCGCGCCGTTCGAACGGTGGCCGACGCGCCGACCGCGGCGGCCGTTCGCGCCTGACCGTGCTGCGGCGACGACGACTGCGTAAACTCTTGCGCCGTCACAGGGTTGTCGCGGGTGAGTCATCCCTTTGTTACGAGGATGGTGCTGAATGGATGGACCAGCTTTTGGTCCTTCAGGAGACACCCATGCACGTGCACGTTCGACTCATTCTCGTGGTGACGCTCGTGGCCTTGGTGGCCCTGGGCTCGCGACCGGCCTTTGCCCAGGGACAGGCGCTCGACGGCATTATCGAAGGCGTCGTCCGCATGCAGACCGACGCCACGCCGGTGCCTGGCGCGACCGTTCGCGCCTTCAACGCCGGCACCGGCTATGAACGGTCTGTCACCAGCGATGATTCGGGCCGCTACGGCATGCCGCTTCTGCCGCCGGGCGAGTATGTCGTGTTCGCGGAAGCGCCCGGCCGCCCGGCCATGAGTCGCACGGGCATCTCGCTTCGCGCGGGGCAGGTGCTCACGGTCGAGTTTTCGGTGCCTTCCTCAGCGTTCACGGAATCAATCCAGGTGACCGCCGAACAACCCGCGATTGAAGTCGGCCGCACCGTGCAGAGCAATACCTACGACGAACGCACGGTCCGGGCCGTCCCGACGATTGGCCGGAGCATTCTGGACTTCTTCGTCCTGCAGCCCGGAGTGAACGCGCCGCCGATTTCGAGCGGAGGCTCCGGAACTGGCACACCGAGCACGGTCTACGGCGGCCTCGGCCTGCGCCAGATGAACGTGGACGGGGTGTCGAACAACCTGCAGGGTGGCGCGCGTAACCTGGTGATCAGCCAGGAAGCCGTCCAGGAGTTTCAAACCGTCACGAACTTCTCGGCCGAGTTCGGTCGAGTCGCAGGCGGCCTGCAGAATGCGTTCACGCGCTCGGGCAGCAACGCCACGCGCGGATCCGCCTATCTCTTCACCAGGCAGGACTGGCTGAGCGCCCGCCCGTTCCTGCTGGCAGCCACCGCGCCCAAGCCGGTGTTCGAGCGCTATAACTACGGCGGCACCGCGGGCGGGCCGCTGGTCAGGGACAGGGCCTTCTACTTCGTCAGCTACGAGCGGTGGTCACAGGATCTGCCCGTGGTGTCGACCATCACGCCGGCCAACGCGGCGGCGCTGGGCATTCCGGTCGGCAGCATTGGCGCCTACACGTCGACGTTTCGGGCGCACACCGTGACGGCGCGCAACGACACGCAGGTCGGCGCCAATCACCGCTTCTCGTTCCGCTACAACTACTATCACGACCGCGAATCGCCGCTGAACGGCGGCCTGATCTCGCGTGAGGTATCGGCCCGGTTCGACGAGAATCCGTTCTCCTACACCGCGCAGCTCGTGTCGGTGCTGAGTTCCCGGCTGGTGAACGAGGCGCGGGTTCTGTATGCCACCCGCAGCATTTCGAACGGCGTCGCCGCAGACCCTGATGCGCCAAACATCGACATCAGCGGCGTCGGCAGCTTCAACGGCAATGCGAATGGCAACCGCAAGACCAGGGAGAAAGGCACCCATCTGGTCGACAGCCTGACCTGGAACACCGGCCGTCACGTCATCAAGGCGGGCTTCGATCTGTTGCCGGTGTCGTTCCGCGAGCGGACGACGAACGTCAACGGCTCGTTCGTGTTTGGTGGCCTGTCCGCGGCCGCCGGCGTCCGTGAAGCCGTGACGCCGTTGAACCAGTTTCTGTTGACCGAGCGGCGCGAGATCGATCCGGCCACCGGCCGGCCCTACTCGTACTCGCGCTTCACGCAGTCGATTGGCGCGGAGTTCTTCGAGGCCGAGACCTTCAACCAGGGATACTTCATTCAGGACGACGTTCGCGTCACCGACCGGCTGAAGCTCAACCTCGGCTTGCGTTACGAGTACTTTGGCCGCCCGAACTCGAATCCCAATCCTGACCTGCCACTCACGCAGGCCTTTCCTTCGGATGCCAACAACTTCGCCCCGCGGCTCGGGTTCGCCTTCGATCCCAGCGGTGCCGGCCGCACGGTCGTTCGTGGCGGCGCCGGCCTCTACTACAACGTGGTGGTGGCGCAGACCTACAACACGTTGCTTCGTGGCAACGGCCGCGACGTCATCAACGTCAACGTCACACCGACCGGAGTTGGCGCGCCGGCCTTCTCCAGGACCAAAGTGACGCCTCCGACCGGCGTCAGCGTGATCTCCGACGTCCGCGTGCTGGCGGAAGATTTCGAAGACATCCAGGTCTTTAACTGGTTCACGACCCTCGAACAGGAACTGGCGCGCAACCTTGCGCTGTCGCTGACCTACCAGGGCAACAAGGCCACCAACCTGCCAGTGGCCGTGAACGTCAACCTCTCGCCTAACGGCTCGCTGCCCGACGGCCGTCGGCTCTGGACCACTCAGAACCGGCCGGATCCGCGCTATGGCAACATTTTCGTTTCGTCCGCCACCGGCGATCAGCGCTACGACGGTCTGGTTGCCGTGCTGACCAAGCGCTTCTCGGCGGGCAACTCCTTCCAGCTGTCGTATCACCTGTCGAAAGCGAACGGCGCGGCGTTTGTCAACGACTTTATCGGCTTCGGCGTCTTTACCTCGCCGTCGGACCCGCTCGATCCCGAAGTCGATCGCGGGCCTTCTGATTTCGACATGCAGAATCGTTTCTCGGCGACGCTCGTGTTCCAGCCGGACGTAACGCTGTCTGGCGCTGCCGGCGCGCTTCTCAACGGCTGGCAGTTGTCGTCGCGCATCATCGCATCCGATGGCTTCCGGTTCAACGGCACCACCGGGCAGGACACCAACGGCGACACCGTGTTCAACGACCGGCCGTCGGGCCAGGGCTACAACTCCTACGAGCTGCCGTCGTACCTGACAGTGGACGTCAGGGCCGCTCGGAAGATCCAGGTTGGCGCCGGCCGCTCGTTCGAACTGATTCTCGAGGCCTTTAACCTGGGAAACCGTCTGAACGCGACCAACGTCAATCGCACCTGGGGGCCGAACCCAACGCCCAACGCCACCTTCAACACCCCGACTGCAGCGGAGACGGCGCGCCAGTTCCAGCTGGCCGTGCGCTTCGGCTTCTAAGAAAACGGACATGTGTCTGCGAACTCGATTCGCCCTGGTGTGCGCCGTTGTGGCCCTCGTGCTCGTCCGTGTGGGCGCGCAGGGCAACGACGCACCACACGTCATCCTGATCTCGATCGATGGGCTCATGCCCTCGGCCTACACCGACCCTGGCAACGCCGCGCACACCCCAAACCTGAGGCGATTGGCCAGGGAGGGCGTATGGGCGGACGGCGTCGTTGGTGTGTTGCCGACGGTGACCTACCCGTCCCATACGACCCTGATCACCGGCGTCGAGCCCTCGGTCCATGGCATCTACGACAACCGCATTCTCGATCCCGAGAACCGATCGCGCGGCGCCTGGTTCTGGTACGCGAGTGCCATCAAAGTGCCGACGCTGCCAATGGCGGTGCGCGCCAGGGGACTGACGGCCGCCGCGGTGACCTGGCCAGTGACGATCGGCATGGACCTGGACTACCTGGCGCCCGAGTACATTGGATCGAATCACCCGGAGTCGCTCGAGATGTTGCGCGCCTTGTCGAGGCCGCGGACCCTCCTCAACGCCGCCGAGTCGGCGCGCGGCAAGCCCTTCGGCTGGCCGCAGACCGATCGGGACCGCACCGATCTCAGCACGTTCATTCTCAAGACCTTCGATCCCAACATTCTGCTCCTGCACCTCATCGATCTCGATGGCGCGCAGCACAACTTCGGTCCAGGATCGCCAGAGGCGCTGCAAACGCTGTCTCGCGTCGATGGTCACGTCGGTGAAATCCTTGACTTGGTGACGGCCTCCGGCCGCGGCGGACGGACCCACGTCGCGGTCGTCTCGGATCACGGTTTCCTGCCCGTCTCGACGCAGCTCCAGCCAAACGCCGCCTTCAAGCAGGCTGGCCTCCTGTCCGTGGATGCCCGCAATGAGGTGGCGACCTGGAAGGCCTACTTTCACTCCAGCGGCGGGTCGGGGTTTGTCTTTGTGAAGGATGCCGCCGATCGCCCCCGCGTTCAGCAGCTGCTGATGCAACTCAAGAAAGACCCCGCGCATGGCATTCGCGAGATCTGGACGATGGAGGGGCTCCGGGCGAAAGGTTCGCATCCGGATGCGGCTTTCGGCGTGGACGTTGTCGATGGGTTCTACACCGGCGGTGGTCACGATCGGCTTGTGAAGCCGGCAACCACTAAGGGCGGCCACGGCTTCGATCCCGAGCGGCCGGCCCTGCACGCGTCCTTCATTCTTGCCGGCCCCGCGGTCGGCAAGCGCGGGTCGGTAGGCGTGATCCGGATGACCCAGATTGCTCCGACCCTCGCGTCGATTCTCGGTGTCACGCTTTCGCCCGTCGCCGCGAAGCCGTTAGATCTGTCGTCGTCCGCGAGGTGAACGCCACGCGGCAGGGTACTCAGAACAGCACATGAAGGCGGCTGTGGGTAGCCAGACCCTCTGCGCCGGAGCGCTGGTTATTCGGCGCGCGGTCTGGGACAGCGTCATTCGCCCTCTTGAGTGGTCGCCAACGGCGGCAGCGGGGTGTCCGGACGAATCGGCGGCTTCCTGGTGTGAAAACCGGTCGCCTGCTCAAAGGCGTGCGCGAGCGCGAGCACCTTGCCCTCCGAGAATCGTGGCCCTGCGATCATCAGTCCGACGGGAAGGCCGTTCGACGTGAAGCCGCAGGGTATCGAAATCGCCGGGATTCCGTAGATGTTGAAGGCTCCCGTATTCTCGAGCTCAGGGTTGCGCGGCACGTCGGTCTCCTCGCGTTTGATCGCGGCGTCGACCGTGCGCGGCGTTCGCCGGCGCGTTGGCAGCACCACCAGATCCACATCGCGGAAGGCGTCGTCGATGGTGCGTCGGAGGAGCTCGAGACGCCACCGCCCGCGAATGTACTCGGCCGACTTGGCATTGGCCCCGCCCTGCAGTGTCCGACGTGTGGGAATCATGTAGCGTCCCGGTGCGCGGATGAACATCTCCTCGTGATAGGCATAGGTTTCACCAGTCACGCTGACATCGCGGGTCGAAGGCAGCACCGTATCGGACAGGCTCTTGGTCAGCGTGGCGAGGGTTCGTAGCGCCTCATCGATGGCCTTGGCGACATCCGCGTCAAGCAGATCGAAGAACGGCGCACGCGCGATGCCGATTCTGAAACCGCTGACCGGCTGTTTGAGTGCGGCGACATAGTCTTCCGACGCGCGTTCCACGCTGGCGATATCGAGCCGATCGTATCCGGCGAGGACGTTGAGTAGCAGCGCTGCATCCATCACACTCCGCGTCATCGGTCCGCAGTGATCGAGTGAGAGCGAGAGTGGAATGATCCCGCGGATCGATACCAGGCCATAGGTCGGCTTCAGACCGACGACACTGCAAAACGACGCTGGTGTGCGAATGGAACCGCCGGTGTCGGTGCCCAGCGCGCCATAGCAGAGGTCGGTGGCGACCGCCGCCGCCGAACCACCCGACGATCCTCCCGGATTGCGGTCGAGCGCCCACGGATTGCGCACCGGTCCGTAATAACTGGTCGCGGACGTCCCGCCCGCAGCGAACTCGTGGAGGTTGGTCTTGCCGATGACGACCGCGCCGCTGGCGGCAAGGCGCCGCGCGACTTCGGCGTCTTCGGCTGGCACGCGATCATCGAATACCGCGCTGGCGGCGGTCGTGCGGACGCCGGCGGTGTCAATGTTGTCCTTGAGCGCGATCGGGATGCCGTGCAGAGGGCCACGCAGCTTGCCAGCGCGCTGTTCGGCGTCCAGCACTTTCGCCTGGGCCAGCGCGATCTCGCGCGTGATGGTGATGAACGCGTTCACCTTGGGGTTGTAGGCGTCGATACGTGCAAGGCACGCGTTCACCAGGTCCGTTGACGTCACGCTGCCCGTGCGGATGCGCGCCGAGGCTTCGGCCAGGGTCAGTCCGGCCAGCGTATCCGCCGCGGTAACCGCAGGGGGTGCGGTCGGACGCGTCCCCTGCATCGGCGCCGCGGCAAGACGGGCCGCCGCAGCCGCGACGCCCAGGGTCGAGATGGTGAACTCGCGGCGGGTGAGGGATGTCATAGCCGGCAACGATACACCGCGTAACGCCGCCGTACTGGTGCTATCCCTTGGCGACGACGCGGATTGACCGGGGACGCGTCGTCATCCACCCACTAGATTTTGCGGTGTCGTCGCACCTTCGCCACTAGAACGACACGTCCGGACCTCACACTCCTGTCGACGGTGAGAGCGCCGGTCCCAGCCGCCGCTGCACCGCTCGAACCAAGGGGAGGGGCCGTGAAGCTCGATACGCACGTCCACACGACACACTCGGGCAATTCGACGATCTATCCGCTGCAGCACATCCTGCGCGAGTCCTACAACACCCCGGAGAGCGTCTATCGCGTCGCCAAGGCGCGCGGCATGGACCTGGTCGTGATCACCGATCACGACGAAGTAAGCGGCGCGCTGACCCTGTCGCACCTGCCGGATGTAATCGTCGGGTGCGAGGTCACCGGCGTCTTTCCGGACGACGGCGTGAAAGTGCATCTCAATGTGTTCGGGATGGACCTCAATCAGCACCGCGAAATTCAGCGACTGCGCCGCGACCTGCGCGACCTGATGCCCTACCTGCGGCAACAGTCGTTGTTCACCTCGCTCAATCACGTCGCCTCCGGCATCAACGGGCCGATCACCGCGCCGCATGTGGCGGCGCTGCTGCCGTGGGTGCAAGCGCTCGAAGTCAACAACGGCTCGCGCCTCGCGGTGCAGAACCGCACCGCGCAGTGTCTCGCCGAAGCCGCGGGGAAAATCGGGCTGGGCGGCAGCGACTCCCATACGCACCGTGGCATCGGTCGCACCTGGACGGAAGTGCCCGGCGCGCGCAACCGCGAGGAGTTCATGCGCGGATTGTGGGACGGCAAGGCGCGGGTCGGCGGCCGCATGGGAAGTGTCTTGACGATGGGATCCGACGTGTTCCGGTTTGCTGGAAATTTCTGTATCGATCAAACGGCTCGCGTCGGTCGGCAGCCACTGGATTGGCGTTCCCACGCCTTGTTCTTTGGCGGTATCCTCGGATTGCCGCTGGTCTCGTTGGCGCTCGTCGGCGCCTATCTGCATTTCGTCTACGAAGAGCGGTTCAACGAAAACCTGCTGTTCGACCTGGTCGCTCGGCCCGCGCCGGTGCGCGCGCAGGTACCAGAGTTCACCGCCGCGATGGCTCGCCTTCCGGAGCTCGCCGCCTAGTCATGCGCGTCGCGGTCTTCACCGACAACGACTTCGACAAGGTCAACGGCGTCACGACGACGTTGACGGCGCTGGTCGGGCATGCCCCGCCCGATGTCCAGCCGCGGATTTACACCGCTGCGGCGCTCGGCACCGACGACCCGACCTACCTCGCACTGCGGTCGTTTCCGGTGCCGATCCCGTTCTACAGCGAGATGAGCATGTACATCCCGCGCTTCCGCCAGTACCTGGAGCGGGTGCTCGACGATCACGTTGATGTGCTCCATCTGACCACACCTGGGCCGATGGGGCTGGCCGCACTCTGGGTCGCCAAGAAGACGGGGCTTCCGCTGGTCGGCAGCTTCCACACCGACCTGGCGACGTATACGTCGCTGCTCAGTGGCTCGACCCGACTCGGGCACTGGATGGGCGAGTACATGCGGTGGATGTATGGACGCTGTCAGCAGACGCTGGTGCCGTCGTCGGCCACCCGCGAACTGTTGGTGGCGGCTGGCTCGCGTGCGTCGCGGATCAGCCTGTGGACGCGCGGTGTCGACACCCAGCTCTTCAGCCCCGCGCGTCGGTCCTCACAGTTACGTAGCGCCTGGCACGTCTCGGAGCGTTGCCCGGCGCTGTTATATGTGGGTCGCGTGTCGCGCGAGAAGGGGCTCGAGATGGTGCCCGAGTTGTTGTATCGCCTGCGTGCGCTCGGCGTCGCGCATCGGCTGATCGTCGCGGGCGACGGCCCGCTGCGCCCGTGGCTGCAGCAGCAGTGTCCGGAAGCGGTGTTCACCGGTTCGCTCGGACGCGCCGCGGTGGCCGAGGTGTTCGCGTCGGCTGACGCGTTCGTCTTTCCCAGTCAGACGGACACCGCCGGCAATGTGGTGCTCGAAGCGCAGGCCTCGGGCGTGCCGGTGATTGTCAGCAACCGCGGCGGACCCCGCGAAAACATGGTCGACGGGGTCACTGGTGCGGTGTGTGCGGGCAGCGATGCCAGACACTGGGCCGCGGTGACCAGCGACGTGCTGCATGACGCGGTTGCGCGCGCCTCGATGGCCCAGGCGGCGCGCGACTACGCGCTGACTCGGCGCTGGGACATTGCGTTGTCGCCGGTCTACCAGGCCTATCGCGACGCCGCCCGCCGGCCAACGACGCACCGCCCGAGCATCGATCATGCGGCTTGATCGCCGCGCGCCGGTCGGCCGGGTGTTGGGCGAACTTGTCCGGCACCCAGTCGAACATCTCCTGCGCAAGTGGAACTACAAATCCGCGATTACCAGTTCGGTCACACGCGGCGTGCTGTTCTTCGTCGCCAACCTTTCATCAGGCCAGGCGGCGGCGATTGCCGCAATGAGCACCGAGTTCTGCTTTCGGTTCGTCACCGCCGGCTTCTATGGCGCGCTGACCCAAACATTCCGCCGCGTCGACCCGCCGCGCGTCGGCACGATTGCCGCGATCATCGTGTTACCGGCAATCGCGCATAGTCTCGAATGGGCAGTGCACGCCTGGCGCGGCACCGCCAATCTTGGCTGGAGCATCGCGCTGTCGCTGTGCTTCACCGCGTTCTCGACGGCGTTTAATCTGTTCGCGATGCGCCATGGTGCGCTGGTGGTTGGCGAACAGGACAGCCGGTCGTTCTTCGACGACTTGCGCGCCATGCCGCGGTTGGTTGTGGCCTTCGTCAAGGCATGAGCGCACCGTGTCGAGCGCCGGTTCGAACGCTCCACCTGACCAACGCCTACCACCCCACCTCCGGCGGCATCCGCACGTTCTATCGCGCGTTGCTCGACGGCGCGAATGCGCGCCACCGCGAGATGCGCCTGGTCGTCCCCGGACCGTTCGACGACCGCGAGGAGGTTGGGGACTTCGGGCGGATCTATTACCTCAAGGCGCGATCTGCGCCCGCCTTCGACCGACGCTATCGCGTCATCCTGCCAAGCGCCTATCTCGCCAATGCCAACGGCGCGCTGGTTCGCATCCTGCAGGACGAGCGACCTGACCTGGTCGAGATTTGTGACAAGTATTCGCTGTTCTATCTGGCCGGCATGCTGCGCAAAGAGTGGCTGCCGCGCGTGCCGCGGCCAATACTCGTCGGTGTCAGTTGCGAGCGTATGGACGACAACCTGCGAGCCTATCTGGGCCGCGAGGCGTTGTCGCGGCGGTTCGCGCGGTGGTATCTGCGGCACATCTATGGCCCGCCGTTTGACTATCACGTCGCCAACTCGGAGTACACGGCGGATGAATTGCGCCAGGTGTTGTGGGATCGCCCGCCAGAGTTCATTCGCGTGTGCCCGATGGGAGTGGATGCGGCCCGGTTCGGTCCACACCATCGTGACGAATTGCTGCGGCGGAGCGTACTGGAGCGAGCCGGCGGCAATCCCACGAGCACGTTATTGCTGTATGTCGGCCGGCTGTCTCCGGAGAAGAATGTCGCGCTCCTGGTGGCGACGCTCGAGCGTCTGACCAAGGCCAGTCGGCAGGACGGCTCGCCGCCGCGTGATTACCGCCTGGTCGTGGCCGGCGACGGTCCGATGCGCGGGTCGATGGAGCGCGACGCATCACGCCTGGTCGCTGGCCGGGTGCTGTTCCTCGGCGCGGTGACCGAGGGGGAATTACTGCGCCGCTACTACGCCAGCGGCGACGTGTTCGTGCATCCCAATCCCCGCGAACCGTTCGGGATTGCGCCGCTCGAAGCAATGGCATCAGGCGTGCCCGTGGTCGCGCCCAATCTGGGCGGCGTGTTGTCCTATGCCACACGCGACAACGCCTGGCTGGCATCGCCAGAGCCCGAAGCGTTCGCGCTGGCCGTTCGCTCCGCTGTCGAACGCAGTGACGACCGGCGCCTCGCCGCGGCGCGCGACACGGCTGCTGCGCTGGACTGGCCGGTGGTTGTCGATCGCTGGTTCGCGATGTATGACGCATTCGCGATAAGCCACATCAATCAGAACCGCCGTCTCGCGTCGTGAGGTGCGTCATGAAACGATTCGCCCTCAGTGTGGTGTTGGTCGGCGCCAGCAGTGTCGTGTCGTATGGCACCCACGCCACCCCTGCGCAACCGTCAGTCATCGAACGATTCCTCAGGATCAAGAGACGCCGCTGGCCAGTTATCGCGCTCGGCGAAGGCTCGAGGCGCGCAACGCGCGGTTCAACGCCGCCGGATGGATTGAAGCGGTCACCGAGTTCGATCGCCAACGCGGCTTGTCCTGGACGGTCCAGCAGGAGGGCGGGTCCGAGTACATTCGCGACAAGGTCTTACGCAAGGCGCTTGTCGCGGAGGCCGAGGCGTTGCGCACGCACGAACCACAGCGGTCCGCATTGACCGACGCCAATTACAACTTCTTCGCCACTGACGCCGTGGACCCGAGCACCGCGACCATTCGCGTCGAGCCTCGTCGTCGGGACGTCCTGCTGGTGTCCGGCGTGGTCGTCGTCAACCGCGACGATGGCGACCTGCTGCGCGTGGCGGGCCGGCTGTCCATGAATCCGTCGTTCTGGACGCGCTCGGTGGATATCGTCCGCCACTATCGCCGCGTGTCGGGGATCCGGGTCCCGGTTCTGATGGAAAGTGAAGCCGATGTCCGCATCGCCGGCCGCGCCGCGTTTCGCATGACCTATGCCTACGAAATGATCAACGGCCAACCGGTCTTGTCGCCAGCACGATAGCCACTGAAAAAAAGCGGCGGCACGTGGTGCCGCCGCGAACCGGAGAGATGAGGCGTGGGAAAGAGTGTCGCCGACGGAGTTGACCGCCCGACGACGTGATCAAGTCGCCGCTGTAAAAAGATCGCCGGACGTTGGTGCGCGATGTCCCCCATGGTTCGTTGCATGGTTGTTGCAGTCTTGTCGCGCCGCCGTCGTGCGCGGCTCGTACAAAGGCGAGGCATGCGAATTTGTTGCGCGCTCCTCCTGTTGGTGATCACTGTCACGCCCGGGTCCGCGCAGTCCGACTCCGCGACGCTGACCGTTGCGGTGTTGGACGCATCGGGCGCGAGCGTACCGGGGGCGACGGTCCTGGTCCGCAATCTGGACACTGCCGCCAGCCGTGACGCGGTGTCAGGCAGTGACGGACGAACCGCGTTCGCCCTGCTGCCGCCTGGTCGCTATGAAGCGGTGGTCTCGCTCCAGGGATTCAAACAGTTTCGCGACACCGGATTGCGGCTGCAGGTCGCGCAGTCGGCGCTGCTCGAGGCGCGCCTCGACGTCGGCGACCTCTCGGAAGCCGTCGAAGTCACCGCCGGCGCCCGCCTGCTGAACATCGATTCGGTGGCGCAAGGCACGGTGATCACCGAAGAGAAAGTGCAGGCCTTACCGCTCAACGGCCGGCAGTTCATTCAGCTGGCGCTGCTGGTTCCGGGCGCCAACGCCGGCGGTCGCGCCGTGCAGCAGAACGCGGTGCGGCCGAACCAGGTTGGCGGCCTGAGCATTGCCGGCGGCCGCACCAATAACACCGCGTTCCTCCTCGACGGAGCCACCAACACCGACCCCGATTACAACTCACTGAACTATTCGCCGAGCATCGATGCCATCGCCGAGTTTCAGGTGCAGACCGCGCAGTTCAGCGCCGAGTACGGGCGAGCCGGCGGCCAGGTCAACGTCGTGACCAAGTCGGGCGGCGCGCGGATGCGTGGCTCCTTGTTCGAGTATCACCGCAACAAGCACTTCGATTCGAAGCCGTTCAATCTGGTCGGCGAGCTGCCGGAGTTCCGGCGCGATAATTTCGGCGGCTCGCTCGGTGGTCCTGCGATCGCCGGACGGTTGTATTTTTTCGGCTCCTACGAGCAGCTGCGTCGGCGTGAAGGCGCCGCGTCGCTGACGACGGTGACGGTGCCCACAGCACTCGAACGCGACGGTGATTTCAGTCAGTCACCCGGCGGCGGCGTCTTCGATCCCGGCTCGTCAAGCAACAACCGCACGCAGTTTCCTGGGAATGTGATTCCGCGCGACCGCCTGCAGCCGCTCGCACTGGCGGCGCTGCGCGCCTTGCCGCTGCCCAACAGCGGCGCGCGGGGATACGTCAACACCGAAGGCGTGTTATCGCAGGACATCTACAACTATTCACTGCGGTTCGATCTCAACCTGGCGCAAGGCAATCGGTTGTTTGGCCGGTTCTCGACGGCTGACGAGAACGCCATCGTTCCGGAAGTTGTCCCCGGCCGCGACAACCTCGCGGAGGCGACGCCACGAAACGTCGTGCTCGGCTGGACCAGCGTCCTCGGGTCGCGCGCCGTCAACGAGGCGCGAGCCGGCTACAACGACCTCTCGCTGACCTCCGGCCTCCCCGAGTTGAGCTTTGACGTTGCCGGTCAAACTCAGTCGCTGCCACGCTTCATCGTCGCCGGCTATCCGACCATTGGCGGTGCCGGCGCGTTTACCGGGACCACTGGCGGCGGCATCGTCAATGTCCGCAACCGCGTTTATCAGGTCTACGACAATTTCACGTGGTCGGCTGGGGCCCATACCTTCAAGACCGGCGGGGAAGTGCTGTGGACTGAATACAACCGCACCGAAGCGCCGAGTGCGTTGGGGACTTACCAGTTCACCGCCGGCTACACCAGCCGCACCGCCGCCAACGACAGCAGCGGGCATGCGCTGGCAAGTTTCTTACTCGGCCAGCCACAGGTCGCCAGTCGCGCGGTCGGACCGAGCACGATCGAAGGGCGGCAGCCCTACTTCTCGGCCTACGTGCAAGACGACTGGCGGCTCGGCGATCGCACGACACTCAACCTGGGGATTCGTTATGAACTCGCGCCGCCGATGTACGACGCTGACGGACGGATGGCGAGCATTGACTATCGCAACGTCCCCTCACCGCAACAGATCTTCGCCGAAGGCCGGACCGGCTTTTATGCGCCACTGGTATTCGTGTGCGGTCAAGCGGGGTATCCAAAGGGCTGTGCCTACACCGACAAGGACAACATCGCGCCACGTGCCGGCGTGGTGTTCCGGGCCGCCGAGCAGACGGTGATTCGCGCCGGAGCAGGGATCTACTACGCAGCCTCCGACGCCAATCCGCTCTTCCGCCTCGCCGCCGGCATCCCCGGCAACATTGCGCAGACGGTGACCTACAACAATTTCGTGCCGGCGCGGCCGCCCGGGCTCGACGTGTTCGGCGCCGCGATTCTCGGACCGGTGCAGGTGCAACAGGCGGGGATCGACCTGTTTCAAGAGAACAGCGAGTCGTATCAATGGAGCGCGAACCTGCAACATGAACTGGCGCGCGACTGGGTGGTCGAGGCCGGTTACGTGGGGACACGCGCACGCTTCCTCGAACAGAACGTCCAGCCAAACAACGCGCGACCGGGATCCGGCGCCTTCGATCCACGCCGCCCGTTCGCCGCGCTGCAATTCGCGCCGGGCACGGTGTTTCCGGATTACGTCGTCGTCCAGGGCGATCGCGTGCCGGTCGGCTTCATCAACTATCTGTCGCATACCGCGCGCTCTGACTACGACGGGTTGGTCACGCGCGTCGAGAAGCGTCTGAGCAATGGCCTGTCGCTCCTCAGCGCATATACCTTGTCGCGGGCGCGCAGCAACGCGCCGCAGTTCAGGAACGCAGGCGGCATCAACGGGAGCGAGAACTCGCCGCCCCAGGATTCGTTCGATCTCGAGGCCGAGTGGGGACCGGCCTATTACGACGCGCGCCACCGCTGGGTCACGAGTGGTACGGCTCGATTGCCGCTCGCGTTGCACGTCTCCGGTATTTTCACCATGCAGAGCGGATTTCCCTTCACCGTCAATCTGCGCGGCGACACCGCGGGCGTCGGCGCCGGCACCGGTGGCATTTTTGTGCGTCCCAATGCTGTGGCTGGTGTCGATCCGTACTTGCGGAAGAGCGAATGGAAGAACGGTCGCTATCTGAATCCGGCGGCCTTCGCGGCACCGGCGGCGGGCGCGTTTGGCAGTATCGGCCGCAACTCGCTGGTCGGGCCGGGCTACATCAACCTTGATCTGGCGCTTGCCCGGGGATTCGCAGTGGGGCGGATTCGTCTTGACGTGCGCGCGGAAGCCTTCAACATCACCAATCGACGCAACTACACATTGGTCGGCCGCATCCTCAATGACGCGACGTTCGGGCGGTTGATCAGCCAGGCCGATCCACGCCAGTGGCAGTTTGGTGCGCGACTGACGTTTTAACCCGGTGTTTACGTGGTAGTCACCTTGCGTTGAAGACCGACTGCTACATATAGGGGTGACCGTTCGAGAGAGCGGTCGCGAGCGTCTGCCAGGCGCGCTGCCACACGGAGATGTGTGGGGCCCACCGGCGGGCGCTCACTGTTTTGTTACAGCCAACACGACAAGACACAAGACACAAGACACCAAGACGAAAGACGAAATCCAAAGGGCTGCCTTCGGCGCCGATTTCCCCGCATTTTCACGACGATGGACCGCCGGCCGCGCCGCGGCGGCTTTATTCCCAAGATGTATGACTGGAGTGACGCTGCGTCAGCGCACCCGCCTCGCGCAGGATGCGATTGCCGAGCCGCCGGCATCCTTCTTCGTGCCAAGGCTTCGGCGGACAACCCTTCGCGTGGCTTGCCAACCGTAGCTCTCGCCGACGTTGACAAGCGTGAGCCAAGGTTGGTGAGCCCGGTAGGAATCGAACCTACAACCAACAGATTAAGAGTCTAAGCCGCGCACGTTCACCTCGTGTCGCCCAGTGACTTCGCCTCGTGATCAGCCCGTCTGTCGTTCAGTGCATCCGCCAGAATCCGAACAGAACCGCTGGGGTGTTCGTCTACGTGTTCGTCAGGTTTTTCTATCTGCGTCTACTTCCAACCCTCAAAAGAAGGTCGCTCTTGGCGCGAGAATCGGCGGGGGCCCCCTTCACCCCTACGTCGGCCGTGGTGTCCGTGGGATGCTTAGCCGTAAGGACCCACTTGATGACGGAGAAGCGGGTAGTGGGTCAGTTTGAAACCCGAGCGATCTGAGCCGCGCCGATGCCCAGGAGGGTGAATGTTCCTTGGCCGAAATCGAGGCATGACTCGGTGGAAATGGCCCACCCCGGAGGCATGACCATCGTCCACTAACGGCCCGACTACGACGAACCTGACGCCAGACCCCATGGACCGAGGTGACCTCATGGACCTTTCGATGTATCAGCAGTCGTGTAGCGCCAAGAGTAAGACGACCGGCGTGCGCTGTCGGCGGACGGCGATTCCCGGCGGAACCGTCTGCTACTACCATGGGGGCGCGGCGCCACAGGTGAAGCGCGCCGCAAAGGAACGCCTCAGAGAACTGCTGTTCCCGGCACTGGACAAGCTCGAGAAGCTGATGGAGCAAGACCAGTTTCCCAGCACGGCGATGACCGCGGTGAGCAAGATCTTGGAACTGAACGCTATGATGCCGGACCAAAAGGGCAAGCATCCCGGCAGGGTCACCACGGCCAATGAGGACTTGCCGACGGACCTGATGGCGCTGGTGGCACTGGTGAACGAGATTATGGCGGGGGCGCCGCCGATCATTACGATTCCGGCGAAAGTGAAGAAATAGGCGCGAAAATGCCAAAGCCTCGCGGGCGGACAAGAACAATCTTCGTGATGATGGGCGGCCGGCGGCTACCTGATCATGGCTGGCGCGCATGGTCGGTGCGCGCGTACCAAACTGTGAGGATGCGAGGCAGAAACGGCGTTACTGATCGCGGGAGGGAGGGGTGACTCAAGATGACGAATAGACCCCATGCACGACGGAACGATGCGGCATCGACCCCGGACGCTAGCGTCAGGCACGCCGATCCAATGACTCGCACTGGTTGGCAACCAGTGACACCCTCGGCACCGCGGAGCGGGAACCAGTGCAGCAAGATGGGTCGCGGTTGGCTAAAAAATGGGAATCCGCCCGGTGATCTGGCCAACGCGCCTCGGTGTGGTGCGAAGACCAGGCGTCACACACTGTGTCAGAGTCCTGCGATGCCCAACGGACGCTGCCGGATGCATGGAGGCACCAGCACAGGGCCGCGAACAGCCGCCGGGCTCCACCGCAGCCAGACCGCGCGCCTGAAGCACGGGCGATTCACTCGCGCGGCGAAAGAGCATCGCGCCAAAGGGCGCGCACTGCATCGCGAGTTACTAGACGTCGTTCGAGCACTGCGGGCGATGGGTCTGTGACTGACGCGCAAAGTGGCGCCGACCACTTCGAAACATCAACGTGGTCACGCTAAGGTCCCGTGGCGTTCGTGAGCGAGATCCTGGCGGGGTCGGCGGGACAACCGCCCACTTGCTCAACCACTCACGGCCCGGTGCCCTCGGCGTCGATGCCGTCACCGCTTCCCTTAGGGCCAGTGCTGAATCAACGTGATGGGTGTAGTCGCCGCGTCGTCCA
>DATLXN010000044.1:0-16544 GCA_035575715.1 Vicinamibacterales bacterium | reverse complement strand
GTGCTGCGCCAGACAACGGGGATGCGGATCGCGCTGGTGGCGCGCGTGACGGAAGACTCGTGGACGGCCTGCGCCGTGCTGGACGAAGCCGGCTTTGGTTTGCAACCGGGCGACCATCGATCTCACCACCACTTATTGAAGCGTCGTCACGGGCGCGGTCGCGCCCCTCCTCATCAACCACGCCAGTTCCGATCCGCGCTTCAGCGAGCATCCGGGTCTGAAGCAGTACGGCATCGAAAGTTACATCGCCGTCCCGCTTAAACGGCGCGACGGCGCGCACTTCGGCACCCTCTGCGCGCTCGATTCGCGCCGGGCCGAGATGACGGAAGACGTATTTGTGATCTTCCAACTGCTCTCCAACCTGATTGCCTTCGAACTGGAAGCGGAAGAGGATCAGAACCGCCGCGCGGCGGAGTTGCGACAGGCGCGCGAGACCGCTCAAGCCCGCGAGCGGTTGATGGGCATTCTCGGCCACGATCTGCGGAACCCGCTCAATGTCGTCAAGATGGGGACCAGCGTTCTATTGAACGGCAGCATTCCGGCCGCGAAGCAGCAGGGCGTCATCGGGCAAATTTCGCGCAGCGCCGACCGGATGGAGCGCATGATCGGCGATCTGCTTGATTTCACCCGCAGTCGCCTCGGCGAAGGCATTCCCGTCGCGCCGCAATCGGTCGATCTGAATGCGCTCATGCGCCAAGCCCTTGAAGAATTTGGGATCTCAAATCCCGACCAGAAGGTGCAACTGCGCGCTGCTGCTGCGGACTGCCAAGTGACGGCCGATCCAGATCGCTTCACGCAAGTCGTCTCGAACCTGATCGCGAACGCCATCCAGCACAGCCCGCCCGGCACGGCGGTCAACGTCCGCCTCGAAGGGTTCGAGGCGGACGTGCGGCTCTCAGTCCATAACCACGGGATACCGATTCCGCCTGAGTCGTTAAGCAGCTTGTTCGAGCCATTCTGCCGCGGCGGGGATTCGGCCAACGAGCCGCACCTGCCAACCAGCGGCCTCGGCCTCGGTCTCTACATCGTCAGCCAGATCATGCGCGCACACGGCGGAAGCATCAGCGTCTGCTCCACCGCCGGAGAGGGCACGACCTTCACCGCCCGCTGGCCGCGCCGCGAAAGCACCGAGCATCAAAAGCCCGAAGCCCTCGCGCACGGTTGAGCCGCGACGCTCCTCGCCGGGGGCGCGTCGTCGATCCGATCATCAGTTTCGGCTATATCCTTTCCACATCCCCGCCGACTCACGCGACACCTGCGGCATGAGCGATCGGCGGTTAGAAATCGTACTGAAACGTCAACTGTACCGCCCGCGGTTGTGACACCGTCGTGCGGGTTCCGAAGAGGCTGGAAGTTATGCTCTGATTCGGCTGGCCTCGTTGCGGAATGTTGAACAGATTGAACGCCTCCGCCGTGACGCGGAACCCTTGGGCGCCGAAGCGAAACCGCTTCTGCAACGTCGCGTCGACGTTGACGTACTTCGGGTTGTTTTCGTACTCGGCAATGAGGGACTGTCCGAGCAGCGTCCGCAAACGGTTCGCTTCTTCAGTCGACACCTCACGGACGCTGTTGCGGCGATAGGCCGAGCCCGGACAGGCGATGTTGATGCAGATGTCGCTGTTCACCCAGTCGCCGGTGATCCCGTCGCCATTGAGATCTCGCAACCCCGCCGTGATGTTCAAAGGCGCCTCTGATCGAAACTCGGCGATGACGCCGAGCTGCACGTCCCAGGGCAAATTGACTTCGGCGTGGCTCGCGATTCGGTGCCGGCGGTCATCGGTGCCCGGTCCATCGTTCAGATCAGGGCGGCTTGGCACCTGGTAACTCGAGAGGAAGTTCAGGCCGTTGTCGAGCGCCTCCGAGAGCGTATAGTTCAGCGCGCCCTGAACGTGGTGGCTCAGACGCTTGCGCACATCGACGATGAGGGCCTGGTAGCGGTTGAGGCCCTGATTGCGATAAATCAGCAGGCTGTCGATCGCTGGATTCGGCCGCACCCGGCCGGTGCCATCCAGCCTCGCCGATCCAGGGAATCCCGCGTTGTCGTCGTTGCGAAGAATCTGATCCCATTCACGCCGGCGAAGGTAACTGACGTCGATCCCCAGATTGGTGGAGAGCTCGCGCCGATATCCGACCGAGCCGTTGACGCTGTAGGGTGTGTTGAGATTCGGATCGAGCAGTTGCAGCGCGGGCGGCGGAATGTTCTCCACGCCGCTGAATGGCGCGAGCAGGTTGGGATTGTCAATGCGGACACTGATCGTCTTGGGCGGCGTGAAACGCACATTGCCTTGGACGTTGAGGATGACCTGATCGTAGTACAGCCCGACGCCGCCATAAAACGCCTGCCTCGTGCTGCCGCCGGGCGCCCAGACAAAGCCGACACGCGGACCAACGTTGTTACGGTCCTTGCTGATGCCAGGACCCGCGGCGCCGTCGATCTCTCGCAACGCCTCCGTCTTGGCGGCTTCGTAGTCATACCGCAGGCCCAGGTTCAGCGTCAGGCTTGCCACCGGACGCCAGTCGTCCTGAATGAAAAAGCCATAGATCTCATTGGGCCGTTCGAGCTGCGTGTTGCCACGCCGTTGGGTGAAGGTCGACGGCGTCCCCTCGAGAAAGCGCGTCATGTTCAAAAAGCTGAAGCTGCCGAGGAAATTGGAATCAAAGTAGCCGTCCGAGCGAAACACCTTGACGTCGGTCCCCGCTTTGAGGACGTGCTCGCCGGAGCGGTTGCGCCGCGGCATCCACGTAAACGTATCGACGAACTGATACACGTAGTCGGTGCGCGCCTGGTTGGCATCCGGGTCGCCGCCGAGCGACACGCCGCCTCCGCCGACGGTGATACGCGGGATCTGGAGATAGGCGCGCGAATCGAACCGCGTCTGCCCGAACTGCACCGACGCCTCATTGAGCTTGTTCGACGACACCACCCACTTGTGACTCGCGGTCAGGTAATTGTCCCGGTCGAGCGAGGTCGAGCCGCTCGAGTTGAAGATTGTCGCCGGGTCCGCCGCCCCGGACGGCTCGACTTCGCGGTAGAAGATGTGCCGCACGGTCGCCAGTTGGTTCGACGTCAGTTGACTGTCGATTCTAGCGGTGGCTTTGTGCGAATCGACGAACTCGGGCCGCACCAGTCGCAGGTTCGTGCCCCCGGCGCCGAACAGCGCGAGGTCGAGGCCGTTCTGCGCCAGGAACTGCCGCGTTATCGGCGAAAAATTTGCGGTCGCGGAGGGAAACGAGCCAGTGGTCGCGGTGAAGGTATCGCGATCCTCGCGATCGTACGCCGCAAACACGTGGACCCTGTCGCGGACCAGCGGCCCGCCAACCGTGCCGCCGTAGTGGATTCGCTGAAAGGGATCCTTGGGCCGTGGCTGGCCGTTCGCTTCGACGCGCACGGCGTACGGGCTCCGGCTCATGAAGCGCTGGTCACGAAACAGAAAAAACGCCGATCCATTGAACGCGTTGGTGCCGGATCGCGTCACCGCGTTGATCACGCCGCCGGTCGCCCGGCCGAACTCGGCCTTGTAGTTGTTGATCAGGACCTGGTACTCCTGGATCGAGTCGATCGTCGGGCTCAAACGGGAATTGCCGCTGATGTCGGCGCTGTTGTCCACGCCGTCGATCAGCCACTGGTTCGATCGCCCACGCGCGCCGGCGAAGGCAGTGCCGTTGTTGTTTTGCGCGGCTGGGCTCAGGCGCAGCAGGCTTTCGATATCACGGCCGATAAGGGGGAGCAGATCGATCTGTTCCCGTGTCACCGTGTTCTGCACCGTGGCGGTCGTCGTCTGCACCACGGGCGAATCGGCGGTGACAGTGACCGCCTCGGCGAGCCCGGCCGGCGCCAGCTCGAAGTTGATCACCGCTTCAGCGCCAATCGTCACTGTAACGCCCTGCCGAAGCACCTTGGTGAATCCCTGAAGCTCCGCCGCAAGCTCGTACTGGCCGGGAGGCAGCAGCGCGATGCGGTAGCGTCCTTCGGCGTCGGCGACGCCGGAGAACACGAATCCTGTTCGGATATTCCGTGCGGTGACGGTAACGCCCGGCAGTACGCCGCCCTGGCTATCGGTAACCGTCCCGAGGACGGTTGCGGTGTCCACCTGCGCCGCCGTCGTCGTCGGAAAGGCCAGCGCCACGCAGAGCCCTGCACCGGCAAGTAAGAGTCGCATAGTCACCCTTCTGTTAAGGCAAGTCATCGTTGATGGCAAATTACCGGAGGTTGCGATCAAACAACCCAGCACTCAGAGAATAGCGTTCGCCTACCGAATGATGCAATGCAGCGCTGCTCGTCTGGCCGTTGGCGAGTCAAATCGCAGCAGGCGCGCCGGTGGTCAAGCTGCGGCTTTACCCGAGCACGTAGATCTCCCCCGTGGGATCCGCCGATGGGGCGATGTCGATCACAGCCTGCAGGCCACTGATCAACGTGCGATGGGTTCCATCGCGCCTTCGTGGTTTCGTTTTACTCGTCGAAATCGTGTGCTGCGGCCGCACGGCATGAATGTGAACTCGAAAGGCAACCTCTACGTCGGCGAGGTGTCCACCGGACGACGTGTCCAGAAGTTCACGATGCAGGCGAAGTAACATCCCGCTCCCTGCTAAGATACGCCCGGTTTGACTCTCAGCGCGGGCATCCGGCTCGGGTCGTACGAGATACGCGCGCCGCTTGGCCGCGGCGGAGTGGGCGAAGTCTATCGCGCCTGGGATCCTCGCCTCGAGCGCGAGGTGGCGATCAAGATCCTCAAGGAGCAGGCTGAGATAGATCCGGACCGCGTCTGGCGGTTCGTGGCGGAGGCGCGGGCGGCCAGCGCCCTCAACCACCCGAACATCCTGGTGGTCTTCGATGCGGCCGTTGATGGCCACACCCCCTACATCGTGTCGGAGCTGATCGAGGGAGAATCACTGCGCGGCGAGGTCCGCCGCGGTGCGGTTCCGCTCAAACGGCTCCTCGATCTTGCCACGCAAATGGCTGATGGCCTCGCGGAGGCGCACAACGCCGGGATCGTGCACCGCGACCTGAAGCCGGAGAACATCATGGTGACGCCTGCCGGGCGCGCCAAGATCCTCGACTTCGGCCTCGCCCGGACGACCGGCCTGCACAGCGGGAAAGGGGTGCCCACCGATCTCGACGGTCAGACGCAAACAGAATCCGGACTGCTGATCGGAACGGTTCCTTATATGAGTCCCGAGCAGGCGCGCGGGAGCGCCGGTGACTTCCGGTCGGACCAGTTCTCATTCGGGCTGATCCTGTACGAGATGGCCACGGGCAGGTCGGCGTTCCGGCGCGAGGCGCCGGCAGAGACCCTCGAGGCGATCATCCACGAGGAGCCGACCCCGCTGCCTGAGATCAACGCGCAGGCGCCGTTGCTCCTGTGGTGGATCGTCGAGCGGTGCCTGGCGAAAAACCCTGGCGACCGATACGCCTCGACGGCCGATCTGCACCGTGATATTCGCCACCTCCGGGATCGGCTGGCCGACGCCGTCGCGCGCGAACGGCGGCCCTCGCTAGCGGGGCCAATGCCGGCCTCCATTGCCCGGCGCGCCCTGTCTGTCGCCGCCGTGCTCGGCGCGTTCGCGGCTGGCGCGGTTCTCTGGGCCTTGCTCGCCCAGCCGTTTCCGGCGGATCAGGCGGCGCTGCGCTTTACGCCGTTTGCAACCGAGGCGGCATACGAAGGACTTCCGGCGTGGTCCCCCGATGGGCAGACGATTGCTTACGCTGCCGAGGTCAACGGAATACTTCAGATCTTCACGCGGAGCCTGTCGGCGGCGTCGCCTGCCCAGGTCACGGACGCCGCCTTCGACTGCAAGTACCCGTTCTGGTCGCGCGATGGCAAGCGCGTCTACTACATCTCCCTGGCGAAGACCCGAGACAGCATCTGGTCGGTTGGGGCCGCTGGTGGCACGCCGCAGGTCGTCCTCCACAACGCGACCCGGGGGGCGATCTCACCCGACGGCCGCACGCTGGCGTTCCTCCGTGACGAAGAGCGCGCCGATATCGTCGGCACCGCCGTGGTGTATTTGGCAACCCCGCAGGGGGCCGAACCCTGGGCGAGCGAGCTGGTGGAGGCGGCGGCAACCAGATATACGGGACTCGGCGACCTGCGGTTTGTCGAAGCCGTATTGGCCTTCTCACCCGATGGGCGCTCTCTTGGCGTGTGCGCCGTCCCCTTTAACGGCCTCCCGTTCACACCCAACGAGGACTCGCACTGGCAATTCTGGGTCGTGCCGCTGGCGGCCGGCGAACGGGCGTCCCGTCGGCTGACATGGTGGACCGATCCGGTGCCCCGGGTCACGAGCTTCACATGGTTACCGGACAGCCGGCACATCGTGCTCGGTGTGAACGCCTTTTCCACGCCGGGGTCGCATCTCTGGATGGCCGATCTCGAACGCGATCGCGTGTGGCCACTGACCAACAGCGCGGACAGCGAGTCCTATCCATCGTCCTCTCCAGGCGGCGAACAGATTGTCTTTACCACGGGCGACCCTGATTACGACCTGGTTGAGTTGTCAACATCGGGGAATCCCACGCAGCCCGTCCTCGCGACGGCCCGAAAAGAGACGGACCCTGTATGGTCGCCAGACGGCAACCTCATGGCGTACGTCACGGATCGCAATGGGCAGGACGAAATCTGGCTCAACAACCGCGCCGGTCAGCGATTCGACCGCCCGCTGATTACGCAGCGCGATTTCGTCGATGCGCAGAACATCCTTCTGGCTGCTCCGAGTTTTGCGCCTAACGGCCAGTCGATCGCCTACCTGCGCAGCGGCGGCGCACCCGTCGTCGCGCTGCAGATCTTCATTTCGCAGACGGCGGGCGGACCACCCGTGCGACTGCTGCCGGCTGCCTACGAAAGCTATCAGGGCGCGCCGACGTGGTCCCCTGACGGTCAATGGATCGCCTTCGCGTACTGGAAAGTACGAAACTGGGAACTGATCAAGGTGCGCGTCGGCAGCAGCGAGGAGCCGATCGTCCTGCGCACCGACGGCGTTCCGAATGTCACGCCGCAGTGGTCCCCCAACGGCGACTGGATTACCTGGGAAACCGACGATGGATTTGTCCTCGTGTCGCACGATGGCAAGTCCGAGCGCGAGATTGACACCGACCAGTGGCTCGTGCACGCATGGTCCCGGGATGGCTCGGCCCTCCTGGGCATCACGGAGACCGAAGAGCTGCGGCTTGCTCTGGCGAGTCTTGATATTCTGACAGGCCGTGCGCGAGTGCTTGCCGATCTGGGCCCGTCGCCCCCGGTCAATAATCCCGTGCAGGGATTCAGCGTCAGCCCCGACGACAAGACGATACTGACGTCGCTTGTCCGGATGCGAGGCGACCTCTGGCTCATGGAAGGGGTGCGCTGGCGGCAGAGTTTCTGGCAGCGGCTCTGGCCCGGGTTCGCTCGACGCTAGCGGCGCGACTCGCCGTCGGTCCCATCAAAACCCGATGAAACCTCCACGTCCGGAGGCTTGACACCCGCACAGGCGAGGCGTACCCTTCACGCATCCCATCTTGGAGTTCATCATGATTCGACGAGTGCTCGTCGTCAGTGTGGTCATCGTGCTGTGTTCGGCATCGGCAGACCTGAGCGCCTGCGGCGACAAATTCCTGCGCGCTGGTCGAAGTGCCAAGGGGAATCGGTACGCTGCCGTCCATCCCGCGTCCATTCTCATCTACACACCGAGCGCGTCAGCCAAGGGGCTGAAAGAATTCGAGTCGCTGCTGCGGAAGGCCGGACACAAGCCTGTTGCCCTGAAAGACGGGGCACTTCTCTCGCAGGCCCTGACGTCGGCAACGTACGACGTCGTCATCGCAGAATACGCCGACTCGGCGATCATCAAGCAGCAGTTCCGCGGTTCAGCAGAGCCCGGTCTTCTCCCCATCCTGCACAATCCGACCAAATGGCAGGAAGCCGAGGTGGCGAAGCACTATCAACACGTGCTCCAGCCCGAAAAAATGACGAAGCATGACGCCCTCGATCAAATCGATCAGTTGATGAAGCAGCGTCGGAAGCCGACCGCTGCGGTTCCACCTGCCAGGTAAGACGCTTGGTCGATGCCAGAACTGAATGTGATTCGAACTGCCAGCCGCGCACCGTTTGTTTGCGTTTCTCTCACCGTGGTGGCGGTGCTGTTCGGTGACGGCGCAACGCTGAACGCCCAGGCGTGGGTGCCCGCCAAGGGTGAGGGGACCGTCACAGTCACCTACCAGAACGTCTACAACAAGGGGCATTTCGACCGTCAGGGCCGTGAGACGCCGAACGGAGCGACCCACTCGAAATCTGTGCTCACGGACCTCACCTACGGTGTGACGGACACGACTGCCCTGACCGTCAGTCTTCCGTTCGTGGCGGCGAAATACACCGGCCCGCGTCCGTCGTACTTCGTTGGAGGGATCGAGACCTTTCCCGGCCCACTGGATGACGGGGTCTATCACGGGGCATTCCAGGACCTGCGCCTCGAGGTGCGTCACGCCTTCGTTGCCGGTCCCTTGACCGTCACGCCGTTGGTGGCGGTCGCGCTTCCCACTCATGCGTACGAGACGGTGGGCGAAGCCGTGCCAGGCCGTCACCGGCGCGAGCTGCAACTCGGAGCGAATGCCGGCGTGCTGCTTGACCGAATCGCGCGCGGCGCCTACGTGCACGCCCGATACACCTACACGACCGCGCGACGCCTGCAGGACCTCCCCTACCGGCTCAGCAATATCGATCTGGAGGGAGGCCACGCGCTGACCTCCCGCGTCGCACTGAGAGGTTTGGCCAGCTGGCAGATGGCCCACGAGGCGCCGACCATCGCCCAGCTCGCGCCCAGCTGGAGGGTCCACGATAGGTTCGTCGTGCCGAACTACCTGCACCTCGGGGCCGGAGCGTCAGTCGCGTTGACGCACTCGACCGAGATTCATGCGTTGTGGGTCTCTGCGGTCTCGGGCAGGGGGGGCGCACACATCGCGAGGACGTTCGCCGTTGGCACAAGCTGGAGCTTCGGTGGCGGTCTTAGTGGACTTACCGCGAGCGCGCCCTCGGCCGAGCGAACCGGTGGCACCATGGGTGTCAGGAGTGCGTCGTTTCCGTCGAATGGGCCGGTGGTGGAATACGGAAGGTGATCACGACGGATCCGAGACGGATCTGGTCGCCATCGGCCAGCGGCCGCGATTCGGTGATGCGCTGCCCGCGCACGTAGGTCCCGTTCTTGCTGCCCAGATCCTCGACCGCTGCGCCCGACGCCCCGAGCCGAATCAGCGCATGATGTCGTGACACGCCTGGCGCGTCGATCCAGACACCGACATCAGGCGCGCGTCCGAGGATGTTCTCACCCTCGCCGAGCGCGATCTGACGGGTCTCCCACACCAGCCAATAGCGCGTGCGCGTCGTCAAAGCCTTGTCCGCTTCATCTGAGCCATGGGCTTCGCCAACGAACCAGTACCCGAAACGATTCATGGTGCGGATGTAGCGCGGGCGCCCGGCAGAATCGTCGAGCGCACGTCGCAGTTCGACGACCAGGCCGGCCAGATTCGTTTCGAGGACGTAGGTCGAAGGCCAGAGCTTCTCGTGGAGCTCTGCCTTCGACATCGCCTTGGCCTGGTTTTCCACGAGCAGCGTCAGTAGATCGAAAGCCTTCGGCGAGAGATGGACTTCCGTCGCCAGCCGCAGCAGCCGCCGAGTGCGCATGTCCAGCGAGAAGTCACCGAATCGATAGGTCACTGCGCCGCATTCTAATCGCGGACGGCCCTCTTCGGCCCCATGATGTGGCCACGCCCGGCGAGGTCACTCACCGGGCGTGACCGTGGAGGTCCAGGAAACCTTGGGCACTCACGGCACTTCTCCTCCCGTGGTGGTCTTGAACACCCCGCTGGCTCCTCCCACATATAAGATGCGCGGATCAAGGGGATCAATCGCGAGAGCAAAGACGTTCCGATTGGTGAGACCGTTGTTGATCGCCGACCATGTCGCTCCGCCGTTGCGGCTCTTGAACACGCCGTCCCCTTCTGTCGCGACATAGAGCAGCTGCGAATCGCGAGGGTCAATGACAACACCCGCGGCACGACTCACCCGCAGATTGGTCAGTCCGGTGTTGGCCGCTGAAAACGTCACCCCTCCGTCCGTGCTGCGCTGAACGCCCGTCGTCTGCGTCGTCACATACACGACGCTCGAATTGCGTGGGTCGAAGACGATGTTGTCCGTGAATGTGGTGAAGACCTGGGTCCAGGTCGTGCCGCCGTCGACGCTGCGGTACAACCCCTGGCTGCCGCCACTCAAGATGCGGCGGGCGTCGTTCGGGTCGACACCAACTCCCTGCAGGTCAGTGAAGGGCGTGCTGACGCGCACAAACGTGGCGCCGAGGTCCCTGCTGCGCCACAGGCCGGCACCCTTCGTGGCGGCGTAGACAGTACGATCCGGGCCAACAGCCACTGCGTACACATACACGTTCGGCGGGCCGAAGAACCGCGACGCCCAGGTGCGACCGCGATCGTTGCTCAGAAACAGGCCGCCACCGGCGAGTGACCCGGCATAGACGCGATTCGAATCGGACGGATCGAAGACGGGCCGACGTGGCGAACGGGAGGTCAGGCCGACGCTCGCCTCCTGCCACGTGCGTCCGCCATTAACCGTGTCGAACATCCCGGCTTGGTTGGTCGCCACCAGCACCCGCCCGGGGCTTGACGGGTCCACCGTGACGCCGTAAATGTTCTGCGCCTTGATGTCGTTGAGCGGTTCAGCGGCAACGGGTGACCAGACCGCGCCATAGCTACCGGACTTCAGCACGCCTGCCAGACTGGTACCGACATACACCTCACCGGTTTCGCTGCTGGCGAGCGACAGTGCAAGGCCGCGCATCAATGTCGTCTCGGTAAAGGTCTCCGCGTAGTCGAAACTAACTGCGACGCCACCACCGAGTGTGCCGGCATAGACCACGCCTTGACGTGATGGATCAAGCGCCAGCGAGAGCACGCGCGTATTCGGCGGCGAGCCTGCCTGCGCAAACGTGTTGCCACCGTCGAAACTGCGGAAGACACCGCTTCCATCAGTGCCGACATACAAGATGCGGCTGTCTTGTGGATCTATCGCGATAGCAAAAACGTTCGACGCGACCGACAAGGGGCTCCACGAGGCGCCGGCATTCATGCTCTTGAAAGCTCCGGCGCCGCCCGTGCCGGCATAGACCACGTCTGGATTCTGGCGATCGACTTTGATCGACCAGACTGGGGCGACGCCCAGGCCAATATTCGCATCAGCCCACGTCGCCCCGCTGTCGATACTTTTACGAAGGCGAGGTCCCGCGAGATGCCCGCTGTAGATAATCGACGGCCGTACTGGGTCAACCGTCAGCGAGAACGTCGGTGACGGTATCGACGGGAGCGGTGCCCAGCTCGTCCCACCGTCGCGCGTATGGAACATGCCGTCGCCAAGCGTCGCCACATACACCTGGTCCGGGTCGGTCGGGTGCGATGCCATCGCGTTCACTGCAAGATCCCCGAGGCCGGTGTTGGCCTGGCGAAAAGACCGACCGTCATCAGTGCTCTTGAGCACTCCGCCGCCAAAGGTTGCGATGTAAATGACCCCGGAGCCAGCAGGACCAACGGCGACCGGTGCCACGACCGCGGGCGGCGCCGGGCCGACGGCCTCCCATGCGGTCGATTGCGCGGACGCATGGGACGTGACAAGCGTCATTGAAACGACGCCGGTCATGATCGAACAGATGACCCCTAAGCTGGCCAGCATCGTCCTTTTCAAAAGAGCGGTTCTCATGTTTTTCCTCGTTAACGGTCGGTAGGATCAGGGCCGGCGCGGTGAACACCAACCGGCAATCGACGGTGTGGGGTCATTGATGTGGCCAAGCCCGGCGAGGTCACTCACCGGGCGTGACCCTGGAGGTCAAGGAAACCTTGGGCGCAGCATGTTAGTGAACACATAGTCGCCGAGCGGAAGGCACACGCCCAGGCTCGCCAGGCTCTCGAAGGTGAAATGGATACCGCCATAGACGCGGCTGCGCGCGCCCTCGTCGGCAAGCTGCCGGAATCCGTTGTACGAGCGACGGATGGTCCCGCCGTCAGGTGTGGCCCACGTCATCGTGAAGGCGACGTCGTCGCGGCCGAAAAAATGCGTAAAGATGCGCGACATCGCACCGGAGCCGCACGCGTAATTACCCGGGTGGCCCGGATATGGCGGATTCGCAAGGAGGGAAACCCACGTTGCGTCTGGTTCCGTTGCCGGATTGCCGTCACGCGACGCTTCGCGAATCGCCGTCGTGGGGCGCCAGAATCCATAGAGATACTTACCGGAAAACGACACGAAGAGGGCATCGTGCCACGCCATGTTGGCGAGGGCGAAAAATCTCGCGGTCTCCAAGGCGCCGAGACCGCGTGCGCGCGCGAGGTCCCGCATCAGGACGTTCCACATCATCGGGACGCTGTAGGTGGTGGTGGTGGGGACGCCGGCAAACAATCGGGCGATGAGCGTCTGTTCGGCCGTCCGCGTCGTGCTCGTGGCGGATCCAATCTCTTTTGTTTCATTGAAGTCCGCTGTATAGACATCGCTGGTCAGCGGCGGAGGCGGCGCGACAAGAAACTGCCGCACGCTGCCGATGACAAAAGGTGCCACATCGGGATAATGGGTGAATACTGCGGCAGCGTTCTGCGGCGGCACCGGCTGCCACAACCCAGGAAGGTTGGGCAGGAGGTAGGGGGGCGCCGGCCGATTCCACCCGTCAGTGGCGCGCAGATCGAGAACCGCACGCGCCGCAGCAGCGCCGACGCGAGAACCGGCCTGCGCGGCAGCGCCGGGGATTCGGCTCAGCTGCGCGGCGAGCGCCGCATCATACACCGGCTGCTGCCCTGGAAACATGCCGACCAGCACGTCGTGCGCGGCCTGCGCGGCGGCCGCGTCGAGAGAGGCGTCGGCGCTCGCCGGCACGTAATCGAGGTACGGGGTGTACACGGGATTGATCGAATTGAGGGCCTCGAAAATTGCGACGTTCATCACAGCCGGCGGCCGGGTAAAGAAGACCGTCGCATCGAGCACGCCGGGAGTGCCCATGGACGCCAGCAGAATGCGATTCCACTCGATGACCGTCTCAGATCCCTGCGCCAGTGAGGCGCGCGGGAGGCCAAGGACGATCACGAGCGCCATCGCGAATCGCCATCCGTTTCGTTGTCGCTGCATAGCTGAACTCCTCGTGTAGTTACGAAATCGTATTACGTGCTGATGAACTGTATGGCCGGAGCAGCGCGGAGTCATTGGGAACTCCTTGGGTTTTCATGGGATCTGGATGGTTCTGCGATTCCGACTAGGCTCACGCTGGTCCGACGACGTTAGTGCTGTGGCGGGTTGGCAACCGCGACGCGTCCAGCGCGTGTTGCGTGTTGCCTTTTGCCTTTTGCCTTCTGCCTTCTGCCTTTTTGCCCTTGAACCAACTACCTCTGAGGTCCGCGCGCGGCGTCGCACTCAGCGGCTTCCTTCGTTATGCAGTTCCCATAGAAACTCCACGAGATCCCGAAGACTTTCAGGCTCGCCGGCGGCATCCTGACGCGTGCTTGATATTCGGCGTCCAAGCAGGCCGAACTCTTGCGTTAACGCGCAGCATGACAAGGAGAGAACATGAGAACCATTCGTCAAAAAAGCGTCATCGTGGCTGCCCTGGGCGCCGTACTACTCGTCGGTGTCAGCGTCTACGCGGCGACCAGTGTGATCAGCGGCGTCGGCACCATCGCGCACTTCGGGCCGTTCAACGGTCCCGCGACGATGACCGCGCGGAGTCTTTTTATCAATGCAAATGAAGTGTTGGGCTGGCACCAGCACCCAGGAGTCGGCGCCTACACGATCGTCAAGACCGGCACGCTAACAGTCGAAGATGGCTGCGGCGGCGAAGTCGTGTACCCACAGGGGACGGCGTTTGTCGAGCCTGCGGGCCGCGTCCACCGGGGGAAGGCCGGTGCCGTCCCCGTCGAAACCGTACAGACCTTTGTCGTCCCGGTGGGTGTGGCGTTTTCAGAGAACGTTCCACAAGCGTGCGGTGCACCGCTGGCGGTCGACGAGTGCAGGGGCAATGGCTGGTCTACCTTTAACTATCCACGGACCTTCGCGAATGAAGGCGACTGCGCACAGTACGTAAGGGAAGGACGAGGCGCGGGGTGCGCTGCTCCCCCGGGCGCGCCGTCGAATCTGGCAATTTCGCAAACCGGCTCGGTGGTTCAGCTGACGTGGTCCGGTCCGTCCGGCGGGGCCACCAGTTATGTCGTGCGCGCCGGTTCGGCACCAGGCCAGTCCAACTATGCTGACTTCGCGACTGGGTCGACAGCCACCGCGCTAACGGCCAGCGCGCCGCCGGGAACCTATTATGTGCGCGTTCATGCACGCAACGCCTGCGGCCTCAGTGGTGCGTCGAACGAGTTCATTCTCGTCCTCTGAGCACATGACTCTGACCGGCGGCGATGACGCCGTCCGCGTCCCAACCGAGGACACGCTTCCGCGTATCCGGTTCGAACCGGATACGCGGAGGACAAAAGTAGTGAAGGGCGCTCCATATGCGGTGCCCCAGGAGCGGGATCGTCGCTCACTTTCGTCGCTCCGACAGGACCGCCTGGAGACGCCGAGTGAGCTAGTTGAGAACCTTGTAATGGAGGCCTCTTCATGAACACCACCGTCCGCCGCGGCGCCGTCATCGTCCTTCTGTTCCTGTTCGCGGCCTGCGGAAGTTCCGGACCCACCGCGCCAACGGCAACAAATCAGCCCCAAGCTCCGCGGCCTGGAGGACCGTTTCCTCCCTTGTCTGGTCCATCGCGCACCTTCGTCTTCGATCGTGCACTGTCGTTTCCCGTCAGCGACTACACGAAGGCATCGCGATTCATCCTTTACGATAACGGCGCGTTCGTGTTCCAGAGTCTTGGCGAGTATCGCGGAGGGTATGCGGTCGGAGACAGCTCCATCGCCTTCGGGTGGGAGAGCTGGAGCGTCGCAGGCCCATGGGCGGCGACCGGCATCCTCAAAGGTGATTCGCTGACGATTCAGTACAACCCGATCATGCAGCTCACGGACTTCGAGGACGCTGTGTACGTGCTGAGGCGATGAGAAGTCAATACGACGGTGGACTAGCGCATGGACACCTTGGTGGGACCCCGGCCTGACTCGCCGCCCGTCCGACAAATTGAACGCCGGAGATCGATCGGCTCGCGACCGGCGCGCGACCGCCTTGCGATTAGCGTGGCGCCAGCACCCGCACGATCCGGTTCGCACGCAGCTCGGACACCCACACATCCCCCGTCCGCGGATCCCTGGCCACAGACGTGGGACTGGCCAGCGTGTCGGTGATCACAATCGGTCTGGCCGTCGGCGAGTGAAATCGCAGCAGGCGCCCCGCCGCGCCGGTGGTCAAGCTGCGGCTGTAGTCGAGCACGTAGATCTCCCCCGCGGGATCCGCGTTCGTGATCAACCCGGGGTATCTGGTGCCGCCACCGGGAACGATCACCAGCTACTACTTCGATTGAGCTAGCGCCGTCGGGCTGGCAACGCGCTCTCCAGTTCCACTAGTAATTGCTCAAAGGCCATTAGCTGGCCCTCTTCCCGTGCCAGTTCATTCGTCGTGTCTGAGTGTTTGGCGATCGCTTGGTCGCGCTGAGCCTCCGCTCTTGCCAGCTCCCGCTCCGTTAGTCTCAGGTCTACTCGGCGCCGCTCTGACTCCGCCGGGTCGTTGCGTGCCGGCGAAAGAGCTGACTCCAGTTCTTTAACGTGGAGCACCGACTCATCGTAACGGATTGTCGCCGCCGCGGCTGAGTCGGATAACCTATCGAGCCGTCGCGCGACCGCGACGATGCGCTCTTGTTGTCGACTCATCCGTACTGCAAGCACTTGGAGCCGAACGCTTAAAGCAGAAGCGTCTTCGATGGCCGCGCGGAGGGAACGAAGCTCCGCTACCACCGATTCCATATCGATCGGTTTTTGAGATCCACCAACATGGCCTTGGACACCGAAGAGAATCACTGCAACGTACACCAATGTGCGCCCGCAACGCATCATGACTGTCTCCTTTTCACCACCCCTGTTGTACGGCGACGCTGGGCTCTTCTTGGATGCCCGTGACTGATGAAGATCGCAAGTGGGGAATCCGTTGTCGACATTCGTCTAAACAGGTCGTCACTGAAGCAGCCTAACGAGTTGCCGCTCAGCCGCGAGCAGCGGGAACGATCACGCGAAGCAGTCTAAACTATCCGCCGCTCGTCGGCTGCAGCGGCCTGATTCTTATTCAGCCCTCCCCCTGCGCCTACTGATCACCAGTAGGCTGGCGGGAATGGAGTGAGCTCGGGCGTGTTCTAGGAATGAGGGGAAGCGGCGCACGGAGATGCCATATGCCGTGTCGAACGGCCGTGCGCCAGTACGAACGGAGCTGAAGTACGATCTCCGCGGCCGCGACGATTCAAACGATCCGCGCGTTCCGCCCATCCAACCACCAAAGGAGTCGAACATGGGCACGTTCGGTCAGGACCTGTCCTATTCGCTGCGATCACTGCGAAAGGCTCCCGCGTTTACTGCCGTGGCGATCGTCACTCTGGCGTTGGGCATCGGCGCCAACAG
>DATLXN010000043.1:0-155234 GCA_035575715.1 Vicinamibacterales bacterium | reverse complement strand
CCCAATCGGCGCCGTCGCCAAGTGGTAAGGCAGAGGTCTGCAAAACCTCCATCCCCGGTTCAAATCCGGGCGGCGCCTCCAAATTTAACTAGCAAAAACTCGCCTTCGTTGCGTTTTGATTGACCCGGCCCCCTCGAACGTAACCAAAACGTAACTGCACCTGGCGGCTGAAGTCGTGTGACTCTCAGCCCCAACATGGTGTCAGTGTCGTGCCGTCGGATTCTGCGGGTCCGTCCTCTGCTCTCAGGCGAGCGCCACCCGTGAACAAGAAGCGGTAGTGCGCGGCGGTGCGAAGCCTTATTCGGCTGAACTCGGCTCCGGCTCCAACGCTCGGTTCATGTTCTCGGAGTTGATGTGCGCGTCGGTGTGGACTTTGTGCAGCAACGCCATTAGGTGCATGCGTGCCCGAGCAACGCGGTAGCGCCCTTCCTCGCCAGCAACGCCGATGGCTCTCACCTGTTCCTCGGCCTCCGCAAGCGTGGCGAGAATAGGGTTAATCACCTCATTCAAGTGCGTGCGCTGCCGCTCGCGTTCGCAGAAGGCCTCGCTGAGCTGGGCCATCTCGTCGTAGAAAGTGTTCCTCATGTGGACCCTCCCGAAAGTATTCGCCCGCGTGTTCACTGAGCAGGCAGTGCTTTGAATCGGTTCCGCGCTGCCACGCCCGGGGGGAGGCGGACCGACTCAGCCCGTCCGCCTCCCAAGACGCATTGCCCTACGCTGCTGGCACAGCGGGCTTTTTGCGACCGAGCTTCCCGAGCCGTTGCGCAATGAGACTCTCTTCTGCGATCAGTCCCATCAAGGCAACGGTAAGGGCTGGTTCAGTGCGATATACCCTGTCGAGCTCCTCCTCCGGCACCTTCACGGCAAGCTTTTGTGAATGGGCAATCTTGCATGACGCGACCTCGCCAAATACCTGCCGAACAGTGTTCGCAACTTCCTCCGCGTAAACGTCTGGATACTGCTCTTGGTGGAAATGAACGACTTCCTGCAGGATCGGCGCGTCCTGGTTAATGACCACTGTTGGGCCGTCTGGATCGTGTGGCGCCCAAAGCGCAAGGTGCCATGGCTGCTCAAATTCGTCCGCCCCGCCGAAGCGATATTTTGGCACGTCGACGGGGCTCTCCCGCTCCACGGCGCGATCGGAACCGCCGGCCGATGCCTTTATGCCGTGAACCACCTTTACCGATTTACGACGACGTCGGCGCCCGCCCCGAGGCTCGCTTGCCGGTACTTCAACGGACTCATTAGTGTCGCTACCCTCAACGGCGTCATGCTCGCCGCCACGGGCCTTGACGAGAAGCTTCACCTTCCAGCGGTTCCCAAATTTATCTTGCAGCCGCTTTCGGTAATCCTCATCATCGACCGATCCGGTCTGCGCACCGCGCGCAGCGCGAATCGCTTCGCGAATCGCGTCCGGCATGTCCTCGGCAAACTCAAGCCCCCAATCTGACAGCGGAATCTCGACGCCTTTTTCACCGTTGCCAGTAAAAATAAGTCGATTCCGGCTCTGATCAGCGTGGATACCCCAGCGGCCATCGCTCGGCTGATACAGCTGCGGTTCGATTACCAGTGTGAGGTTCTGCTGCACTTTGCTCTCGACGACACCAAACCATCGGAAATGCACTTTATTCGCGCTGATCTGGAACAGCTCCTGGTTGTAGCGCACGGCGATGTAGCCGTTCTTTTTGGCGTAAGAATGAATCGCGGGGCGCGTGCCTTCCCACAGATACCAATCGAGTAGCACGCGGTCGCCGTCGAGCAGTTTCGTGCCTTGTGCGGCCAACTTGCCCTCTGCGGCTTTCACCTTCGTCAGGAAATGACACGCACCCATAACCTGTCGATTATTCGGGCGGCGCGAGTCGTCCCGATCATTTAGCCCCTGCGGCCATTGGCTTTTCTTTTCACTCCGCAGTTCAACAACTTTGACTTCAACATTTGAGAGATCCCAAAAACGACTGTTTAGGTAAACCGACAGCCCCTTGATATCTCTTTCGCCCGCCTGCGGATTGCCCAGAACTGTGTCGGGATATTCTTCGCTTCCGAGCAAGACGATCACGGTGCCATGGTCTTTCAACCAGTTCGGCCGGACGGTGGCCCAGTCAATACCGTCCACCACCGTCGGCTCGATAACGCAGTTCTTTTCCCCCTCGATTTCAAATTCAACGAGCTCATAGTCGCCAGAATCGGGATCGAGCACGATCCAGATCATGGAACCCTGCCCATTTTTGTAAGAAATTACGACCAAGCCCTCGGGGTTCCACGGTAAGGCCGCTATCTTTGCCCCAACACCGAAGTTGTCGTGCACGCCACCTATCTTTTTCGCGCCGGTGCCGAGGGTAGAGAAGAACTCGAGCAATTGCTCTCGGTCCATACCGACGCCATCGTCCGCAGCCGTTCGACGATAAACGCCATCTTTTGCGACGGCCTGCCACTCAATTCCGAATTCAATTTTCGAGGCTTCGGCTTCAAGAGAATTCTTGAGAAATTCTCGCGCCCATTGGTAGGAACCGCAGGCTTCGAACATTCGGTTGACGAAGTTCGACGCCCCAGTGATGCGGAGCTTCATTTGTCCCTCCCTCTAGCAGGTGCTAGCGGTTGCCCTCCACAGCCAGAAACGAGAAGCATGGGCATTGTGCACATGACACGTTGTCGCCGCCTGGAGATGGCGGATATTAGCACGTTGCGGCGCTCGTCCGGTGCCAAGGCTGGCTTGGGAAAAATGTAACGGGGTAGTTGTGGGGCCGTCTCGTGACTAACGGTTTCGAAACGGCGCGAAGAATTCGGCCAGCGACACACCTAACGCCTTCGCCAGCTGCCACGTCGCCGTGACCCCGAGATCGCGTTCACCGCGCTCCACACTGCCGACGTAATTGCGGTGCAACTCGGCGCGTGCGGCGAGTTCCTCTTGCGAAATTCCAATCTGGTGCCGAAGCTCCCGGACGCGCCGTCCGATTGCTGCCGGAAGATTCCTCCGCACGGGCAACAGGGTCGCCCGTTGAACACGATCGGTCTACACACGATAGTGTTCAGCCGCGCTTACAATGAACGTGGCACCGGGGGCGCGTCTTGTGCCGGGCAGGGGCCATCAAGACCCTCGCCGCCGCATGCGCCACCTGAGGATGAATCATGTTGATGCGCCTGACGCTTGTCGCTCTACTCACTACACTGGGCGCCGCGCCAAGTGTCTACGCGCAAAAGATTGCGACGCCTGACGACGCTTACTGGTCGGAGGGGCAAGAAGCTGTCGCAATTCACAATTTGGCCTGGTGGGCGCTGAGCAACACGTCCAGGGAGAGCCCCGGATCGACCCGGAAAGAATATGGCGTGAAGGTTCTGGAGATCATCAAGTTAAGCAAGCCGCGCCCAATCTCCCACGAGATGTATCGGGCTCTGAACACCGAAGGGCAGTATTTTGATGGGCGTGGTGATTCTCTCTTTACTACGTGGCTCACCATGCGGGCGCTGCCCAAGGAGGTCAGTCGCACCTCTTTCGGGGGCAACGAAATCGTTATTTATCAGTGGCAGAACGCAAATGGTTCCAGCGTCATCGGCACCTTTCACAATGGCTTCTTGGTGAGCAAGACTCAGACCGGGCTGCAGTAGTGGGAGACGGCAGCCGATGAATGACCGCAAACGCGCGTGCCCCGGGGGTCTGATTTGAATTAACCCCCGGAGCACCTTGTTGCTGATGGCACATTACCCGCAGCTACGGCTTCTTTAGCCATTCGTTCGCGAATTCCTTAGTGCCTAGATAAAACACCCTGCCGTTCGCATCGCGCTCGGCGCGGACCGGCCAGCGACCGCCGGCTACGCCCCATCGCCTGAGCATCTTGGTGAACCCGGCGAGCTGCCCGCGCGCGTCGCGAGGTTCCACTCCCCCCGCCCGGCTCATCACCTCAGGCAGTGTGACCGGTCGTCCCGGCCGCTCCGCGACCAAGTCCAGCATGGCTTGCACGACCGGAAACTGCGGTTCGACCTTCATCCTCTGAATCACTTCACGCGGGAAAGCGTCCTCCGATCCCGTCCCCGGGTGCTCCGTGGGCGTCACCGGTGGCGGTGCGCCGCCCGACATCAGTTGGCCCAAAAATACAATCACCGCGGGGTAGTGCTCGACCGGCACTGGCAACATAATCATCTCGCCTCCTCTAATTGTGTCCATTTGTTTAAGTCTAAACCTTCAACTGGGAGTTTATCGCGGGACTGAGGGAGAGTCAAGCACAAACTGAGAACAACTGTGCGCAACACTGTGACTGGCCTTACGCCTTGAGTGCGTGCGGTGTGGCGGCGTCTAGGCGTGCCACGGCATCGCGCAGATCCCGGTCGTCCACGATCCGATATCGCCGGTAGATGGATTCCGTCTTGTGGCCGACCATTGCCATGGCGACGCTGCGAGGAACACCCGCGCGATCCAAATTACGGACCGCGGTTCGGCGAAAATCGTGCGGAATGCGCCCGGGGCAACCGGCGGCTCTGCACGCCGATTTCCATGCCTTGGTAAAACTGACAATCGGCCGCGGTTTCTTCTCGCCGCCACGCCCTTGGGCGACCATCCGAAAAAACACCGATGGCTCGATGTGCCCCGCCTTTTTTAGACGGTCGTGCTCGGTGCGCTGCGACTGCAGGAGTGTCCGCAGCCCCGCCGTCATCGGAAACACTCGGCCGTCACCATTCTTCGTGGTGCCAGCATCCAGACGCACCTCGCTCGCGTCAAAGTCCACCTGCCGCCATTGCAACGGCAGCACTTCCGAGTTGATGCGCCAGCCAGTGATGTAGGCGAACTCGATTACCGGCCGGACCTCGGTGGGCAGGTGCGCCAGTACCGACTCGAACAGCTCCCGCTCAAAGAATCCTGTTCGGACGTTGTTCTCCTTTAGCATCGGGATGTGGGGCCGATACAGGAGCTTGGCGGCTTGCACTGACAGGGTGAACATCCGCTTCAGCAGTGCCAACTCGCGATTGATTTCCGCGTTGCTGGCGGGGCGCCGCTCTTCGGGTCGCACCTCTTTGTTACCGTCTGGCAATGTGACGGTGCGTGCCTTCCTGACCAGAACAGTGTTTGTCGTTTGTCGGCGCGCGATATAGCTGCGAACGTCAGTAGTGGTCACGTTGGCCATCCGCCGCCCTGCGAAATAGGGGGTGAGGTGCTTCCGCACTCGACGCTCGACGACAGCCAGCGACCGCTTGCCGTTAGTGGTGTAGTCGGCCAGCAAATCAGCAGCGGCCTCATCGAAGGACAGCTTTCCGATCTTGGGCGTGACCGGTTTGCCCTTGGCGATATCACCTTCCCGGTCCTGCAGCAGCGTTTTTGCATCACCCTTGCGCTTCGAGCCGGAACTTTCGAAGTAGCTCATGCCGGCGCGGGTGTATTTAATCCAATAGATGTTGGACTGTCGTTTCTCAACGTCATGGCCAGCTGCGTTGCACGCGTCGCGGTCCACGGTTCTCGCGAGACGCTTTCGGCAGGTGGTGCAGTGCCAGTCGGTGCGGCGGTAGATGGCCCCCATTTACTTATCTCCTTCGGGGTTGGTTAGTGGTGCAGGCCAGACGGGGTCGGTGAGGTCCACTTGGTCGACCAGGAATTTCAGGTAACGCTTGGTGCTTTCGCGCATCCCCAATTCGCCACGCTCCCACCGTGCGATGGTGTTCGGCGCGACGCCGATGCCCTTGGCGAACGCTTGTTGAGACATTCCAAGGCGGTTACGAAACTCCCGGAGTTGGCGCGGTGTCATGCGCTAACTATACGTAACGGATATTGTTAATACAACGACGGTCTTTCGAGAAATAAGTTTAAAACTACGTGTTATGCGTATTTGCCCATTGCATTGGTTATACGTTTGTGCTATGCTTTGTTTGCATGTTTGCGCCGCCAGTAGCCGCCCGGCTCTGGCCATAGCACCAATAATTCGGTAGGCAGATACCCCGGTAAAAAGCGACGTCGGCCTGATGACGCACAGGCACTGGCGGCGGAGGTATCGTGCTCGCTCTTCAGCATTACCGTCGGCAGCGCGGATTAAGCCAGCAGACCCTCGCCAAGCTGGCGAACACCACGCAGCCACGTATCAGCAACATCGAGCACGGGCACCTAAAGCCCAGTGACAAACTCCTCGAGCGCCTCGCGCGGGTGCTCGGCGTTTGCCCTGCGTTCACACTGCTCCGGCAGGCAGTTGTTGAAGAACAAGTTGCGTTCGAAGGCGAAAATTCGCGGGAGTCGGCATGACTCCTCTTTGTGTTGACGTCAGGGCTGCCGCGAAGGCGATTGGCGTGAGCACCTGGGTTGTGCGCCACTACATCGCGAGCGGCCTGCTCCCGACGGTCAAATTCCCATCGACGAAGCACCGCGACGAGACGTCGCGGCGGGTGCTCATCGCCGTCACCGACCTCGAAGCGTTCGTGAAGCGGCATCGGGAGGTGGTGTGATGGCAGCGGCGGCAGACCTGCATCTCGTGGCGATGCCGCCACCGTCCTCACCTACGAGCCCGACGAACTCGGCTGAGGCAATCGAGTTCTATCGCGGATATGGTCTCAGGAGCACACCAGTGCGACCGGGTGAAAAGGCCGGCTACAAAAGCGGCTGGAGCAAGCCCGGTCACTCCTGCACGGCCAAGGATTTCAAACTTGATGACAACATCGGCATCATCAACGGCACCCAACCGAACGGACCGGAATATGCGAGCTACTACTTCCACGACGTAGATATCGATGCGAACTCCGATGCTGCACGGCTGATTGTCGAACGTCTCCTTCCCGAGACAGGCTGGCGCTACGGACACGCATCAAAGCCGCGGTCGCATGCGAATTATCTGGTCAGGGGGCAGCTTCGCAGTCGCCGGTATGCAGGCGCGGATGGGAAGGTCACCCTCGAATTGCGCGGCATTACGAAGAAGGGAACCCACACTCTGAGTGTGGCGCCCGGCAGCACGCACTCATCAGGGGAGTCGATTCGCTTCTGCGAGCCGCGCGGCAACATCGGAATCGTCGAGAAGCCGGAAGACTTAGATGTGGCCGTGCAGCAGGCGGCCGTCGGTATAGTGATAGCGCAGGTCTGGCCAGCCACTGGTCGCCACAATCTGCGACTCGCGTTCCCGAAGGTGCTACGAGCGCACGGACTGACGTCTGAGCAGTGTCGCGCGATTCTGGAAGCGGTCATGGTTGCGACGGGCAGCAACGTCGAGGACGTCGGCGACTGTATCCAGAGCACCGAGCAGGCACTGGCCGCCGGGCAGCCGGCCGCAGGCGCGTCGCTCGTGCGCGAGGTGCTCGGCGACGACCAAGCCAACAGCGTGCTCCAGGCAATCGCGCGGATTCTCGGCTCAGTGGTGAGCGAGTTCATCTGCAAGCCAGGGTCGCTCCAGCCGATTGCGGACAACTACGAAAATCTTCAGCGCGCCCTGGCAAAGCTGGATGCGCAACTGTCCTTCAACGAGTTTTCTCAGGTGGTGCAGGCATCGTGGAACGACTCCACCGGTCCGCTGGACGACGCCGTCCGCAATCGTCTCTGGTTCGAGATCGAGCGCCGGTGCGGATTCCGCTCAACGACAAATTACTTCGACGTGTTTTTACAGGATGTCGCGCATCAGCAGCGATTCCATCCCGTGCGTGACTACTTCGATGGTCTAACTTGGGATGGCATTTCGAGAATCGACACATGGCTGACGACCTACGGAGGTGCAGCCGACAACCCCTATACCCGAGCCGTGGGTGCGCTGCTTCTGCTGGCAGCGGTCAAGCGCATTCAACATCCAGGGTGCAAGTTCGACGAGATGCTCGTTCTTGAGAGCGAGCAGGGGAGGGGTAAATCGACGATGTTGCGGACGCTCTGCCCAAACGACGACTGGTTCAGCGACGACCTTCCGCTTAACGTCGATGCGAAACAAATTATCGAGCGCACACTCGGCAAATGGATCATCGAGGCGTCGGACCTCCACGGCTATAAGTCTGCTGACGTGGAGCATCTCAAATCGATGCTTAGTCGTAGCGTCGATGGCCCGGTGCGGCTTGCCTACGCGCGGATGCCCACGCAGCGTCATCGGCACTTCGTGGTCGTGGGGACCACCAACTCCCACGTCTACCTGAAGGATGCAACCGGCAATCGCCGGTTCTGGCCTGTGCGAGTCCAGCATTTCAACATTCCGGGCTTACGGTCGGTCCGCGACCAGCTATGGGCCGAGGCCGTGAAGCGTGTGGGTGCGGGTGAGTCAATTCGGCTCGACCCGGCGCTATATTCTCTCGCGGAACTACAGCAGGAGCGGCGGCGGCAGATCGACCCGTGGGAAGCAAAGCTCGAAGATGTCTACCCACGAGACGAACAACAACGCCTGACGTGGGATGAAATTTACGCTGCGGTTGGTCTTTCCATCGACCGTAGGGACCCGCAAAAGCATGCGCGCCTTGTGAAGATTCTTCAGCAACTCGGCTTCCGCAGCTTTCCTATAAAGCGTGATGGCAAGGTCGTCCGTGGGATGGGCCGGGACGCTGTGCAGGGCGACCTGCCGATCGATGATGCAGGCTGTGTGCTGTGAGCGTTATCTACGTTACCTCGACGCCACAGGGGTTTTGCAAATTGCGGCCTAAAAGCCCCCAGGCTACGTGGGTAACTAAGGTAACTAACTATTCAAATTGTGCTGGTAATTAGGTATACCCGGTTTGCCGTATTAGACACCCTATTACCTACGCCATGGGGGGGCCTGCGTTACGGCGGTTGTTGCGTTACGGCGTTACCCCACCCACCACGGGGCGCGCGCAAACGTCCGACACCGGCCGCGTCATGGTCAGGGTTTATTGAAGGTGAACGGTCGGACCAATACCCAGCATGGGGCCGGTAGTTATCACCTTGGTGGGGGGGGCGCGCGTTGCTACCGGGCGCGGAGGTTTGGGTAACCTCCTTACCTCAGAATGAGGCAGCAATTTCCGCGAGTTTTTAGATAGCCGTAACTTCAACGTAACTAAATGATGGACGAACCAAAACCTCGCAAGAAACGGCCGGCGATGAAGCTCTGGCACGCCTCCCGCACCCCGGAGCAGCGGGCCGCGTGGCGCGAGAAGGTGAGCATCGGCACCAGTGTCGGTATGGACATGTGGCACGCGCAGCGCACTCAGGCCGAACGGGACAAGTCGCGGCAACTGATCACCGACGCCGCAGTGGCTCGCATGTGGATACGACGTCAACCGGGAGCGGGCACGAAATTCCTGAAAGGACACGCGGTGGCTAACAGTAATTCGCCAGAAGCACTGGCACTGAGGACGATGAATCAAATTCAGAAGGCGTCCGTCGCGCGCATTCTGAAAGACATTGTCCGTGTTCAACCGGAGTTAATCCGTGACGCCATCATCGAAGGCTTGCAGGCGCCTCCGCCGCGCAGCTTCCCTTACATTGCTCTCGCTGCCGCGTATCTGGACGGGAAGCCTGTTGATGCACCTCCGGTCGGCGGTGACAACCGGGAAGACCTCTCCGAACTCACACGCGACCAGCTCCTTGCGCGTGCCCTGAATGTCGCAAACCAATTGCAGCGCGAGCACGCACCTGAGCCAGCCCTCCCCGTAATCGACATCGTCGCGGAACCGGAGCCGAGCAAATGAACCTACGCACTCGCATACGTGCAGAAATCGAACAGGAGACTCGCACGGGCAAACATCGCGACCGCTATGTTCCCACCGTTGGCGTGCATCCTTACCAGTTTGACCTCGACCGGCTAATCGAGTTCGTGATCGACAGGCGCGCGCGGCAGCCCGGTGCGCTGGACGCAGTGCGCCGTCTCTGCAGACGCGTCGACGTCGAGGCTCTGCGTTTTTTGATTGCGGTAGTTTTGGAGCAGGGTCGCTGTGACTTGGCCACGAGACGCCGATGCGCGCGTGTCTCAGAGCACTGCCGCACAATCGAATCGGCGGTATTACTCCTGAAGAGAGCACGTCGGCATTGCTCCTAAAGAAGGACGAATGACAAAGACAGAGGCAGCGGAATGCATCGCCGCACTGATTGAGGCGCTTAGTGTTTACGGCGACTCAGTGGCCACTGCAGAAGTGGTGGCAACGGTGGCGACGCTACCGTTCGACGGCGACCGAGCGACCTACATTCAAACGATTGCCGACGCTGCTCGTGCCGTGTGGCAGCGGAAGCTCACAGCGGCAACGCAACGCGCTCAGAAGGTGGACTGGCGGGTAACCGCGATGGCCGCGATGAGCGTGATGCCGTTGTCGACCACGACCCATTGAGGAGAAAAGCAAATGGCGCTGAAATGCATTGTTAACGACATCGTCGAAGTTCCCGCAGGGGTGCGGGACCACTATAGAAAAGCGAGTGACGGCAAGTTCGCATTGGCGCTAGATGGTGACCCGCTTGGATATGTGAAGACGGAAAGGCTGGGCGAGTTCCGTGACAACAACCGCGCGTTGCACAGCCAAAAGACTGAACTTGAGAAGACAAACGCTGCTCTGGAAGAGAGGCTAAAAGCGTTCGACGGAATCGACCCTGCGGAATACGAGAGCGACGGCACCGAATACGAGGCAATGGAGGCAAAACTGAAAGACCTTGAGGCAAGGCTGCGGGTGTTCGACGGCGTGGACCCGGAGGAGTATCGCGCGCTCAAGGAACGGCCGGATACCACCGGGCGTCTAGCGGAGCTGGAGGCCACGCTGGCAGCGGAGAAAGGCGCGCACGCCGCGACTCAGTTCAACAACACCATCGCTGCCGAGTTCTTGCAGATGGGTGGGCGGGCGAGTGCGGTGGAATACATGGTCGGTCTGGCCGCAAAAACGTTTTCGGTGAAGGACGGCAAGGTCGAGACGAACGAGGTCAGTGCCGTGAATCCCGGCGAGCCGCTCACCGTTCGGGAGTGGATGCAGGCACAAGTCGCTGTCGCTGACTTCGCGTTCCAGCCGTCGCGCGGTGGTGGCGCGACAGGTAGTTTTGATGGAGGTCAGGCCGGGGCGCGGCGGACCATTTCGCGGGACCCGTTGGAGTTTGGCCAGAACATCCTGGCAATCGCCGCCGGGGACGTCACAGTCGAATAAGGAGAATTGATAATGGCTTTGACGCAGGACTTTAATCTCCACGTGTCACTTCACATGCAGAGTCTGGACAGTCTGCAAGGTGGGGTGCCGTCCGGACTTCACACGCAATTGTCGGAGGTGTCCTCCATCCTCGCGCAATACGACAGCGAGGTCGGAAAGATTGAACGGGACCTGCACCTGTCTGAGGACGGCAAAGCCGCAAGGGTTAAGACTGCCTACGACGCGGCTCGGACCGCCATCGACAAGTGGAGGATTGGCAAGACAGCTGGAATCGATGCACAGACAGCGTCGCAGCAAGCAAAGTTACAGGCGCAGACGGACAAGCTACTCGCCGCACCGACTGATATACAGGTGCGCAACATGGTGCAGCGCTTGTCGTCGTTCGACCCACTCGAAGTCGAAGTGCTCTACGCAAGTGCCACGGACGCGGACCGGCGCGTCATAGAGGTTGCTGCCGACGCCGTCGGCCGCCAGCCACACAAGCGCGGCGAGCAACTCGTGTGGGAGCCACTCATCGCCACGGAGCGAGTGGCGGCGGTGCGGGCTGCGCGGGTGGAGCGTGCGAATCCAGAGGGCGCGGCAGCAATACGTGATTCGCAGCGCATCCGCAGCACCTATGAGGCGTTAGCAGGTGCAGCGAAGGGGCTGCTCCGTGAATCGTTGCCGAGTCGTCTCGGTAGCGACGCGGCCGATGCGCCTGTGGCGTAGCCGCGCGGGCGGCGGCGGGTGGCGGGTGCGGGCGCGCAGGATGCCTGTTGCGCCACGTTGATGCAGGGGGCCTACTACCGGGTGGCGGCTGCGGGGCGCGGCGTGGCCCGGCCTGCTGGCGAGGGGGGTGGGTCTCGGGTGGCACGCCCCCTCACCCCTCAAACGCAACGGGGGAGGCAACGGATCGTGGCGGCGCGCGGGATCTGATTTTGTGATCGGAGTTTAAAACTGTTGCTCTTTGGGGGTGCGAGTTCATCAATACTTGCTAGCTTTTCGGGCGTGGCGGTCACCGTAACTCCACCGTAACCAAACCCACCACATCCCGCCTCATTGGGCACCACTCAGCACCAACTGAGAATCGAAATCATTAAATAATTTGCAAGTTCACTGGGCTTTTGGGGTAGCGTCTACAACTGCAAAACCTCCATCCCCGGTTCAAATCCGGGCGGCGCCTCCAAATTCTGCAAGCCAACACCGCTCATACCTTTCGGGTCGTTCGTTGATCGCCGCACCTGCCCCTGCTGATCAACCTTGCCCTACTGGTTGAAGACGACCGCGTCGACTCGGTCACCGCATAAACGACCATCGCCCGGCCAACCCGGTGGTGACGATCGCAAGGATCGGTACCAGGACAGCGACTTTCGAGGCCACGACGTGACCCGTGCGCCACGCATAGACCGCAGCCGCCGAGCTGATCACCAGCGGCGTGAGCCACAGTGGCCACAACGGCGATGGCGCCTGGCGCAACCATGACACGACAACGATCAACGCCATGACGTTGAAAGCGAGTGCGACAAAAGGATGGTAGGTCTTCATTAGCGTTACTGGCGGATTGTAGGCGAACAGTCAGTCGCCCGGAATCTCCAAGCGGCGATTCGTCCGAACGAGCACGATGCTCGCAACCGTGAGCAGGGCCGCACCAACGGCGACTTGATGCCACAAAAACGCGCCGGTCCACACGCCGGGGATCAGGCGGCTGTAGTTAACCAAATCGACATGCCGACGTGGCTGGAATCCGAGCAGACCGGTGACCAGACAGAACAGGCCGAACGTGGCGAAACTGAAAACCAGCGAGGATGCCGCACGGGGAATCGCCTTGGCCGCCACCGACGCAGTATAACGACTCCGTCCCCAAGCTCCGTCCTCAGGACCTTCCGTCCCCAACGCATTGCCGGACGTCAAGACTCGGCCGATGCCGTGAGATGGACACTTGACGAGTAGGATCCCCGCCATGCGTTCCACGCTGGTTGTTGCCGCTGCCGTCGCTGTCTTCTTCGGAGCGCCCGTGCTTGTCTCCGCCTTCGGCTCGCAATCTTGGCGCGATCCGTCGCCGCACCAGGTTCGCCGAATCACGGTCGATTCGTCGGTTCAACTGCAAGTCCTGGACTGGGGCGGGTCAGGGCCACCCATCCTGTTGCTCGGATGCTACATGAGCGCCCATATGTACGACGAGTTCGCGCCGAAGCTAGCGAATCAGTTCCGTGTACTTGGCATTACGCGACGAGGCATCGGTGCGTCCGACAAGCCGACTATCGGGTATACCGTGCAGCGGTCGGTTAACGATGTGCTCGAGGTGCTAAACGCGCTGAAGCTGCAGCGATCTGTTTTGATCGGCCATTCTTGCGCCGGGCAGATTCTGACGATGTTCGCTGCGCAGTATTCCAATCGACTGCACGGGCTCGTCTATCTTGACGGAGCGGGCGACCCGACGATGACTGCCGCGGACGTTGGTGCGTCGATGCCTGATCCCGCAATACTGCCGCGTCCGATGAAGCCGCCACCGGCGCCTGACTACAGTTCATTCGATGCACTTCGCGTCTCCCAGCGAAGCACAAGAGGGTGGGCCTTTCCCGAAGCGGAATTGCGTCAGCAGTATGTCGTGAACCCGGACGGCTCGATTGGCCGCGCGCAGCTGTCGCCGGTGATTCGTCGGGCGATCACGATGGATGCACGGGTGAAGCCAGACTACTCGAGCATTCGAGTACCCGTGCTGGCGCTCTACCAAAGGGAGCGGCCGTTCGAGGAGGTGGTCGCAAATTATGCAATCAGCAACGAGCAGGAGCGCCCGCATTGCGCCAGGAGTATGAGGCGACACGCGCCTTGTATCTCAGGTGGCAACAAGATCTCCTCGCGAGTGTGCCGACCGCCAAAATCGTCGAACTGACAGGCGCTAGTCTCTACATGTTCCTGTCAAACGAGGCTGACGTGCTCCGGGAGATTCGTGGATTTGCGGCCACGTTGACTCGTCGGTAAAAGGCCAGACACTTTGACCCGAGACGCCGGCGCGACGCTCGCAAAGCCTCCCAACGATGGGAACATTCAAAAGGCGCGAAACCTTCGATAAATAGAAGATCTCGCGTATTGTCGAAGGTGCGCCGAAGCAGCGAAGCAAAAGGACGGTGAGAGGCACATCGTCGAGTTCTCAGCTGCACTGCTGATGCAGTTCTTCGATCAAAAAATGGCTAGCTTCGGACGAGCCGTAATTTCCGCTCGGCTCGGTTCTCGCGCAAGATCGTCGGCTGGTCCGCGGGCCCGACGATTCATCGCGAGCTCGTGCTCGACGCCGTGCTCATGGCCGTCCGGTGACGACGACCGCGGGCACGATCATTCATTCCGATCGAGGGGCCCAGTACGGCAGCGACGCGGGGCGCGCTTCTGCCACGCCAATCACCTGCAGCCGAGCATGAGTCGCAAGGGCAACTGCTGGGACAACGCCGTCGTCAGGCGCTGTCAACGAGCCGCAGGCCAGGCATCCCCTTAAAATCTTTCGGATTCGCGGTGGCAAGTCGGGCGTCCTCTCCGATTGCCATAGAGGCGATCAAGCAGTCCACGAAGGTGCCGCGCTTCCGGCCGGCGGTATTGAACAGTCCGGCCGCTTGCACAGCATGATCAGCGGTAAACGGCACGGCTTCGCCGACGACAGCGGCCGCCAGTGACAAATCGTGCGCCGCGAGCGGCCCGCACAGAAACTCAGCCCACGCGACCGCGCTCATCGCCAACGGGGTCTCACCCGACAGCCAGTCGCGCAGCTGCGCATCCTGCCGCGAGCCCGGCACCAGGGCGCGAATCAGGAAGCTCGTATCAAGATGGATCATCGAATGCGCTTACCGAGGCGGCTGGTGGCTTGGCGCTCGTCGCGAATGGCGTCACTCCACCGCGATGCATGGTCGCGGGTCATGCGCGCCCGGCGCTGCAACGTGCCAAGGGCCGCCAGCCGATCGGTGACCCTGGAGGCGCCAGCGGCCTGGCGGATCGCGCGCCTCAACGCCTCGGACTTGGAAACTTCCCACCTGGCGGCGAGCCGGTCGAGCGCACTCTTGGTTTCGAGGTCGATGGTATAGGTCGTCTTGACTGTAGGTAAGGCCATACTAAATTGTAGGGCCTTCCGGACACTTGCAGCAAGCCGGCCTCGCCACACCGCCCTTCCTGGCACTAGTGATGGTCGAGTTCACCGACCTCAGCTTCGCGAACGCGCACCGCTAAAGCGTCCCTAACCTCCGGCGCTGAACCCATGCATCCGCTCAGCGGCGCGTGCTGTTTACGCGGGCGGCCGATCTGGTCCGGCAGTTGGTCGAAGCGCGCGCACGCACGACGGTTCCTCTTTGTTCCTTTCAGGGGTAAAAGCGTGGTAAACGGCCCATCTGCTTGTAAATGCGAAGGCGCGGATTTCCTGAGTAAAACAGGAATCCGCGCCTTTTCATTGTTTCGCGACACTCGCAGGGTAGGACCTAAAATCCCAAGCTCTAAGGACCGTGCGGGTTCGATTTCCGCCCCCGGCACTTTAGAATCAGTCCGTTACGGCGCTCAGACGTGAGGCGACCAGCGCAGCGATTAATCTGTCGAAAAAATACAACCGAACGCGCCCCCTAGCACAACGACACGTCCCCCAGAGGGCACCCCGGCACGCTGATCGTGCGGCGCAATGACCCGCGCAGTCCCTGATCATCGACAATGACCGGCGATGACCCGTCCTTCTCGATCGCGAGGGGCCGGTGCGGGGCGCGGGTGTTACCGTTGTGCATCTCGGCGCCCCTGGGGCTGCCTGGCGTTAGCCGAGCTGCCTGCGCCTAATGCGACCGCCAAAGGCCAAAGGTCCCAAGGCCAGCTGAAATCAGTTTCTGGCGACTCTGGTGAGTTGGTGAATCGCGGCCGTCTATATGAGCAAGTTGGCATCGTCAGCGAGTCACGAGGCTGGGGTAGGGAGATCACGAAGGCAAATCAGGTATTGTTTCGAGCAGCTTACTTCGCTCGTTGTGGTTACCGTTCTTGCGATGTCATATGGTTGCGGAGGCGGCAAGTCCACTCCGACTGCGCCGACGCCGACGGCCACTGCACCCGCGACGCCCAGGGGGCGCCTCCAGATGTCAGGCCGCGTGCTGGATCAGAACGGCACTCCCCTGCCGGGGGCCCGCGTCGCGGTCGATTACTCATCCGCCGGAGGAGTCAGCAGTCCGCCGTCGTACTGTCCTGTGAGAGCTGACTACTGCTGGCTCGCGACGACAACGAACGACTCGGGCGAGTATTCAGTCGAGTTTGAGCCACGCCCGTGGCCGGGACGCGGATACGGATTGGGCTTTGTCTACGCTTTTCGCGATGGCTACGAAGTCGACGTTCAGTGGGTGCCGACGAGCTCCTCGCCCGCGGTCCGGGACATGCGGCTCCGTCCCACGCGCAGCATTCCTGCTGGCGAGTCGATCGTCGTCTCCGTCGACGCCACGAGTTCCCTGTGCACAGACCTCGAGGATCTATGGGTCATGCAAAGCCGATGCGAAATTGTCGTCATCGAGTCGGGGGCGGGGATGCTGAATGTCGAGGCGCGCCCGGCGGCTGGCGGTCCCGCTCCATCGATCTTCTGGTATACAACGGGCAACTATGCCGGCTCGATCACGCGGCCCGCGCCCGGAGCCGTCGCAATACCGGCGCGAGGCGGGACGTATCGCGTCCTGGTGGCGATTCCAGAAGGCGCGCCGGCACAGCAATTCAACGTCGCGACGACGTTGCGGTAGCAACCGTCGATCCGCCAATGAGGCAGTTTGCGCTCCCGCAGGGACAGGTGCGGGCTGTTGACAACCTCCAACACGAGCAGCGGCGAAGCGGTGAACTGCGGTGCGACCGGGCAGGCCAACAATGACATCCACAGGTGTCTGTCCTTCACGCCAGTCAGCGCGTGAGAGACATCGCCGCTGACGGGCGCACCTCGATTGCGGCAACCGCATACAGACGGCGCGTCGGGTCAAGCTGCGCCCCGAGCCGACGCACCAGCCCGCGCCAGTCGGGATCATTGGCGGCCTCGCGGCGCACCGGACGCAGGACGACCGGTCGCTGACAAACGGCCGCCGCCCAATCTGGTCGGGCGTTGCCACCCGCATCGATCGCAATGACCTCGAACGCACGCTGCTCCCGGTAGATGGCGACCAGTCCGGACCCGCGCTCTGTGCCCAGCGTGATCTCACAACGCACCGCGCGCCCGAGCGGGCTCTCATCGTAATGCGCGAAAATGCCTTCGACCAGCGGATGGCCAGAGGCGAAGAAGTCAATCGACTCATTCGCGACCGCTTCCTCCCGATCAAATGTGCCGACGTACCCTGATCCACCGGGAACGCCCGGTAAGCCATCGACCGACGAACCGGCACCCAGCTCGATCGAAAACACGCGGTGGCCCGACGGATGCGCGATCGTGAATCCCAGGCCGATGGCTGCGGTGACGACGACCTCCTGATTGAGCTCGTCGAGTTCCGCGGGAATCCGCCCGAGAAGGCCGGCCGCCATCTCGGGCCGATACGGGTCGCGATGCAGCTGCTGATACGCCGCTTCACGAATGCGCGTCCGTGCCGCGTGCGCCTCCGCGACCAGCGCCTGAAGCTGGTCGTCGGTGAGCGACGCCTCGGGGTCGAGCGCGATCTCTTCGAGCGCCCCCTCGACCAGTGCCAGTTGCGGCTCGATCCCGGCGAGCGGCTCGCCAAACAGCCCGAGCGCCTCGAACAGCCGCACGACATCGCGCCCGATTCCGGCCGGCGGGCGAAAATAGACAACCTCCACCGGCATGCGACGGCCAATGCGATCGAGCCGTCCGATCCGCTGTTCCACTACCGACGGTTTCCACGGCAGGTCGAACAGCACCAGACGACGACAGAACTCGAAATTGCGGCCCTCGCCACCGCATTCGGTCGAGACGAGCAGGCTGGGGCCGTCGAGCTCGCGGAAGCGCGCGACTTCCGTGTCGCGGCGCGCCGGGGTCAGCAACTCGTGAAACACACCGGTCGCGAGGTGCGCCCGTTGGCTGAGTGCGGTGCGCAGCATTTCAAGCGTTTCGCGATGCGCCACGAACACCAGCGTCTTCTCGTTGGCCGCGCGCCACCGCTTCGCCTGCGACACCAGCCACTCAACCCGCGGGTCGGCGGCGTCCATCGCCAGTGCCTGCGTGCGGAGCGCCGTTTCGTCGGAACCGAGCGCCGCCACCAGCGCCGCACCAGACGCGAGGGCACGGCGCACCCGATCAATCTTGGTGCGCGCCGCCACGACGTGCGTGGCGGGTGTGCTGCGCACAGCCGTTTCGAGCGCGACCGGCAGCGGCGTGTCGCGACCGCCAGTCACTTCGATCGGAATGCCGACGCGCGGCGGCAAGCCGCCAATGTCGGCTCGACGTGTCGCGCTGGTACACGCCGGGAACGGCGTACCCTCCGCAAGTCGCGCTTCGATGCTCAGGTCCTCCGGGAAATCGTCCGCCCGCAGCAACTGCAGCAATCGGAAAAATCCATGCGCATCGTCCTCGAGCGGCGTTGCGCTGAGGAGCAGGACATGCCGGCCGAGGGCAGCAATCGGCGCGACCGCTCGCCATGCCGCTTCACCGGGGTGCCCTTGAGGCCGCCGCAGGTGCTGCGCTTCGTCGACGACGAGCAGATCGATACCCGCCCGGACCGCCTGTTCGGTCAAATGCGGGCGCTCGATCAGCATCTCGATCGAGATCACGGCGCGGCGGTGCAGTTCGAACGGATTGAAGTCGGCGCCGAAATCGCGCGCCACATCGGCGAGGCGGTCCGCGTCGAGCAGCGTGAACACCTGGTGGTACTTCCGCCACAACTCGCCCAGCCACTGGACGGTCAGCGTGTCGGGCGCAACCACCAGGCAGCCGGTCACCTGTCCGGCGTGCACCAGCCGGTTGAGAATCAGCGATGCCTCGATGGTCTTGCCGAGACCGACTTCATCCGCCAGTAACCAGCGCACCGGGTCGGACGCCGTGGCCCGCTCGGCAACGTAGAGCTGATGCGGGAACAAGCGGACGCGACCGCCGAGAAATGAGCCGAGTCCGTCGGCCTCGCGCAGTGCGAGCAAGTGCAGCAGGTTGATCCGCGTCACGAAGTCGGCGAGATCATCGAGGTCGCCGATCGCGAGTCTCTCGAGCAGCGCGCCTTCGAGTTCCAGCGGCCATAGTTCGTCGGCCGAGACAGTGCGGCCGTTGGCCAGGGCGAACGTGCCGTCGGGCAGTCGCGCGGCAATGGTCGTCTCTTGGCTGTCGGCACTGATGCGAACCGGCCGTCCGGGACTGAGATCGACGGGGACCAGCGCTTCGCCCGTGTCGGCGACGCGGAGCACGGTTCGCGAACGCGGGAACTCGACAACCAGGGCGCGCCGTTCAATGGCTGTAATGCGGCCGATCCCCAATTCGGGATTGAAGCGGTGGGTGAGATAGGACCCTGTGGTCCAGGCGGGTGAGGAACTATTGGTAGCCAGATCTACGACGGTACTCCCGATCGCGACCGGGGCGGTCGACTTGTATTCTCGGGCCGGCGTGTCAAGAATCACGCGTGCCTGGCCCGCCAGCGTGCGCCAGCGCGGGCGCTGGCGGCGGCTGGCGTCTTCGCATTCACGGTGGCGTGCTGGTGGATCGCCTATCAGGCCGGCGTCGAAGTGTCGTCGGGCCGGTTCCCTGCCTCGTCAACTGTCAGCCCGAACTGCGCGGCGAGTTGCGGCAAGGTCACAAACCCAAGCAGATGGCGACTGAGCTCGTTCTGCTGATCTACATCGAGATGCGGATAGCTCGCAGCCAACGTGTCGCCCGCTGTTGCCAACGCCGCGACGCCTTCCTGCTCAGTCTCCACGACGACAATCACCGCGAACTGTTTGTCCCCGGCAACGTCTTTGGCCGCTTCCACATGGCGCCATAGCTGGGTGCGGCCCTCGTACCAGACAGAGGAAGGTGAGCCAGCTTCCGCAGGTTTCGCATCGATGACGATCACGCAGCGATCGGTGACCAGGCAGCAATCGACGCGCGCAAAACCTTCGAACAGCCACCATTTCTGACGCCCGCGTTGAGCGGCGCGTTTGGCCAGTTGGCGCTCCGCCTCCTGCGTCGCCTCATCCATCAGTATCGGGTCTTGCGAAAACAGCTTGCTGCGCCATTCGCGCGAGCTGTCGCTCTTGGCGCCGAAGTTCATTGGATCGCGCACCTGCATACGGTCAGGGTTGGCGAGCAGCCAGCGCAAGAACGCCAGCGGCGGTGCGACGCTGCGATCGAAGACTCTACCCACGCGCGCCGCCCGGTCACGCGGCGTTTCTGCGGCTTCGAGCCTGCCGATGTCACGCGGCGTCGCAAGACTCTCCGGTCGAGTCACGCGCGCGAGATCCCAGAGCTGACCGAGCCAGCGCTGTCCATCGGGCGAGCGATCGAGCAATTCGTTGATTACCTGCTGCAGGTGGGAATTCGGGAGTCGCGCGTCGTCCATGACTGCATCATCTCAGGAACCGCGACCACCGCGGCACTCGAGCCTTGTAAGCCAGCCACTGCTCGCCGTGGGTGCGCGCCAGCCACGGTTCTTCGAAGACGACGACGCGAACGCCGAACACCACCAGCGTGCCGATCGCATAAAGCAGCAGCGGCGCCGATTGAAACAGCCACGCCCAGCTGCCGATCACCGTCAGCACAGAGAGATACATTGGGTTGCGTGAGAAGCGGTAGAGGCCGACCGTGACCAGCTCTCGCGGCGGGTCCCATGGGGCCAGGGTGCCTTTGCCGGAGACATAAAAATCACGGACACAGCACAGCAGTCCGGCGACACCCACTGCGAGGAGAAACAGTCCGCGCCGGTCCGCGACCGGCCCCTCCGCGATGAAGACCAAAGGCACGAGGAAGGCGACGGTGCCCGGCAGCACCAGAAAGGCGAGCAGCGCCCGACTGAACCTCATGGGGTGAAGAGGGTTCTGACCGATCCCTGATCCCTGATCCCTGATCACTGATCACTGTCCCAGCGACGCGCAATCGATCACAAAGCGATACTTCACGTCGCCTCGCAACATCCGGTCATAGGCCTCGTTGACCTTCTGAATCGGGATCACTTCGATCTCCGACACGATGTTGTGTGCACCGCAGAAGTCGAGCATCTCCTGCGTTTCCGGAATGCCGCCGATCAAGGACCCCGCGATCGAACGGCGCTTGATGATCAGCGGGCCGACCGCCGGCGAGGGGTGCGGCAATTCAGGCACGCCGACCAGCACCATCGTGCCGTCCCGGGCGAGCAGCGCAGTGTAGGCGTCGAGATCGTGGGAGGCAGCAACGGTGTTGAGGATGATGTCGAAGCTGGCGACATGCTTGGCCATTGCTTCTGCGTCCCGTGAGATCACCACTTCGTCCGCGCCTAGGCGCTTGGCATCCTCGGTCTTGCCGGCAGACGTCGTGAACAGCACCGTGTGCGCGCCGAAGGTGTGCGCGAACTTGACACCCATATGCCCGAGACCGCCGAGTCCGACGACGCCGATCTTCTTACCGGCGCCTGCGCCCCAATGTTTCAGCGGGGAGTAGGTCGTGATGCCGGCACACAGCAGTGGTGCCGCGGCCGCGGGATCCAGGTGTGGCGGCAGGCGCAGACAGAACGCCTGGTCAACTACCACCCGCGACGAGTAGCCGCCGTAGGTCACCGGAGCGGTCTGATGCTTGTCGACACTGTTGTAGGTAAACGTCGTATCGCCGTTATCGCAGTATTGCTGCTCGCCGGCCCGGCAACTTGCGCAGGTCCGGCACGAATCGACCATGCATCCGACGCCGACGATGTCGCCCGTCTTGAATCCGCGTACCTCGGCGCCCACGGCGCTCACGCGGCCGACGATCTCGTGACCCGGCACGCACGGGTAAATGGTGCCTTCCCACTCGGCGCGCGCGGTATGAAGGTCGGAATGACACACGCCGCAGAACAACACGTCGATCGCGACGTCCTGCGCAAGCGGATCGCGGCGATCCAGGTTGAAGGGAGCGAGAGGGGAGGCTTTGTCGAAGGCGGCGTAGGCCGAAGCTTGAATCATTGAAGTCTTCACGGTGACAAAAAAAGCGGCGGTTGCCGTTGCCGGCAACCGCCTAGGTGGAGGCAGGCGCGTAGAGAGAGAACGTTAGCGACGACGCGTAGACGGGCGCGTTGCCCCTTCACGCACTTCGTCACCGGACAAGACACCATCGCGGTTCCAATCGTGGTTCGCGAACGACGTGTCATTGCCGCGCCACTCGGCGCGGGAAATGCGTCCGTCGTGATTGGTGTCAAGGCCACGGAAGCGCATCGTCGATCCATCAGAGTGACCGTTGTCACGATCGCGGTTGCGGTCGTCCGTTCGATCACGGTCCCGATCGTTTCTGCCATGGTCCCCGCGACGGTCTTTGTCGTCCTTGTCCTTGTCCTTGTTCTTGTCCTTATCCTTGTGCTTTTGGACATCGTGGGCAGGGCCGTGATTGCCACCCTTGTCTTTGCCTTTCCCTTGATCGCCAAAAGCGGGGCCAGCCGACAGGACGCCCGCGCATAGGACGCCGAGTATGAGGTTCGTAGATCGTTTCATGAAGTCCTCCAATTAATTAATCGCCCGATGTTTCCTCGAGGATCGCTTTGATCTTCTTGACGTAGTTGCGCGTTTCTCTGAAGGGCGGCACACCCTTATATTTGGCGACGTTGCCCGGACCGGCGTTGTAGGAGGCGAGCGCCAACGCGATGTCGTCGTTGTGCTTGTTCATCAGCTTTTTCAGATATTCGGCGCCGGCCATGATGTTCTGGCGGGGGTCGAAGGGATCCAACACGCCCAAGTCCTTCTGAAGGGCAGGCATCAGCTGCATCAATCCCTGCGCGCCAACCGGCGACTCGGCTCGCGGATTGAACATTGACTCGGTTTGAATGACGGCATGGATGAGGTCGGCATCAAGGCCGACAGTCCGGGCGGCCTCAGCAATGATGTCGTCGTAGGCGAGATAGGGTGGGATAGCGGCAAAGCTATCCATCGAGACGGTCACTTCGGCGACCGGGATCGAATCGTCTTTGAGGCGATGTTTGGCCTTGGGTTTGGCGGTGGCGCCGAACATCATGGCGCCAATCAGCACGCCCTTGACCACCGCGCGACGGCCGTGACCGCGTCCGCGCCGGCGCTTTTGCGGATGAGCCTGGTGGGCGCCATGTGTCGACCTTGAGCTCCCGTGCGTTTTGCTCATGTCGCACTATGAGCAAGACGCATTCCGCCGCTAGCTGATCGGTAAGATCAGCTAGCGGATTTGCTCACTTATTTCGATTCTTTGAAGCCTGCTGGGATGGCGAGGTCCGCTGGTGCGACGTCGTTCGACATCTTCAGCACTTCGGTGGTCGCTGTCATGAAGGTCGACCGTGGCTTGTCGTCGCCCTCTTTCTTCGCCACCTTCTTCGCCAGGCCGCCCAGCATTCCGCCGAGGCCGAGGCCACGAGGTTTGGCTTCGGGTTCGCGTTCGGCCTGTACCTGTTGGGCTGGCTTGACTGCGTCAAAGGTCAACGTGGTCGAGATGGCGGTGCCTTGGATCTTGGCCGCCTCGCTACTCATGCGGCCAAGGGCCTGCTTCATCATGGGGTAGAGCGCCATCACTGCCGCCATTTGATCCGCAGAGACGCCGGCGAGCCCGCCGTACAGCTTCTGCGCATATCGCATATCGAAATCGGTGATTTCCTTCATCGACGCCATCGTCGGGGCCAGCCACATGTCGGAGGTCATCACCATCCCGCCGGCCTGCTCCAGGGTCTTGCCCTTTTCGCGCACGGTAATTGTGACAACGGACTGCTTGGTGTCGAAACCGTTAATCGATTTGGTTGCGCCGGTGTTCTTGACATCAAAATCGATTTCGACCTGCGGGTCATCAGGCTTGCCTGATTCCTTGGGTTCGTCGTCGCTCTTCCGGGCGTCTTCCGCCGCCTTACGCTGCGCTTCTTCCATGCGACGGCGCATCTCGGCAAACGTCGTGACCTTGTAGTTCTGCTTCTTGTGGTCGAGGTCGTAGATCTTCTCTTCGTTAAGATCGATGATCTGGCTCATCGAGTCGGTCATCGTGACCTTCCGATTGCCTTTGACCGCAATGGTCGAGGTCATGCCTTCTCGCGCGGCTTTGCCGCCGAACATGTTCATCATGCGGCCGAGCATGCCGCCAAACTGGACCTGCGTTTTTTGATCGGTGCGAACGTCAGCGATGAGAGCCGAGGCGGACAGGGCAATAAGGGCGGCTGTCAGCAAAACACGAACTTGCATACACACTCCTCCAGGGGACCCTGCATTCTACCTATTAGCCTTTGACGACGAAATGCCTGCTCAGCAGAAACTCGCGGACGCGGTCGCGGAGGTCGCCCTGCAGCTCGACTGTGTCCTCAACCACTGCCCCCCCCGTCCCGCACAGCTTCTTCAGGTCCTGGCTAAGATCTTTGAGGAATTTCTCGTTCCGGGGCAGGTCGTAGACGACGGTGACGCTTTTTCCGCCGCGTCCCTTCTTCTCCATGCGCAGTTTGGCAACGATGCGGGAGGGGAGTGGCACCTCAGCCGCGGCCTTTGTGCTGCACTTACAGTCGCGTTCCGGCCAGCCGCACCGCGGACAGACCCGGCCGGCGCCGGTGGAATAGACGACTCTCGAGTTTTCGCCCACTAGAACTTTGCGACCAGCGCCACCGACGTATTGGTATCCGTGCTCTTAAAACCGGGCACCGGCGCGTTGACGTAGCTAATCACATTGGACAGTTTAAGTGACAGGAGCTGGGTCAACCGCGCGGTCACCGCGGCGGTTTGCAACACCCGCCAGTCGTCCCCGTTCGCGAAGGTTCCCAGAAACCGAGCGTCGTCGGTTATTTCCGCGGTGTCGGACAACTTCCATTTGTAGAGCGCGCCGGCGCCGTAGGTGGCCGACGCCGTGTCCTCGCCGATCAGTCGTCCTTCATGAAGGTAGCCAAGGGCACTGTCGACCGCGAGTTGATGCGCCGCAAGTTCAATCAACTTGTAGGTGAGCCCCCCTGCCACGCTGTTGCGATTGCTGATACCGGCAAATCGATTACGAAAATAGCCGTAGTCGCCAAATGCGGCGAGGCGCGGGGTGAGGGCGCGCTCGGCGCGCGATTGATAGAGGAGTGACTGCGCCGTCAGCTCTGACTCCGCTTTGCTGCGGACAAAGGCCCCGCGGTTGCGGAACACCCAGATCTGCGGCCGGTAGATGTACTCGCCGCCGATTCCGAGTGTTTGCGTCGACGCGTTGCCGGTGGTGCCGACAAACGCGAATTCGGCGGTGCCTTCGCGCCGCGGCGGCGGCGGAGCGGGCGCTGGTTGCCCAAACAGGTCTGCCGGGATACAAATCAGGAATAACAGAACGAGGTGTCTAATCATGGCCCCCCGCGAAGCAAGTGATGTGCCTACTGGCGGCTGATTGCGCACGAGTTTTGCAGTGGACTCAGCCATGACAGCGAGCCTCCCGATTCTGGATCGTGGGAATTGCGAACCCCTTAAAGCCGCAGTGCATGGCCTCTCGTTCGGCCTTGTTGCACTGATGGGCTTATACAACGCGGCCGCGTGGCTGCGGCGGCGTGACCGCCATCTCGCCATCAACGCCGTCTTATACGGCTGCGCGATGGCGTGGGAACACCGCCTGGTGTCTCATCACATTGCCGCCTGCCGGCTCGGGACGTGCCCCGACGTGCAGTCGGCACGGCCGATCGCGCCAGCGCTCAAGCGCGTCGCCTAACGCCGACCGCGCTACCATGGTCCGGTGACCTGGCCACGCGCGCATGTTCGTTTCCTGACCGCGGTTATGGCGGCCGCGGTCTTCGCCGTTTGCGGTCTCACCGCCACGCAGCCTCCCGGGGTACACCCGATCAGCGGTCGCCAGTATGCGCGGCCGATGGGGCTCGCCGGCGCTCCCTGGCTCGATCGCGACGAGCGCGAACGTGAAGAAGCGCCCTCGCGCGCTCTCGCGATCATGCAGGTCACTCCAGGATCGACCGTTGCCGACATCGGGGCCGGCTCGGGCTACTTCACTGAACGGCTCGCGCGTTTAGTCGGGCCGACAGGCAAAGTCTACGCCACCGACATTCAGCAGGGAATGCTCGATTTGGTTGCCAAGCGCCTAAGCAGCGAACGCATCGGCAACGTCGTCACTGTTCTCAGCGAACCGGCCAATCCGAAATTGCCGCCTGCCTCAATCGACATGGCCTTGATGGTCGACGTCTACCACGAGCTGTGGGAGCCGCAGATCGTCCTGCGCCACATTCGCGACGCGCTCAAGCCGTCCGGGCGGTTGGTGTTGATTGAATACAAGGGCGAGGATCCGACGATCCCGATCATCCCGTCACACAAGATGACGGTGGCGCAGGCGAAGCAGGAGTTAGAGGCGGAAGGGTTCGTGCTGACGACGGCGAATTCCAGCCTGCCCCGTCAGCACGTTTTGATTTTCACGAAGAAGTAAGTCCCTGACCCGAGGCCGCACCTGGCACTCGGCACTGGGCACGTGCCAAGTGCCTGGTGCCGCTGCCCGGGGGCGCATTTGAACCGCCGCCGTGCCGGTGCCGTAGTTGCACACCTGCGGTCCACGGCCGCTGCGTTTACGGGACCGAGCCGCCGGCGAGCGACGCCACCGCGTGCGCGGTGTTGATCACCAGTACGGTGATGGCTGACGCGGCGAGCGCCACCGTGGTTGTCACCACAGGCGGGATCAGTTCGGCGAAGATCGTGAGCGCCTGGTTGTCACCTGGCGAGGCCAACGTGCGCGCGCGATGCCAGCGCCCGTCCGCCGCGAGGCGTGGATCGATCGCGCTCCCCCCGCCGGTCGACACGCCGACGTTGCGGCCCCCGGGCAGCCAGCGACCACCCCCACTACCTGGCGAGTAACTCGCTCCACCGAGCCCAGACGCGAGCACAGCCTTGGTCGTCCCGTCAGCGTCGACCTCCCACCAGCCGCGCGCGGGCTGGCCGGTAGTGGCCGGGACGATCACCGCCGCGCCGCGATTCAACGCGGCGGACATCCGGGCGGCGATGTCATCGGAGTTTGCCGCCGCACCCAGTTGCGCGGCGTTACCCGATGCGATCACGATGACGCCGGGCGGGCCGAGGAGCGCACTGGTCGAGACCAGATCCTGAGCCGTGCCGCCGGTGGTGACCACCGCGTTGGCAGCCAGTTCGTGCTCGATCGCCCCTTCGAGCAGGCCGAACCAGACGCGGCGATCGACCGCCGCTTTTTCGGCGCTGCCATTCCGCGGCAACGCCCGCACCCGATCGCGGAGCAGGTCGTATTCGATGCGCGATCGGGTGGCATCGCGGCTGTCGACGCCAATCGACACGACAATGGCGCGCGGGGCGTCGGCGTAGACGCGCACGCCCTCATCGCCGTCTGCCGCCGGAACTGCGACGTGGTCGGACCAGGCCACGATCGGGAAGGTCGTGAGGCCGAGCATCCAGAGGAGGTCGTCCTGCGTTGGCGCCGCGGTGGCGTCTTGCGACATTTTCACCAGGTCTTCGACCGCGTCGAGATAGTCGAGGAGGTGATGCTTGCCGCCGGTGACCCAGATGGCATGGAGTGCTTGCGGGGCGATCGCGCCTTGGTCGTTCCGCGGCAATGGCAACAGCCGGGCCGCGTCGATACGCCCGGCCCCACGGGCCGCGGCACTGCCGCGATCGACCAGCGCGCGGCGCGACACATCGCGCGTCCCGTCTGGACGTTCGGTGATCACTTCAAGCCATTCGGCGATCAGGTCTGTGCCGCCGTCGCCGAAACGAATCGGTTGGCCGGTGGTCGCCACGCCATCGATCGACAGGATCGGTGTCCAGAACTCCGCGTTGATCCCGCCGAGCGAGTTGACCGCGCCACCGACGCCTTGCTCTTGCCGATGGGCGAGGAGCACGCGTCGTCCGAGTAGGTCGACGGCATTGATCGTCGTGGACAAGCTTTCTTGTTCACGAGGCGTGGTTCCCTCGACCACTTCGGCGATCACCCGCACGGTGACTGTCTGGTGCGCCTGTTGCGGCGGCGCATCAATGGTTTCAACGACGTCGGTCAGTCGCTCATTCACTTGCGCAGTGGTGAAACTCGGATCGAGATCAATCCACGCGCCGTTGACCTCCGCTTGCACCCACACGTGATCGCGCAGCTCGCTCAAAGCCTGCTCCCGTGCGGCACGCGCGCCAATCACCGACAAACTGTTGCCATGCGCGGCCATCACGGTCCGGTAGTCACGCTCGGCGCGCGCCCGGACCCGTTGCAGGGTGGCGTTATCACTTCGCCCCGCGTCGGTGGTGAGGTCGCCGTCGGCGGGGCGTGTCCGTTCGAACAGTCGCGCGTAAAGGCGCTCTGCCGTTGTTCCGTCGAGTGTGCCGCGGGCATAGCGACGCGTGACACCTTTCTGTTGCAGCAGATCCGCGAGCAGCAGCGCGCGATCCCAGGCGTTGCCACTGCGTGTGAGATAGGTGCCGACTGCGCCGCGCAAGATGCCTTGATAGGCGTCGAAGCCGACGTAATCGCGCACGAACTGAAATGCGGCCTCGTGTCCGGCCGCCAACGCCGCCACGCGTGCGCTGCGGTCGTAACGAAGCGCCGTGAGTCGCTGCCTCGACTCGCTCAACCGTTGGATCGGGTCGCCGGCCGGCAATGACTCCGGGGTGGGTAACAGCGCCAGGTCGGACATCGTCGAATCGACCGTCGTGTCCGGGAAAGGCAATGCGGTCGGTGCGGCGGCAAGCGACGGAGTGCCCCGACCGCGCGGCAGCAGACCAAACGCCGGAGCCACCATCAGCAGGCACAGGACCAGTGCGACCGCCTGCAGCGACCAGTGATGGCCTTCGCGGCGACGGAGCGCGACTAAACCGCGACTGATCACGACCAGCAGCGCCACCGGGAGCAGCACCGCCGCGCCGATAAATCCACCCTGCGCCCAGAACGGGAGCCGGGTCCATACGCTGCCGCCGCCCACGATATCGACCAGGTGGGCGTGCTGGCGCAGGCCGGCGCCGAACGCCGCGGCGGCGTACAGCCCAAGCAGCGCGATGATCACTTGCGCGACGCGCGGCATCCGTGGAACTAGGGCGATGGCCAGCGCTGCGCCGATCACGCCACAGGCCACCGCAATGACGGCGAGGGCGCGCGTCTCGATTCCGAGCATGACAACCCCGCGGTCGGCCACCGACGAAAACCACAGGCCGCCAAGCGGAAAGAGCAGGAGCCCGGCGACGCCCAGCCATGCGGCGACGAGGGCCCGCCGTCGAACCGCGAGCCAGAACTGCAGACCGGCGATCACCAGCGCCACGGTGACAACCCACCAGCGTTCGTCCGAGCCGGCGCGATAAGTTTCGAAGGCGGCATCCCCGGCAAGAAGCGCCGTCAAGACGGTGCCGGCGAGGCCCCAGATATTTGTGGTCATGGTTGGTCTACCTGGATGCGATTGGGTGTCGGTCGGCGGAAGCCCCTCTTGAGTATCGCGATGATGGGCTGGCGTCAAGAGTTAGATTCGGATGAGCCCGAGTTCGGACAGATTAAGATGCTGATCTCGTGTCTCCGCTGAGCCCGCAAGAAGCCGCAACCCTCGCCGCCAACCTGCGTCAAGAGCTCGGCCGGGTGATCATCGGCCAACAGCAGGTGATCAGTGAGATCCTCACGGCATTTCTCGCCGGTGGTCACTGCCTGCTCCGCGGCGTGCCGGGCCTGGCCAAGACGCTGTTGATCAAGACACTCGCGCAAGCGGTGCACCTGAAATACAGCCGCATTCAGTTCACACCCGATCTGATGCCGTCAGACATCATCGGCACCGAGGTGATTGAGGAGGATCGCGCTTCCGGTTCGCGCTCGATCCGTTTTATCCCGGGACCGCTTTTCGCCAACATCATCCTCGCCGACGAAATCAATCGCACGCCGCCCAAGACGCAGTCGGCGTTGCTCGAAGCGATGCAGGAATACCAGGTCACTGTCGGCGGGGTCTGCCATCAACTGGAGCGGCCGCTGTTTGTCTTGGCGACGCAGAATCCGATTGAGCAAGAGGGGACCTATCCGCTTCCTGAAGCGCAGCTCGATCGCTTCATGCTCAATGTGGTGATTGGCTATCCGAGCGCGGTGGAGGAGCGCGCCATCCTGGCGCAAACGACGACCGCACACGAGCCGGTCGTCAGGCCAGTGGCCAACGGCGAAGAAATTGAGCGCGCGCGCTTGCTGGTTCGCGAGATTCCTGCGGCGGAGAATGTGATCGGGTTTGCCACGCGGCTGGTGCGGGCGACGCGTCCGCTCGGTGATGAGGGCGCCGCACCGCTCGACTTCGTGCGCGACTGGGTCCGTTGGGGCGCTGGTCCACGGGCCGGCCAGGCGCTGTTGCTGGCCGGCAAAGCTCGCGCAGTGCTCGACGGCCGCCCGGCGGTGTCGCTCGACGACATCCGCGCCGTCGCGCCCCCGGTGTTGCGTCATCGTTTGCTGGTGAACTTTCAAGCCGAAGCCGAGGGCATTGACGCCGAGACGGTCGTCACCCGGCTGCTCGACGCCGTGCGTCCCGCGTGAACGCATGTCGCGCCCGCATGTAGTCGCCCCGTCAGAACTATCGGCGCTGCGCGACTTGGAACTGCTGGCGCGGACGACGGTCGAGGGCTTGCGCCAGGGTCTGCATCGCAGCCCGTTTCACGGCTTCAGCGCCGAGTTCAGCCAGTATCGGCATTATCGACCGGGCGACGACCTGAAATACGTCGACTGGAAAGCGTTTGCGCGGACCGACCGCCTCTACTCGCGACAGTTTCGCGAGACCACCAATCTGGGTGCGCTGTTTGTCGTCGATGTCAGCCGCTCGATGAACTTTCCGGAGACCGATTCCAAGTTTGCGCTCGCCCGCGCGGCCGCGGCGGTGTTGGCGACGCTGGTCGTCGATCAGGGGGACGCGGCCGGGATCTTCGCAGTGGCAAACGGTGGCAGCGGTCCCGGCGCCACGCACTACGTGCCGCCGCGCAGCGGGCGTCATCACCTTCATCTCTGCCTCGCAGCGCTGGCGCGGCTCCAGCCGCAAGGGGACACATCAATCGCCACGGCGCTGAAGCGGGCCGGTGGCCTATTGCGGCGGCGCGGCCTGATCGTCATCGTCAGCGATTTATACGAGGAGGACGAGACGATCGCCGAGATTCGGCGGCTGGCACGGATGGGACACGACGTGGTGACGCTGCATGTCATGGCGAAAGAGGAACTGGCCCTGACCCGCGGCGGTGCGACGCAGTTCGTGGATCTCGAGACCGGACATCGCTTAGTCGCGAGCCCTGATGCCATCGCGGCTGAATACCACTCCGCGGTTGCCGCGTTCCTCGCGCGGGTGCGGAAAGCGATTGCGGCCCAAGGGCTGGACTACGTGCGGCTCGTGACCGGCGATGCCTTGGAGCCGGTGCTGCGCCGCTACCTGGTTGGCCGCCGGGGCGGCGCATAGCGTGTCGGTGCTCTGGCTGCAACCGCTCGCATGGGTCGGGCTTGCGGCGCTCGCCATTCCGCTGCTGATTCATTTGCTGATGCGTCAACAGAGTCGGCAGCTGTTGTTTCCCTCCCTGCGTTTCATTCGCGCCACGCAGCACAGCGCGCTCCGCCGGCACGCCCTGTCGGATTGGCTGCTCCTCGCCGTGCGGGTCGGCATCCTGGCGGCGGCCGTGGCGGCGCTCGCTGCGCCGGTGTGGGTGTCGCAATCGCGGCGCGACCGGTGGAGCGTGCGTGTCGCCCGCGCGATTGTCGTGGCGCCTCACCGCGGCGCCGACCCGGAAGTGCCGGTGCTGCAGCGGCTGATCGCGGACGAGCAAGCGAGCAGCTTCGTCAGCGAGGTGTTTCGGCCGCCGCGGCACCTCGGCGACGGCGTTCGCGATGCCGAGCTGTGGCTGCGCCGCCAGCCGCCCGCGTCGCACGACGTGGTGATCGTCGGCGACCTGCGCGCCGGCGCCATGACTGGTAGCGATCTCGACGTGCTCCCCGCCTCGACCAGCGTGCGTGTCATCCCGCTACCGGCGTCAGACAAGGTCGCCAGCGCTCGGCTCACCACCCTGGCGGAGCGGGTGCCGGGCGAGGCGGGTGCGGCAGCGTTCGAACTTGAACTCACCGTAGCCGAGGACACCACGGCAATTGCGCGACGTCCCGCGCCGACCCAGCCGCCGCCACCGGTGACGGTTCGTGCGTCGGAGCAGAACACGCCACGCGTCAACGCCGCGCTCCGCGCCGTGTTTGCCGAGGGCATTGTCTTGCCACGCCAACCGCGCCGGCCCGTAGTCATCGAGTTCGACGGCGGGAAGCACGCAGCCACGTCCCATCGGCCCGACCCCTTTTTCCAGGAGGTCCTTGAACGGCTCCCGGAGATGCGCGGCCGGGAGGACAACGGGGTCTGGGTGGTCGCCACCGGGATGGGTGGTGACGATCAGGCGGTGGTGCAAGCAGTCGACCGCGTCGTGCGCGCGGTGACGGCGGAGGATCTCCAGGATCTGGAAGCAGCTGCGATTCCGCGGTCGACGTTGGCTCAGTGGAGCCGGCCCAGTCGCGCCTTGGCCACCGACTTGACGCCGGCCAACGAAGGTGACGCCCGCGTGCTCTGGGCGATCGCGTTAGTGCTACTCGGTGTCGAAACGCTGCTGAGGGCGCGCCGTGGTTGACGCGTCGAGCGCGGCGCGGACTGAGGTCGGCGCGAGGCTCGCCGCTTACCGACGGCAGTTGCGCCTGGCGAAAATCGTCACAACGGTGGGCCTCTGGGCCGCCGCGGCAGGGGTGATGACCGCCAGCGCCATCACGACTGGTGCGGAAGCCGGCACCGCACGAATCGCGGCCGCCGCCATTTTCGCATTGGTCGCAGGAGTGTCACTGTGGACCCAGTGGCGCCGCGACACGCTGTCACACGTCGCCGCGGTGGTTGAAACCCGCATCCCGGGGCTGCAGAACCTTGTCATCACCGCGGCTGAGGCGTTGCCCGCGCGCTCGCTTCATCCGCTGATCGACGGCGCGTTGTTCACCCACGCGGCGGCGCGCCTTCGCGCCATTGAACCGCGGGCGCTGCAATCGATGAAGTGGCCGGTGACCTTTGCGAGCGCGGCGATCGCCTTTGCCGTCACCCTCATCGTGATGGCGCCGCGCGTGGTTGTCTCGCGGATGTTGACGACCAACGCCGGCGGGACCAGTGCCTCGGAGTCGCCGCCCGTGCCAGGGGAATTGCGGGTCGTGATCACCCCGCCCGCCTACACCGGGGGTGCCGAGCGCGCGTTTGCCGACCCGACGCACGTGACCGCGGTGGAGGGCAGCCGCATCCGGCTGGAGATGGCGCGGACCGGGTCGGTGCAGGTCGCCGAAGCCGGCCAGCCACCGATCGTGTTCGAGATCGTCGGTGATCGCAGCATCTACCAGTTCACCGCGGCGCAATCGCGGATTTTGCTGGTACAGGCGAGAGCATCCTCTCCCCAGCGCCCTGCCGATCGCCTGCTACAAGTCGAGGTCGAACCCGATCGTCGACCGCTGGTGCGGATCACAGCGCCAGCGAAGGATCTGATCTTCGGCGATGGTACCGGCCGGGTGGCGGTGGAGATCGAGGCGCGCGACGATTTCGCATTGTCCTCGCTGAACCTGCGCTACACCCGCGTCGCCGGCTCGGGCGAGACGTTCACGTTTGAAGAAGGCGTGGTACCGGTGGTCATCGCCCGGGCCAGTGACGGCGAGTGGCGGGGCCGGGCCACGCTGGCGCTCGAGCAGTTCAAGATGGGCGACGGCGACACGCTCGTCTATCGTGCCGTGGCGGCTGATCGCAAACCGAGTGCGGACCCGGCGACGTCAGAATCCTTTCTGATCGAAGTGGGTCGACTTGCCGGCGCGGCATCGACCGGCTTCGCTGTTCCCGACCAACGCGATCGGCAAGGTATCAGCCAGCAGATGGTGATCATCAAGACCGAGCGGCTGCACGCGCAACGCGAGAAGTTGCCCGCAGGAGCGGTCGAGGAACAGGCGCGGCTCCTGGCGATTGAGCAGCGAATGGTCAAGGCCGAGTTCGTGTTTATGACCGGCGGTGAGGTCGCCGACGAAGTGGCGGAAGCCGAACACGCCCACGAACTGGCAGAAGGGCGCCAGGAGAACGCGGCGCAAGTCGAGTTGCTCAGCGCCATCCGTGAGATGTCTCGGGCAGAGGCGCGTCTCAACGCCAGCGATACGGCGCAAGCGCTGGTCTTTGAAAGAGCCGCGCTGCGCGCGTTGCAGCGGGCGTTCGACCGGCGACGCTATCTACTGCGCGCCTTACCGGAGCGGGCGCGAATCGATCTGACTCGGCGGCTGACGGGCGATCGCACAGCGGCCGCCTCCACCGTGCACCTGCCGGATCAGACCCTGCACGACCCTGCCGTCGCCGCCACTCGCGCCGTCCTGAGTGAGTTGGCACGGGCGATCCACGTCGGCTCCGGACTTGATGCCGCACTGGCGTCACGCATTCTGAGCATCGATCCATCATCAGAGCTACTGCGCAAGGCGGTCGCGACCCTGGCCTCGGCGGCACCGATGCCGGCGCGGATTGAAGCCGCGAAGACAGCGCAGACCTATCTCGCGGGTGTCATCCGTGCTCGTCTGCCGGCGAGCCCACTTGGACGTATCTCGAGCGATCCGTTACGTGGACGCATGGCGCAGGAAGGCAGGCAGCGATGACCAGACGCGTGCTGCGGCTGGTCGCCATCGCCATCGCCTTCGCCGCGATGGTTGACCCACGCGTGACCCGCGATGTTCCCGTCACTCCGTCACTGACCATTGTCTCGCTCGCTCAGTCGGATTCGGCAGCGCGTCTGGCAGCGGCACTTTCCCCGTCCTATGAAGTGGCCACCCTTTCGACGCGACCAGACGGTAACGCCGCCGCCTGTCCGTCCGCCGGCAGCTGCATCGTCATTTCGAACGGCGACCCGCCGCAGCGGTTGACGGCGGGGGCTGCCGTTCTGGGTGGTGTCCGCGTGAAGCCGGAGTCAGACGTCGTGATCACTGACGCGGTCGCCCCTTCAGATACTCATGTGCACGGCGGTGGTCTCATCAACGTGTCCCTGCGCGCGGTGCGGGTGCCCGGGTTGTCCGTCGTACGAGTGGTCGATGACGGGGTCGTCGTGGGCGAGACCCGCCATGAGTGGTCAGGCGCGAGCACGTCGGCCATCGTGCCGGTCGAATGGTCGCCCCTCGCCGCCGGTGCGCGTCGTCTGCGAATCACCGTGATCGATGGGGGAGGTGGGGAAGGCGATGCTGCCGATCTCGGCGTCATGGTCCACGCCGAGCGGTCGCGAGTGCTGATTTACGAGCCGCAGGCCACGTGGCTTGGCACCTTCGTGCGGCGCGCCCTGGCGCAGGATCCTCGCGTGACGGTCACTGGTCAAACGCGGTTGGCGCCCGCACTGGCCGTCTCGCGCGGCCCAGCTCCAACGCTGACGCGTGCCGCCCTCGACGATGTGCGCACGGTGATCGTCGGCGGGGCGTCGGCGGTCTCGGCAGCCGACGTGTTGCTGTTGCGCCGATTCGTCGCCCTTCGCGGCGGATCCTTGATTGTGCTGCTCGATGGCCCACCATCAGGGCCGATCGCTGCACTTCTCCCGAAAGGTCGCCTGACTGCGCGTCGCGCCCAGCCGGCGAACCTTGGCGGGATTCGCGCAGCGGAATTCGTCGTCTTCACCGCAGCCGACGATGTGTCCACCGTCGAATCGATCGACGGCAGTCCGGTGATTGCCAGTCGCGCAATTGGACGGGGACGAGTCATTGCGTTTGGTGCGCTCGACGCCTGGCAGCATCGCGATCAGCAATTCGGGAGATTCTGGTCGGCGCTGGTCGCCGACGCGGGGTCTGCGGCGGGCGACACGCTCGTGGTGCGCCCCGCGCAGACGGTGTTGCCACCCGGCGGGTCCACCGAGTTGACGCTGGAATGGCGGGCGATCGAGGCGCCACCCGCGTCGATGTCCACTTCGGCGGAGGTGCAGTGCCCGGAGGCGCCGGCGCAGCCGGTGCGCATGTGGCCAACTGGCCGGCCGACGGTGTTTCGTGGGGTCCTGGCACCGGTGGGGACCGGGTTGTGCGAGGTGCGTGCGTCGATCACGACGCCCGCGACCTTGGTCACCACCAGCGCGGTGCTGGTCACGGACGAGTTCACGACCGCATCAAGTCGATCAGGCCTCGATGGCGCCATTGCGGCGCACGGCGGCCTCCTCGTCGACTCGTACGATCTCGCGCCCCTTGTTGCCCGGGCCATCCAGCACGTGCCGAATCAGCGACGGCGTGTCGAGACGCACGCGATGCGATCGCCGCTCTGGATCATTCCATTTGCCGCGTGTTTGTGTGCCGAGTGGTGGCTGCGACGGCGGGATGGCCTGAGGTAGAGTAAACCATGCAAACGCGCCGCGAATTTACCCGCGCAGTTGGGCTCGGTGCGATTGGTCTCGGTCTGGGTCCATCGATCCTGGCCGCTCGGCAAGCGACGAGCCCGTTTCCACCGATCAACGATCCAAAGTACCGCAACTGGTCCGATGATGCATTGCGTGAAGCACGGCGTCTCGGCTGCTCGTATGCCGATATTCGCTTCACCTTGAATCGCTCCAACGGGATCGCCGTGCGCAACGGCCGGTTGACGACGTCGGGCAATATCGGCTTCGGGCAGTTCGGCGACGAAGACACCTACGGCTTTGGCGTTCGCGTCATCCACAGCGGCGTCTGGGGATTCGCCAGCAGCCCGACTGTCGGCCCGGAAGAGATCAAACGCATCGTTGCGATCGCCACCGACGTGGCGAAGGCGAGCGCGATGTCGAAGAAGTTTGACGTGCGGCTGGCGCCGGTGAAACCGTTCGATACCTTCTGGCAAACACCGGTCACAGTCGACCCGTGGACGGTATCGCTCGAGGACAAGATCCAGCTGCTCGTCGACGCGACTGTGCGGATGCAGAAACACCCGGACATTCCATTTGCCAACGCAGCCGCCAACGTCAATTACGAGTGGAAGTTCCTCGCCACCAGCGAGGGCTCATACATTGAGCAGGTCAACTACTTCACCGCTTGCAGCATGAGCGCGACCGCGCGCAAGGACGGCGTCGTCAAAACACGCACCTACAATCCCGGCACGCAAACCCGGGGCTGGGAGTTTGTCCTCGAGAGCGACTTAGTCGGTAATGCGGATCGGGTCGCAGCGGAAGCTGTCGAGCACGCGATGGCCAAACCCGTGGCTAACGGGCTGAAGGATTTAATCCTGATGCCGTCACATTCGGCGCTGACCATTCACGAGATCATCGCCCACCCAACCGAGCTCGATCGCATCGTCGGTTACGAAGCGAATTACGCCGGCACGAGCTTTGTGACGCTTAAGGATCTGGGCAAGCTGAAATACGGATCGAAGCTGCTCAACATTACCGCCGACCGCACGCACCCGGGTGGCGCATCCACGGTGGGTTACGACGATGATGGGGTCGAAGCGCAGAAGTGGCCGATCATTCGGGACGGCATCCTGGTCGGCTTGCAGACCAACCGCGAGACCGCGCATTACATCGGCGAGACCTTCTCGCGCGGCTGTACTTTCGCCAACCACTGGCGCAACTATCCGTTCCTGCGCATGCCCAACATCCAGATGGAAGCCGGTCCGATGGGGTCGCCCACCGTTGACCAGATGATTGGCGACGTCAAGGACGGTGTGCTGGTCGAAGGGCAGGGCAGTTTCTCGATCGATCAGCAGCGTTACAACGGCCAGTTCGGCGGCGACGCGTTCTGGGAGATCAAGAACGGCAAGAAGACGCGGATGGTGACCGACTTCACCTACAACGCGATCACCACGGACTTCTGGGCCAATCTCGACGCCGTCGGTCCGCCCGACACGTGGGAACACCACGGCATGGGTGGCGACGCCAAAGGCCAGCCGGTGCAGTCCAATCGTCCTTCACATGGGTCGTCGCCAATTCTCATTCGTCGAGTCATGGTCGGCGCCGCATTCTCGTAGTTCACGTTCACAGGGTCAAGTTACCAGCCATGAGTTATTCACGCGACCAGGTCAAGCAGATCACCGACAAGGTGCTGAACATGTGTAAGGCGGACGCCGTCGAGGTCCGTTTTTCTGGAGGCGAGCGGTCGGCGACGCGCTTTGCCAACTCCAGCATCACCGCCAATCTGATCGAACACGATCAGGAAGTGTCGATCACGGTGTATTACGGGCAGCGCAGTGCGGCGGCGACCACCCACCAATTTGATGATGCTTCGCTGAAGCGGACCATCGATCAGGTGCAGGAACTGGCCAGGCGCAAGCCGGAAAACCCGGAACTGATGATGCCGGTCAAACCGCCGCAGAACTACGTCGAAGTCGACGCGGTGTTGCCGGCGACGGCGGACTTCGGCCCCGCTGAACGTGCAGCGATGGTCAAGGCGAGCACCGACATCTGCGAGAAGAAGGGCGTCCTCGGCGCCGGCTACATTCCGAAACTGCACTGGACCGACGCGATTGCCAATTCGGAGGGGCTGTTCGGGTACTTTCGTTACGCCGAGGCGAGTTTCATTCTGACCTGCCGCACGCCGGATCAAACCGGCTCCGGGTGGGCGGGCACGACCGGCGTCAAGGACGTCCGCAACATCGACGCGAAGATGCTCACCGAAATCGCCGCCGATAAAGGGCTGCGGTCGCGCAAGCCGCGGGCCATCGAACCAGGCAACTACACCGTCATCCTCGAACCGCGACCGGCGGCGCGTTTTCTGTCACTGGTGCTGGGCTCGCTCAACGCCCGCGCCGCCGAAGAAGGCCGCAGCTTTATGAGCGGCAAGGAACGCGGCACGACGCGAATCGGTGAGAAGGTGTTCGGCGACAACTTTACCCTGCGCAGCGAGATCGGCAACCCGGTCCTGCGGCAGACGCCAATCGGTCAAGATGGACTCGCCGCCAAGAGCATGACCTGGGTCGAAAAGGGCGTCGTCAAGAACCTGTTTTACGACCGCTACTGGGCGATGCGACAGAAAAAGGAACCGACCGGCACACAGCCGGGCATGAGCCTGGTGATGGAAGGCGGCACGTCCACGGTCGACGAGATGATCAAGTCGACCAAACGTGGTTTGCTGGTCAGCTTTTTTTGGTACATCCGCGGCGTCGACAATCAAACGCTCCTCAATACCGGGATGACGCGCGACGGCCTGTTCCTGATCGAGAACGGAGAAATCGTGGCGCCAGTTCAGAATTTCCGTTGGAATGAATCACCAGCGGTTGGGTTCAACAACATCACGATGCTCGGCCGGCCGGTGCCGATGCATACCGGCGAGGCCTACGACAATCCGGGCACCGCCCTAGTGCCGCCGATGAAGATCGAAGATTTCACGATGACGTCGATTTCCCCGGCTGTCTGAGACGGCCAGTGCACGGCAGCGCGGCAGCACACCAGAAAATGCTGAGTTCGGTGTTTCCGCGATTCCGTGAACCGTGCGTACCCGAGGTTTTATGAGACGCAGAGATTTTGTCAAGACCCTGAGCGCGACCGGCGTTGCGCTCTATGCCAGCGACCTGGTCGGCGAGTTGCTCGCACAATCGCCGAAAGCACGTGTCCTCGAATCGCGATTCAAAGGCATGTCGGACATCGCGCTGACCGAAGCCAAGCGGCTCGGCTGCAGCTACGCCGACGTGCGCTTCACCCGCAATCTCAGTGACAGCATCGGCGTTCGCGATCGCATCGTCGGCGGTGGCGGTGGCGGCGGACTTGGCGGCGGTGGCCGTGAAGAAAGCGCCGGCTTCGGCGTCCGAGTGATTCACAGCGGCGTGTGGGGATTTGCCAGCAGCCCGTTTGTCACCGACGACGAGGTGAAGAAGATCACCGCCCAGGCGACCGAGGTGGCAAAGGCCAGCGCCGTGAGCAAGCGGTTCGAAGTACGACTCGCCCCGACCGACAGCTACATCGATTACTGGTCGGTGCCGGTCCAGATCAACCCCGACACCGTCTCGCTCGACGACAAGATTGGGTTTCTCATGAAACTCAACGAGACCGCACTGAAGCAGCCCGACGTGATGCGCGTGCAGTCGCAAATTGCCTTCGACTTCGAATGGAAGTATCTCGCGACCTCCGAGGGCTCGGTCATCGAGCAGGAGATCTGGCGAACGTTCCCGAGCTTCAGCGTCACCGCCCGCAAAGGCAACCAGATCAAGCAGCGAACCTTCGTCGTGCCGCCAAAAACTGGTGGTTACGAGATCGCGCTCGAAGGACAGATGCTTGAAAACGTCGAGCGCATTGCCGCGGAGGCCGCCGAGCATTGCACTGCGCCACCGGTCGGCGTTGGTCTCAAAGACCTGATCATGACCCCGTCGCACGCGATGCTGACGATTCACGAGATCGTCGCCCACGCCACCGAACTCGATCGCATCGTCGGCTACGAAGCCAATTACGCGGGAACGAGCTTCGTCAAGATCAGCGACCTCGGCAAGATGAAGTACGGCTCGAAGATGTTCAACGTCACCGCCGACCGCACCATTGAGGGCGGCATGTGCACCGTCGGCTACGACGATGACGGGGTGAAGTCGCAGGAGTGGCCGCTGATTCGCGAAGGCATTCTGGTCGGACTGCAGACCAACCGCGAAACGGCGCATTACATCGGCGAGAAAGAGTCCCGCGGTTGCACCTTCGCGACATCATGGCGGAACTATCCGTTTCTGCGCATGCCCAACGTGCATGTCGATGCCGGCCCGCCAGGGTCACCGACGCCGGAAGAAATCATCGCCGACACCAAGGACGGCGTGCTGATCGATGGTCGCGGCAGCTACTCGATCGATCAGCAGCGGTTCAACGGTCAGTTTGGCGGGGACGCGTTCTGGGAAGTGAAGAATGGCAAGAAGGTGCGGATGGTGAGCGACGTGACCTACAACGCCATCACCACCGACTTCTGGGCCAATCTCGATGCGGTGTCTGGAAAAGAGTCCTGGCAGATGTTCGGAACGACCGGCGACGCGAAGGGTCAGCCGGTGCAGATTAACCACCCGTCACATGGCTCGCCGTGGTTGCGGATCAAACGGATGATGGTCGGAACCGCCTACTCGTAAACCCTTGGTCGCTAACGGGGTGAGACGGTGATGTTGTTGACCACCTTGAAGCCGTCCGCGTGTGCCTTGGCAATCACTTCGGCCTTGTCCCGCTCCCCGGCGTTGGGTGCATAGCCATTCAAGGTAATCGTGCGGGTGCGTGAGTCGGTGTCGACATCGATCCGCGAGGCGTCGACTGACGCATCGGCCATCAGGGCCGTCTTCACATCGACCGTTTCCTTCAACGCACCAGCTCGTTCCGCAAGTGCTTCGCCGGCAATGGCCGCAGCGCCAGCGGCGCGACTGGCCGCAGCACCGGCTTGCGCCCCGAGCTCTTTGGCAGTTTCTTTCGCCTGGGCCCGCTCGTCACGCGTTTCTACTTCTGCTTTGCTCGCGTCTTCCTTCAAGCCCCGAGCGGTGTTCTCACACGCCGTGACAGCGCCGATGGCGAGGACGGCGATGCAGGAAAGTATGAAAGCGTTAATGCTGCAATGCGTGCGGGCCACTTCGTCCTCCTGATAACTCGCGCGGCTCAGTGCCGCTGGTCATACTGGTATCAAGGAACGTGCCAGGTAGCAGCTAGCTCGTCATTGCGTAGACGACGATGTTCACCGCGAAGCGGGTGGTGTCGTCACGCTGGAAGCGTTTGTTCCGCCAGTCGAAGTCCCACTCACACCCGTAATCCTTATTGGAATACAGCACGCCAATGCGACCGTCGTGTTCGACTGCGCGAAGGTAGTCGTGCACCAGGTCGTCGCCCCAGCCGTTCAACTCGTGCGCCGTCTGTGGCGGACCGTCGGGGAACTTGAAGAAGGCTCGATAGATCGGGTGAGAGGCAGCGAGTTTATCCAGGGTCCGCGGCCCTGGGAAGATGGTCCGCATCTCCTGTTCGAACGACACGGCATAAAGTCCGGCGACGTCATGATTGCAATCGTCTGAGAACAGCAGTCCGCCGCGTTCGACGTATTGCTGCAGTCGTTCGCGCTCCTTGGAACTGAAGCGCACCAGCTTGTGACCGGTCATGAACAGGAACGGAAAGGCGGGGAGTTCCTCGGAGTCGGCGGTAATGACGACTTCTTCGGGATAAACCCGAATCGTGGTGTATTCAACGATCGAATTGAGCACATTGGCCGCGACCTTGGGGTTGTAGTCCCAGTCACCGGAGTCGTAACGCAGGCGGGCAAAGACGAATTCAGAGGGGCGGGGACGGGCAGCGAGGCGCTGAATCCCATCGTCGGTAAAAGGGAGCAGGCCCATCGACGCCAGTATATCTGGCGGTCGATGGGCCCCGCCCGAGCGTCGGTTAGGGTCGGACCATCAGCTGGTTGTCAACCTTGTAGCCAGTGGCTTCCTTCATGGCGATCCGGCCAGCTTCGGCTTTCATCGCTGCGTTGGGCACATGGCCCTTCAGCACCACGGACTTGGTCTCGTGGAAGGTGTCGACGTTGATGTTGCTGGCGTCGACCGTCGAATCAGCCATCAAGGCCTTCTTGACGTCCAAGGTTTCGCTGGCGGCGTCGATCGCGCGACCGGCATCCCGCGTCGCGTCTTTGACTTCGGCGCCGGCTTCGCGGCCCGCGGCTGCTGCCTTGGCCCGTTCGTCGGCGGTCTCCACCTTGGCTTCGGCGGCATCCTTCTTCACGCCTTCCGCAGTGTTGCCGCACGCCGTGCTGGCGGCGGCAAACGCAAGCGCAGCCGTCAGAACCAGAAATTTGTTATGCATCCTCACAATAAAGCCTCCTTATTGACTCCCCGTCCATAGCGAGCCACCGCGAGCCATTACAAGCGGCGTGCCAAGGCCGTGCTAGGGCCGGTTTGTCCGAAACAGGCGTGATTCGGCGCGGGCACACTACGGCTGAGTGAAGCTTTGACCCGGTGCGGATAATATTGAGAACTCATGTCTACATGTCTGAAGGTGCTGTTGGTGGATGACGATGCCGATGCAAGCGAACCGCTGAGCTTGCTGTTGCAGTCGAAAGGGCACGACACCCGGATCGCGGTGGAGGGTGCCGAGGCGATCGCCGTGGCCGATGACTTTCAACCGCGATGCGTCTTTCTCGACCTGGGACTCCCGGTCATGGATGGCTATGAGGTGGCCCGCCGCCTGCGTCAGCGCCCATATGGGCAGAACCTAGTGCTGGTGGCGTTGACCGGGTGGGCCGGCAAAGACGTGCGGACCAAAGCTGCCGAAGCGGGCTTTGACTATCACCTCGTCAAACCAGTCGACTTTGAGGCGCTGGAGGACATCGTACGCGCCTGCACATAACGCGAAGGCAGCGGATGCCCGAGCGAGCCTTCGAGCGCCCGTGACGCGGCCATCACCGCGTCCCCATCGACACCGGTGGCGATGCCGAGGCCGTCTAGTAAATACAGCAGGTCTTCGGTCGCCAGATTCCCCGCCGCGCCAGGCGCATAGGGGCAGCCGCCAAGTCCCCCTGCGGAACTGTCAAAGGTCTGGACCCCTCGATGCAACGCCGCCAGCACATTGGCGACCGCGGTACCGCGCGTGTCGTGGAAGTGCAACGCCAGCCGATCGAGTGGCACGCGTGCCAGCACCGCATCGAGGACCTGGTTGACCTGTCCAGGATGGGCGATGCCGATGGTGTCACTCACGGCGACTTCGTAGGCGCCGAGCTGAATAAGCCGATCGGCGAGTTCCGCCACCTGTAACGGATCAACTGTGCCTTCAAACGGGCAGCCAAAGCTCGTCGACAGGTAGGCCCGCACGCGTAAACCGGCCTGCATCGCCGCATCGGTCACTTCGCGATAGACGGTGAACGAACTATCGATCGACTGATTGATGTTCTTGCGGCTGAACGTTTCAGAGGCCGCCGCAAAGATGGCGATGTCGCGGACGCCCGCCGCGAGCGCCCGATCGAGTCCAGCGCGATTCGGCACCAGGGCGCTGTAGCGCACACCCGGCTTCTGTGTGATGCCCGCCATGACTTCAGCGGCGTCACCCATTTGGGGGATCCACTTTGGCGAGACAAACGCCGTGACTTCGATCGCCGCGTGGCCGGCCGTCGTCAGCGCGTCGATGAACGCGATCTTGCGATCGGTTGGAATGACCGCTTGCTCGTTCTGGAGACCGTCACGCGGCCCGACTTCGACAATGCTGACCCGCTGCGGCAAGGCAGGTGTCATTCGAGATCCAGCAAGTTTGTGCCGGGCTGGACCAGCTGGCCAGCCTCGCAGTGAATCGCTTTCACCACCCCGTCGCGCGGTGCACGAATCGGCAACTCCATTTTCATGGCCTCGAGCATCAGCAAGGTGTCCCCGCGCGCCACCGCACTGCCGGGGGCAACGAGGACGCGAGTAACCGTCGCCGGCATCGGCGCCGAGAGGTCGTGATGCGCGGATCGCGGACGCGCGCGGGGCGAGCGCCCGAGCGTCTCGACCTCGATCTTTGCGACTTGGCCGTCGACATGGACCCACCGGTTATCCGGGGGACCGGCGACTGCGACTGTCCACTGGAGGTCGCCACTGCTGACGCGGTAGAGCCGATCCCCGACCGAGGTCACGACATACGCGACATCGTCAATGACGATCCGGCCATCGGCATTGACGGTGGCAGTGACGATGCGTTCGCCAAGGCGCAGTTCAAGGGCGCTCATCGCACGCCCCAGGTCCCGATAGTGTCGAAGGGATCGGCGGCTGCGGGAGCGGGCGGCGCGCCGCGATCGCGGCGCTGGTCATCGAGGTGAGCCGCTGCGGCGGCAAACCCGGCCATCGGCATATCCTCGCTGCCGATGGTCTCGCGCAGCGCCTGGCCCTCAGCGTCGAGGAAGCTGGTATCAATCTCGCCGGCCACGAATCGCGGGTGCTGCAGGATGGCCAGCAGAAACGGGATGTTGGTGCGGATGCCGAGCACCACGTATTGCCGCAACGCGGCGACGGCGCGCTCGATGGCCGTGGCGCGCGTTTCAGCTGAGACGATCAACTTGGCGAGCAGTGGATCGTAAAAGACCGAGACCTCACTACCTTCGACGACACCGGCATCGACGCGGATCCCCGGGCCCTCGGGCGCGCGGTACATCAGCAAGCGGCCCGCCTGCGGCAAGAAGCCCGCGGTGGGATCTTCGGCGTAGATCCGGCATTCAATGGCATGGCCGCGCTGCGAAAGCGACTCCTGCGACCAGGGCAGAGGCTTCCCGCTCGCGACCAACAGTTGGGCGCGGACCAGATCCACGCCGACCACGGCTTCGGTGACCGGATGCTCGACCTGCAGCCGCGTGTTCATCTCGAGAAAGAAGAACTGCGCGTCGACGCCCTCTCCGGCGAGGAGAAATTCGATTGTCCCGGCGTTGACATAACCCGCCGCGCGGGCAGCCGCGACCGCGGCGTCGCCCATGCGCTGCCGCACGACCGGCGCCAAAACCGGGCACGGGCTTTCTTCGAGCGCCTTCTGGTGGCGGCGCTGAATCGAGCACTCACGCTCGAACAGGTGCACCACCTGGCCGTGGCGGTCGGCAAACACTTGGATCTCGACGTGCCGGGGCCGCTCAACCAGGCGTTCGACGTAGAGCGTGCCGTCGCCAAACGCGGCCTGCGCTTCGCGTCGGGCACTCTGGACGGCGGCGAGCACTTCCCCCTGCGTGCGCACCGTCTTCATGCCGATGCCGCCGCCGCCAGCGGACGGTTTGATCAAAGCCGGAAAGCCGATGTTGCTGACTGATGCCGTGAGCGCGGCGTCCGATTGGTCGGCCGGTGTCTCGCCTGGCACCACCGGCACCCCGGCCTGCTGCATCAATTGGCGCGCGCCGATTTTGGATCCCATCCGCTCGATCGCCTCGGCGCCGGGGCCGACGAAGATCAAACCGGCGTCCACGCAGGCGCGTGCAAAGTGCGCGCGCTCGGAGAGAAATCCGTAACCTGGGTGCACGGCGTCGGCGCCGCTTCGCCGTGCCGCATCGAGTAATGCGGGGATGTTGAGATAACTCTCCGGTGCGGGCGACCCGCCAATGTGTTCGGCACGATCCGCGGCGAGGACGTGCGGCGCATGCCGATCAGCGTCGGAGAACACGGCGACACTTTCGATCCCTAACTCACGGCACGCCCGGATCACGCGCAGTGCAATCTCGCCGCGATTGGCGATGAGGACGCGCTTGATCATGCGTCGACCGCCCAGCCAGGTTTGCGCTTCCCGAGAAACGACTTCAGCCCGTCCTGGCCTTCAGGCGAGACGCGTTGGCGGGCGATGGTGTCCGCGGTCATCGCCATGGCTTCCTGAGAGGAGCGGCCCCACACTCGTGGGATCAAGGCTTTGGCGGCCGCGACGCCGGTCGGTGAGGCGCTGAGCAGCTCTTGCACGTACGATCGCACGGTGCCGTCGAGTGCCTCGCTCGGCACCACCGCATGGATCAGCCCGATCTCCTTGGCGCGGCCAGCGGAGAAGCGCATCCCGGTCAAAAACAGTTCGCGTGCCGCAGACAGACCTATTTTGGGTAGGACATAGGGCGAGATCACCGCCGGGAGAATGCCTAATTTGGTTTCGGTAAAGCCAAATACCGCGGTCACGTCAGCGACAGCCACATCACAAATGGCGGTGAGCCCGGCCCCGCCGCCGAGCGCCGCGCCATGAATCCGCCCGATGACCGCGGCCGGCAACGTATCCAGCGCCAGGAACATTTCCGCCATGCGAGTCGCATCCTCGATGTTGTCCTGGTGCGAGTAGTCGACCATTCGTGCCATCCACGTCGCGTCGGCGCCGGCGCTGAAGACTTTGCCCGCGCCGCTGAGGACGACCACCCGCAGGTCGGTGTCTCGCGCCGCCGCGATCGCCCATTCAGTGAGTTCGGCGATGACCGCTTCGTTGAAGGCGTTGCGGACCTCTGGTCGATTGAGCGTCAGATGCTCAACCGGCCCGTCACGCTTGGTTTCGAGAAACTTGTATGTCACGTCACATCCGGAAGATGCCAAACCGAGCCGGCGGAATCGGCGCGTTGTAGGCCGCCGATAGACCAAGTGCCAACGCGGTACGGGTGTCGACCGGATCGAGAATGCCGTCGTCCCACAGCCGCGCCGTTGAATAGTAGGGCGACCCTTCGGTCTCGTACTTCTCCAACAGCGGGTCGCGGATGGCCGCCTCGTCGGCGGCTGAGAAGTCTTTGCCTTCGCGCGTGAGCTGATCGCGTTTCACCGTGGTCAGTACGCCGGCGGCCTGTTCGCCGCCCATGACCGAAATCCGCGCGTTGGGCCACATCCACAGCAACCGCGGATCGTACGCGCGCCCGCACATTCCGTAATTGCCGGCGCCAAACGAGCCGCCGATGATCACCGTGAACTTCGGGACCACGGAATTGGCGACGGCGTGGACCATCTTGGCGCCATCCTTGGCGATGCCGCCGCGTTCGTACTGGCGTCCCACCATGAAGCCGGTAATGTTCTGCACGAAGACCAGCGGGACGCCGCGCATGTTGCACAGCTCGATGAAATGCGTCGCCTTGAGCGCCGATTCCGAGAACAGCACCCCATTGTTGGCAATAATGCCGACGAGAAATCCGTGAAGCCGCGCGAAACCGCAGATCAGCGTGGTGGCGTAGCGCTCTTTGAACTCGTCGAAACGAGACCCGTCGACGATTCGGGCGAGCACCTCGCGCACGTCGTACTGCTGGCGGACGTCGGCATTGACCACGCCATATAGCTCGGCCGGATCGTAGGCGGGGTTTTCGGCCGTCGTCATGTCGGCCGGCAGCTGCTTGCTCGTATTCAGCGTGCTGAGAATCGTCCGCGCCTGATGCAGCGCATGGTCATCGTCTTCGGCAAAATAATCGGCGACGCCGGAGAGCCGGGTGTGCACGTCCGCGCCACCAAGTTCCTCCGCCGTGACTTCTTCACCGGTCGCTGCTTTGACCAGTGGGGGACCGCCGAGAAAGATCGTCCCGGTGTTGCGGACGATGATCGTTTCATCCGACATCGCCGGCACATACGCGCCGCCTGCGGTGCACGAGCCCATCACCACGGCAATCTGCGGGATGCCGGCCGCCGACATACGGGCCTGGTTGAAAAAAATCCGGCCAAAGTGTTCGCGATCCGGAAAGACCTCGGCCTGCAACGGCAGGAAGGCGCCGCCCGAGTCGACCAGATAGATGCAGGGCAGCCGGTTCTGCAGGGCGATCTCCTGAGCCCGCACATGCTTCTTCACCGTCATCGGGTAATAGGTGCCGCCTTTGACGGTCGCATCGTTGGCCACGATCATCACGTCGCGGCCCGACACGCGGCCAATGCCGGTGAGGACACCGGCCGCCGGCGCGTCGTTGTCGTACATCTCCCAAGCCGCCAGTGGCGACAGTTCCAGAAAAGGAGAGCCGGGGTCGAGGAGCTTGGCAATCCGCTCGCGCGGCGGCAGCTTGCCCTGCTCGCGGTGCCGCTGCACATATTTCGCCCCGCCACCTTGTGCAATCGTGCTCAGGCGATGGCGATACTCGGCGACCAGCGCGGCCATGCGCCGGTGATTGCTTTTGAATTGCTCGCTGCTCGTGTCGATCTGGCTTTCGAGAATGTCCACCTCCGCCGATTGTAGCAATTACACGATGGAGGTATGGATCTTGCGACTGTCTCAGGTGTGACCCGCTCACGACAGGCCATAACTCTTGGCCTCGCCCTGATTGTCTGCTGTCTGATTGTCATTGCCGTCGTGGTGTCGAGCCAGCTAACCCGTCTGAACTTTGACGAGCAGCTCATCCACCGCAACCAGACATTGATTGCCTCGCTCGAAACGGTGCAGAGCCTGTTACACGAGACCGAGATGACGCATCTCTCGTCGCTCATGTCGGATCAGGAAGTCGATCATCAGCCTTTTGTCCACGCATCGCAGCGGCTCACCGACGAGCTAGGCACGCTTCGCGCCCTGCTCGACAGTCAACAGCAGGTCCGCCGTCTTTCGGCCTGTCGCGGCCTGTTGCACCAGTATCACGACTTCCTTGATTACGTCGTCTCGGTGCGCCGCCGCGACGGTGTGCACGCCGCGCGTCAGCTGCTGTGGGCGACGACTGAGGCCCAACCCAAGATCGAAATGCGCTCCTTGATGGCCGACATCATTGGCGAGGCGCGTGGGCACGTGCTGAGGCGGCGCGACCAGCGGTTGAGTGAAGCGCAATCGGCGCAGCGATTGATCCTGATCTCACTGCTCCTCACGGCGATTGGCGGTCTGGTCGTCTTGCGCCAGTTGCGCAGCGAAGTCCGGCAACGCCGTGAGTCGGAAGCCGCCGTTCGGTTGACGCTGCGCGAGGTCGATGACCGGGTCACCGCGAGAACTGAGGAATTATCGCGCGCCAATGCGCAATTGGAAGAAGCCCTCACCGCCCGCGCGCAGGCCCTGACCACCGCACAACAGGCCCGGGCGTCCGCCGAGCACGCCAACGAATTAAAGGATCGCTTCCTCGCGACGATCTCCCACGAACTGCGCACCCCGCTGAACGCCATCGTCGGCTGGGTCCATATCCTCAAGACCGGCAGGCTCGGCCCCCATGATCACGAGCGGGCGATCGAGTCGATTGGTCGCAACGCGCGCGTCCAGGCGCGCTTGATCACGGATCTGCTCGACGTGTCGCGCATGATTCAAGGGCGGCTGGTCTTTGAACGCGTCCCGATGGATCTGCGCACGGCGGTCGATGCGGCGGTCGACTCCTGCCGTGAAGGCTTGTCTGCCAAACGCCTCGTCCTCCGCTATCACGGGGGTAGCGCGGAAGTCCCGGTGTATGGTGACGGAGCGAGGTTGCAGCAGGTGGTCAACCACCTGCTCTCGAACGCTCTCAAATTCACGCCTCAGGGCGGGCGCGTTGATGTGACGCTCACCGTCGACGGGAACTACGCGCAACTGCGGGTCCTGGACAGCGGGGAGGGGATTGCGCCAGATACCTTGCCGCAGTTATTCGATCCGTTTTTTCAGGGTCGCACGGCCGCGATGCGAACCGGGCTGGGCCTGGGCTTGCCGCTGGTCCGAGAATTCCTGGCCCTGCACGGCGGCACCGTGGCCATTGAGAGTGACGGGGTCGGCCAAGGGACGCTGGTGACGGTTCGATTACCGCTCCTGCGACCTGGTGACGCGGTCGGCGATCGCCGCAGTGTGACTCCTGAACCTGACGCAGAACCGACAGCGTTCTGGCGGCGTCTGTTACGACGTCGCCGCGGGGACGAGTCGGCCGACGCGTCCTAGGCCTGTTGCTCGCTGATGCCGCATTCCTTCATCTTGTTCAGCAGCGTCTTATAGCTGACGCCAAGATAGTCGGCGGCTTTCCTGCGGTTCCACCGGAATTTGTCGAGCGCCTGCTGAATCGCGGTGCGTTCGGCCTTCATCGCCGCTTCTCGGGCCAACTCCGGCAAGCTGATTGGACCACTCGGCACTGCCGGGTCCACCGCCGTGTCCTCAGCTTCGTCCTCGACGACCGGCGCGGCGGGACGGGGTGGGGGAGCCGGGTTGATGATCGGCTCGGGCGGCGGCATCGGCGCGGGCGCACTAACCGGTGCCGTCACCCGACCGGGAGCCTGTGACTCCTGATTGGTCCGCGAGCGCTTCAATTCGGCCATCACCAGGCCTTCATCCTGCAGGATGACAAACCGCTTGATAACATTCTCGAGTTCGCGGACGTTGCCCGGCCAACCGTAATTGAGCAAGACCTCGCGCAACGCGTCGGACGGCCGGCGCAACGGACGGCCGTAACGTTCGGCATATTTGACCAGGAAGAACTCGATCAGCTGCGGGATCTCTTCGCGTCGTTCGCGCAGCGGTGGCACATGCAGTTCGATCACTTGCAGGCGGTAGTAGAGGTCTTCGCGGAACGACCCTGCGCGCATCATCGCGTCGAGATCGCGATTGGTTGCGGCGATGATTCGGACGTCGACGGTCACCGGGCGGTTACTGCCCAGCTTAGTGAACTCGCTATCCTGCAGCACATGGAGAAGCTTGGCCTGCAGACCGGCCGGCATCTCGCCGATTTCGTCAAGCATCAGCGTGCCGTGATTCGCGAACTCGAACTTCCCGATACGCGCGGCCTGCGCGCCGGTGAACGCGCCACGCTCGTGGCCAAACAATTCGCTCTCGAGCAACTCGGAGGGCAGCGCCGCGGCGTTCACTTTGACGAACGGTTTCGACCGGCGACTCGAGCGGCGATGGAGTTCGCGGGCGATCACTTCTTTACCGACGCCGCTTTCGCCGCGCAGCAGAACGCCGACGTCGCTATCGGCAACCCGTTCGACCATCGCCATCACTTGCCGCATCGCCGACCCTGGACCCCAGAACGGACTGCCTTCCGGATCCTGGCCAACCTGGGTGCGCAGCCGCGCCACTTCGCTGCTTAAGACGGTCTTCTCGACCGCATTGCGAATCGCGGATTCGAGCGCCGCTTCACCCACTCCGTCGGCGTCGCCCGGCTTGACCACGTAGTCGAACGCGCCCTGGCGCATGGCATCGACGACGGTGTTGGTGGCTTTCCCGCCCGACAGCATGATCACCTGCACATGCGGATGGGCGACGCGAATCGCCTTGAGCGTTTCCAAGCCGTCCATCCCCGGCATCGACACGTCGAGCAAGACCACGTCTGGTGGCGCATCGCTATGCAGCGACTGCAGCAGGTCACTGCCGCTCGAGTACGGCTGCACATCATAGCCGCGCGACTTCAGGAGGGTCTCGAGATACTCAACGAACTGCTGGTCGTCGTCGACCAGTGCAAGCCTGGCGGGCGTCACGGATGCCTTTCTAACGGGAGTCGAACACCGACGGTTTGTCTGGAGCTATTCATTGTCCATCGTTCTGCGTGATGCGCGTCGAGGATCACCGCGGCGTGGACCAGGGCGAGCCCGAGGCCGCCGCGTTCGAGGCCGAGCGGACTCGCGTCGGCGGCGGTGGGGCCGTCGCCTAACGTGCCGAGCAGGTGGTCAGGGCCGGTGAGCATTTCCAGGCGCTCGCCACGAACCCGGGCCAGCACCGTGCACGGTTGGCCGCGTAATTCACGGGCCGTGGCGTGAACGATGCTGATCAGCGCGTGGGTCAGGATCGTCGGGTCCGGGGTGCGCACGGTTGCATGTTCGGGAATGTCGGTAACCTGGACGGTTACCGGGAATTCATAAGCCGCACCAGCGATTCGATCGACCAGGCCGCCGACGTCGACGCACTGGCTGTCGCCGGCGCAGCCTTCGTCGTACCACGACGCCAACGCCGTCGTCTCTTGACTGAGATCGCTCAGTCGCCGGAGCGCTTTCTGCATCTGTTCGAGCGCGCGCCGGCGGTCGGCTTCCTGCGGAAGCTTGTCGTCGAGAAGCAATCGAACGTAACCGTGGGCAATTCCAACCGGGGTTCGGAGCTCATGCGCGAGCACATGCAGGATGTCGTTCGGTTCGACCGGCATGCCAGAGGCGAGACTACCACACTGCTTCCGCGCCTTTGCTGGCACGAGCCTTGATATTGCAGAAGATGGACTGTGCCGCCTATCCGCGTTCTCCTCGTCGATGATTATCCGGATGCCCTCGAAATCTGGGGGCTCTATCTGCGCTCCCTCGGCTACGAGGTGGTGACGGCAGATGACGGGTTGAGGGCGGTCGAGAAGGCCCACGAACATCTCCCCGACATCATCGTGTTAGACCTCGAATTGCCGGGGATCTCTGGTTTCGAAGCAGCGGTGCGGCTGCGGGGGACGCCCGACACCAGGGCCATCCCCCTGATTGCCGCCACCGGCTACTCACACATCAAGCAGCTGGAACAGGCGCGGCAGTCGGGGTTCGACTCGATTGTGCTCAAACCCTGCGAACCCGGGGAATTGGCTGCGGAAATAGAGCGACTCCTCGCTCTCGCGGACACCCGACGGCCGGCAATCCAGACGACCCTATGAAACCGCTTGGCCAGAACGGGTAACCGGCAGGACAGTTGAGCCACACGGCTGAGTTTTAGTCAGGCACGAAATGTGCACAAAGCGCGGCGTGACACGAATAGTCGCGCACGTCGGATCAGATTACTAAAGGGAGCGGACCATGTATCGAGAAGACCAGTCGGGATCGAGCTTTGTGTTGGGCATGATGACTGGCGCCTTTATTGGCGCGGGCATCGCGCTGCTGTTTGCCCCCAAGCCGGGTACCGAAATGCGCCAGCAGTTGGGCGAGCAGTACCGCGGACTGGCGGACCGTGTCGGCGAGACGACGCAGACGCTTCGCGAGCAGGCCAACACGCTGCGTGAGCAGGGACGTGAAAAGGTGCAGCAGCTTTCCAGCCAGATTTCCGATCGCGTGTCGGCGGCGACCACGACCGGATCCACCGATCGGCAAGCCCCCGCGGGTGATCGTTTCCCGTCGTCTGCTCCCAGCGTTTAACGCAAGACACTTAGGAGCATCTCTATGCTGACAACGATTCTCGTACTGCTCGTCATTCTCTGGTTACTGGGAATGGTGAGTTCGTACACGCTAGGTGGGTTCATCCACATCCTGCTGATCATCGCGATTGCGATCGTGCTGATTCGCGTGATTCAGGGCCGCAAGCCCGTTTGACCACCGACGTGAACGGGGACCGCTGCGGTCCCCGTTTCACGGCCGGCGGTCGGGCGACGCGAATGTTTATTTCAACCGGACACATTAGCCTGATCCCATCCGAGATGGTGGCGGTGAGGTAGGCCGAGGCCCGCGTGTATCCCCAGGACGCTGGACGCCGTCAGCGGAAACGAGCGCTCGTCGTCGACGATGAGCCATTGGTGACCGACTGGCTCAAGATGGTCATCGAGCAGGCACCGGCCGACCCCGGCTATGAAGTCCGGTCGGCGAGTCACGGCGCGCGTGCCGAAGAGCTGTTTCAGAGTTGGCGGCCGGCAGTTGTTCTGCTCGACTTGCTGCTCCCCGACACCGACGGCATCGCACTGCTGCGCAAGATGAAAGCGATCGACATGACCCCTGAGATCATCGTGATCAGCGGTCAAGGCACGATCAAACGCGCGCTTGAAGCCGGCCAGGCCGGCGCTTTCTTTTTCATCGAAAAGTCCGATCTCGACCCCGCCGGCATCACCACCATCCTGGCTCGCGCGCTATCGCTCACCGACGAGCGGCAGGAGCACGAACAACTCAAGGAACAGCTCCGTAGTCAATTTTCGTTCTCGAGCATCATCGGCAAGAGCAAGAAGATGCGCGAGCTGTTCGAGTTGGTTGACGCGGTTGCCGCGAGTGACGCCAATATCCTGATTCAGGGTGAGAACGGCACCGGTAAGGAACTGATTGCCAATGCGCTGCACCTGCGCAGCCTGCGCTCCAAGGGTCCCTTCATCAAGATCAACTGCGCCGCGATCCCCAAGGACCTGATCGAGTCCGAGCTGTTCGGCTATAAGAAGGGGGCGTTCACCGGCGCCTCGCAGGACAAGGTCGGCCTGCTTGAATTGGCCAGCGGCGGGTCGTTAATGCTCGATGAGATCGGCGAGATGCCGCCGTTTCTCCAGACCAAGCTGCTGCGTGTATTGCAGGAGCGTGAGTACCGCCCGGTGGGCAGCGACCGGACCGTCAAGGTTGATTTCCGCTTGATCTGCGCCACCAACATCGACCTCGACCTGGCCCTGCGCGACGGCCGTCTCCGCGAAGACCTCTATTTCCGTATCAACACGATCACCGCGCGCGTCGCGCCGCTCCGCGAACGCACCGAAGACATTCCGCTGCTCTGCACGCATTTTGTCGACAAGTTCAATGGCCGCTACCGCAAGGGCATCAAGGGCATTTCGCCGGCGGCGTATCACTTACTGATTCGTAACCGGTGGCCGGGCAACGTGCGCGAGTTGGAAAACGCGATCGAGCGAGCGGTGCTGGTCGCCAAGGGCAACGAAGTGCTGCCTGGCGACTTGCCCGAACCGATCCGCGATGAAGCGAGCACCAATCCGGAATTCTCGGTGCCCCCGCATCACACGCTGGCGGAGATCGAGAAGATGGCGATTTTGCAGACGTTGCAACGCACCAACTGGAATAAGCAGGAAGCCGCGCATCTCCTCGGGCTGTATCGGCCAACGTTGTACAGCAAGATGCGCAAACACAATATCGAGGATCCCGGACGTACGGCACGCGCGGCACGCGACAGCCGGGAAGCGGAACTAGTGTCGCGCGAGGCAGAGGGATCATGAACGAACGGAATTTAATGATTGCGGGTGGGTTGCTCGGGGCCGTCGCCGGGGTGGCGGCGACCTATATGTTCTTCACGCCGAGCGGCCAGCGATGGCGGGCCAACGCCGAGGGGAACCTGACCACATTCATGCAGGAAGCCGAGCGCCTCTTGTCGGCTGCCGACCAGGTACGCCAGAGTGTGGCAGAGATTCGTGGCGGGGCACAGGCAGGATATCCGCGTTCGGCGTGATCTGAGGGGCGCGCTGATCGCGCGCCCCATCGCGGCGCTGCGCCTGATGGGTCAGGCGGCCTGGCGCGGCATAGCGGAGTTTTATAACAGCGACGGATTGACGCATGCGGCGTCGATTGCCTACTACGCGCTCCTGTCGCTGTTTCCGTTTCTGCTGCTGGTCTTATCCATTCTCGGCACGGTGACTGCCGACGTGGACGCCCGTGATGCGGTCGTCCGCTTCATCTTTCGCTACTTCCCGCGCCAGTTCGATTTCATGACTGGTCAGCTGGATAGCTTTCGCGGTCAGACGGTCCGGTTCGGCGTCGGTGGACTGCTGGCGATGATCTGGGCATCGCTCGGCGTCTTCAACGCGGTGTCGTCAGCCATCGACCATGCGTGGGGTGTGGAGCGTCGTCGCAGCTTCCTGATGCACCGGTTCGTGTCGTTCCTGATGATGGTGTCGGCCGGCGCGATTTTCATCATCGCCCTGGTGCTGGCCTCGCTGGCGCGTATCGCCGAAACCAATTGGTTCTGGGATCTCGTGCAGCGCTCGCCCTGGCTGATCTGGCTGAGTGCGGTCAGCGCCGACTACGGCGCGACGGTGCTGTTGATCGGCTGCGTCGCGCTGCTGTTTTATTTCATCCCGAACACCAAGATCCGCTTTCGCTGGGTGTGGCCCGGGGCGATCCTGACCGGTTTACTGTGGCGCGGCGCCTTGTCCGGCTTTTCCTGGTACGCGCGCGACCTTGCCGGATGGAACGCCGTGCACGGCTCGATCGCCACGGTTGTGGTCTTTCTGTTCTGGATCTACATCTCAGCGGTGATCCTGCTCTACGGGGTGGAAATGACGGCCGCCTATGCGCGCCTGCAAGCAGCCGCGGTGAAGCATCCCGAGATCGTCGGCGATCCGGTAGTCGCTACAATAGCGGCTGGATGAATCGTCTCGGCGCAGAGCAGAGTCCCTACCTCCTTCAACACGCCGCCAACCCGGTCGACTGGTATCCCTGGCGCACCGACGCCTTTGATCGTGCGCGGCGCGAGGACAAACCGATCTTTTTGTCGATCGGTTACTCAACCTGCCACTGGTGTCACGTCATGGAGCACGAGTCGTTCGAGAGCGGCGAGATCGCCGCGATTCTCAACCGTGATTTCGTGTCGATTAAAGTCGATCGTGAAGAGCGGCCTGACGTGGATCGCGTCTACATGACGTTCGTGCAGGCGACGACCGGATCGGGTGGGTGGCCGATGAGCGTGTGGCTCACGCCGGAGCTCAAGCCGTTCTACGGCGGCACCTACTACCCGCCGCAGAGCCAATGGGGCCGGCCCGGGTTTGCCGAAGTGCTCGCGGAGATTTCCCGCGCGTGGCGCGACGATCGCGCCACCGTTCTGCAATCGGCCCATCAGATCACTGAGCGGCTGGCCGACATCGCGGGAGGGGAAGGTTCGACACGGCGGGCGGACGATGGCGCCACGCCCCCTCCGTTCGATGGCGTCGCCGCGTTGAGCAGTACTGTCCGGCAGTTTCGCAGCAGCTTCGATAGCGAGCGCGGTGGCTTCGGCGACGCGCCGAAGTTTCCCCGTCCGAGTGAACTGTTGTTTCTGCTGCGCGAGCATGCGCGCACGTCCGACGCGGCGCCGCGCGACATGGTGTTGACGACGCTGCGCGCCATGGCGCTCGGCGGAATGCGCGACCATGTGGGTGGCGGATTCCATCGCTATTCGGTGGACGGCAATTGGCGCGTCCCGCACTTCGAGAAGATGCTCTACGACCAGTCGCAACTCGTGCTGGCCTATCTCGAGGCGGCGCAGGTGTCGGGCGACCCGTTCTTCGCGCAAATCGCCGAAGACACGCTGCAATACGTCGCTCGCGAACTGACCGATCGCGGCGGCGGCTTCTTCTCGGCCGAGGACGCCGACAGTATCCCGGCGGAAGCGGCCGACCAACCTGAACCGCGCAAGATGGAAGGCGCCTTCTATATCTGGTCGGTCGGCGAGGTCCGCGCACTGCTGGGCGATGACGCGGTCGTCTTCGAGATGCGTTACGGCCTGCTGCCTGAAGGCAACGCGCCGTTTGACCCGCACGCCGAGTTCACAGGCAAGAACCTTCTCTACACCGCTCAGGGTATTAGCGCTATTGCCACGACGCTGTCCCGCTCGCCCGAGGATGTGGCCGCTGCGCTGACCCGCGCGCGGGTCGCGATCTTCGCCGCCCAACGCAAGCGGCCGCGGCCATCTCTCGACGACAAGATCCTCACTGGCTGGAACGGCCTGATGATCGCTGCATTCGCTCGTGCCGGACGTGTGCTCGGCGGCGGCGTGGCGCTCGGGCAGGACGTCGGTGGCGACCCTGGCGTGCGCCATCTCGAGACCGCGCAGCGAGCAGCCGCCTTCCTCAAGGCGACGATGTGGCAACCGGACCGCCGCGTGCTGTTGCGCCGCTATCGGGGAGGCGATGCCGCCATCCAAGGGTATGCCGAAGATTACGCCTTTCTGATCTTTGGCCTGCTCGAACTATTCCAGGCGGATGGCGATCCCCAGTGGCTGGAGTGGGCGGTCTCGTTGCAGCGCGCGCAGGATGATCAGTTCTGGGATGCTGCCGACGGCGGCTGGTTCAGCACGACCGGCAACGATCCATCGGTGCTGGTCCGCATGAAAGAGGAGTATGACGGCGCGGAACCATCAGCCAGCGGCGTCGGCGCCCACAATCTGTTAGTGCTGGCGCATCTCACCGGGGAGATGCGCTATGACGCCCGCGCGCGCGAGGTATTCACCGGATTTGGCGCGCGTCTCTCGACCCACGGTCGCACTGTGCCGATGATGTCGGCAGCGTTGTCATTCGCCCAAGCGGCACCCGAACAAATCATCGTCGTTGGGTCGCCCTCCGATGCGACGACCCGTGAGCTGTGGCAGGCGGCCCAAGTGCCATACAAACCGTTTGCAACCACGGTTCCAGTGGCCCCTGGCGAGCGACAGCAGCAACTGGCCGCAATGATGCCGTGGCTTGGTGCCATGACCGCGTGCGGTGGTGGGGCCGCCTATATCTGCCGCAATTTCGTGTGCGAGGCTCCGGTGACCTCGGCCCACGAGTTAGTGTTGTAATCAGCGGAATGAACATGACCAGCGTGATTGAAGTCGACGTGTGGGTGCGCGGCGCGGAACACGCCAACACGCATCCCATTCTTTCCTTGCCGAGCGATCCGACAACTTGGCGCGATGACGACGTGCGACGGTTGCTGACCGAGATGTTGCTGTCCCTCGAGCGCGAGCGAAACCCCGGCGGCGAACCGCCAGCGGTCAGCTTACGGGGTTTCAGTTGGGTGGTCAGCCCCTACGAAGGTGGCGTCGTCCTGCATCTCGAAATGCAGAGCGGGACGGCGAGCGCCGGTCCGATTGCGATTGACGAAGCGCAGTTGACGACGATGGTGACCAAGGCGATCAAGGGCCAGGATGCGCCCACAGAGCGCGTGCACTAGCGGTCGCCGGTCGCCAGTCGTCGGTGGCCAGTCGTGGGTCGTCGGTGGTCGGTGGTCGGTCGTCGGTTGCCAGCGGCCAATCACCAATCACCAATAGAATGTCTCTGCGCCGGGGTGGCGAAATTGGCAGACGCATGGGACTTAAAATCCCAAGCTCTTAACGAGCGTGCGGGTTCGATTCCCGCCCCCGGCACTTTCGAATCAGTCATTTACGGTGGCCAGGAACTGATGCACCCGGCCGGCTCGGGAGGTCGACAGGAACACCGCCACGAAGCCTGTCATTCGACTGGCAAATAATGGCCAGCTCTAAAATCGAATTCGTGCCAAGCGTCTAGGCCAGCCATGCCAGTTCAAATTGACCCACTACCCGGCGACGAGGGAAAGCCGCCGTTGAGGTCGCGTTCCTCGTTCAGACGTTGGCTGCGATGGATGCCTGGACTCCGCGCCCACGTGCAGCGCCTCGAGCGACTCGAGCGTCGTGCGCTCGACCTCGAGAGCAAGCTGGACGAAGCGCGCGAAGCACTGCACGAGGAGCGGCGTCGCAGCCGCAAGGCACAACAGGTGTTGCGTGGTGAAGCGCGAGCGAGGCGGCGTGAGTTCGCGGAGATTATGCGGGCGAGAATCGAGCGCGTTCGCCGCCGCATCGCGCGTGTAGACGTCATCGAGGCGCTCTTGCCAGTGCGGCAGCGGGCGCTCGTGTCTGCATCAGCGACAGCCGCCGGACGTGTCCGCGCGGCGCAGTTTGAAGCGACATCCGAAAGCTATGCCGCGATCCGTCACGCGGGCGCGGCGCTCGAGGGCACCGCTGCCGTGGACTGTTACGGGATGTCGTTCGAGTTTCCCGTCAATGAGCACGACTCGGGGTCGTTAGTCGCGCGACTGCGAGGCGGGTGGCTGCCGGTTCGCGATATTGCGGCACTCCGCAACATCGCGTTCGGTCCGGTCATGCTCGATATCGGGGCCAACGTCGGTACGACGGCTCTGCCGCGCGCGGTAATGGGCGATGCCCAACTTGTTCTGGCCGCCGAACCCGACCCGTCCAATTACGCGTGTCTGGTGCGCAATGTGATTGCCAACGGTCTCGAAGGCGTGGTGCTTCCCGATCGCGTGGCGTTGTCGGACCGTAGCGGCGACTCGCTTCTGGTCCATGGCACGCACATGGGGACCCACCATCTGACCGACTCGGACCACCGCGCCGGTGGCACGCGCGTGCGCACGATGACGCTGGACGCGTGGATTGACAGTCACAACGTCGATGCGGCCAGCGTCGGATTCATCAAGTGCGACACTCAAGGCTGGGAGCCGAAAGTGCTCGCCGGTGCGAAGTCGGTCCTGCATCCACATGTGGTCTGGCAACTCGAATTCCATCCCGGCATCATCCGCCGCAGCGGCGTGCGCCCGGTCGAGTTCCTGCGAATGCTCGAACAACGATTTTCGTCATTCATCGATCTCCATGGTCAATCGAACGAGCTTCGGCCGACCAGCCGCCTGGCAGAGGCCCTGGAGTATCTGATCGTTCGCCACGAACAGGTTTATACGGACCTGATCTTATTGAGTGTGCCATTACCGATGCGGAGCGCCGACTGATGTTGCACGTCATGATGGTCGTCTCGCCTTCGCCCGCGACATCCAGGTTGCCCGCCGGCGTGAGCAAAGAGGGTAAACTTCCCCGATAACGATGGCTCTGTTGGAACGCGTGTCCGCGTATTTACGGAATAAGCCGATAAGTCAATTTTCTGGAGGAACAGATGAGCTACTTGAACTTGAGCGCCGTCGTGCTCGCTTCGACCGTCGTTCTCGCCTCGACCGTCGCGGTCGGCGCACAGCAGCCCACGATGGCACCCACCACCCCCAAGGCACCCATGGGCATGCAGGCCACGGGCACCAGCGTCCCGGGCGGCGACAAGATCGCGGCCGGTCCGGTCACGCTCACCGGCTGTGTCGCGGCGGGCACCGAGAAAGACACGTTCATGCTGAGCAACGTGCACCGCACCGATGCCGCCGCGACGACAACGGGTGGCACGCCGAACGCGCATCCCACCGGTCATGCCATGACGCCTGATGCCAACGTCGTCTACTGGCTCCATTCCTCCGAGAAGCTTCGTGGCCATGTCGGGCACAGCGTCAAGATCGAGGGAACGCTCGACGATGACGTGGACAAGTCGAAGGTGAAGGTGCAAGCCGACGGCAAGACGACGGTGACGACGGAGCGGACCAAGTCGGTGGGGGCGTCGGCCGGCAGCGAAGCCGGTGCCGCGATGGCCTCTGGGGGGACCCAGAAGCGTCTGACGTACAAGGTGAAGGTCGCCTCGGTCACGATGCTGAGCGACACCTGTCCGAAGTAAGGTAACCGCCACGCGAGGCGCGGCCGGACAGACCAAAGGGGGATCATCACGTTTATGATGATTCCCTTTTCTTTTGGCAGGTCCGAGCGTCTTGATCAGGATCCGATAACGGACCTTGTAAAATGCAATAGCAGGTATTTCCCCCACCCCGCCAATCACGCAATCTTCTCCAACAGGTTCAGTTGCGTTCTGGCGAGGTCGCCTTTTTGAGCACGTCGAGCGCTTCGCCGACGCACGCGGCGGTCCCATCTTCAGCTACTACGTTTGGAGCGCGGTCGGGCCGACACGCTCATTTTTCGGGTCACCGACCTCCTAAAAGACCTCTGAGGGGGCTGTAGGTAAGTCGCGTTAAACTGAGCGCCTGTGGCCCCGCTTCGAGTGTTAAAGAGTGGCCCCGCTGGGAATCGAACCCAGAAGCCCTTATGGGCGGCAGATTTTAAGTCTGATGTGTTTGCCAGTTTCACCAGCCCGACTATCCTTTTTCCCTCGACGACTTACTCCACCCATAACGCGCATGAGTTTTGCTACTGCCTTAGACGGAGGCAGAAGCTCATGCGCTGGGAATCCGGTGGACGTAGCAAAAATATCGAAGATCGCCGCGGCTTAGGCGGCGCGGGGATGGTCGGCGGGGGCGGCATCGGCATGCTGGTTCTGGTCCTGGTCATCTCCTTTATCAGCGGACGAAATCCGCTCGAGCTGCTCTCGCAGGTCGAACAATCGGCGCCGGCCGGCAATGCGGTCCCGGCGGGCGAAGTGCCGGCCAACGACCCACAAGCCCAACGCGTCTCCTTTGTGCTGCACGAAACCGAGCAAACATGGACGCGCATCTTTCAGCAGAACCGCGGCACCTACCAGGAACCCGTGCTCGTACTGTTCGATGGCTCGGTGCGCTCGGCCTGCGGCTCGGCATCCTCGGCTGTCGGCCCGTTCTATTGCCCGGCCGATCAAAAGGTCTATCTCGATCTGTCCTTCTTCCGCGAACTGGACGCCCGCTTTGGCGCGCCCGGCGACTTCGCCGAAGCCTACGTGATCGCCCACGAAGTCGGTCACCACGTGCAGACGCTGCTCGGCGTGTCCGACAAGGTCAACCAGGCGCGGTCGCGAATGTCACAGGAAGAGGGCAATCAGATGTCGGTGCGGCAGGAACTGCAGGCCGACTGTTATGCCGGCGTGTGGGGCTTCCACACCAACAGCAAGAATCTTCTTGAGCCGGGCGACATCGATGAAGGGTTGAGCGCGGCTGCTGCGATCGGTGACGATCGATTACAGAAGCAGGGCCAAGGCTACGTGTCCCCTGAAAGTTGGACGCACGGCTCTGCACAGCAGCGTCAGCGTTGGCTGCGTCGCGGGCTCGACAGCGGCGACATTAACCAGTGCGATACGTTTAGCGCTGGGGCGATTTAGTCACAGATCTCCGCGCCGTGGGTGGGCGGCAAGAACATCTTGTCGCTCATTCTGACGCCGGGGTGGGATAGGGCCGTCCGTCGAAAGTTGCCAAATCGATACCGCCGGCCGGCGGCTGGGCCGCGAAGCTCTCCCTACAAAATGACCGCCGCCAAGCGTTCCCTACGAATGTGCAGCGACCGATTACACGGCTGAGTTAGAATCGTGCCGCGCCGTGTCTAACATCTACCTGTTCCTCGGAGTCTCGCTGATTGCTGCCTGCGGGTGGCTTGGCTGGCAGATGCGTCGGTTACAGGTTCAGTTGCGCGAAGTTGGCGGCCATCTCGAACTGCGGACCACCGAACTTGAATTTGCGCGTTTGCAGCTGCAGCGGCTCAGCACCGAAGACGGCTTGACGGCGCTAGCCAATCACGAACAGTTCCCTGAATTCATCGAGCGCGAATGGCGCCGCGCCCGGCGCGACGAGCTTTCCGTATCTTTGGTCTTCCTCGACATCGACCACTTCCGATCCTACAACCGGCAGTTCGGGCGCCGGGCCGGCGACGAGTGCCTGAGACAGATCGGCCGTGCGCTGGACGGCTTGGCGGGTCGCGCCGGCGACCTCGTCGCGCGTTATCACCGCGATGAATTTGCCTTGGTTCTGTCGTCGACCGACGAGGCCGGCGCGATGCGCGTCGCTGAAAAAGTCCGTCACTCCGTTGAAGCGTTGGAAATACCCGCGGCCAGTGATGCCAGTGGTCCGCTCGTCACGGCCAGTGTGGCGGTGGCGTCTACGGTTCCCAATCGCCAATCCGCGTGGGAAGAGCTCGACCTGATCAAGGCCGCTCGCCATGCTATGCGCGAGGCGCGCGCAGAGGGCGGCAATCGGGTGCGGCGGGCGGCCACCGACCACGCGCCGACCAACCTGCCGGTTTCACTTGTCGACTGACACCGCCCGACTGGGAAAATGACGGCAGCGCCGGTACCTCTTTTGCTCTCATAAAGGGGCATGAGCTACCTCAAGATTACGGCGCTGATCGCCTCGCTGACGCTTGCTGGTTGCTACGCCGGTCCCAAACCGACTCCCGCCGACCCCTCGAACGCACTGGCGCCAGCTCCGGTGGTCGCACACGTGCCGACCGCCGCCGCGGTGCCCGCTGCCGCCGCCGAGATCGGGAATGCGAAAGTGTCGGATCCGCCGTCAGTGCCCGCCCATCATGCCGACCCGGTCGCCAAGCCTGAGTCCGATCCCCTGACCCCGCGCTCTGTCGATCCGGTCGACGTTCCGCTCAGAGAAATCACCCTGCCGGCAGGCACTGTGTTGAATCTGCAGCTGGGCACAACGGTCTCTTCGACGGCAAGCCGCGTGGAAGACGACGTGCAGGCGACCGTGCGGCGGGCGGTGATGGTCGACGGAGTGACCGTTGTTCCCGCAGGCGCCGCGGTCAGTGGCTTTGTGTCAGAAGCACAGCGCTCCGCCAAAGTGAAGGGCCGCGCCCGCGTTGCCGTGCGGTTCAATGCGCTCCGCGTGGGCGCCATGCGTTATGAGATACGCACGTCAGCCGTCTCGCGCCAGGCCCGGGCAACAAAGAAAGCTGACGCCACCAAGATTGGCGTCGGCGCCGGCGCCGGCGCGGTGATTGGCGCCATCACTGGTGGCAAGAAGGGCGCGGTGATTGGGACCGCAGTCGGCGCCGCAGGTGGAACCGGCGTCGTCCTGGCGACGCCCGGTGAGGAAGTCTCGCTCGGCCGCGGCACGGTTGTGACCACGCGTTTGGCCGCACCGTTAACCATTCGCGTGCGCTAGTCGCGTTACACTTTCGGCATGCGCAGCGCCCTGATGCCTTCACTCTCACGGTCCGCTGGGCTGACGCATACTAAGTGCACCCCGACGCTGTTTGAGGGGACACTGAAGAACGGGGACACACATGTGCGACGGACTGACCGAGCTCGTTGAGCGGCTGAACGCCGCCGTGCAGGAGGGTTCGCCTGAGGCCATCACGGCACGCGTCAAAGCCGATCTCGAGGAGCTGCTGGGACGCTCAGCGTTGCACCTTCCCGCTGCGCTGCGAGAAACGCGGCCGGACTGCTATGCCCGCCGGCTGTTGTATCAAGATCCCGCCGACCGCTTTAGCGCCGTCGTAATGACGTGGGGACCGGGCCAAGGCACGCCGGTGCACGATCACGGCGGGCTGTGGTGCGTCGAAGGCGTCGTCGAAGGCGAGATGGTCGTGACGCAATACGACGTGCGCCCCGACGGCGATGCGTTCAAGGTCACCGCGACAGGACGGCCGCTCACCGCCGGTGTGGGCAGCGCGGGCCGACTGATTCCGCCCACCGATTATCACGTGCTCGCCAACGCCGAACCCGATGCGGCGTCGGTGACTCTTCACATCTATGGCGGCAATCTCGATGGCTGCCGGATTTTTTTGCCGCGCGACGATGGCCGCTTTGACCAGAGTGTGCGCGCACTTTCGTATCACGAGTGAGATTACCGCTCTGGCTGGCCGGTACCAATCAGCGGCGCACCGCGATCCGCGTCGCCGTCCTGATCAGTCTGGCGTTTGTCACGTTTGCGTATGTCTTGTTGCCGGTGCGTGGCGTCGGCCCGAGCATGACGCCGACCATCCAGCAGGACGATATTGTCTTCGTCAATCGACTGTCCTATCAATTGCGCGAGCCACGTCGTGGCGAGGTCGTTGCCGTGCGCATCGCCGGCCGGTCCGCGGTGTACGTCAAGCGGTTGATGGCGATGCCGGGCGATCGCGTGGCGATTGAGAACGGCATTCTCAGTATCGACGCGGTGCCGGTTGAAGAACCCTACGTCGTCTACCGTGCGCCCTGGCAGCTGCGCCCGACCACGCTCGGCCCCGATGAATACTTTGTCGTCGGCGACAACCGTGGCATGCCGATGGAACTGCATGACATGGGCACCACGACGAGGGCCCGCCTGATCGGTCCAAAGACCTTTGGCATCTATTGACCATGGCTGCCGCGCTCCGTCCGGTCGTGATTGCGGCCGCCCTCGCAGTCTGCGGATGGTACGGATGGGGCTACCTGTTTCCCGATGACGAAGCCGAAATCCGCGCCGTCCTCGAGCGGATCGCCGAGGGCGTCAGCAGCGGCGGGGAAGGCGGTGTCAGCCGCATCGCCCGCGCCTCGGCGTTGCGACACGAGTTCTCGCCGCAAGTGACGGTCGATGCCGGCGCCCCGTTCGAGCGGCTCACCGGCCGCGACGCGGTCATCGGGATGGCCGGGAAGGTCGCCGGCGCGGCCAAGCATCTCGATGTCAGGCTCGACGATGTATCGATCGTGCTGGGGAGCGAAGGTGATACCGCTGATGTGTCGTTAACCGCTTATGCCCAGTTGACCGACCCAGCCGGCGGCCACGGCGTCGACGCGCGCGAACTCAATGCTGCATTCAGCAAGACCGATGGGCGGTGGCTGGTGCGTGCCGTGACGCTGGTCCGCGCGATTCAACCGATGGACACCCGATGACATTTATTGATCTGAAATTTCTCGGTCTGCCGCGGGTCATTGGCAGCGCAGTTCTCGAAGGCCCTGCAGGGCTCGTGTTGATTGACCCGGGGCCGACCTCCTGCCTGCCGGCACTGGAGAGCGGCCTCGCCGATCACGGCCATCGATTAAAGGACGTGCGGACGCTGTTGCTGACACACATCCATCTCGACCACGCCGGCGCCACAGGGACGCTGATGGACCGTTTCCCCGAACTGACCGCCTACGTCCACGCGCGGGGCGCACCGCACATGATCGATCCGGCGAAGCTGTTAGCCAGCGCGACGCGGCTGTACGGCTTGCGGATGAACGAACTGTGGGGCGAGTTCAAGCCGGTACCCGCTGATCGCCTGCACATACTCAATGGCGGGGAACGTCTCGAAGTGGCCGGCCGCAGCATCGATGTCGCCTACACGCCAGGGCACGCGTCCCATCACGTCAGTTATTTCGATTTGACCAACGGCGACGCCTTCGTCGGCGACACGGTTGGCATCCGCGTCGCGGGGAATTACATCAAAGCCCCGACGCCACCACCGGACATCGACCTCGAAGCGTGGGAGCGGAGTCTGCAGGTGATCGAGGCGTGGCGGCCCCGGTCGCTGGTCCTCACGCACTTTGGCATCGTGGACGACGTTGCCGAACATCTCCGCAAGTTCCGGATGGCGTTGGAACGCTCGGCCGCGTTGGTGCGGCGGTCGCTCGACTCGGACGGCAACGACGAAGAACGCATTCGCCGGTTCAGCGAGGACATGCGCGCCGAGGTCCGGCAGGTATTGTCGGAGGCCGATGCGCGGTCAACAGAAGCTGCTGCGCCGTTCGATCAACTGTGGCAGGGGCTGGCGCGGTATTGGCGCAAACGCGCGGCGTAACGCAGATTCCGCAGACTTCAGAGAAAAAATATCTGAGATATCTGCGTCAGCTGGCGACGGCCATCTCAGGGGCCGAGCGGTGCTCTGCGTGGGTCGCAGGGTCGACCAGGAAGCGCAGCGCATAGCCGGCGGGGGTTCCGTTGGAGGCGCGGCACGGCGCCACCCGCCACACCGCAGACAGGACGCGTCCCTCGCGCAAGCGCTCCGGCACCCCCGCCATGTCACGCGCCGTCCGTTCCAGCTGCAGATGCACGATTCGAAACAGCGGAATCGCGGCGGCGTTCTCGGCTTCGACAAAGACGCCGGCATCGCTGACGTCTCGCGTCGTGACCGAGGTGAAGCGCACGGCACCCGTCGCGTCTTTCCAGGTCAGGCGTGCTGGCAACGCAACGGTTTGCCGCTCGGCGCGGCGGCGGGCGGCGATACTGATCGGCGAGACGCGTGTAGTCACGAGAGACCCCCAGGGTGACAAGGACAAGAACAACAGACGGGTTGGAACCGGTGTTCCGCGATTCCCTATCTCAAGTTTCACGCCGCTGGCAGGCGGCGTGAAAGAGGCGTTTAGGGGCGGTCACTGGGCGTCATTGAGTGGACTTGATGCGACAAACGAAGGTCTCAAAAAATGCGACCGTATGGATACAGAGTATCCATGCAGGGTCTGAACTGCTTACTTGGTATTCAGATCCGACGGGCCTTCCAGACCCAGGCGACGGAGTTTGAGGTAGAGACCGCGCCGCGTCAGGCCCAAAGAGCGGGCGCTTTCCGAGATATTGCCGCGATGCCGACCGAGTGTGTCGCGGATGAGGTCGCGCTCGATGTCATCGACCACCGACGCCAAGGTTTGCCCGCCGCGCAGGGTCACTTTGGCCGGGACGCCCTCGGTCGGCGCCGCCTTTGGCGGTGCGGTCAGATCCGGCGACAAGTGTTCGGGGACCACGGTCCCGCCAGGGGTGGCCATTGCCACCGCGCGCTGAACCTCGTTACGGAGTTGACGCACGTTGCCGGGCCACCAGTATTCCGAGAACAAATCCAATACGGGCGAGCTGAGTTGCACGTCGGGTTTCCCCAGGCGCTCACACGCTTCGCGCAGGAAATAGGTGCTCAGATGGGGGATTTCTTCGCGGCGCTGGCGCAGCGGCGGCACGTGAATGCGGATCACGCTGAGACGGTAGTAGAGGTCCTCGCGGAACTTGCCTTCGGCGACCCGTTGTTCGAGATCCGCATTGGTCGCGGTGATCACGCGCACGTCGACGCGGAGCGGGCGTGTTTCACCTACCGGCATGATCTCGCCCTGTTCCAGAAAGCGGAGGAGTTTCGGCTGCACGTCGAGCGTCAGGTCGCCGACTTCATCGAGAAACAGCGTGCCCCCGGCGGCCGTTCGCACCAGCCCGAGTTGATCGGACACCGCACCTGTGAATGCCCCGCGCCGGTGGCCAAACAGCTGGCTATCCGCCAACTCCCTCGTCGTCGTCGTGCAGTTATAGGGGAGGAACGTGGCGGTGCTCCGTGGTGAGCCGACATGTATCGCGCGCGCCACCAGTTCTTTGCCGGTGCCGCTCTCGCCGGTAATCAGCACCGTTAAGTCGTTGCCCTGTAGCCGTTGAATCTGATCGACGACGCGATGCATGGCGGCGCTGGCGCAGACAAACCCGGGCAGCAACGGCTCGAGCGGCCGTTCGACGGTGGCGTCGGCGGCTTGCGTCGGGCGGTCACGTGCGCCGCAGAGGTCAAAGCCCTGGCGAGCGACGGCCGCCATCATCCGCACGCGCCGCATCAGATGGGGACCAAGCGGACGACCGGAGGCCACCGCGACAGCCCGTGGCCCATCGGGCTCGCGTCCGATGCCCTCGACGACCAGGCTGCCGGCGCCATACGCGGCACCTTGCACCCCCAGTCGCGCGACGGAGCGGGCGCCATCGACGTCGACCCCGGCCTGGGCGATCACCCGGACATCACCGCCTGGCAGTTCGACAAAAACGACCGCCACATCGGCAGTGACCGCTTCGAGGAGTGCGGCAGTCAGTTCGCGCGCTAACAGCTCGGGCAGAATCGCCGCATCGACCAACCGGCGCACCAGCGCATCGTCGGCATCAGCGGGGGACCCGACATATTCGCCGGTGCCGACATGCTGCGCCGCTGACATTGCGGCCCGCGCTTCTTCCAGATCGCGACTCGCGCCGAGTGACTCGAACACCTGTGCGGCCTGCTGGAAGTGGCGATCCGCCGTCGAGCGTGCCCCGGCCCGCGAGGCCAACCGGCCCAGCGCCAACTGGCTCACCGCGGCCTGGTAGCGTTCACCAACCAACTCGAACACGCTCGAACTCTGCGCGATGTCGTGATACGCCTCGGTGGTGCGGGTCTGGCGTGATCGCAACTCGCCGCGCAGTCGAAGGAACTCGCCCCACGCGCCGGGGGTGGTGCGCGGGTCGAGCCGACTTTCGACTTGACCAAGACGATGTTCGGCTTCGTCGATGCGTTCAGCGGCGAGCAGCGCTTCGATGGCAATCAATTCGCCCTCGATCGCTTCGGCGGGCGGTGCGCCCGGGGCGCGGGCGATTTCATCCGCCACGATCAGCGCCGCCTCTGGCGTCCCGCGACGGATGGCTAGGCGAGCCGTGATCACGCGCACCGACCATTCGTACCAGCGGCTGGTCTGTCGTCCGTAGGCCCCGTAGGCATCGGCTGCGCGCTGAAGATATTCGGCGGCATTCTCGTAGTCACCGCGCATCAGCGACATTTGCGCCAACGTGTCGTTGACCGCGCCGGTGGTCTCGTGGAACTGCACCGAACTGCGGACTTCGAGTGCGCGGTGCAGGACCGCCTCGGCGCGCGTCAGGTTCCCGATGCGGACACAAATCTGTCCGAGTGTCGCCAACGCCACCGCCAGGCCCGGGAGTTTCCCGAGCCCTTCTTGCAGGGTCACCGACCGCTCGGCGAGGGCGAGCGCTTGATCGTAGCGATGCCGGATCAGGGCGACGTTCGCCTGATTGATGCAGATGATGCCGAGCGCGTCATCGGCGCCAAGCGCGGTTGCCTGTCGTTCAGCGAGGCGGAGGGCCGCCGAGGCCTCGTCATAGCGGCCATTCTGGGCCAGCATCATCCCCGACAGCGAATGCACCAGCGCGAGATGCCGTCGATCGCCGGCGGCGTGTAAGGCCGCCGCGGCCTCGGCAATATGTTCGCGGACGATGGTGGTGTCGCCGACCTTGGTGTAGCAGAGCGCCAGTTCGTGATGGGCGAGACCAATCGCACGCGAGTCGTGCGCAGTCTCTGCTTGTTTCAGCGCGCGGCCGTGCAGCGCGATCGCGCGCGACTGCTCGCCACGCGCGTACGCCACGCGCCCGTGCAGACGCCACAGGGTGGCTAACACCACCGGCGGCAGCGGCTCTCGAATGGCATCGGGGGCACGCCCGAGCGTGGTGCTGGCCTGAGACACCTCACCCTGCATCAGCAGTGTTTCGGCGAGGGCGCCGCGGACGATCAGTTCGTCGAGCCGCTTGAGAGAAGAGTGCAGGAGGGGAGACAGGAGTTCGCCGGCCGCGGCGGCCTGCCCGCGTTCGACTAGGGCGGCGGCACGCGCCATCACCGGCTGCAGTGGCGAACTGACCACGGCGCGGAGTATACCAAGTATCCAGGTGCGAGGTGGCTCAGGGGCCCGGAACGCGGGGCTCAGGGGTGCGGGGCGAGCGCAACGTAGAATCGACGCGATGAAATTGAGTGCGGCAGCTCGTTCCGACGCAGGGCCCCGAAAAACTAATCAAGACGCACACTTCGTCGACCTCGACCTCGGACTCCTCGTCGTCGCCGACGGCATGGGTGGGCACAACGCGGGGGAGGTGGCGTCACACATGGCCATTGACGCGGTCGTCGACTTTATCCGCGCCACCAAAGATTCCCATCAGGTGACGTGGCCATTTCCGTTCGATCCGACCCAGTCAGTGGCAGTGAATCGCGTGTCTGTGGCACTGCGCATTGCCAATCGCAAAGTTCACGATGCCGGCGCGCGCTCTGCGGAGCACGCCGGGATGGGCACGACGATCGTCGCCGCACTCGTCGACGGACAGCAGATTGTCATCGGGCATGTCGGGGACAGCCGGGCGTATTGCATTCGCGCCGGGCAACTCCAGCAGATGACGCAAGACGATACCTGGCTCAACGCCATGCTGGGTGCGGGCGCCGCCGAGCAGGCGATCAATCACCCGATGCGCCATGTCCTGACCAGCGGCATTGGGATGCGTGTCGACGTGGAACCCTCGCTCACCGAAGAGGCGTTGCAGTGCGGCGAGCATTGGCTGATTTGCAGCGACGGCGTGCATGGCTATCTCGATAACGCGTCGCTGGCGAAGGCGGTCGCCGCGGGGTCGGCCGAGGCGGCAGCCAATGGCGCGGTTGAATCGGCACTCGCCGCCGGCACCTCCGATAATGCGACCGCCGTCGTGCTGCTCGTCGAATGAGACCAGCATGAGAAAAGGGCCTGCCCTTTTCCGATGCGGAACCGGCCGTCGACGCCGCCACGTATAATTGAGCAGTGATTCTGCGGGCAATTTCGCTGCTGTTTCTCGCGACGCTTCCCTTGATCGCCGGTTGTGGTGATGGCCGCTCAGGCCCGGCGCCCGCCGCCGCGGTTGATGCGGTCCCATCGCCCTCCGCCACGCCGGCGCGACGCCCTAATGTCCCGCGGGTCGTCGTGCTCGGCGACAGTCTCACGGCGGGCCTTGGACTGGACGTCGAACAGAGTTTTCCCTCGCTCATTCAAGAGCGGTTAGACCGCGAGGGTCACGACTACGAAGTGGTCAACGCCGGGGTCTCCGGAGATACCTCCGCGGGCGGCCTGCGACGACTCGAGTGGGCGCTGGCTGAGGGCCATCCGAAGATTCTGATCGTCGCGCTTGGCGGCAATGACGGCTTACGCGGATTACCGCCCGAGCAACTCGAAGCCAACCTCGCGTCGATCATCGAGCAAAGCCAGAAGCGCGGGCTGACCGTCATACTGGCCGGGATGGAAGCGCCGCCGAATTTCGGTGCGGACTACACGACGCGTTTTCGGGCGGTGTATCCGTCGCTCGCGGCGCGCTACAAGGTTCGCTTGCTGCCATTTCTTCTGGCCGGCGTCGCCGGAGACCCCGCGCTCAATCAACCGGACGGCGTCCACCCCAATCCCCGCGGTGCGTCGATAGTTGCCGACCTCGTCTGGCGCGCGCTCCAGCCGGAGCTTGCCCTCACGCGCGGCACGACGGACCGATGATCGCGCTCCGCAACGTCAGTAAAACCGTCCTCAGCGGCGGTCAGCCGCTCACCATCCTGCATCCTCTCAGCCTCACGGTGAAGGCAGGAGAGTGTCTGGCGATCATTGGACCGTCAGGCAGTGGCAAGTCAACGCTGCTCGGCTTGATTGCCGGTCTCGACGCGCCGTCGAGCGGCAACATCCTGATCGATGGCACTGACATCACTGCGCTCGACGAAGACAGCCTGGCGCGCCTGCGCGGCGCCAAGATCGGCTTTGTCTTTCAATTCTTCCACCTGGTGCCGTCGTTGACGGCTCTCGAGAACATCCTCGTGCCGATGGAAATCGCCGGTCGCCGCGACGCGAAGCCGCGCGCGCAGGCGCTGCTCGACGAAGTGGGACTGCACGATCGCGGTCATCACTATCCGGCGCAGTTGTCCGGAGGCGAGCAGCAACGGATTGCCATCGCCCGCGCCCTGGCGAACGATCCGCCGCTGATTCTGGCGGACGAACCCACTGGCAACCTCGACACGAATAATGGGCGGCATATCCTCGACCTGCTCCTGCATGTGCGCAAGAGCCGCGGGGTGACGCTGGTGCTGGTCACTCACGATCCGTCGGTGGCCGCGATCGCCGATGCGCAACTGACCTTGCGTGACGGTCGCCCGGTCGAGTCCGCGACGACCGCGATCGTCGGGGCTTCACAGTGACATTCCTCGTCGCGATGACGCTGCGCGAAATGCGCGCGTCATGGCGCCGGCTGTTGTTCTTCTTCGTCTGTCTGTCGATTGGCGTAGGTGCCATTGTCGCGATCCGTTCGGTGATCCAAAGCGTGCGCCAGGTGTTTGCCGGCGAGGCCCGCAGTCTGATCAGCGCCGACGCGGTGATCAGCAGTAATCAACCGTTCAGCGGCAAACTGACCGCTACGATCCAGGAACGGCTGCGTGCGGTCGATGCCACCAGTCATCTGTCGGTGGAAGTCGCCACAATGGTTCGGCCTGCCGATGGTGGAAAAACCACGTCGCGGATGGTCGAGCTGCGCGCGGTGCAGTCCGGGTTCCCGCACTACGGGGATCTGAAACTGGCGGATGGCCAACAGTTCGACCAGTCATTGCTCCAGAGTTTTGGCGCGCTCGCACGCCCAGAGTTGCTCGTCCAACTGGGTATCCAGGTCGGCGACGCGATCATGATCGGCACCCAGCGCTTTACGCTCCGCGGGGTGATCGAAGCTGAACCGGGCCGTCGGCTCGGGGCCTTCAGTCTCGGGCCACGTGTCTTCGCGAATTACGACGACCTGCAGAAGACCGGCCTGCTGACCGCAGGCAGCCGGGCCTCGTATCAGTGGCTGGTGAAGGTTCCCGATGCTGCGGTCGATCGCCTGGTGGTCAATTTGCGCAGCGACTTCGCCAACTCGTTTGCACGAGTGCGGTCGTACAAGGCCACCGAGGACGACGTCGGCGAAGACTTCGCCCGCGCCGAAAATTATCTCAGCCTGGTTGGCTTGGTCATCGTCATCCTCGGTGGCATCGGCGTGTCGAGCGTGACGCGGGTGTTCGTCCAGCAGAAGATTCGCACCATCGCCATCCTCAAGTGTCTTGGCGGCCGTTCCGGGCAACTGCTGGCGATCTACATGACCCAGGTGGTCGCGCTTGGACTCGTCGGCAGCGCCTTCGGCGTCGTCCTGGCGGCACTTGCGATCGCGGCGATACCGTCGACTCTCGCGGCCGCGGCGGTGCCGGGAGTGGTGATCGACTACTCGTTGACGGGCCCCGCGGTGCTGCAAGGCTTCGGCATCGGCCTGTTGGTCGCGATCCTCTTCTCGGTCGTACCGCTGCTGGAAATCCGACACGTCAAGCCGTCGCTGTTGCTGCGGTCGGAAGCCGGCGTCGGCCGGCGCGACGTGGTGCAAATTCTCGTAACCGCGGGGGTCGTGGCAGGGCTGGTCGGCTTGACGGTGTGGCAGGCCGGGTCGTGGCGGATTGGGTTCATTGTCGCCGTTGGCTTCGCCGCCGCGGCGCTGGTCCTGCATCTGTCCGGCATCGTTCTGATCAAGGCGATCGCGCCGTTGTCGCAGTCACGGTGGTTCGCGCTGCGACATGCGGTGCTGCAGCTCAGTCGACCTGGGAGTCAGGCGCGCATCGTGTTACTGGCGGTCGGCCTCGGGAGCTTCTTTATCGTCGGCGTCCGTTCGCTGCAAGAAAACCTGGTCCGCGAGTTCACCGTCAACCTGTCACCGGATCTGCCGGATATGTTCTTGCTCGACGTCCAGCAGGATCAGGTGCCGAGCCTGACCGAGGTGCTCAAACGCTGGCAGCAACCCGGCACCCCGAGTCCGACATTGATCCCGGTGCTGCGCGCGCGTGTCACTGGCGTACAGGGTCAGGAAGTGTCGCTCGAGAACTACGAGGACGTGCGCGGCCGCGGGTGGCTGGCGCGCGAGTATACGGTCACCTATCGACCCGGGCTTCAGCGGAATGAGCGCGTCATCGCCGGCGCTTTCTGGGACGGCTCACCGTCGGCGCAAGCTGAGGTCTCGATCGCCGAGAGTCTGCGCGAACGCTTTCGCATCAACGTCGGCGACACGATCCGATTCGATGTCATGGGCCGCCGCGTCGAGGCCAGAGTCTCGAACATCCGGCGCGTCGACTGGGGCGATAGCCGGACGGGTGGCTTCATGTTCGTCTTTCGTCCCGGCGTGCTCGATGACGCGCCGCACGGGTTTGTCTCGTTCTTTCGCGGGCCGGCCGATCGGGAGGCGCGCGCGTCACTGCAGGGCGAGCTGGTGACACGCTACCCCAACGTCTCGGTGATCGATGGCCGCGAGATGCTCGACACACTGCGCACGGTGATTGGCAATGTGACGCTCGCGGTGACCGTGGTCGGCAGCCTCGTCGTGTTGAGCGGCCTGCTGATTCTGATTGGCGCGGTGGCGATGACCAAGTTTCGGCGGATGTATGAGGCGGCCATCTTCAAGACGCTCGGCGCGACGCGCGGCACCATCGCGCGGGTGCTGCTTGTTGAGTACGGGGTGTTGGGGTTACTCGCCGGCACGATTGGCTCAGTCGGCGCAATCGCCCTCACCTGGGGCATCAGCCGCTTCGCTTTCGACATCCCGTGGACGCCGCTGCCACTGATCAGCATCGCCGGCATCGTGATCAGTGCGCTGGTGGTCGCGATTGTCGGCGTCGCGGCGTCATGGGAGGTGCTCAGCCGCAAGCCGCTGGCCACCCTCCGGGCGGAGTAGGAATGTTATGATGATCTCTTAGTCTGGACCCTGTGGCCCTGACTGTGGAGTAAGGCATGAACGAATCGAGCTACCGGGAGACTCTCCTCCAGAAGCGCGCAGAACTCGAGCAGTCCGCCGGCCCGTCGGCAATTCAAACATCGATCGAACACAACAACGGGCGCCAGGGCGACATGGCCGACCAGGCCTCTGGCAATAACGAAGTGCACATTCACCTGCGCCTCAAGCAGACCGACGCCAAGATTCTTCAGGCGATCGATGAGGCGTTGCTGCGAATCGAGAAGGGCACCTTCGGCATGTGCCGCGACTGCGGCGAACCGATCGCTGAGGCGCGGCTTAAGGCGATTCCGTGGACGCGGGTCTGTATCACCTGCAAGGAAAAGCAAAAAGCGTGAATCCCACAGAACTGCAGGACGTCCTTCGTGAGTTCTACCTCGATCGCCTGGCCCTGCTGATGCAGCACGAGTCCGCGGCGCGGTCGGTGTCCGACTACGACGTCAATAACGCTTACCAGAACATCATCGCCCGCGAAGAGACCCACGTCTCGTGGCTGCAGCACGCGTTACTCAACGTCGGCCTCGACATTCCGGCTGACCCGAGCCGTCCAGACGTCAAGGCGACGCGGAAGGGCAACGACGCCGTCCTCGAACTGGCGGACAGTGACGGGCGATCCAATCAACAGTTCGTTACCAGGTGGCGCGACCGCATCGAGACGGTGACCAATGCACGGCACCGAGGAATGCTCCGCGTGATTCTCGGCGAGATGCTCGAACATGCCCGGCTCTTCGAACAGGCCGCTGGCGGCCGGACCGACATCATCGGCACGCACCTGGCGATCAATGAGCGTCGTGGCACGGTGATGGATCGTCGCTGGATTGAATAGCGTCGCCATCGCGCTGGGCAGCAATGTCGGCGATCGCGCCGCCCACCTCCAATTCGCCATCGACCGCCTTCGCTCGGTCCTCACCAACTTCCAGCAGTCCGCGCACGTTGACACCGCACCAGTGGGTGTCGTGGAACAGCCACGCTTCCTCAACGGCGTGGTGACCGGCGACACCGCGCTCACGGCACGGGCGCTGCTCGACAGGTTGTTGGCGATTGAGCGAGAGCGGGGACGTGCGCGGCCCCACCCAGGCGCGCCGCGCACACTGGATCTGGATTTAGTTTTGTTCGGGGATGCGGTAATCGCAGAGGCCGGGCTGGCCGTGCCGCATCCGCGATTCCGAGAGCGGCTGTTCGTGCTGGAACCGCTCTCGGAAATCGCGCCTGACACGGTCGACCCGGTGACCGGGCACACCGTCGCCGAGCTGCTTAATGCGCTGCGGCAACGGGCGTCTGCGGCGTCTTCTTCCGCATCCCGCTGAAGCCTTCTTCAAACAGCGTATACATCGCCGGCACGAAGACCAGCGTGATCAGCGTCGAGGTCAGCAGCCCGCCAATGACCACCCGGGCCAGCGGCACCTGCAGCTCGGATCCTTCGCCGATACCGAGCGACATCGGCACCAAGCCGAGCATCGTGCACACCGAGGTCATGAGAATCGGCCGCAGGCGATGTTTGCCGGCCGTTTCGATGGCCGTCCGGATATCCATGCCGTCGCGATGGCGGAGCGTATTGGCGTAGTCGACCAGCAGGATCGCGTTACTGACGACGATGCCTGCCAGCATGATGATGCCGATGTAGGCCTGCATGCTGAACGGCGTATTGGTCAGCAGCAGCGCGCCGACCACGCCGATCGCTGCCAGCGGAATGGAGAACATGATGATGAACGGATCGCGCAACGATTCGTACTGCGACGCCATCACGGTGTAGACCAGCAGGATCGCCAGCACCAGCACCAGCTGCAGCTCGCGGAACGACTTCTCCTGCTCCTCGACTTCGTTGCCGAACCCGACTGAGAAGCCTTGTGGCACCTGCAGTTCGGGCAAGCGTGCCTGCACTGCCGTGACGCCTGCGCTCAGGGTTGTCTCGACTTCCGCATTGACGCGCTGTATGCGTTCCTGATTCTTGCGTTCGATCTGCACCGGCCCGTGTTCGCGCGAAGTGACCATGACGTTCTTCGCGGGCACGACGATGCCCTGCGGCGTGCTCAGGAGCACGTCGCCGACCGACGCAATCTCATTGCGATCTTCCTGGCGCAGGCGGACCACGATCGGATACTCATTGCCGTCCTCACGGAACATTGCGGCCTGCGTCCCGGCCAGGTTGGTGCGGATGGTATTGGCCACCCCGGTGACGCTCAAGCCCAGGATCGCCGCCTTGTCACGGTCGACGCGCACCGCAATCTCCGGGCGGCCTTCTTCACGGCCGACGCGCGAGTCGGCAATGCCGGGCGTCGATTCCATCAGGGTCTTGACGTCCTGCGCTAGCGCTTTCGAGACATCAAGCTCGTGACCGCGGATCTCCACTGAGAAACGGCTGCCGTCGCCTTGACCGCCGCCGGTCATGCCGCGCATCTGCTGGCCCCCAGACGGCCGCGCGCGCACGATCACCCCCGGGATTCCCGAGAGGTCGCGCCGCAAGGTCATGGCGATCTGTTCGCTGGTGCGGTCGCGCTCGTCTTTCGGCACCAGGCGGACGTTAATATTGCCGCGGTGACCGGAGCCGCCGCCCATATAACCGCCGCCGCCACCGGCGGAGGTGATCAGCATGGTCGCTTCGGGCACCGCCTCTTTGATTGCTTCTTCGAGACGGAGCAGCACCGCCTCGGTGCTCTCGACACGGGTGCCGACGGCGAGTTCGGCGTCAACGGTGACTTCGCCTTCGTCGGTGGTCGGTTGCAATTCCACGCCAATGTAACGGGACAGGAACAGCGCCAATACGAACAGGCCAATACCCGTGGCGAATACTGTCGGGCGATGGCCGAGCGAGACATGCAGGGCGCGCGCGTAGGTCTCGTCGATCTTCGTCAGGACACGATCACTGAAGCGATAGACCGAGCCGGTCACACCCGTGCGCTGTTCACCGTGGTCCGGCGCGTCGAGATAGCGCGAGCACAGCACCGGCACAATCGTCACCGCGACGAACAGTGACATCGCCAGCGAGAACGACACCACGGCCGCGAGCTGGCCGAAGGTAATGCTGGCCATGCCGGTGAGAAACAGCATCGGCACGAACACGGCGATGTGGGTCAGCGTCGACGCCAGAATCGCCGACCACACCTCTTCACTGCCGTCGATCGCCGCGGTCATGCGGTCCTTGCCCATTTCGAGATGTCGATAGGTGTTCTCGAGCACGACGATGGCGGCGTCCACGACCATGCCGATGCCGAGCGCCAAGCCGCCGAAGGTCAGCGTGTTCAGGGTGTAGCCGCCGAAGTAAAGCAGTGCGAAGGTGCCGATCACCGAAATCGGAATCGAGGTGCAGATGATCAACGTCGAGCGCACGTTGCGGAGAAACAGGAAGATCACCAGGACGACCAGGATGCCGCCGAGCAGGGCGTGTTCCTGGACGCTGCTGATCGACCGGGCGATGAACTTCGACTGATCATCAAGGACTGCCAGCCGCACATTCGGGATTTCGCGATTCATTCGCTCGATCTCTGCGCGGACGCCTTCGGCGACCTGCACCGTGTTCTTGCCGGACTGCTTGGTCACGCGCATCCGGATGCCGGGGTGCCCATTGATGCGGGTGACCGAGCGGCGGTCTTCTGTGGCGTCGGTGACCTCGGCGATGTCCTTGAGATAAATCGGGACGCCCGCGCGGGTCATGATGATCAGATTGCGGACATCGTCGATGCTGCTGAACTGACCGGGGCTGCGTAACAGGAAGCGCCGATCGGCGTCATCGAGTTCGCCAAGCGGAATGTTCTGATTTTCGCTGCGCAGCACCTGGGTCACGCGATCGACCGAAAGGTTGAGACCGGTAATCTTTTCGCGTGAGAGATCGACATGAATCTGCCGACGCAGGCCGCCGTCGATGGTTACCGCGGCGACGCCTTCGACGCGCTCCAGACGCGGCGACAAATCGTTGGTCGCCAGCTCGCGCAGGGTGACCGGGTCGTAGTCGCCTTCGACACCGATGCCCATGATCGGGAAGGAGTTCGAGTCGAACTTGAAGACGATCGGCGGGTCGGCGTCTTCCGGCATTCGGCCGCGCACGCGGTCGACGCGCGTGCGGACCTCGTCCGCAGCCTCGCTGAGGTCGGTGCCCCAGGCGAACTGGAGTCTGACCTGACTGTTCCCTTCCGACGATGTCGAGTTGACCTGCTCGAGGCCGGCGATTGCCGAGACCGCCTGCTCAATCGGACGAGTGACCAGCTCTTCGATCTCCAACGGACCGACACCCGCGTAATTGACGCGGACAGTGATGCTCGGGAACTCGCTTTCCGGCATCAGGTCGACCGGTAAACGGCTCAACGAAATGGCCCCCAGAAGGATCACCACGAAGCTGATCATGAACATCGTCACGGGACGTTGGATCGCGAGGCGCGGAATACTCATCGGAGGTCCTTATCGCTGAAGCGCACGCGGGGATTGCAGCAACTCTAAATGTGAAACTTCGGTTACGCGCCCGGACGCTGCCCCGGGGGCTGGCCCGGCTGACCGGTCGGTCGATTGGGCCGGCCTTCGCGACCACCGGTTCCGCCTGGCCGCCGACCACCCGGAGTCGCGCCCGGGCCAGGAGCGGCACCCGCGCCGGGTGCGGATGGATCTGCTGGGGAGGCTGCGCCTGCTGGTCCCCCGGCGCCAGGACCGCGTCGTCCGCCGCCCGATCCGCCAGGGCCGCGTTGCTGGCCGCGACCAGCAACTGATCGTTGCGACGCAGCGCCCCGGCGCCCACCGACACCACCGTCTGCCCTTCAGTCACGCCTTCGAGAATTTCGGCGCGCTCGGCATCTTCGATCCCGACCTTCACTTCCTTGAAGGTGGCCTTGTTGTCCTCGCTCGGGAGATAGACTCCGCGTTTGCCCTCGGAGTCGACCAGCGCGATTTTCGGCAAAACCAGGACGTTGTCGCGGCCTTCGATCTCGAGGTCGACGTTGGCATACATCCCCGGCTTCAACCGGTAGTCGCGGTTGGGGATTTCGACTTCCATCGCCGCCGTGCGTGTGGCCGGATCCAGCACCGGCGAGACGCGCGCAATGCGCCCGTTGAATTTCTCGCCAGGATACGCGTCGACTTCGACGACCGCACGGTCACCGACGCCGACCACCTTGAGATCCTTTTCGACGACGTTGGCGACCAGCCGCAGTGACGAAATATCGACCACCGAGACCAGCGGTGCGTTCTGTGAGACCCGCGCGCCGGCGTCAACATTGCGCTTGGCGACGAACCCGTTGACCGGCGAGGTGACGTTCGACGAACTTGTCGGCCAGCGCCAGGGCGCGCTGTGCGACATCGACGGCGCTGCGGGCGAAGACCAGATCCCAATAGGCGTTGCGGACGTTGGCCAGCGTCTGCGTGACGGTCGCACGCACGTTCTCTTCAGAGATGTCGCGGTTGATCTGGGTGATCGCCAGCTGCTGGCGCGTTTGATCCATGAACAAGCCGCGCAGGAGCGGCTGGGTGTAGGTCGCGGTCAATCCGGTGGTGTAGGTCGGATTGAAGGTGACGAAGTTACTCGACGAGTCCTGCCGGTTGTTGTTGAAGGTGACCAGGAAGTCGCCGCCCCACCACGGCAGCTGCTGAGAGATCGCGGCGTTATAGGTCGTCGTCGCAACTGCCACGCGCTGGCCGCCTTGCAACTGGTCGCGTGGCAGCTGCGTGTTATCGCGCTGACCGATGGTCGACGTCGCCAACGGCTGATAGGCATTCCGCAATCCGGCAATTTGAAAATCGATGGCTTGCGGGTTCAAGCGCTCGACGGCGATGTCGAGATTTTTCTCGAGGGCGAGCGCAACGACCTCGGACAGTCGCAGCTCGCGGATCGGCCGGCTGATCGCGACCTGGTTGGCAATTGACATCGCGGTGCCGGCGGCGCCGTTCTTAATCGCGTCAAGGCCAGCCTGATATCTCGCCAATGCGTCGCGCACCAGCGTCTCCTGCGTCTGCGGTTCTGTCGGGTTGCCGAGCTCGATCTGCGCCTGGCTGCCGGTTGGCGACGGAGCCGGCGTCGGGGATTGTGCGGCGGTACTGACTGACCCGCTCAAGAGAGCGGCCAACGCGACCGCACGACGAAATTGCATCTTCATGTTCGATCCGCAAAAAAGAAAAAAGACGTCCAGGCCGCGCCGGGCTTTTTATTTCTGACCGCGGCCCTTGGGGCGGCGCTCGCGTTCGGCCTGCGCGAACATCTGATCGAGCTTGACGTTCTGATCGGCGGACAGGATGCGATGCATGCGGAACAGCATCAGGGTGCGCGTCTTGCTTAAATCGGCGCGCGCCGCTTCGACGCGAACGACGAACTCTTCGACTTCGCGTTCTTCGACGCGGGCTTCGCGCACCATCTTGGACAACTCGTCTTCGAGCTTGTCGAGGGCGCGCTTCTGGGCCCGGAGGGACGGCATTGCGGCTTCGAAAACGCTATTGACGCGACCGATCTGATCGGGCGAGAGCGCCAGACTCTTCTGGAAGCGCTCGTCCTGCCACCATTTGTGACTCTGCGCGCCGGAAGAGGCGACCGTCGCCACAGCCAACAGAGACAAACTGATACAGAGAAAGAACTTACGAGAGATTTTCATGATCCTTCCGAGGGGGTTACGACACTCCCATTCGCGCTGTTTACGGTCGCGGCATACAAAATGCAAAGTGCGGCGCGGAGGCACTCATGCATCGTTGGCTCTTATATCTGATGGTCGCCGTAGTGATAGCCACGCTGGGGGTCAAGGCAAATGGCGGCATCGAAGTGCGCGGCACCCTGAGCGCGAACGATACGGAGTTGAAAGAGGGGTATTTCGCGGTCGCTCAGGATACGGTCCTGATGGTGCGACCTGGCTCCGCCTTGCACCAGTGGCTCAAGGAACACACCGGACAGACGGTGCGGCTTAGCATCGAGCCCGCCGCTACGCGGTAAAACGTTCCAGCGTTCGGACGACGCGCTCGACGAGGTTATCCGGGGTCGATGCGCCTGAGGTCAGACCGACGCGCACCGGGCCAGACGCCGGCAGCCAGTCGTCGGTCGTGACTTCGCTCTTGGTCGCCACGGCGCGGTGTTGGATCTCGGTTGCAGAGATCAACCCTTCCGGATCCGCAATGTGGTAGGTCGGCACCTTTTCCGCACAGATACGCGCCAAGTTGCAGGTATTACTGCTGTTGTAGCCACCGATCACCAACATCAGATCAATGGATTCCTCGGCGAGCAGTTGGACGATCGCGTCCTGCCGCTCCTGCGTGGCGCTGCAGATCGTATCGAAGGCGCGGAAGCGGTGACTGAGTTCGGCCTCCCCGTAGCGGGCCGCCATGGCCTGGCGGAACATCTCGCCGACATGCATCGACTCGGTGCTGAGCATCGTCGTCTGATTGGCGCAGCCGATGCGCTCGAGGTGCACATCCGGATCGAACCCGCGCGAAATGGCCTTGCCGAAGCGTTCGAGAAAGGCGGCCCGGCGGACCGGATCGGGCGTCCCTGACAGCCGGATGTAGTCGCACGCCACGGCCGCTTCGGTTTGATCGAGCACGATCAGATAGTGGCCGCCGGCCACCTGGGAGGCGGTAGCGCGGGTCTCCTCGTGCCAATACTTGCCGTGGATGACCGATGTGAACTGCTCGCGGCTATAGCGCGTGACGTTTTTCCAAACGTTCAATACCGACCCGCAGGTGGTGTCAACCAAGGTGCACCCGGCCGTCGTCAACCGCAGCAGTTCCTCAACCGTCACGCCAAAGGCCGGAAGGATCACCACGTCGTCGGGCCCGACCGCCGCGGGGTTTTCGCCGGGATCGCTCAAGAAGCGAATCCCCTGCGCCCGCAGTTGGTCATTCACGTGCGGGTTGTGAATGATTTCGCCGGTGAGAAACACCTGCTTGTCGGGAAAGCGCCGCCGCGCCTGGTAGGCGTAGTCGACGGCGCGATCGACGCCGTAACAAAAGCCGAACTCCCGGGCGAGGAAGATACTGAGGCGACCACTCGAATAGTGGTAGTCGCTGGCTTTGATTTGCTGGACGAGTTCGCTGTGGTAACTCTCGGCGAGGACGCCGGCGACCTCATGTTTGAGATTGAGGCCTTTACGAAAGATGACGGGTGAAACGGACACGCGGTCAGCGTCCCAGCCGGAGGTCGCGGAAATTCCCCGCAGAGGGCGTCAACGCATCCAGGGCGCGCAACGAATGCGCGCGCCGTAGCTGCACGGCGTCTTCGACCTGGTCGAGGAATTCCTCGTCGCTGACCGTTTGCACACTCGAGCCGGCTGGAACAATCGACGGATTGTGCTGACGCGCTGGGGACTGAAGCGATAAGGTGTTTTCCCGGCGCGCGGTGGTATCCCAAGAGACGAAATGGAGCAGTTGACCGCCAAGCAAGCCGATGATCAGTCCGGCGGCCGCGGCGACACTGATCCAGCGCCGCCCGCCGCCGGTCGATACCGGCATGGCAATGTCCCGGTTGTTGCGCGGGAAACGAAGCACGCGCGCGGCGTGGCCGAGATTGGCGAGCCGGTCGAGAATGCGCGACCGCTGCGCGTCCAGTTTGACGTCGTCGAACAGCGCGTCTGCGTTGGCGAAGGCCACATCGCGCAAGGCATCGGCATCAATGGTCAGGCGCGCCAGTTCGTCGGCACAGCGGACACAGCGGGCAATGTGGGCGAGCGCGTGCTGATCCTGATCGTCCTCGGGACCGCGGGCCACGAAGGCGAGGGCAGTCAGACGATCGATCGGCACATGGTTCTGACCAACGCTCATCCCTGATCTCCTAGCAACGCACGTACCTTCCGAATCGCCCTGAACAGATGCACCCGCACGGTCGCAGGACTCATCCCGGTCGCGTCGCTGATTTCTGCCGCCGTCCGCTCATCGAGATGCGACAGCGTAAAGACCAGCCGCTGCCGGTCTGGAAGGGTCGCCACCGCAGCGAGCACCTGGCCCCATCGCTCGCGCATCAACATCTGATGCTCGGTTGACGGTTCGTGGCCGGCAGCCTGCTCGACCGGCCGCTCGTCGTGAAATCGCTCGGCCTGGCTCGACTCTCTCGGACTGGCCAGCCACCGCTGGTGGCGATTGCGGCTTTTAATCCGATCCAGACAGGCGTTCACGAGAATCCGCGTGAACCACACATCGAAGGACAAGTCCTCGCGATACTGCTCGATGTGCAGAAACACCTTGATGAATGCGTCCTGGACCGCCTCGTCGGCGTCGGCTGCATCACGCAGGTAGTGATAGGCGATGCGCAGGCCGCGGCGTTGCAGCACAGCCACGAGAGCACCGAACCGGTCGCGAGCTGCATCGCGGTCGCCACGGTTGACAAGCGCCTTTACCTCGGCAGCAATAACCGAGGCCGGCGTTGTCGTCGCATCCGCCGCCCGGCGTGTTCCTCGCGGGCCGGCTTCGATCGGTTGTCCTGACATGGGTTACGGAATATGGACCTTGGGCGTTTACCGAATTGTAGCAGGACGCTCACAAATCCGCTTCCCGTGTTGACTTAGCGGGAATCGAGCCGGTACGATCATCGGCTGGAGTTTATACATGGCTATTAGTCAGGCAGAACGCGCGCATGGAATCGAAGAGCAGGGGGTCCTGACCTCGAAGTCTGTTCACTGGAACCTCTCCACAGCGGCGCTCTACGAACATGCAATCCGCCGGAACGAAGGCGTGCTGGCCGCCGAGGGCCCGCTGGTCTGCAAGACCGGTCAGCATACGGGCCGGTCGCCCAACGACAAGTTCCTGGTGAAGGAGCCGTCCAGTGAAGGGAATATCGCCTGGGGCAAGGTCAATAAGCCGATCGATGTCGCCCAGTTCAACACGTTGAAGGCCGACATCCTGGCGCACCTCGCCAACCGCGAGTTGTATGTGCAGGACCTGTATGCCGGCGCCGACTCGACCTATCGTCTGCCGGTACGATTCATTCAGGAACTGGCCTGGCAGAACCTGTTCGTCCGGAATCTGTTCATCGTGCCGCCGGCTGACGCGCTGCGCGAGTTTGCCCCTCAGTTCACCGTGATCACCGCGCCCAGCTTCCAGGCTGACCCCAAGCGGCACGGCACGCGCGCCGACGTGGCGATCGTGTTGAACATGGCGACCCGCGAGGTGCTGATCGCCGGGACCAGCTACGCCGGTGAAAACAAGAAGTCGATTTTTTCCGTACTCAATTACCTGTTGCCGCTCAAAGGTGTGCTGTCGATGCACTGCTCGGCAAATATCGGCACAGAGGGGACCGCGCTCTTTTTCGGGTTGTCCGGTACAGGCAAAACCACGCTGTCGTCAGACCCCGAACGGCAGTTGATTGGCGACGATGAGCACGGCTGGAGCGATCAGGGCGTCTTCAACTTCGAAGGCGGCTGCTACGCCAAGATGATTCGACTCTCCGCCGAAGCCGAACCCCAGATCTACGGAACCACGCGGCGCTTCGGGACCGTGCTCGAAAACGTGGTGATGCACCCCGAAACGCGGGCGCTCGATTTCGATGACGCGTCTTTGACCGAGAACACCCGGGGCGCGTATCCGATTGATTTCATCGACAATGCCGTGCCCTCCGGCACCGGCGGTCATCCGAAGAACATCATCATGCTGACCGCCGATGCGTTTGGTGTGTTACCGCCCATCGCCCGACTGACCCCAGAGGGCGCGATGTATCACTTCCTCTCCGGTTACACCGCGAAAGTGGCGGGAACGGAGAAGGGCGTCAAGGATCCAACTGCCACGTTCAGCACCTGCTTCGGCGCGCCCTTCCTGCCGCTCAATCCCAACGTCTACGCCAAAGGGTTAGGCGAGCGCATTGCCAAGCACCAGTCGCGGGTCTGGCTGGTAAACACCGGATGGACCGGCGGACCGTTCGGGACCGGCAAACGGATGAAGATTGCCCACACCCGCGCCATGATCACCGCGGCGCTCTCCGGTGCACTGGACAAGGTCGACTATCAGCGCCATCCGATCTTCAATATCGAGATGCCGACCAGCGTGCCCGGTGTGCCGTCCGACGTCCTCGACCCTCGCAGCACGTGGTCCGACAAGGCCGCGTACGACACGCAGGCGAAAAAGCTGGCGACGATGTTCGTCGAGAACTTCAAAACGTTTGAAGGCGACGTCGATGTCAAGGTGATCGACGCGGGACCCAAGGTCTAGTTACGAGTGAGATGAATCGTTTCGAAGCGGTAATCGGGCTCGAGATCCACGCCCAATTACTCACCGCCACAAAAATTTTCTGCGGCTGCCCGACATCATTTGGGTCGCCGCCGAATACCAATGTCTGCCCGGTGTGCCTGGGATTCCCAGGCGCACTCCCGGTTCTCAATCGCGCCGCGGTTGATTTTGCCGTGCGCGCGGCGTTAGCGCTTGGCTGCGCCGTGCAGGAACGCTCGGTCTTTGCGCGTAAGAACTACTTCTATCCCGACCTCCCGAAGGGCTATCAGATCTCACAGTTCGAGCTGCCGCTCGCGCTGGGCGGCGGCCTCGATGTCGTCGTTAACGGCGAGACCACGCACGTGCGGCTGACGCGCATCCATATGGAGGAGGATGCGGGCAAATCGTTGCACGAAGGATTTCCCGACTCCGATCGGCGGACCTATCTTGATTACAACCGCGCCGGCGTGCCGCTGATCGAGATTGTCAGCGAGCCGGATATGCGCTCGTCGGCCGAAGCCGCGGCGTTCTTCGAGAAGCTGCGCCAGATTCTCGTCTGGCTTGGCGTCAACGACGGGAACATGGACGAGGGCAGTCTGCGCTGCGATGCGAACGTGTCGATCCGGCGGGTCGGCGAGACGGCGCTTGGGACCAAGGCCGAAGTCAAAAACGTCAACTCCTTCCGCTATCTGCAAAAGGCGCTCGAATACGAGATTGAGCGACAGATCGATGTCATTGAACACGGCGGTCGAGTGGTACAGGAGACCCGACTGTTCGACTCGGCACAGGGCCGCACGTTGTCAATGCGCAGTAAGGAAGAAGCGCACGACTATCGATATTTTCCGGAACCTGACCTGCCGCCGCTGATCGTTGACGCGGCGCGGCGCGACCGGATCGCGCAGACACTGACCGAGTTACCGGAATCGCGCAAAGCCCGGTTCGTCCGCGACTACGGGCTGCCCGGCTACGACGCCGATTTGCTCACCCAGACGCGCGGCATTGCCGACTTTTTCGAAACCACGGCGCAGGCCTCCGGCAACGCGAAAGCCGCAAGCAATTGGGTGATGGGCGAGGTGCTGCGGACGATGAAGGAGCGCACCTTGGCAGTGGAGCAGGTGCCGCTGACGCCGGCGGCATTGGCCGGGCTCATCGCGCAGGTTGATCGCGGCACGATCAGCAGCACGGTGGCCAAGGATGTCTTCGCCAAGATGCTGGATTCCGGACGGTCGGCGCAGGAGATTGTCGATGCCGAGGGATTAGCGCAGACCAGTGATGTCGACGCGCTGACCGGTATCGTCCGCGACGCCGTGGCCGCCAACCCCGACGCGGTCGCGCAGGTGCGGAAGGGTCGCAATAATGCGTTTGGCTTTCTGGTCGGGCACGTGATGAAGGCGTCGAAGGGCAAGGCGAATCCGAAAGTCGTCAACGATCTGCTCAAGAAAGAGCTCGGCATGTGAGGTGGCGCCCGCCGGCGATCACCTTTGCGCTGTATCTCGTCGCGGCCGTGGTGCTGACCTGGCCGCTCGCTGCACAGCTGACCACCCACCTCGGCGCCTTACAGGGGCCGGGTGATCCGTATCTCAATCTGTGGATCCTTGGCTGGGGCTTGCGCGCCTGGACCAGCGATCCGATCGGCGTACTGAGCGGGCGCGTCTTCAACGCCAATATTTTCTTCCCGGCCGAAGGCACGCTCGCCTATTCCGATCATTTTCTGCTGCAGTCGCTCGCCCTGTCGCCGGTCTATGCGGTCACCGGCAATGCGGTCCTCTGTTACAACCTGCTGCTGATTCTGTCGATCGCGGTGAGCGGCGTGGCGATGCATGCGTTGGTGCGCGCGGTGACCGGATCGACGTCCGGGGCGTGGGTCGCCGGACTGGCGTGGGCATGCTGGCCCTATCGCAGCGCGCATTTTCTGCACATCCAACTGCAGGCGTTGTACTTCATGCCGCTCGCGCTGCTGTGTCTGCACCGGTTGGTCGCTCGCCGCCGGCGGCGCGATGCCCTGGCGCTGGCCGCGGTGACGGCACTGCAGGTGATTGCGAGCGTCTACTACGGCCTGATGACCGGCGTGGTCCTGGTGGTCGCGAGCGTGACCCTTGCGGTCACGACCGGGCAGTGGCGCGCCCGGCGGCTGTGGGGACGCCTCGCAGTTGCGGCATTCGTGGCGATCGTCCTGGCCGCCCCGATTCTGCTGCCTTATATGCGGACGCAACAGGCGGAGGGGTTTGGCCGCACGCTGTTCGAGGCGGCCAATCACTCGGCCTCGGCGCAGAGTTATCTGCAGGTGCCGCCGCACAATCTGAGCTACGGGCGAACCGGGGTGCTGGCCCCCCGCACGTCTGCGCCGGAGCGGCGTGACCGTCGCGGTGTCGAACACCAGATGTTCCCAGGCGTAATTGTGGTGGCGCTAGCCGTACTCGGGCTGGCGCGTTACTGGCGCAGCGACACGCGCCCGCTGGTCGTGACTGCCGCGGCGTTGGCGGTGGTTGGCGTCGTGCTGTCGCTTGGACCAGAAGGATGGCGATCGCTGTACGCAGGGCTGCATGACAATGTTTACGGCTTTCAAGCGATCCGTGCGCCGGCGCGATTTGGCGTGATCGCGATGCTCGGCCTCGCACTTCTCGCCGCGCTTGGCATGCGCGGGCTGTCGCAGTACGGCGCCCGGCCACGCCGCTTTACCGCGATTGCGGTGGCGCTGTTATGCCTCGAGTACGCCAATGCGCCGCTGGTATTAGCCGTCGCGCCGCCGCGGTCGACACCGGTGGGCGCCTGGTTGGCGCGAGAGCCCGGTGCGGGTGCCGTGCTGTACGTGCCGCTCGAGGATGACATCGGGAACACGCCGGTGATGGTGCACTCCCTCGAGCACGGGCGGCCGATCGTCAACGGCTATAGCGGGCAGCGGCCGGCATTCTTCTCGTCACTGGTCGAGACGCTGGCCGACCTGCCGTCGCCGGTCGCATTCGCAACGCTCAAAGAGCTCGACGTGCGCTTTGTGGTCAGCGGTGCGCCCCTTGCCGGCGCCGGAAACGCGCGTTCGCCGTTGGTCGAGCGGGCTCGACTCGCTGACGGGACGATCTACGAAGTGACGTGGACGCCGGAGGCAATCGCTGGCCTTGACGAAGTCAGTGCGCCACCACCGCCACCGCCGGGCCCGGTGCCCTTTGCGGCCGGAGAGAAGGCCGTCTACGAGGTGTATTGGGATGGCGGGCCGGTCAATCTAGCGGCGGGCACCGCGACGCTCGAGGTGGTGGACGGCATTCCGGGCGCCACCTGGCAATTCGAGGCGCGCGCCGACACCGCGGATTGGGTATCGCGATTTTTCCAGGCGCGCGATCGGTTCACCACCACCGCCGACGCGATGTTGCTGCCGCTGGAACACGCCCGCGAGATCCGCGAAGGCCGCCGGCAACTCGATCGCACCTACCTTTACGATCGCACCGCGCGTCACATCCGGGTCGGCGCCACGCGCGCGGATGCGCGAGCGACCGCCGCGATGACCTTGCCGCTCGGCGCGGATGCGGCGCGCGACGCCGTGACCGCCCTCTATTACGTGCGCACCTTACCGCTCACCCCGGGCTCGATCGTCAGTGTGCCGATCAACGAGGCGGGGTCCAGCCTCGTGTTGCAAGTGGCGGTCGGCGAGACCGAATCGATCGACCATCGCGGCGCCACACTACGCGCGATCCGCCTCGAACCGCGCCTGATGCGACGGATTGAACGCCGCCGTCCGATCGCGATGACGATCTGGCTGAGTGACGATGCGCGCCGGGTGCCAGTGCGGGTGATCGTCGACGCGGGGTTCGGTCGCGTGCGCGCCGAACTGGTCGGGTACTCAAGATAGTGCGGGGTGCCGGCACCCAGGCACTTTCGATACACTACCCCCGGTGATCGAGACGCATGACCTCGGCAAGGCCTATGGACGCGGGCTGTATGCGCTGCGCGGCCTGACGCTCAAGGTCGAGAAGGGCGAGTTTGTTTTTCTGACCGGCCCGAGCGGTGCCGGGAAGAGCACGCTGCTGCGTTTGTTGCTGCTGCAAGACCGCCCGACCGAAGGCGTGGCAATTGTCGGCGGTCGCAATCTCGCGCGCCTGTCGCGTCGCGAGGTCCAGGCCTATCGACGCACCGTCGGGTTTGTGTTCCAGGACTTCAAGCTGGTTCCCACCAAGACGGTCTTCGAGAATGTGAGTTTTGCCTTGCGTGTGCTGGGCATGCCGATTGAGCAGCAGCGCCGCCGCACCTACCAGGTCCTCAAGTGGGTCGGGCTGCAGCACCGGTTGCAGGCCTACCCCCTGGAATTATCGGGCGGCGAGCAGCAGCGCGTGGCGATCGCCCGTGCGCTGGTCAATGAACCGCAATTAGTGCTGGCCGACGAACCGACCGGGAACCTCGATCCGGATCTGTCGCTCGAGATCATGAACTTGTTTCGCGACATCAACGCCGGCGGCACCACCGTGCTGGTCGCGACCCACGATCGCGAGTTGATCAAATGGGTTGGACGCCGCACCGTCCATCTCGAACACGGCCGCGTCCTCGAGGCGCCTGAGATGTCGCCGACGCCATGAGAGCGGTGCGTTACGCGCTCGAGCAAGCGCTGGTCAGCCTGAGCCGTTCCGGCCGCTCGGCGGCCATGTCGATCGGGACGATCGCGATCGCGTTCCTCACCCTGGGGCTGTTCCTGCTGGTGTCGGAAAATCTCGAAAGCGTGATCCAGCGGTGGGCGGCTGCCGCCGAGATGTCGGTGTTTCTGCGCGATGAGCTCGACGAGACGACTCGCGGCGAGTTGATGGCCGAACTCGGTGCACATCGCGCGGTGGCCGCGGTCGAGTTTGTCTCGAAGCAGGATGCCCTGGCGCGGTTCAAGCACGATTTCCCGGAGCTTGGCGACCTTGCCGAATCGAGTGAAAACCCGTTTCCGCCGTCGATCGAGGTGCGCCTGCATACCGACCCGGCGTCGACTGGGGCTGCCGAGGCGATGGCGCAGCAGATGGCTGAACGCTCCGGCGTCGCCGATGTCCGCTATGACCGGCAATGGCTCGGCCGCCTGATGGCGATCGTCGGCGCGATTCGGCTGACGGGCTTGGCGATCGCCGCCGTGCTGGTGCTCGGCGCTGCCTTTACCGTGGCAGCGGTGGTGCGTCTGTCGCTGCAGGCGCGTCAGGACGAGCTCGAGATTATGCAGTTGGTCGGCGCGCCGTTCGGTTACATTCGCGGCCCGTCAGTGGCAGAGGGCACTTTCCTCGGCGGCATTGGTGCGGCGCTCTCGCTGCTGGCGCTCTGGGCACTGTTTTCAGCGATGCGCGGGCGGCTCAGCGAGACGATTGCAGGATTGGCGAATGGTGGCGAAGTGCGTTTTCTCGGCATGGCCGACGCGACAGGGTTAGTCGTCGCGGGGCTGGTGGTTGGAGCGTTGGCTGGAGTGATTGCGTCGCCCGTGTGGTCGTTGATTGAACGTTCGTTGAACAGTTTGAACGACCGTTTGGTCTGTTCAAGCCCATTTTTTGGGCGTTTTTTGTTTGACACACCTGCGACGCCCTTTTACACTGAAGCATCTTCCACATTTCCTGAAGGGCCTCTGGAACCGTATGCAGCGATTCCTGATCGATCGTCAAGGTCCGTCTCACGCGTCACCGGTTAGTGAGTTCTATCGCGAAGAATTCTTGAAGCATCATCGTTGTCTTCAGGAGCAGCGCGAGTACTACTCATCACAGGTGATCGACAACGTCGAGACGGCTCTCGTTCGGGTGATTTCCCAGGTTGACTCGCTTTCGAACAAGGCAGATGCCGACCAAGTGGTCGCCAAGCTGCTGCGAGAGTTCGATGTCGTGACGCGACTGTCAGCCTGGACCGATCCGCACAAGGCTCACTGACACGCACGCCCGGCGCACCGGGGTCGGCGGCGCTCAGACACGACCTTCTCGCCATCGCGCGGGCTGGCATCGATGCCGCCAGCGCCGGGCGAGCGGTCACGCGCGCCATCGCCGACCCACAAATTCAGCTCCTCCTCGCACAGACATTTCATGTGCTCGCCGTGGGCAAGGCCGCCGCAAGCATGGCCGCTGCTGCCGTCGCTGGCGGCCTCGGCCACAGTGGTTCACCCCCTTCAATGATTGTGGCGATCGGGACGCACCCATCCGCAGACTTACCGGCTGGCGCCGAGTGGTTCGAGGCAGGCCACCCGCTTCCGGATCACCGGAGCCTCGCAGCCGGCGAACGTGCCCGGACCCTGGTCCGGCAGGTCACGCCGCAGGGCGGACTCCTCATCCTCCTCTCGGGCGGCGCCTCCGCACTGATGGCCGCTCCGCCTTCCGGAATCACCCTCGACGACAAGCGGCGCACCATCGACCTGATGATGCACTGCGGCGCCGACATCCAGGCGCTGAACACCGTCCGTAAACATTTGTCGACGATCAAGGGCGGTGGCCTGGCAGCGGCCTGCCGCGGCACTGCCGTGACCCTTGCCGTTTCGGACGTTGTCGGCGATGACGTCTCGGTCATCGGCTCGGGTCCCGGGGTTCCCGATCCCTCCTCCTGGGATGACGCGGCCGATGCGTTAGCGCAGTGGGGCGGCGAGCGACATCCGGAGGCCGTGCGGTTACGCATCGACGCGGGCACTCGAGGGGAGTGGCCCGACACGCCCAAGCCCGGCAGCCTGCGCCGTGCCCGAGGGCTGGTCATCGGATCACGTCTGGATGCCATTGACGGCGCTGCCGACGCCGCCCGTCGCGCTGGTTACGACGTGCTGATCGTCGACGAGCCGATCGTGGGCGAGGCTCGCGAGGCGGCCATCCACTGGCTGACACGCATCCACGCGCTGACCCGCGACACCGCGCGGCCAGTGTGCGTCATTTCCGGCGGTGAGACGACCGTGACCGTCACCGGTGACGGCATCGGTGGGCGCAACCAGGAATTCGTCCTTGCGATAGGTGATCACCTTGCGCCTTCTCCGGCCATCGCGGTGGCCAGTATCGGCACCGACGGTATCGATGGCCCCACGGACGCCGCGGGTGCCTGGATCGATCACACGACCGCTGCACGGGCGGCTGCACGTGGCCTCGACGCCGCTGCGTTTCTGCGCGACAACAATGCCTATGCGTATTTCGACGCATTGGGCGACCTCATCCACACCGGTCGGACCGACACGAACGTTGGCGACCTGCAAATCTGCCTGATTGCTTAGAATTCACACATGCCGAGCCGTGACCAGCTGCTGCGCCAACTGCGCGAGCAGGTACACCACCCCGCAACGTCCCACGAACTCATCCGCATTCTGAAAATTCCGCGAGAAGAGCGGGCGAGCTTCAAGCGACACCTGACGCTCCTGGTGTCTGACGGCGCGCTGGTCGAGGTCCGCGGCAACCGCTATGGCCTCGCCGACCGGATGGATCTCATCGTCGGACGACTGGAAGGCCACCCGTCGGGGTTTGGCTTCGTCACGCCCGAGCGCCCCCCGGAAGGCGTCAAAGGCGACATCTTTATTGCCGCGCCAAACATGAAAGAGGCGTTGCACGGGGATCGCGTGGTGGTGCGCGTCGAGCGCCATCGCGCCGACGGAAAACCCGAAGGGCGGATCGCGCAAATCCTCGAGCGCCGCGCCCAGACGATTGTCGGGAAGTTCGACATCGATCCGTCAGGGTTGGGGTACGTCGTCCCTTTTGATAAGCGGCTCGTTGCCGACGTCCACATTCCGCGCACCGACACCCGGGAGGCGCAGCCGGGCGATATGGTGACGGTCGAAGTGACCCGCTGGCCGACCCCCTCGCGCGGTCCGATCGGCCGCGTGCTCGACGTTCTGGGCGACATCAACGATCCGGGAGTCGACACCGAGATCATTCTCCGCAAACACGGGATCCCTGACCAACACCCCGAGGAAGTCATCGCCGAAGCGCAACGAATTGGCACCGTCGTCAAAGAGCGCGACATCAAGGGCCGGACCGACTTCCGCACGCACACGATTGTGACCATCGACGGCGAGGACGCGCGCGACTTCGACGATGCGATCTCCATTGAGCGGTTGGCGAACGGACACATCTGGCTTGGCGTGCATATCGCGGACGTGGCCCACTATGTGGTGCCAGGCGGCGCCCTCGACACCGAGGCGTTCGCCCGGAGCACGTCGGTCTACTTTCCCGAACGCGCAGTGCACATGTTTCCCGAGGCACTGGCGACCGGGTTGTGCAGTCTGCGGCCGCAAGTCGATCGCCTGGTGCAGTCGTGCCTGATGGAGGTCAACAAAAAGGGCGACGTCGTCCGCTACGAGATGCACGACGGAGTGATCCATAGCACCGAGCGGATGACCTACACCGCGGTCAATGCGATCCTGACCGAACGCGATCCGGAAGCGCTCGAACGATACCGGCCGCTGGTCCCAATGTTCGAGTTGATGGGCGAGCTGTTCGAGATTCTCAACGCCCGTCGCCGCCGGCGCGGCTCAGTTGACTTCGACTTGCCGGAAGCCAAGGTCATCCTCGACGCAGAAGGGATGATCGAAAACATCGTCGCCCATGAACGAAATGTTGCGCATCGACTGATCGAGGAGTTCATGCTGCTGGCGAACGAAACCGTGGCCCATCATCTCGAGACAAACGAGATGCCGGCGCTCTATCGCATCCATGAGCCGCCCGATCCGCTCAAGGTGATGGAGTTCGACGAGTTCGTGACCTCGCTCGGCCACAGTCTCGGGATTCGGCAAGGCGGGTCGGTCAAGCCGGCACACTTCCAAAAGCTGGTCGACCGGATCAAGGGCACTCCGGAAGAGCGATCGATTGCATTTCTGATGCTGCGCACGATGCAGAAAGCGCGTTACGACTCGATGAATGTCGGGCATTTCGGTCTGGCCGCAGAAACCTACACGCATTTCACCTCGCCGATTCGCCGCTACCCCGACCTGGTCGTGCATCGCCTGCTGCGCGAACAGCGGCTGGGGAAAGTCACCGACGAACGCGCCGAAGAACTGGACGACGACTTGCCGGAAATCGGACGGCATACCTCGCAGATGGAACGCCGTGCCAACGAGGCGGAGCGCGAACTCCTGCAGTGGAAGAAAGTCCGTTTCATGGCCGACAAGGTCGGCGACAGCTTCGCAGGCCATGTGACCGGGGTGGCGTCGTTCGGGTTGTTCGTCGAGCTGATCGAGCACTATGTCGAAGGACTGGTCCATGTGTCGACGATGGCGGACGACTACTATCGGTACAGTGAACAGAATCATTCGCTGTTCGGCGAGAACACCCGCAAGGTGTATCGCCTCGGCGACAAGATCGGCGTCCAGGTCGTTCGCGTCGATCTCGAACGCCGTCAGATCGACCTGGGTATCGAAGACATTCTGGGCGCAGTCCGTGAGGACGAGGGGCGGCGTGGCGCGCCGCGCAGTTTCGCCAAGCCGAAAGTCGAACAACGCAAGGGCACGCCCGAGCAGCGTCGGAAGCTCAAAGCGGCCAAACGCGGCGGCCGGACGCAGCGCGCCGGCAAACGGGAACGCACTCGGCGTAAGGGGTGACCACTCCGTGGTGGGACCGCTTTGCGGTGGGACCGGCTGCGCCGGTAGGAAAGGAATGCGTGGTCGGGTGTCGGTGAAGTTTCCCACCGCGAGTGAAGCGAGCGGTCTTACCGGCGCAGCCGGTCCCGCCGCGCAGCGGTCCTGCCGCGATAGCGGTCCCAAGAGGAGCGAGTGAGTCACATCGTCGTCGGCACCGCCGGACACATCGATCACGGCAAAAGCACCTTGGTGCAGGCTTTGACCGGCACCGATCCCGATCGCCTCAAAGAAGAAAAAGAGCGCGGCATCACCATCGAACTGGGGTTCGCCCACACCACGATTGGTGACCTGACGATCGCGTTCGTGGATGTCCCTGGCCACGAGCGATTCGTCAAGACCATGCTGGCGGGGGTCGGTGGTCTCGATTGCGTGATGCTGATCGTGGCGGCTGACGAGTCGGTCATGCCACAGACCCGTGAGCACTTCGACATCTGCCGTCTGTTGCAGGTCAAGCGTGGCCTGGTGGTTCTGACGAAAGCGGACGCGGTCGATCAGGACACGCTGGCGATCGTCCGCCTCGAAGTGAGTGAGCTGACGAAGGGGTCATTTCTTCAGGACGCACCGGTCATTCCGGTGTCGGCCCGCACCGGCGCGGGTCTCGAGGTCTTGCGCGACGCGCTGGTGGAGATCGCGGCGACGGTAACCGACCGGCTCGAGGATGGCATCACGCGACTCCCGATCGACCGCGCCTTCTCGATGCAGGGGTTTGGCACCATCGTGACCGGTACGTTGATCTCCGGGCAGCTGTGTGGTGAAGACGAACTCTCTCTGGTCCCGGGGGACCGGCGGGCGCGGGTGCGCACGATCCAGGTCCACGGCCGGCGGCGTGACCGCGCCGTCGCTGGGCAGCGCACGGCGGTCAATCTGAGCGGGATCGAAACGGGGGAGATCGCTCGAGGTCAGACACTTGCTGCGGCTGGCGCATTGACCATCACGCGGCGGTCGGATGCGATGCTCAACCTGTTATCGACCGCCAAGTCACTGAAGCACGGCGCGCGCGTGCACTTTCATCAGGGCACTAACGAAGTGCTGGCGCGGGTCTCGATCGCCGGCGTGGCAGAGACCGAAATCTCACCCGGCTCACGTGCCGCCATCCGTCTACGCTTCGAGAGTCCGGTGGCGTTGACCCGCGGCGACCACTTTATTTTGCGCGCCTACTCGCCGACTGTGACCATCGGTGGTGGCGTCGTGCTTGATCCCGAACCGCCACGACTGGGCGTGCGGCATGTCGCGTCAAGTGCGCGGTTCGCGGCCCTGGCGATCGAAGGCGACGACCGCTCGGCCGATCTTGCCGCTATTCGGCGGATGGTCGAAGACGCCGGTTCCGGCGGCGTGGCCACGGCCAGCCTGACACCGCGCGCCGGCATTGCGCCGGCACGTGTGGCGGCTGTCGTCAGGGCGCTGGAAGAAGGCGAGCACGCGCGCTCCACCGGGGAGCGACTGGTGTCACCGGCCGTCCTGACCACGTTGTCAAAGCGCTTGTTGACAATCGTCAGTGAGCATCACAAAGCGCAGCCGCTGGTGGACGGTGTACCGCGGGAGGAAGCACGTGAGCGCCTGCTCGGTGACGCGCACCCGTCAATCTTCGAGCGGGTGATCAGCGATCTCGTGGCGACCAACAAGTTGATCGTGCGCGATCGCCTGGCGCTGCCGGGACATCGACTCGACCTCTCGCCGGAGGAGTCGCACGGCCGCAAGGCGATTGAAGAGGCCTATCGGCGCGGCGGGTTAAAGCCCCCCGATGGCGTGTCGCTGGCGGCTGACGCGAAAGTTGCTGCGGTGATCGTCGAAAAAATGACCGCGCTGTTGCTCCGACAAAAGGTGCTCGTGCGGGTGGACACGCTGATTTTTCATCACGACGCGCTGATGACACTGAAAGCCGAGATGCAGGCATTCAAAGCGGTGACGGCAGACGGCCGGGCCACGGTCGATGTCGCGACCTTCAAGGATCGATATGGCGTGAGCCGGAAGTTTGCGATTCCGCTACTCGAATGGCTGGATCGGGAGAGGGTGACCAGACGCGTGGGAACCACGCGGGTCGTCTTATAACCGCAGATCAGACAGGGCCGACCGAACTGGCAACCCTCTGTAACCGGTGAATCGGTGGTTACAGGTGCTTTGAGGTGGTCGTCGTGGTCGTCGTATCGTCGGTGTCCTTCACCGACCCCTTGAAATTCTTAATTCCCTGCCCAATTCCTTTACCGATTTCCGGCAGGCGGCTTGCACCAAAAATCAGGACAATGATGAGCAGGATGATCACCATCTCAGGCAAACCGATCGGCCCAAGAAACGCGAACACGGGCGTAGGCAGATTCATCGACAGACTCATCGAAAACTCCTTGCGGCCGCGCGCAGCCGCGATTGTGGTGATTCTAGCATTAACCTCTGCGGCCACCGGCGCCGAGCAGGCCGCTGCGACCTCGCCGCAACCCACCTTTTCTACACGAGTTAATCAGGTCGAAGTGTATGCAACCGTCACCGGCGCCGATGGTCGCGCCGTTAAAGGTCTCAGCCGTGAGGACTTTAAGATTCTCGAGGACGGCCGCCCGCAGGACATCACCGCGTTTGTGGGGGGCGAATTTCCTGCGGCGGTCGCCCTGGCGATCGATCGCAGCTTCAGCATGAAGGGCGCGCCACTCACGATGGCGCGCACCGCGGGACGAGAGTTTATCGCTTCGTTGAAGCCAGATGACCGCGCGATGCTGATCAGTATCAGTGGGGCAGTCGACGTGCTCTCGCCACTTACCACCGACAAGGCGCCGCTGCTGACCGCACTCGACGCCGTCGATCCGTGGAGCACCACCTCTCTCTACGACGCGTTGATCCGCACCATCGACTTGTTGGAGGGCGAGACCGGTCGGCGAGCGATCGTCATTCTCTCGGACGGCGCGGACCGTTACAGCACTGCGACGGAGGCCGACGTGATTAACCGGGCGCGGCGCTCGGACGTCCTGTTGTATCCGATTGCCATCGGCAAGGCGCGGCCGAAGGTGTTCGCCGAACTCGCAACGGTCACCGGCGGTCGCTCGTTTCACCTGCGCGATCCCAAGGCGTTGCAACCGACCCTCCAGTCGATCGCCGAGGATTTGCGTGCGCAGTATTTGATTGGTTACGCCCCGGCCGACGACGCGACCTCGGATCAGGACGACTGGCGCAGTATCACCGTGACAGTTGATCGGCCCGGGGTGCAAGTCCGGGCGCGCAGCGGCTATTCTGCCAAGTAATGCGTCTAGTAGATAGGCGCAGTTTTTGCTCTTGTCTCTGCGTACGTTAAAGGTCGAGAATGGATTCGGACGTTTTTCATTTGCCCAAGCAGGATACGGCCGCTGCGCAGAGCCCGGTTGCTGAGCCGGCACCGCACATGCTGCATGTGCACGCCGATCGGCCGATTGACGTCAATTTTTCCTTCGAGCATCCACAATCACGGGTTGGTATCGGCGCCTCCGTGTTGTCGCATCTCGCGATGGCGCTTGTTGTGTTTCTCGTCGTTCGCTATGTGCCCGACAACCCGATCTCAGCGGCCGTCGAACAGACGGCCCCTAAGGAAATCGTCTGGCTGTCGGACCCGGGTCCCGGCGGGGGTGGCGGCGGCGGCGGTAACAAGTCGGTCGAGCCTCCCAAAAAGGCTGAGTTGCCCGGTAAAGACAAGATCACGGTTCCTGTTGTAAAAACCCCGGTCGTCAAGCCAGACCCACCCAAAGCCGAGCCTCCGCCCCTCGAGAACTTGAATATCCCTGCCAAGACGATGGCCTCTGCGGAGATGCCTTTGCCGGGCGCTATTCAGAGTGAAAGCACGTCAACCACGTCGCAGGGTGCCGGCACCGGCGGCGGAGCCGGCACAGGGACGGGAAGCGGCATCGGCAGCGGCCAAGGGTCGGGCCTCGGAGCCGGCACCGGCGGGGGGACCGGCGGCGGCGCTTACCGCCCGGGCGCCGGCATCACGATTCCGAGTGTCATCCGCGAAGTCAAACCGCAATACACGGCCGATGCGATGCGCGCCAAAGTTCAGGGCCAAGTGTGGCTCGAGTGCATCGTCATGCCGGACGGCTCTGTTGGCGACATCAAGGTCATTCGCTCGCTCGATTCGACCTTCGGGCTGGACCAGGAAGCCATGAAGGCCGCCCGCCAGTGGCGCTTCCGTCCCGGTACGCGAATGGGCGAACCGGTGCCGGTGATCATCACCATCGAATTGACCTTCTCCTTGCGCTAGGCCGTGAAACCGTTTCTGGCATGTGCGCTGGCGGGACTCATGGCCTCAGTCATTCACGGTTTCCAGCCGCCCTCACAGCGCCCCAGCGGACCGCCGGTGGAACGGCTCCGGGTCGAAGTCGTGCGCAGTTATCCGCACGACCGCGGCGGGTTCACGCAAGGGCTGGTCTTCAACGGAAAAACCGTCTACGAAAGCACCGGGCTGGTAGGGCAGTCGAGTCTCCGCGAAGTCGACATCGAGACCGGCCGCGTGCTGCGGAAGATCAGTGTCCCGGGCCCGTATTTTGCGGAAGGCCTGGCCCTGGTCGGTGACCGATTGATCCAGTTGACGTGGCAGCACGGACAGGCCTTTATCTACGATCGCAAGACCTTTGCGCGGCAAGGCGAATTTACGTATCGTGGCGAGGGCTGGGGGCTTTGCACATCCGGCGATCAGCTGGTGATGAGCGATGGCAGTGCCAATCTGACCGTTCGTCGCGCGGCCGATTTTGCCGTCGCGCGGACCCTGCGCGTCACGCTCGACGGCCAGGCGCTCGATCAGTTGAACGAGCTGGAGTGCGCCGACGGCGCCATCTACGCGAATGTGTGGATGCGCGATTTGATCGTCCGAATCGATCCGGCGACCGGCCGCGTCACGCACCGGATCGATACGCCGAATCTGCTCTCGCCGATCGAGCGGGAGGGCGTCGACGTGCTGAACGGCATCGCCTATGACTCGACTGACAAGACCTTCCTGATCACCGGAAAACTGTGGCCCAGGATGTTCCGGGTCCGCTTCATCAAGTAGCCGCCTAAAACGTCAGACCCGCGCTGATCCCGAACGTCCGCGGGCGTCCGCTCTCTCCGATAAAACCAGATTGCGCAAACCCCGGATAGGGGAACGCCAGTGGAATGTAGCGCGTGTCGAAGGCGTTCTTGACCCACGCCTCGGCAAATAGAAACTTGTTGCGCGCACCGGCGCGGAAGCTGGTGAGCGAATACGCGTCCTGCTGCGCGCTATTCGAGGCTTCGTAGTGAAACGCGCCCAAGGCCGACAGCTCGCCGCGGCCATAGAGGGTCACGTTCCGGACGTTGCGGGAGAGCTGGGCGCCGACTGTGGCGGTGTATTCGGGCGTGAACGGCAACTGGTTATCCGAGACATCGATGCCGCTTGAACGCGTCCCATTCGCGAACCGGGCACGGGTGTAGCCGGCGGCGCCGAAGATCTCGACGCCTGACACCGGGCGCGCATTGAACTCGAGCTCGGCACCACGGCTGGTCGCGCCGCCGACGTTGCCGATGAAAAACTGCGCCGGCACGAATGGGTTCGGCACGTTCAACTGCAGATCCGACCAGTCGATCCAGAACACCGACGCATTCGCTGTGACCCTGCCGCCCGCCCACGCGGTCTTCAGGCCGCCTTCAACATTCCAGGTGTGTTCTTCGCCGTAGGCTTCGCTGCCGGGCGGCGACGCCGGGTTGAAGCCGCCGGCTTTGAAGCCGCGAGCACCCGATACGTAGAGCATGTGAGTCGGCAGAAAGCGATAGGCCAGCGAGGCTTGCGGCGACACGTTCGAGAAATCGGCCGTGGTGTCGAGAAAACTTGACGGGGCAATCGCCGGCGAGAAGAACGTTTCGAGAATCGCATGCTTGTTCTCGCGATCGAATCGGGCGCCGAGCGTGATGTCGAAGACCGAGCGCAAGGTCAGCGTTGCCTGGCCATAAAGGCCAATGCCAATCTCATCGAGTGCGGCACGTGGGGACGTCTGATTGACGGGGAAGCCGATGAACTGTGAAAGAACAAAGGGCGCCAGGCGATTGACCGCTTCCTGTTCATAATCCTGCGAGAAGAACAACACTCCGGTCTGCCACCTCAGCGCGGCGTTGGTGCCCAGCGCCACCGGCGCCGCGGCCGCGGACGCGAGGCGGAACTCCTGCGTGAACTGGAAGTCGTCCTCGATGTTGCTGCGGGTCGCGGCTGGCAGAGGCGTGTAATCCAAATCGGTTTCGTCAGCCGTGTTCCACTTGACGAATCCGGTGGTCGACGAGAACGAGAACCGTCGGCCTTCGTTGTGCGACGTCACGGTGGTGTTGAAGATGTCGCGCTCGGTGTAACCCTCGAAATCGCGGGCGGCATGGAATGGGTTCCGGCGCAAGCTGCCCAGGTCGTTCAACGCATAGTCGCCGTCGCGTGCCCGCTCGGCCGAGACGATGAACCGCGTTTCCCATGACGGACTCGGTGCCCACAGCGCTTGTAGTTTGCCGAAAGTCGCTTGGCGCGAGTCGAGGTCGTTGCCGGTGACGTCGTTGACCGTGAATCCGTCGCGCGACGAGTGCCCAGCCGACAGGCCGAGCGCAAAATGCCGTCCGATCGGACCGGAGCCGGACAGGTGGAATTCGCGCGAATCGAAGTTCCCGACCGGCACGACGATGGTGCTGACAAAGTCGGTCATCGACGGTCGTTCGCTGGCGATGTTGATGACGCCGCCGAGCGTATTGCGGCCAAAGAGCGTGCTCTGCGGGCCGCGCACGAACTCGACCTGTCCGATGCCGGTGAACTCAATATTGGAGGAGTTGGCGTTGAGCTGAGGCACGCCGTCGATATAGGTGGTCACCCCGGGATTGCCGGGGCTGGCGCCGACCCCGCGCATGAACACGTTGCTCAACTTGCGCGCCGAGAATTCGTTGAAGAAGGTATTGGGCGCGTAAACCCCGGCGTCGCTGACGAAACTAATCTTGGCGTTCCAGAGCGTGTCGGCGGACACCGCCGTGACGCTGGCCGGCACCGCCTGTCGATCCGCAGGCTCTTTCTGCGCCGTGACGGTCACCGTGGGCAATGCAATCCGCGGCGGGGACGGCGGGGAGGTCTGTGCGGCGGCCGCCAACGGCAGGAATGCGAGCAGCGAAATGGAGGCAATCGGGCTCAAGCGCATGACGCCCATTATCACTTACGCGAAAACAGAAACCGAACGACGAAAACAGAAAAAGGTGCCGACGCTGGGACAGAAAAGGAAAAGGCCCGATGGAGTGAACCACCGGGCCCTTTGGTCTTTCTTCTTTTGTCTTTCGACTTGCTGTCTAGTACATCCCGCCCATGCCGCCACCGCCGCCCGGCATGCCGCCGCCGCCCGAATCCTTCTTCTCTTCAGGAATCTCGGCGACAATCGCTTCGGTCGTGAGGAGGAGGGAGGCGATCGACGAGGCGTTCTGCAGCGCATTGCGTACGACCTTGGCCGGATCGATGACCCCGGCCTTGACCAGGTCTTCGTAGGTGTCGGTCGCCGCGTTGTAGCCTTCGTCGCCCTTCATGTCGCGCACCTTGGCCACGACAATCGAACCTTCTTCGCCGGCGTTGGAGGCAATCCAGCGCATCGGCTCTTCGATGGCGCGCTTGATGATCGCGGCGCCGACTTTCTGGTCGCCTTCGAGCTTCAAGGTGTCGAGGGCCTTGCTGGCGCGGAGCAGCGCCACGCCGCCACCGGGCACGATGCCCTCTTCAACCGCCGCCTTGGTCGCATGCATCGCGTCTTCGACGCGCGCTTTCTTTTCCTTCATCTCGGTTTCGGTGGCTGCACCGACCTTGATGATGGCGACGCCGCCGACCAGCTTGGCCAGGCGTTCCTGGAGCTTCTCGCGGTCGTAGTCCGAGCTGGTTTCTTCGACCTGGGCACGGATCTGCTTGACCCGACCCTCGATGGCCTTGCTGTCGCCAGCGCCTTCGACGATCGTCGTGTTGTCCTTGTCGATGGTGATCTTCTTGGCCTTGCCGAGGTTCTCGATCTTGATGTTCTCGAGTTTCTCGCCGAGATCCTCAGTGATCGCCTTGCCACCGGTCAGGGTTGCGATGTCTTCGAGCATCGCCTTGCGGCGGTCGCCGAAGCCCGGCGCCTTCACCGCAGCGGCCTGGAGCGTGCCACGCAGTTTGTTGACGACGAGAGTCGCCAGCGCTTCGCCTTCGATGTCTTCGGCGATGATCAGCAGCGGTCGACCGAGACGCGCCACCTGTTCGAGAACAGGGAGCAGGTCCTTCATCGAGCTGATTTTCTTTTCGTGGATCAGGATGACCGGATTGTCGAGCACGACTTCCATGCGCTCGGGGTCGGTCACAAAGTACGGCGACAGGTAGCCACGATCGAATTGCATACCTTCGACGACGTCGAGCGTCGTTTCGAGGGTCTTGGCTTCTTCCACCGTGATCACGCCGTCCTTACCGACCTTTTCCATCGCTTCCGCGATGATCTTGCCGATGGTGTCGTCGCTGTTGGCCGAAATGGTCCCGACCTGGGCAATCATGTTGCCCTTGACCGGCTTGGCCATCTTGCGAATTTCTTCGACGATGACTTCGACCGCCTTCTCGATGCCGCGCTTGAGTTCCATCGGGTTGGCGCCGGCGACAACGTTCTTGGCGCCTTCGCGATAAATCGCCTGGGCCAGCACGGTTGCCGTGGTCGTGCCGTCACCCGCGGTGTCCGACGTCTTGCTCGCCACTTCGCGCACCATCTGTGCGCCCATGTTCTCGAGTGGATCCTTGAGGTCGATTTCCTTGGCGACGGTGACGCCGTCCTTGGTGATCGTGGGGGATCCAAATTTTTTGTCGAGGACCACATTGCGGCCCTTGGGTCCCAGCGTGACCTTCACGGCGTCGGCCAGTTGGTTGACGCCTCGAAGAATCGCCTGGCGCGACTGCTCGCCGTAGATGATCTGCTTCGCCATTTGATATCTGCTCCTACTTCGTCACGACGGCGAGGACTTCATCCTCGCGCATAATCAGGTATTCGTTGCCGTCGACCTTGATTTCCTGTCCGGAATACTTGCCGAAGAGGATGGTGTCGTTCTCTTTGACGTCAAGGGCGATGCGCTTGCCATCCTTGTCGGCCTTGCCGGCGCCAACAGCGATGACTTTGCCCTTCTGGGGCTTTTCTTTCGCGCTGTCGGGGATGATGATGCCCCCGACTTTTTGTTCTTCGTCTTCTTCAAGGCGTTGAACGAGGATGCGGTCGTGTAGCGGTCTCAGTGCCATGTCTGGTGCACTCCGGGTCGCTTTCTAGGTAATCGGTATGGTGAACGGTTGAACACGAGAACTGTCCGGTCTACTGGCGCGGCCCGCCGGGCGGACCGAAATTAGCAGTCTGACCCTCCGTCAGCTAGCAGTCTCAGTAGACGACTGCTAATCATACGGAGCTTCGGGCCGCTGGTCAAGAACCGTGTACGGCCCAGGTCGGACCGCTCTCTGCGGGCGCCCGGCGGGATCACGCGCGCGAGGCTTCAGCGAGCCAGCTTGATCTTCAGTTCCTGAATTTTCCGCGTCAGCGTGTTGCGGTGGACGCCGAGGGTGGTCGCTGCCTTGCCGAGGTTGCCGTCGCACTTGCTCACCACCCGTGCGATGAACCGCTTCTGAAATTCCCGTTGGGCATCGTCGTAGCGGATGCCCTTGTCGACCATCTCACCGACCAGTTGTTCGAGCAGCTCACGCACCGGCGGTCTCCAGCTCGAGACCGGTCAGGCGGCGATAGGCTTCGATGTATTTGTCGCGGGTGCGGGCAATGACCGCGTCGGGCAGCGAGGGGACGGGCGGTTGCTTGTTCCACCGAATGGATTCGAGATAATCGCGCACGAATTGCTTGTCGAAGCTCGGCTGTGCGCCACCAGGACGGTAGGTGTCCCGCGGCCAATAGCGCGACGAATCCGGCGTCATCACTTCGTCGATCAACAACAGCTCCCCTTCCTCGGTCAGGCCAAACTCGAACTTGGTATCTGCGAGGATGATGCCGTGCGTTTCCGCATGGGCCACGCCAAACTCATACAGGCTCAGGGTCAGCCGTTTTAATCGCTGCAGCAGATCAGCACTGACGAGCCGGGTGGCTTCGAGCTCGGAAATGTTGAGGTCATGCCCCGAGTCGGCTTTGGTCGCCGGCGTAAAGATCGGCTCAGGCAGACGATCGGATTCAATCAGACCCTTCGGAAATCGCAAGCCACACACTTCGCCGGTCGCCTGGTAGTCCTTCCACCCGGAGCCGGATAAATAGCCGCGCGCGACACATTCGATCGGCAGGGGAGTGGTCTTGCGCACCCACATCGAACGGCCGTGGAGCAGTGCGGCGTGCCGACGCGCCGCGGCGGGATAGCGATGGGCATCGGTCCCAATGATGTGGTTGTCGACCAGGTGGCGCGTGCGATCGAACCAGAACGCTGACAACTGGGTGAGGACGCGGCCCTTGTCCGGGATGCCGGACCCGAGCACGTAGTCGAACGCAGAAATGCGATCGGTCGCGACGATCACCAGGGCATCGTCACACGCGTACAAGTCGCGGACTTTGCCGCGCCGGACCAGGGTTAAGCCGTCGAGAGCTGTGTCGAGTAGCGCTGGCGTCACAGAAGGGGAAACAGATTACCTCAGATATAGTTAATCGGACTTGCGCGCCGTTCTTCGAACGCTTGTGGTAACTGCCCTGGCCGTCGGGCTGTTAGCGCTTTTCTTGCGCAATGCCGATTTGAGCAGCGTGCTCGCTGAAATGCGTGCGGCGCAGCCAAATTTGTTGATCCTCGCCTCGATCTTGACGAGCGTCATGTACCTGGTCCGGGCGGAGCGGTGGCAGTACTTGCTTGAACCGCTCGGGCACACACGCTTCTGGGTCGCGTTCAAAACGACAGTCATTGGATTCGCCGCGTCGTTCATTTTGCCGGCCCGCGCTGGCGAGGTGCTACGCCCATACCTGCTGGCGCGCGAAGAACAACTGCCTGCAACTGCGGTGTTTGCCACGGTCATTGTCGAGCGGATGCTCGATCTGGTCTCGGTGCTGATCCTGCTGGGGATATTTTTTGTCTTTTTCTCGACCGGCCCCGCAGCGGCGGCGCCTGGGCTGTACCGCGCGGTGTTGATTGGCGGACTGGCCATCGCACCGGTGGGTGCCGGGCTGCTGATCGCCATGTTCCTGATGGCCGGCCACCCCGAGCGGCTGCACCGCGTGGTGCTGAAGATGGAGCGGGTGCTGCCGACACGACTGGCGCACGCCGTGGCCGGCTTCGCGCGCACCTTTGCTGAGGGGCTCGCGGTCGTGCGCCGGCCGTCGCGGCTGGTCTTCGCGCTCGGCTGGTCGCTGGTGCTGTGGCTGGCGATCGCGGCGCAAATTTGGATGTTGGCGCGCGCCTTCGGCATCCCGCTGCCGTTTGGCGGATCCTTCATCGTGACGGCGATGCTGGTGGTGGGCGTGGCCATCCCGACACCGGGCGGGGTCGGCGGCACGCATGAGGCCTTTCGTCTGGGCGTGACCGCCTTTTATGGCGCCGATAATGACGCCGCGGTGGGCGCCGCGATCCTCCAGCACGCGGTTAACTTCGTGCCGATTATCCTCCTCGGGTTATGGTTTATCGCGCGAGACGGGATGAACCTCGGTCGACTGCGCGCGGTGACTGCTGAAGCGAACAAGGTGACATAGGGTGAAGTGTCCGTACTGCGGCAACCTCGGCGACAAGGTCGTTGACTCGCGCGAAAGCAAAGAAGGCGACGTCATCCGGCGTCGCCGCCAATGCCTCAACGACGAGTGCCATAAGCGATTCACCAGCTATGAGCGGATCGACGAGATCCCCTACATGGTCGTGAAAAAGGACGGCACCCGCGAACGATTCGAGCGCCAGAAACTGGTCGCCGGGCTGCTCAAGGCGTGTGAAAAGCGGCCGGTCAGCGTCGCCGCGATCGAAGATGTCGCCGACCGCGTTGAATTGATGCTGCAGGACAAGGCCGAGAAAGAGATCTCGACATCCGAAGTCGGCGCGTTCGTCATGCAGGAACTCAAACGCCTCGACAAGGTGGCCTACGTGCGCTTCGCCTCGGTCTATCGCCACTTCCGCGACATCGGCGAATTCATGACTGAGCTCAAGGACCTGTTGAACGCGAAAGACTAGTCAGGGATCAGGGATCAGGGATCAGGGATCGGTAGATTACGCAGATTGAAAACATGGTGAGCAGGCCACTGTCCGGATCGCGACCTGCGGTGCGGCCGATGCCGTCGCCGCGACGCCCGTTTCGTGACAACCCGCGTTTGATTTCAGCCGGCATCGCGGTGCTGGTACTCGCCCTGGTCGGCGTGCTGGTCCTCGCCGAGCGGACGTCGCGGCTCTCTCCGGATTTCCTCACCGAGAACATCCTCTACGCGCTGGTCGCCACGGATGTGATGATCGTGCTGGCCCTGGTCTTCATGCTGGCGCGCAACGTCATCAAGCTGCTGGTCGAGCGGCGGCGCGCGATTCCCTTCGTGCGATTCCGCGCCAAGCTGGTGTTCGTGCTCCTCGGCATGACGCTGATTCCCGCCGGCCTCGTCTTCATTCTTGGCAGCAACGTCGTGATTAGCGCGGTCGCGAAATGGTTCAACGAGCCGGTTGACGAGATCCTGTCGTCGGCCAACCAGATCGCCGGCGATTATTACCGCGAGCGCCAGCAACTGATGGCGGACCAGGCCGGGCGGCTCGCCGCGAACCTGTCGACTGCCGATTTGACGTCACCCGACCTGCCTCGCGTGCGTGCGGAACTGACCCGCGAGGTCAACGAGCGGCGCGTCGGCCTGGTCCAGGTCTACCGGCCGGCGACGCTGGCCAACGGTGAGCTGGACGTCATTTCGGTCGTCGACGTCGCGGCATCGACCATGCCGCAAGGGTGGCCGCGGGCTTCAGCAGATCGCTTTGCCGCGCGCGTGGCGTCCGGCGCAGAAACCGATCCGCGGATGCTCGAAGAATTGCCCGGGGGCGGCGATTTACTGCGCGCCGCCAGCGTGATCCGCAACGCCCGCGGGGAAGTGACCGGGGTGGTCGTGGCCACCGACTTCCTGTCGGGCGAGCTCGCCGATCGGGCACGGCGGATGACCAAAGCCTACGAGGATTATCAACAACTGCGCGTGCTGCGCCAACCGTTAGCCGGCGTCTATCTGTCCTTTTTTCTGATGGTCACGCTGCTCATTCTCGTCAGCTCGGCGTGGATGGGGCTGTATCTGGCCAAACGCATTACCCGGCCGGTGCAACTCTTGTCGGTGGCGGCCCGGGAGATCGGCCAGGGGCGCTATGACCAGCGGATCGACTACGAGGCGACCGACGAGTTTGGTTCGATGATCGAGGCGTTTAATACGATGGCCGCGGAACTGGCCTCGAGCCGGCGGCGCCTCGAGCGTGCGGCGATCGATCTCGAGCGCACCAACCAGGAGGTCGACGGCCGGCGTCGCTATATCGAAACGATCCTCGAGCGGGTCGCCACCGGTGTCATATCCATTGATCCCGCCGGCCGGATCGGGACGATCAATGCCGCGGCGATGCGTCTGCTGGAAGTCGACACCGCCGCCATCGGCCTGCCGGCGGTCGACGTCTTCGGGCGCGCCGACCTCGAGCCGATCAACGACGTCCTCGATCAGGCGGCGCGCGCCCGCGCCGACGCCTTCGCCCAGGAAGTGGCGATCGTCCGCGAAGGCCGCGAATTGCATGTCGCCGCGGCCGTCACTCGCCTGGCCGGCGCCAGCGGCGAGTACGAGGGAACGGTCCTGGTCCTGGACGACGTCACTCCGCTCATCCGCGCCCAGAAGGTCGCGGCGTGGCGCGAAGTGGCGCGCCGGCTGGCGCATGAGATCAAGAACCCGCTCACGCCGATCCAGTTATCCGCCGAACGCCTGCGCCGCAAGCTCGCCGGTCCCGATCAGCCACACGCCGAGCTCGTCCAGGAATGCACGTCGACGATCATTGGCGAGGTCGAGTCGTTGAAAAACCTGGTCGATGAGTTCTCGCAGTTTGCGCGCATGCCGGCGCCGCGCACCGTGTCAACCGAGCTGCACCAGCTCCTCAACGACGCGTTGAACCTCTACGACGGGCTGTTCACCGAGGTGCGACTCGATCGGCGTTTCGCAGCGGCCCTGCCCGCGGTCCGCGTCGATCCGGAGCAGATGCGGCGCGTGGTGATCAATCTGATCGACAACGCGATCGAAGCCATCCATCGCCGTGGCACGGTCGTCATTGAAACCGCGCATGACCCGGCACACAGCCTCGTGCGGGTGACGGTGGCAGACGATGGCCCTGGTATCCCGGTGGAGGAGCGCGAGAAACTCTTCCTGCCCTACTACTCGACCAAAGGCCGCGGCAGTGGCCTCGGGCTGGCGATCGTGCGGCGCATTGTCGCCGAGCACGGCGGCAGCATTGACGTGATGGATAACGTCCCGCGCGGCACGCGCTTCACGATCGAGCTGCCCGCGTGATGACCCTCCCGTGTTTAAGCGTGTCCGTGAATCGTACGTGAGCAGATGCCATCAATTCTTGTTGTAGACGACGAACCCGGCGTGCGCTCGTCGCTGAGCGGTGTGTTGCGCGACGAAGGGTTTGACGTCGCTGCGGCCGGTAGCGGGGAAGAGTGCCTCGAGCGCGCCGCGCAGACCGCGTATGACGTGATTGTCCTCGACGTCTGGCTGCCTGGCGTGGATGGGTTGATGACGCTGCAGCGGCTGCGCGAGCGCAAGATCGATGCGCAGGTGGTGATGATCTCGGGTCACGGCAATATCGAGTCGGCGGTCCGCGCGATCAAGATGGGCGCCTTTGACTTCGTCGAGAAGCCGCTCTCGCTCGAGAAAACAGTGTTGGTCGTGCGCAATGCTCTGCGCCAGCGCGACCTTGAAGCCGAGAATCGCGTGCTTCGCGCGCGCGTCGATCGGCAGTATGTGATGGTTGGTGAAAGTATGCCGATGCGGCAACTGCGGGAGCAGGTGGCGATGGCCGCACCGACCAACGGCCGGGTCTTGATTTACGGCGAGAACGGCACCGGCAAAGAGCTGGTCGCGCGGACCGTGCATCACCAGAGCCGCCGCCGCCGCGCACCGTTTGTCGAGGTGAACTGCGCGGCGATTCCGGAAGAGCTGATCGAGTCGGAGCTGTTCGGCCATGTCAAAGGGGCGTTCACCGGGGCGGTGGCCGACAAGCCCGGTCGCTTCGAGCAGGCGACAACCGGCACCATCTTCTTGGACGAGATCGGTGACATGAGCCTGAAGACGCAGGCCAAGGTGCTGCGAGTCCTGCAGGAACAACAGATGGAGCGGGTCGGCGGTACCCAGAGCATCCGCGTTGACGTGCGTGTTCTCGCGGCGACCAACAAGGAATTGCCGGCAGAAATTCGCGCCGGACGCTTTCGCGAGGATCTTTATTTCCGCCTGAACGTGATTCCGATCTTCGTTGCGCCGCTCCGCGACCGGCAGGATGATATCCCGCTGCTTGCCGAACACTTCATGGCGTTGATGGCGACGGAGTACGGACGGCGCGCGAAACGTTTCGCGCCCGAAGCGGTGGGCCGCCTGCAGCACTACGCCTGGCCCGGCAATGTTCGTGAATTACGCAATGTGATCGAGCGGTTGATGATCATGGTGCCTGGCGAGACCATTACCGCGCAGGATCTGGCGTTTCTCGGCCACGACGAGATCCCCGGGGCCCCCGCGGCGGTCGACGTATCGGTGCCGCTCGCCGACGCGCGCGACCGGTTCGAACGTGATTACATTCTGCAGGCGCTCGCTGCGCAGCACGGCAACATGTCGCGAACCGCCGACGTGCTCGGTGTGGAGCGAAGCAACCTGTATAAGAAGATGCGCGCGTTCGGGATCGCCCCGTCGCGTGAATAATCACAACACGAAGGGCACGAAGCGCACGAAAAAATTGTATTTATTCGCTGGTGCGAAGCTTGTTTTCCAGCACTTGGCTTGGTGAGAACCCTTCCAGTTGCAGATAGAACTCCGCGGCCTGATTGAGCGCCGCTGACGGCACCAGCCCGACGATCTCGCTTTCGAGGACCGCGACGCCGTAGCGTGCGGCCTCGCGTTTGACCACCTCGAAGACGCGAAAGATCGGCGTTTGTTCGTAATTGGTCAGGTTCATCGAGACTTGCACGATGCCGCGATCATCGAGGGTGATCCCCATCGCCTTGACGAAGCGAAAGCCGCCGCTGCTCATCCGGATGGCAGCGGCGATCTTCTTCGCGACATCGAGTCGATCGGTCGCCAGGTTGATGTTGTAAGCGATGAGCGGCATGCGTGCGCCGATGACGGTGGCACCGGCGGACGGATGCGGCGTCGAGGGGCCGAAGTCCGGTTTCCACTCGAGCTGCTGCATTTTGGCACCGAGCCCCTCGAACTGGCCCCGACGGATATCCTCCAGATTGCGGCGCGCCGGCGAGCTAGCGGCCTCTTCGTAGAGGTAAACCGGCAGATTGAGACGCGCAGCCACTTCGGCGCCGACCTCCCGTGCCAGTTCCACACACTCCTTCATCGTCACGCCGTCAATCGGCACGAACGGGCAGACGTCGACCGCGCCAAGCCGCGGGTGTTCGCCTGTGTGCGAGCGCAGGTCGATCGCATCGACAGCAAGTTCGTACAGTCGGAGCACCGCGGCCTTGATCGGCTCGCGGTCGCCGGCCAGGGTGAGGACAGAACGGTGGTGAGTGGCGTCGGACTGCACGTCCAACACGCGGACACCGGGTATCGCGCGCAACGCGTCGGCGATCGTCGCTATCGCTTCTGGTCGCTGTCCTTCACTGAGATTGGGGATGCATTCGACAATTGCCATGTCAGAAAGAGTAGCGGGTGGGTGGGTGGGCGGGTAGGCAGGTAATTGAAAAAATAGCGGGTGGGCAGGCAGGCAGGTGGGCAGGTAGGCAGGTGGGCAGGTAAGAGGTGATGCGCTAGCGGGTGGGCAGGTAAGCAGGTGACTCCCTACCCGCCTACCCGCCTACCTGCCCACCTGCCGGCTTTTATTCATTGAACCGTAGTTCAAAATCCACCCGGTTGAATTCGGCCACCGGCTCAGCCGTATAGCGTCGAAAAACCAGCCGATTTGTTGGCAATTTTGCACATTGGGCCAATGCGACTTGTGGTACCAAACTTGTGTCTACTGGGTTTGAACTCGGTTTTGGCGTGACGAAACGTAGGGATTTCGGCTACGGTAGGGGATTGCCAACTAGTTCGATTTGCAAGCAGGGGTTGAGTCTCTGCGTGAAGGAGAGAGGACGAAACATGTTTAGGATTTTGACCCGCAGCGTGCTGGTCGCGACCATGCTCGCAGGCGTATTCGCCGGCGTGGCTGCCGCGCAGGGCGTGCAGACCGCCACGTTACAAGGAAGAGTCGTTGACACGGGCGGCCTCGTGCTGCCTGGTGTGACCGTGACTGCGACCTCGCCCGCATTGCAGGGGCCGCGCTCGACCGTCACCGACGGTAACGGGGTGTATTTGCTCCGCGGCCTGCCGCCCGGCCAGTACTCAGTGACGTTTGAACTGAGTGGTTTGAAGACGGTCACCCAGACCGCGATGCTCGATCTCGGTCTCGCTTCCGCGGTCAACGCCACGATGGAAGTGGGTGGGGTTACTGAAACGGTGACGGTCACCAGCGATGTGATCTCGTCGCCGGTGGTGTCGCCGACCGGCGGCGCCAACTATACGTTCACCGAACTGAATGCGCTCCCACAGGGTCGCACCCTGGCGGCCATTGCGCAGCTGGCCCCCGGTCTGACATCGAACACCCCCAACGTTGGACAGGTCACCATCTCGGGCGCTTTTGCTTACGACAACGTGTTCCTCGTCGATGGCGTTGACATCAATGACAACCTGTTCGGCACGGCCAACAACCTGTTTATTGAAGAAGCCATTGCCGAAACTCAGATCCTGACCTCGGGCGTGTCTGCCGAATACGGTCGTTTCTCAGGTGGCGTGATCAACGCGGTCAGCAAGAGCGGCGGCAACATGTTCTCGGGCAGCTTCCGCACCAATCTGACCAACGACAAGTGGACGACCCGCTCGCCCTACGAGATTGACCGCAACATTACCCGCGCCGACAAGGTCAACACCGTCTACGAAGGCACCTTTGGCGGGCCGATCATGAAGGACCGTCTGTGGTTTTTCGCGGCCGGCCGCAAAGTGGCCTCCAGCAATACCGAACCGCTGCCGCGTTCAGGGGTCAACTTCGAAACGACCAACGACGAAAAGCGCGGCGAACTTAAATTCACCGGCACCTTGTCACAGAATCACACGATGACCGGCAGCTACTTCCGCAACAGCCGCAGCGTTAATCGGGTGCCGTTTAGGTTCACGATTGACCCGAACATTCCCGAAAGCCCAAGTTTCCCGAACGACCGCTGGGTTGGCAGCTACCGCGGGGTTCTTGGCAGCCGCGCGTTCGTCGATCTGCGTTATTCGCAGAAAAAGTTTGGCTTCCGCGGCAGTGGCGGCAGCGACACGAACATCGTCAATTCGCCATTCATCACGCTGACCCAGACCCTGTCGCACTTCAACGGCAACTACTTCGACGCGACTGATCCCGAAGATCGCAACAACAAGCAGCTCGCGGGCAGCGTCTCCTACTTCCTGACCACCGGTAGCTTGGGTAGCCACGACCTCAAGAGTGGCTTCGAGGTTTACCAGGGCAATCGTACCGGGGGCAATTCGCAAACCGCCACTGGCTTCGTATTTATTGCCGACTACCTGGCAGGTGCCGGCGACGTGCCGGTGCTTGACGCCAACGGACGTCTGATTCCGAGGTTTGTCACCGGCGCTTCGCAGGCTCAGAACTGGTTGCCCACGCGGGGCGCCAACCTGGACATTCGGACCACGTCGGTGTACCTGCAGGACCACTGGCAGGCCACCCAACACCTGACCCTTGATGTCGGTACGCGTTTCGAGATGGTCAAGAGCGACGCCACCGGGGACATCGTCGGAGTCGATGCCAGTTCGATCGTGCCGCGCCTCGCCGCCACATTTGATCCAAAGGCGAACGGGCGGTTAGTGCTGCAAGCCACCTATGCCCATTACGCCGGCAAGTACAGCGAAGCACAGTTTGGTCGCAATACGGCGGTGGGAAATCCAAGCCTTCTGAGCTCGATTTACCGCGGTCCGACGGGGCAGGGACGCGACTTTGCCCCTGGTTTCGATCCGGCCAACTACGAAATCTTCAATGGCAGCTTCCCGACCGCGAACATCTTTTTCGATGACAACATCAAGTCACCGCTGACCAAGGAATTTACGACGTCGGTCGGCTCACAGCTTGGCCGCGGCTATGTCAAGGCCATCTACACCCAACGCTCGGTCAACAACTTCGTCGAAGATTTCATTACCCGGGCCGAAGGCACGACGACCGTGACACGAGAAGGTCGTAGTTTCGGGACCTTCGACAATGTCGTCTTCCGCAACAGCGACGAGCCGGTCCGTGATTACCAGGGTCTGCAGTTCATCACGCGGTATCCGCTGTGGAAGGGTATCGTCGCCAACGCGCACTGGACCATGCAGCTGAAGAACGACGGTAATTTCCAGGGCGAAGGCACCAATAGTCCCTCGATTTCTTCGTTGGTTGGCGACCGGCCGGAGCTCTATAACAAGGATCGCCACTTCCCGGAAGGCCGCCTCAACGACTTTCAGCGCCACAAAGTGCGTGCTTGGGCGACTTACGGTCTGAACCTGGGCTTCCTCGGCCGCGCCGATCTGTCCCCGCTTTACCGATACGATTCGGCGACGACCTTCAGCTACTTTGCTACCGGTGTGGCGCTGACAGATATTCAGCGTGCTGCCGGGCAGGCCGCTGGATACGCCCGCTTGCCATCGACCCAGACCTTGTTCTTCGGGGAGCGTGGCCGTGGCAAGTTCGACGGGGCGCACCTGCTCGACTTGGCGTTGAACTATCAGATTCCGATCTTCAAGACAATCGGCCCGTTCCTGAAGGTGGATGTGTTCAACGTGCTCAATAACGACACGCTGACCTCTTTCGACGTGAACGTCAACGTTGACCCGAACAGCTCGCGCGACGCGCTCGGACTGCCGACCGGGTTCATAGAACGACCGTCGTTCGGCACGGCGACCGGGAACGGTAATTATCCAGAGCAGCGCCGCTATCAGTTCGCCTTCGGCGTGCGCTGGTAATCGGACCCAGGGTAGGACTCCGCTACGCGGAGTAGGACCCTTGCGGGTAGGACCGCGCGCTAAGCGGTCGGACCGGCTCCACCGGTGGGAAGGGCGGGACACTACGGTGTCTCGCCCTTTTTATTTTGCCGAGGCAGCGCCGAAAGCCGAAAGCCGAAAGCTGGGAGCCGACCTCCATCTCATTGCTATACTGTGCAGCACTAGATGGATCCGCTACGTTCCGACACGCGTCCGGCTGAGGCGCTGAGCGGCACCGAGCGCGACGCGCGAATCGAGCAGCTCCTGCTGGCCGGTCTCGATCACTACTTCGCCCACCAATACGAACCGGCGATCAACGTCTGGACGCGCGTGCTCTTTCTCGACCGCACGCATGATCGCGCCCGTGCCTACATCGAGCGAGCCCGCAGTGCGCAAGCCGAACTGCAGCGCCAGTCCGAAGCGGTGCTCCATCAAGGCATCGCCGCTTTTGACGACGGCGATGTCGTCCTCGCGCGCCGACTGGTCGCCGATGCACTCGATCGCGGCGCCTCCCGCGATGAAGCGCAGGGCATGCTCGACCGGATCGAGCGTCTTGACGCTGGGCAGACGCAGCCGAAATTCCGCAGGCGCCGTCCGACACCACCTCCTCATACCGCGGCGCGGCCGGCCGTCGCTGAGCGCGCGCATCGCCATCGTGGTGGATGGGCAGTCGTGATGCTCGCAGCGGCGGCCCTCGGCACCCTGGCCGTGGGCGTCTGGGGCGTGACTATTCCGGAACCCTCCACCTGGCCGGCGTTTCACGTCCAGCGCACTGACAATGGGGAGCGGGCGCCACTCCGTCAGGAGCCGCTACCGTTGCCGTCGTCGACCGAAACGTTTCTGGCCCGCGGCAGGGCGCTGTTTGCAACCGGCCGGCTCCACGATGCGCTCAACGAGATCGCGCGGGTTCCGATCGGCGACCCCCTGCGTAGCGACGCCGACAAATTGCGCGGTGAGATACAACGGCAATTACTGGCGCTTGCGGTCGCCAGCCCCGAATGAAGTGCCCCAAATGCGCCTACCTTGGTTTTGAGACGGTCGAGCGCTGTCGCAACTGCGGTTACGATTTTTCTTTGTCGGTGCATATGGAATCGCCGCCTGAGTTGCCCTTGCAGCAAAGCGCAGGCGCGGGCGCACCGCTGGCCGACTTCGATCTCAGCGGACTCGACACGGCCGGCCCGAGCGAGATGGTCGGTGGGCTCGATTTCGGTCGTGTAATCGGCGCGGTACCAATTGGGGTCGGCTTGGCGGAACCCGAGCCGGAGCCGCCCGCGCCTCGGCAGGCCAGCCGCGCCAGCGACACCGGGTTACCGCTGTTCTCTCCGGCGGTTGAAGACGAGCCCGACGACGCTCCGCTGATTACCTCACCGCGCCCGGTGCGCGCCCCGCTGTCGGTTCGTCGCGCGACCCCCGATCTGACCCGTGGCCGGCGCACTCCACGCACTCAGCGGCGCGATGACGATTTGGCGCTGCATCTCGAACCAGCGTCTGACGAACTGGTTGCGCCCGCGCTTGCCGGCGCGGCGGAGATCGGTCTGGCCCCGGCGACCGGATCGGCGCGACTGATCGCGGCGGTTATCGACGTTCTCCTTCTCGGCGCGATCGACGCCGCGATCATCTACCTGACAGTGGCGATTGCCGGGCTCACGCTCGCAGAAGCATCCGTGTTGCCGCGAATTCCCTTGGCCGCGTTTCTCGTGTTGCTCAACGGCGGCTATCTGGTGACCTTTATTGCCGCGAGCGGTCAGACCATCGGGAAGATGATCGCCGGCGTGCGGGTGGTCGGAGATGATGGCCGCCGGGTCGACGTCCCGGGGGCGGTGTTGCGTGCCGGGGGCTGTGCGCTCACCGTGCTCACTGCCGGATTGGGATATCTGCCGGCGTTTGTCACCGCGGATGGCCGCGCGCTTCAAGACCGGATTGCCGGTACCGTTGTGGTCAAGACGTAGCATGCAGCAACGCCTGGCGCTGTTTGTCGCAACCGTCGGCTATGCCGGGTTCTTTCCAATAGCCCCCGGTACGGTCGGCTCAGCCGTCGGCATCGCGATTTATGCCGCCATTCGCTGGACTGACAGCGCGGTGGTGGAGGGCGCGGCGCTGATCCTGGCCATGGTGATCGGTGTCTGGGCCGCGGATCTCGTCGAGAAGCAATTGGGCAAGGACCCGAGTGCCGTCGTGATTGATGAAGTGCTCGGCATGCTGGTGACTGTCGCGTTCTTGAACGTCACGGTCAACGGTGCGATCGCCGCCTTCTTTCTGTTCCGCCTCTATGACGTCGTCAAACCGTGGCCCGCGGGTCGGCTCGAGCATCTGCATGGCGGACCGGGGATCATGCTCGATGACGCGATGGCGGGTGTCTACGGCAACCTGACGATGCGGCTGCTGATCGCGATCTTTCCCGGCACGCTCGCATGAGCGGCGCGGCGATCCAGCGCGCCGCCATCCTTGCCGTCGGCAGCGAACTCCTGACCGCCTCGCGCATCGACACCAACTCGTTATTCATTACCAGCGCGCTCAATGCCATCGGCATCGATGTCCTGTTCAAAGCGGTAATTGGCGACGATCGGACGGAGCTCGCGCAGTTCTTTGATTTCGCGCGTCGTCGCGTCGACCTGGTTGTGCTCACCGGCGGGCTGGGGCCGACTGACGATGACCTGACGCGGGAAGTGGTGGCGGCGCAACTGGGCCTGCCGCTTGCCGAGGACCACACCGTCACCGCCCTGATTGCGCAGCGGTTTGCGGCACGTGGGTGGAAGATGCCCGAGATCAATCGCCGCCAGGCGATGGTGCCGCACGGCGGCGTGGTGTTGCCCAACCCGAACGGCACGGCGCCGGGCTTGTGGATCGAAAGCGGCGGTGGTGCGGTGGCGTTGTTACCCGGACCGCCGCGCGAGATGAAGCCGATGCTCGAGCAGTTGATCGCCGATCGGCTCGGGGCCATGGCCGGCGGTACGCTGCTGCTTCGGCGCGTGCTCAAGATTGCCGGCCGCAGTGAATCGCGCGTCGAAGAACTCGCTCAGCCGGTCTACGGTCCATGGCGGACGCGAACGACGCCAATTGAAACGACGATCCTGGCGACACCTGGCCAGATCGAACTGCATCTGTCCGCGCGCGGCGTCGATCAGGAGACGGTGAGCGGGGCCTTGCAGCGCGCCGTGGACGAAATTCGCGCGGTGTTACCGCACGATGTGTTCAGCGACGACGAGCGGTCAATCGAGGGTGTGCTTGGCGAACTGCTCGTGGCGCGTGGCTGGCGCATCGCGCTGGCGGAATCGTGCACGGGTGGGCTTGCTACGTCGAAGCTCACGGATGTCTCCGGGTCCTCGGCCTACGTCGACCGCAGCGTCGTCGCTTACAGCAACGCGTCGAAGACTGAACTGCTGGGTGTGCCGCCGTCGCTGATTGCGACACACGGTGCGGTCAGTGAGCCGGTGGCGGCGGCGATGGCGCGAGCGATTCGGGCACAGGCGGGTGTCGAAGTCGGGATCGGCATCACCGGGGTCGCTGGTCCGACTGGTGGGACCGACGCCAAACCGGTGGGGATGGTGTGTATTGCCGCGGCTGTGGGTGCGGGTGAGCCCGAGGTCTCGGTCAAGACGTTCAAGTTTCCGGGTAATCGCGAGTTGATCAAGACCTTCGCTGCGTTCACCGCACTCGATATGGTGCGGCGGATGTTGCTGGGATCGCCGGCCAACGCGGATTGGTTTCAGAAGTAGACCGCCTTCGGCGGCACGACGCCTCGCGGTGCTCGGCGCAGGACTGGCGGCGCTTCGCGCGCCAGCAGGAGCTCGCCGTTCGGCTCGCTCGCAGACTGCTAACTTTCACCCGGATGCGGCCGAGCCGCACGGCGAGGCTCCCGCTGGCGCGCAAAGCGCCGCCAGTCCTGCGCCGAGGCGTCCTACCGCCGAAGGCGGTCTTCAGCGGTTCTACAATAGACACCTCAAATGGACGCACTGATCCCCCTTCTCGTCGGCTACGGTGTCGGATCGCTGCCGCTGGGCTATCTCGTCGCCAACCGGCTGAAAGGGCTCGACTTGCGTCGCGTCGGCAGCGGCAATGTCGGCGCGGCCAATGTGTATCGGACGGCCGGTCTCACGATTGCTGTGATCGTGGTCTGTATCGACGTGGCGAAAGGCGCCAGCAGTGTCGCGCTGGCGGCGCGGGTGACGACTGGTGCGGCCGGACCGGTGGCTGCGGGCGTTGCGGCGATCATTGGTCACGTGTATCCGGTGTGGCTGCGTTTCCAGGGCGGGAAGGGCGTTGCGACAGCCTGCGGCGTGTTTTCCGTGCTGGCGCCGCTGGCCACGGTGATCAGCCTGGGAGTGTTTGTCGCCACCGTATCGGTCACCCGCTATGTGTCGCTCGGCTCGGTTGTGGCCACTGCCGCCCTGGCCCCACTGGCATGGATCACGGATCGGTCGATTCCGGTAGTCGCCGGATCGGTCCTGGCTGCTGCCTTGATCATCCAACGCCACCGCGCCAACCTCGCACGGCTGCACCACGGCACTGAGCGGCGACTCGGTCAGAAAGCATGACGGTGCCGGCACCGGGCACCCGAGGGGAGTGAGCCATTCAGAACGTTACAGTGATCGGGTCGGGTAGCTGGGGTACGTCGCTCGCTGTCCATCTTGCGCGGGTCGGACACGAGGTCCGTCTGTGGGGACGTGACCCGGCACTGGTCGACGACATGGCGTCGCGTCGCGCCAATGCGGTGTATCTGCCGGGCGTCAACTTTCCGGCATCGTTGCTGCCGGTCGCGTCGCTGACGGCGGCATTGAATGGGTCGCGCGTCGTGGTGGTGGCGGTGCCGTCACACGGGCTGCGCGCGGTTCTTCACGAGGCGGCGGCGCAGATCAACGGCGATGCCTTGGTGGTCAGTGCGACCAAAGGCATCGAAGAGCACAGCTTGCTGCGGATGTCCGAAGTGATCGCGCAGGAGTTACCGCATGTGGGCGAAGTGGCGGTGCTTTCGGGGCCGAGCTTTGCCGCCGAGCTCGCGCGCGAACTACCGACGGCCGTCGTCGTCGCCTCAACGGTGAACGGCGCGGTGGAACACGTGCAGCAGGAATTTCGGTCGGGTGCTTTGCGGCTGTATGGCAGTGCCGACGTGGTCGGTGTTGAGATCGGTGGCGCGCTCAAGAACATCATTGCGATCGCGGCGGGCGTCGTGGAGGGCATGGGCCTTGGCCACAACGCACGGGCCGCGTTGATCACCCGCGGGCTGGTTGAGATCTCGCGCCTGGCAGTGGCGATGGGTGGCCAGCGCGACACGCTGGGCGGGCTGGCCGGCCTCGGGGATCTGATCCTGACGTGCACCGGGCAACTCAGTCGCAACCGTCATGTCGGCCTCGAGTTGGCGCACGGGCGGAGCCTGACCGAGATCCTGGCCAGTACCAAGATGGTCGCCGAGGGCGTGCGCACCACGCATGCCGCGCTCGAGCTCGGGCGGCGTCATCGGGTGGAACTCCCGATTGCCTCCCAGATGGCTGATGTGATCGATGGCCGTCGCGACCCACGTACCGCCGTCGGCGAACTCATGGGACGGCGGCAAATCAATGAGTGATTGGTGAATGGTGATTGCGCAATTGAAGTGGCTGATTCGGTGATTGAGTGAATGGCGCGCAGCCTGATCACCAATGGGTGAAATCACCGATTCAATCGCCAGTCACCAATCACAGATTCACTACAATGATTACCAGATGGGATTGTTCGATAAGTTAAAGGCCGGCCTGGCGCGCACCGCGCAACAATTTTCCGATCGGTTCGAGGCGCTGGTTGAACGCGCCGATACGCCTGAACAGCGGACGCGCGCGGTCGATGTCGAGACACTCGATGCGCTCGAAGAGCTGCTGATCATGGCCGACGTCGGCGTCGCCGCGACCGACGACATCGTCGAAGCGGTCCGCCAGCGATCGCGTCGCGGTGAAAGCCTGCGCGAACTGGTCAAGGCCGAGATTCTCCGGATTTTCGCGAATGCCAATGCAGCTGCGACCAGTGCGGTGCGCCCGCATGTGACGCTGATCGTCGGCGTCAACGGCACGGGGAAGACCACCACGCTTGGCAAACTGGCCAATCAACTCAAATCTCAAGGCAAGACGCCGCTGATCTGCGCCGCCGACACGTTCCGTGCGGCGGCCGTCGATCAACTGCAGGTGTGGGCGGATCGGGCCGGTGTCGATATGGTCCGCGCGCGTGAGGGCTCGGATCCGGCCGCTGTCGTGTTCGACGCACTGGCCGCGGCAAAAGCGCGAGGCCGAGACACCGTACTGATCGATACCGCCGGCCGGTTGCACAACCGCACCAATTTAATGAACGAGTTGGACAAGATTCGCCGCGTCGCCGAGCGCGAAGTCCCTGGAGCGCCCCACGAAGTCCTGCTGGTGTTGGACGCGACGGTGGGACAGAACGGCGTCACGCAGGCGCGCGAATTCGCCAATGTGGCCGGTGTCAACGGCATCGTCCTGACCAAGCTTGACGGCACGGCCAAGGGTGGCGTGGCAGTCGCGATTGCGCACGAGTTGAAGGTGCCGATTCGCTATGTCGGGGTCGGCGAGGGCATCGACGACTTGCTGCCGTTTTCGCCGAACGATTACGTGGACGCGCTCTTTCAGGAAAAGTGGTAGGTCGCGACGATACCGAGATGATGCGTCGCGCGCTGTTTCATGCGGCGCGCGGGCTCGGCCGAACCACGCCCAACCCGATGGTCGGGGCGGTCGTGGTGTCGACGGAAGGAGTGGTCGTCGGGCAGGGGTTTCATGAGCGCGCCGGCACCCCCCATGCGGAAGTCCACGCACTCGACGCCGCCGGCGAGCAGGCGCGCGGCGCGACGCTCTACGTCACGCTCGAGCCCTGTTGTCACACCGGGCGCACGGGGCCATGCACACGGCGCATTCTCGCATCGGGTGTCGCGCGCGTGGTGGCAGCGATGGAGGACCCCGACCCGCGCGTCAGCGGTGGCGGCTTCGCGGAATTGCGGGCGCAGGGCGTAGTCGTCGAGGCGGGGCTTCTTCATGATGAGGCGCGCCGCCTGAACGAGTCCTTCTGCATGGTGCGTGAACGGGGGCGGCCCTTCGTCGTGATCAAGGCCGCGACCAGCCTGGATGCGCGGGTGGCCAGGGCGCCCGGTGTGCGGACGGTGATCTCATCCCCGGCTGCCAATCGCAAGACCCATGGCTTGCGCGCGACGGTCGACGCGGTCGCCGTTGGGTCCGAGACCGCACGTGTCGACGACCCCGTGCTTACGGTGCGCGAGTGTCAGCGGCTGCGACCATTGGCCCGGGTGGTGTTCGACCGGCGTCTTCGAACGTCTCCGACGGCACGGCTCCTGTCCACGTTGGCGCATGGCCCGGTCATAATAGTGACCAGTTCGCGCCGCGCGGCTGGCGAGGGACGCGCGGCGGCCCTGGAAGCGGCAGGCGCGACGGTGCTGGAGGCCGACTCGCTTGCCGAGGCACTGCGCGGACTGCTTGCCTGGGAGGTCTCGACCCTGCTGGTCGAAGGCGGCCCGCAGCTGCAGGCGGCCTTGTGGCAGGCCGGACTCGTCGACCGGCTGCATTTGGTGATTGCGCCACACGTCATCGGCGCGGGCGGCGTCCAATGGTTAGACGCCGCCACTGTTACACGCGGGTCATGGTCGCGGGTGTCGGCCGAGCCGCGCGGCCCCGATATCTGGATAGAAGCCGATGTTCACCGGAATAGTTGAAGAGATCGGAACGCTTGCCGAAGTCAAGTCGCTGGCCGGCGGATATCGCGTGCGCATCGAAACGCCGCTGTCGCACCAGTTGAAACCCGGCGATAGCCTCGCGGTCAATGGCGTGTGTCTCACCGTCACGCTGACCGACGGCGGGGAGGTCCACGCCGATGTGGGCCCCGAGACCGCGCGGGTGACGACGTTTTCCACGCTGCATCGCGGCCAGCGCGTGAACCTCGAACGTCCGACCCGATTGGACGGTCGACTCGATGGTCACATGGTCCTTGGTCATATTGATGGCATGGGCGTCGTCGACGACATTCGTCCCGACTCGGATTGCCATTGGTTGACGGTCAGCTATCCGGCGACGCTGGCCCCGTATTTCATTCGCAAGGGATCGGTCGCCGTCGACGGCGTCAGCCTCACGGTTGCGGGCTTAGGCGAACGTCAGTTCGACGTGCAGATCGTCCCGTTCACCTGGAAGGTGACCACGCTCAATGCGCTGCGCGACGAGGACAAGGTGAATCTCGAGTGCGACATGATCGGAAAGTATGTCGTGCGCGCCATGGACCTGGCCGGGCAGGGCCCGACCCGGCGCACGCAGTCATGAACAAAGCTCCGAAACTGCGGATTGCCAAGGGCGCACGGTCGCGTGGACCGTTTGCGCTGATTGAAGACGCGGTCGCGGCCATCCGCCGCGGTGAGATGGTGATCGTCGTCGACGATGAGGATCGGGAGAACGAAGGCGACCTGACAATCGCGGCCGAAAAAGTGACCCCGGAGTTGATCAACTTCATGGCCACGCATGGGCGCGGGCTGATCTGCATGCCGATGACCGGCGAGCGGCTTGACGAACTCGAAATTCCGATGATGGTGCACAAGAACACCACCCCGCTGCACACCGCGTTTACGGTGTCGATCGAAGCCAAGAAGGGGGTCAGCACTGGCATCTCCGCTGGAGATCGCGCAATCACGGTCCTGACTGCGATTGATCCGGCGACCAAGCCGGCGGATCTGGCCAGGCCAGGGCACATGATGCCGCTGCGCGCCCGTGAAGGCGGCGTCCTGGTGCGGACCGGACAGACCGAAGCTGCGGTCGATCTGGCGCGGATGGCCGGTCTCTACCCGGCCGGGGTGATCTGCGAAATCATGAGCAAGGACGGCACGATGGCGCGCGTGCCCGAGCTCGCCCGCTTTGCCCGAAAGCACAAGCTGCTGATGATCACCATCGCGGATCTGGTCGGCTACCGGATGCGCATGGAAGGGCTCGTCAAGCGCGTGTGCGACGGCGGGAACGGCGCGGCGCTGCCCACCAAATTCGGCCAGTTCCGGATTCATGGCTTCGAAAGTTTGATCGACAAAGAAACCCACGTCGCGTTGGTGATGGGCGAGATCGGCGACGGTGAGCGCGTCCTGGTACGGGTGCATTCGAAGTGCCTGACCGGGGATGTCTTTCACTCCTCGCGCTGTGATTGCGGGGTGCAGCTCGATACGGCGATGCAGCGTATCGCCGCAGAAGGCCGTGGCGTGCTGCTCTATCTCAATCAGGAAGGGCGGGGCATCGGCCTGGCCAACAAGTTGCGCGCCTACGAACTTCAGGACCAGGGGCTCGATACGGTGGAGGCCAATGAGCGGCTCGGGTTCAAGGCCGACCAGCGCGATTACGGAATTGGCGTGCAAATCCTTCGCGCGCTTGGCGTGCGCACGATGCGATTGCTGAGCAACAACCCCCGCAAGATGGTCGCCGTCGAAGGCTACGGTCTGTCGGTCATCGAATGGCTGCCGCTTGAAGTGCCGGCGTCCGAACACACGCGGAAGTATCTCAAGACGAAGAAGGACAAGCTGGGCCATCGGTTGGATGGGGTGTAGTTGGGCAGGTAGGCGGGTGGGCAGGTAGGCGGGTAGGGGATTTCGCAGATTCCTCCTGCTTACTGCTTACCTGCCCACCCGCCTACCTGCCCACCCCGCCTGCCTGCCTTTTCATTGACCACCCGGCAGAAACCCTACTAAGATAAGGGTTTGTCTTAAGAAGGACGAGCCCGCATGGTGCGCGCGGCCTTCGAAAGCCGGCCCATGTTCGACGCGCTGAGTACCCGCCTCCAAGACGTCTTTCAATCGCTGAAAGGCGAGTCTCGCCTTACTGAGGCGACCGTTGAAGCCGCCCTCCGTGAAATCCGGATGGCGCTGCTCGAGGCGGACGTCAACTTCAAGGTCGTTAAAGCGTTTATCGATCGCGTCCGCGACCGCGCGATGGATCAGGCGGTGCTCAAGAGCCTGAGTCCCAGCCAGCAGGTCGTCAAGATCGTTCGCGACGAACTCCTCGCGTTGTTTGGCGACGCGAAGGGTGGGCTGCAAGAGTCATCGACACGCCCGCGCGTGATCCTGATGCTCGGCCTCCAGGGGTCGGGTAAGACCACCACTTCATCGAAGCTGGGCAAGTGGCTGCAGAAACAAGGCCGCCATCCGCTGCTGGTCTCGACCGACGTGCGTCGCCCGGCGGCGATACAGCAGCTGTCGGTGATGGCGGACAAAGCCGGCGTGCGCGTGCATGACCCGGCCGGCGAAATGGATCCGGTCGCGCGCGCGAAGAGTGCCTTGGTTGCCGCGCGCAATACCGGTAACGACGTCGTCATCGTCGACACCGCCGGCCGCTTGCACATCGACGATGAGTTGATGGGCGAGCTGGTGGCGATCAAGGACGCGGTGCAGCCGGTCGATCTGCTCTACGTCGCCGACGCCATGACCGGACAGGACGCGATCAAGAGCGCCGGTGAATTCAACCGCCAGATCGGCATCACCGGCGTGGTGCTGACCAAGATCGATGGCGACCAGCGTGGCGGCGCCGCGCTGTCGGTCGTCGCGGTCGTCGGCGTGCCGATTACGTTTGTCGGCGCCGGCGAGCGGATCGAGGATCTCGAAGCGTTCCACGCCGATCGCTTTGTCTCACGCTTGCTCGGCATGGGCGACGTGCTGTCGCTCATCGAGAAGGCCGAGGAGGCCATCGACGAGAACGAGGCAGAAGCCCTCGAGGACAAGATCCGCAAAGGCGGATTTACCCTCGACGATTTTCGCAGCCAGTTGAAGACGCTGCGCAAGATGGGCCCGCTCGAACACATCCTCGGGATGTTGCCGGGCATGGGCAATCTCAAGCAGCTGGCCGACCAGAAGCCCGACGAACGGCAACTGAAGCGAATCGAAGCGATCATCGGCTCGATGACCGCGGAAGAACGCAAGCACGCCGATGTCATCGACGGCAGCCGGCGGAAACGCATTGCCAAAGGCAGCGGCACGGCGGTCGAGGACGTTAATCGCCTACTCAAACAGTTTGGCGAAATGCAGCGGATGTTGAAGATGGTGGGGCAAGCGACCGGGCAGACAATTGCCGCGCCACCGAAGAAGAAGAAGAAAAAAGGCCCGTTCAGTTTGATGCGGTAACTAGTGGTCAGTGGTCAGTCGACTGACATCGTCAGAAAAGGAAGCAAATGTTGTCAATTCGCATGCGTCGTACCGGCTCCAAGAAACGTCCGCACTACCGCGTCGTCGTCACCGAGGCGCGCGATCCGCGAGAAGGGGCATTCAAGGAAATCCTGGGCACCTATAACCCGCGCAGTAAACCGGCGACCGTCGAAGTCAATCGCGAGCGCTTGAATCACTGGATCAAGCAGGGCGCACGTCCGTCGGACTCGGTCCGCACGTTGATGGCCCGTCACCTGACCAAGGATCACAGCGCCGTCGTTCAACCGGTGACCGCCGACGCCACCGCGCCGGCCTCGACGCAGGCGTAGGACAGCCATGGCCGACCTGAAAGGGCTCGTCGAAACGATCGCGCGTGCGCTGGCCGATCAGCCGGACTCGGTCCGGGTCGGTGAGTCGGAACGTCGCGGTGTCACGGTCATCGAGCTGCAGGTGGCGCCGGGTGACCTCGGTCGCGTGATCGGGCGTCAGGGACGCACCGCAGCAGCGGTGCGGACGCTATTGGCGACGGCGGCCGAAGGCGACGGCAAGAAGGCGACCCTTGACATCCGGGACGCCGCCGGACGCTAACCCGTCCGACTGGGACGAAATGGTGCTGGTCGGGTTCATTGCAAGAACCCACGGTAACCGGGGCGAAGTCATACTGAAGTCGGAAACCGACTTTCCGGAATCGCGGTTCCGGGTCGGGGCCAGGCTGCTGGGGCGGGTCGGTGAAGGGGCGGTCGAGACGCTGGCAGTCACCGCCGTAAGGTTCCAGCAGGGGAGACCGATACTCGGGATTGCCGGGTTCAGCTCGATTAACGACGCAGAACGGCTGACCGGAATGGTGCTGAAAGTGCCCCCGACCGAGCAGGATCCACTGCCGGCGGGAAGTTTTTACCACCACCAGTTAATTGGCTGCGCGGTGGTGACGGCGGCGGGCGAAACGGTGGGCAAAGTCAGTAAGGTGGACGGCGACGGCGAAGCGACCCGGCTGGTCGTACGCGGCACCCGAGCCGAAGTGCTGATCCCGCTCGCCGAGGCGATTTGCCAGGTCGACGTTGCGGCGAAACGGATTGTGATCACGCCGCCGGACGGCTTGTTGGAAGTTAACGGCGACTGGCGCGAATGAAGTGCTAAGTGCTGAGTGCGAAGTGCGCAGTGCCGGGTGCTCGGTGCAATGAAAATCGACGTTGTGACGATTTTTCCGGAGATGGTCGAAGGCGGCCTCAAGACGGGAGTGATCGGGCGGGCTCGCGAGAGTGGATTGCTCGATATTGCGGTCCACAATTTGCGCGACTTCACCACCGATAAACATCGGGTGGTGGACGATGTGCCGTTTGGTGGTGGGCCGGGGATGGTGTTGAAGCCCGAACCGCTGTTTGCCGCAGCCGAGGCGATTGCCGAGCGGCGCGGCGCAGTCGATGCGGTGCTCCTGATGTCACCGGCAGGCAAAGTCCTGACGCAAGCCGACGCGAGACGGTTTGCCGGCCTCCAGCACATCGTCGTGCTGTGCGGCCGGTATGAAGGGATTGACGAGCGCGTGCGTGAGCAGATTGCCACTGAAGAAGTGTCAATTGGCGACTACGTGTTATCGGGGGGGGAACTGCCGGCGCTGGTGGTGATCGATGCGGTCGGGCGGTTGGTGCCTGGCGTCGTCGGCGACGAGCAGTCGGTGGAAGCAGACTCGTTCACGCGCGGGTTGCTCGACCACCCGCACTACACGCGGCCCGCGGAATTTCGCGGGCAGCGGGTGCCTGAGGTATTGATGTCCGGGCATCACGGGGAGATTCGGCGATGGCGACAGCGCGAGGCGCTGCGACGGACGGCAGAGCGGCGGCCCGCGCTGCTGGACGCCGCGCCACTCGACGACGAAGAACGCAAGATACTGCGCGAACTGGAGAGTTCGCGCGCACCGGCCGAGAACAAAGGGAGCGAATGAACATGACCGCCATTGAGACGTTGGAACAGGGGCAGCTGACCGAGCGGCCGCGAATGAAATCCGGGGACACCGTCCGCGTGCACGTACGCGTCAAGGAAGGCGACAAGGAGCGCATCCAGATTTTCGAAGGGATCATCATCGGCCAGCACCGCGGCGGCTCGCGTGCGTCGTTCACCGTCCGCAAGGTGTCTTTTGGACAGGGTGTCGAGCGCATCTTCCCGATGCACTCGCCGATCATTTCGAAGATCGAAGTGATACGGTCCGCCAAGGTTCGCCGCTCGAAGTTGTTCTTCCTGCGCGAATTGAAGGGCAAGGCGGCACGTATGAAGGAAGTCAAGCGCAGCAGCTAGGCCTGTGAAGAAAGTTGGCGCGCGTCGAACCATTGAAAACGCCCTGCGGCGATATGGCTTCGTCTGCGTCGCCGGCGTGGACGAAGTGGGCAGAGGATGTCTGGCCGGGCCGGTCATGGCCGGTGCCGTCGTCCTCGACCCCAGTCGCCACATTCCCGGTCTCGCCGACTCCAAAGCGCTGACCGGGAAAGATCGCGATCGGCTCTATGACGTCATCGTTGCAAAGGCGACGTCATGGTCGGTCGCCTCGATCGAACCGGAAGAAATCGACGCGATCAATATCCATCAAGCCTCGCTCAAAGCCATGCAGCGGGCCGTGCTCGCATTGGCGCCGCTGCCCGACGCCGTTCTGGTCGATGCGTTCCGTATCCCGTCGCTGCCGATGGCCCAGCGCGGGGTGATCAAGGGTGACCGGCAATGCGCCGCGATCGCCGCCGCGTCGATCGTTGCCAAGGTCACCCGTGACCGTTTAATGGACCGCCTCCACACCAACGATCCGCGCTACGGCTTCGACCGCCACAAAGGCTACGCCACGGCCGACCATCTGTTGGCTGTGGCCCGGCACGGTTATTCGCTGGTGCATCGCCGCTCGTTCCGGCCCCCGACACTGTTCGACGACGCCGCGGCGATCATGCCGACCGCTCACGAGATCTGCTGATGGCTCCCTTCGATCGCGAAGCCGCGTTAAAGACTGCCGAAAAGGCGCTGCGCCAAGGCCGGATCGAAGTCGCGATCACGGAGTACGTGAAAATCGTTGAGGCGCAGCCGAAGGACTGGAACACCGCCAACGCACTGGGCGACTTGTATGTCCGCGCCAATCAGGTCGACAAGGGTTTGGCGCAGTTCACCCGCATTGCCGATCACTTTGCCGCCGAGGGTTTTTTTCCCAAGGCCGCGGCACTCTATAAGAAGGTCCTCAAGGTCAAACCCGACGACGAGTACGCGCTGCTGCAATCCGGAGACATTGCCGCGAAGCAGGGGCTGCTCGCCGACGCCAAGAATGCGTTCAAGGTCGTCGCCGAACGGCGGAAGGCCCGGGGCGACAAAAAGGGCGCTGCCGAGATCAATATTCGGATCGGCACGCTCGATCCGGAGGATCTCGACGCACGGCTCGGCGCCGCACGCGCCGCGGTGGAAATGGGCGACACGCCGACCGCCCTGCGCGAATTCCGTGACGTCGCATTCAAGCTCGAAAAGCAGGATCGCGCCGCCGAGGCGCTCGCCGCGTTTCAGGCGGCCTTCGAACTCAGTCCCGCCGACACCGCAGTTCGCACCCGCTTGCTGAATGGCTATCTGCGCAGCGGCGATGTCGCGCGCGCGCGGGCGGTGGCCAGCGGCGCCTCTGAACTGAAAGATGTCGCTGCCGCACTCGAAGCCGCCGGTCGAATGGACGACGTGCTCGACGTCCTCGCGCAGGTCGCGACCCTCGATCCCGGCGACTTGCAGGTCCGCGCCGGTCTGGCGCAAGCCTACGCCGCGAAAGGAGATATGGCGCGCGCGCGCACCTATCTCAGCGCCGAGACGGCCGGCCGCAGTGCGCCGCTATGGCTCGCGCTGGCCGAAATCGAGCTGAGCTCCGGACGCCTGGAGGAAGGGCGCGCGGCCGTTGCGGAGGCGCTCGCCATTGACGCGACGCAGCGCGAGGCTGGGGTTGCCCTGGGATGCCGGTTGGCGGAGGCCTCGCCAGATGCCGGGTATCAGTGCATCGACGTGGTTGCCGACGCGGCGCTGCAGGACAAAGATTTCGCGGCCGCAGCCGCTGCGCTGCATGAATTCGTCACCCGTGTGCGCTATCACGTCATCGCGCTGATGCGACTGGTGGAGGTGTGCGTCGACGGCGGCCTCGAGGCGACGATGTACGAGGCGCAAGCGCAGTTGGCTGACGCCTATCTCGAGGTCGGCCGAGGACTCGAGGCGCGCATCATCAGCGAAGACCTGGTGGCCCGCGAACCCTGGAACCGCGCCAACATCGAACGCTTCCGCCGCGCTCTGGTGATGCTCGGCGAGGCCGACCCCGATGGGATCATCGCCGAACGTTTGAGCGGCGAAAGTCCATTCCTGGCGACGGACAAACTCGACCTCAACGAAGGGATCTTTTTCGAAGACGACCCACCGCCGCCAGCCGTCGTCCGCGCGCCGGTGCCGGTGCCGGTGCAGGCCCAGGTGCAGGAAGAGGAGGTCATTGATCTCGACTCCGCGCTGTTCGATGAACCGGAGCCCAGCCCGCCGGCACCAACCGCCGCATCCCCGGCCGCCGCTCCGGGCACAGCGCCGCGGTCGCTGGAACAGGTGTTCCAGCAGCGACGCGAGGAAGCGGGCCGTGATTCCGCGGAGGAGGCAGCGGCCGAGCAGTATCAACTGGCGCTGACCTATCGCGACCTCGGCATGATTGACGAGTCAATGACGGCGCTCGAGGCGGCAGTGCGCTCACCGCGGCAGCGCTTCGACGCGGCCGCCTTATTGGCCGCGATGCATTTGGAGCGCGGCGATACCGCGCACGCGATCGAGTGGTTCGAGCGCGCCGCCGAGGCGCCGGCGCCGACGCCGGACGCGAATCATGCGCTGCTCTACGACCTGGCGGCAACTCTCGAACAATCCGGCGAGCACGCCCGCGCTCTGGCGGTGTTTGTCGAACTCGATGCTGAATCCGGTGGCTACCGCGACGTCGCGGCGCGCATCGACCAGCTATCGAAGGCTCAATCCAAAAGGTAACCCGCCCTGTTCAGACGACTGCTTGTAGTTGCCCTGCTGCTCGAGGCGGGCCTGCTGTTGATCCTGATCCCCTGGTCGGCGTTCTGGGATCGGAACTACTTCGCCCAAGTGCTGCCGTCCCTGCGTGGCTTCCTCCATAACAACTTCGTGCGCGGGGCGGTGTCGGGCCTCGGTGTGGTCAACGTGCTCGCGGCACTCGCCGAACTGGCTGACATTTTCGGTTCGCGCGCCCGCCGCGATGGGTTGCCGAACGAATCGCCTCAGGTCAGTGACCGCCCAGGCTCCTCGCTTCGCTGAACCCGTTATCTGCCTGATCACCGATCGTCGGCGATTAATCGCCGCAGGGGGTGGTGGCGCGCACTGGCGCGAGGCGTTAAGCGAGCAGCTGCGTGGCGCAATCGCCGGCGGCGTTGACATCGTGCAGATTCGTGAACGCGACCTGGCGGCGCGGGCACTGACCGCGGTGGTGCGGGGGTGCCTCGCGGCCGCGGCCGGCACCCGCACGCGGGTGGTCGTCAATGATCGACTGGATGTGGCGCTGGCGGCAGGTGCCGACGGCATCCATCTGCGGGAGGGCAGCCTGTCGATTCGTCAGGTGCGCGGTGTGGCGCCTGCCGACTTCCTTGTCGGCCAGTCGGTGCACAGTGCTGCCTCTGCAGTTTTAGCGCGGGAAGCCGATTACTTGATTGCAGGTCACGTGTTCGACACCCCGTCAAAACCGGGCTTGGCGCCTTTGGGGTGCCAGGGTCTGGCGGACGTGGTGAACGGGGCAGGCGAGTGCCCGGTCTGGGCAGTGGGTGGGATCAGCCCTTCGACAACCGCCGCAGTCCGTGGGGCCGGGGCTCGCGGGGTCGCCCTGATTGGGGCGCTGGCGCCCAACGTTCCGATCGACGAAGTGGCGATAACGGTGCAACAAATGGTCACAAATCTGCGGTTTTCTTTTGACAGCCCAGATAGGCAGCCTTAACATGGGTCACTCAACCGATTCGTTTGTGAACAGATTGGTCCGATGACCGAGCACGGCGCACAGGACTTCGGCGCGAGCCTTCGGGTCGCGCGCGAACAGCGCGGATTGACGCTGCGGCAAATCGCCGACGCGAGCAAGCTGTCTGTACGCACCCTCGACGCGCTGGAAAATAATCGCATCAAGATCTTGCCTGGCGGCATTTACCGCCGCGCCATCGTTCGCGTCTATGCGGAAGAAGTCGGCCTCGATCCCGAAAAAACCTTGCGCGCGTTCCTCGCGCAGCATCCAGACGATTTGCCCGAGACCGGTACGGCCGCGGTAGTAGTCACACCACCACCGTCGCGCAGCGCCTGGCGCAGCATCCTCGGGGTGATGGGCGGGCTGATTCCGATCATCGCAGGGGCTTGGTCGATATCTCGAAGCCGGTGAATCCGGCGCACTAACGTCCTGCCGTTTTACTACAATCACCCTTAATGGAAGTCGGTCTACGCACGCCGCTGCTTGACTTTTTTCGTCGCGGCGAAGTCGCCCGCGATGTGCGTTTGCTCGCCGCCCAGGGCGCTATCGCGCCGCGACCGATCGAGCAGCTCGGGTTACTGCTGCTGTTGTCGAGCGACCACGACAGCGAGATCCGCGACACCGCGGAAGCCACACTGAAAGCCATCCCGGAAGATCTGCTCAGCGGCTTCATCGCCCGCAGTGATGTGCCGGCGGAACTGCGTGACTTCTTTATCAAGCGCGGCATCGAGCCGGCGGCCGTTCCTTTGCCGGACGTCGAGGCTCCACTCCTCGACCAGGACGAGAACGACTACGGCTCTGAAGCCATGACTGACGACGACAAGATGTCGGTGCTGCAGCGGCTGGCGACGATGTCGGTGCCGGAAAAGGTGCAGGCGGCCATGAAGGGCACCCGCGAGATGCGCGGCGTGCTGATCCGCGATTCGAACAAACTGGTCGCCCTGGCGGTGCTGAGCAGCCCCAAGATGACCGAGTCGGAAGTCGAAGCATTCGCCAAGATGGGCAGCGTCGGCGAAGACGTGCTGCGCACGATTGGTCACACCCGCGCGTGGGTCAAGAATTACGGCATCGTGCTGGGGCTGGTCAAGAACTCCAAGACGCCGCTGGCGGTGTCGATGACGCTCCTCAATCGCCTCAATGACAGCGACGTAAAGAAACTGTCGACCGACCGCAACATTCCCGAGTCGCTGCGGTTGGCGGTTCGCAAGCGCCTCCAGGCCGTGTAGGCCTAGGTTTTCCGACCCGACCGAGCCGACCCACCGACTCGACCTGGCGCACCGCCCCACTGCGAGCGCATCTGTGCCAGACCGTCCATGTAGACCGCGGCGCGTTCGCGGTCCTCTTCGGCCGGCATCGATTTCAACAAGTCAATGGCGCGCTCGAAGTCCTTGGCGATCGACGCTTTCGATGCCGAGAAATAAATCTGCTTGATCTCGTCGATCGGCGTGGTCATGCGGCCTTGGCCCGGTTACGGCGCAATGCGCGTCGGAAGTCTTCGAATGGCAGCGTATTCAAGACATCAGCTGGTGTGGCCCAGGCGCGCCGCGCCACCACGACCCCCCACCGCTTCAAGGCCAGGGCGCCGCGCGAGTGGGCGTCGCTCGAGATCACCAGTTTGACCCCGCGCTCGCGGGCCAGCCGCGCATGGATATCGGACAGATCGAGCCGGTCGATCTGGCAATTGATTTCCAGCGCCACGCCGTGCGCCGCCGCGGCGGTCGCGACCTGATCGATATTCATCCGCGTCGATTCCCGGCGCAACAAAGCGCGATTGGTCGGGTGGGCCACGATGTCGACGTAGGGATGCTCGATCGCTCGGATAATTCGAGCGGTAATTTCGGCCTCTTCCTGGCGCATGGCGCTGTGGATCGATGCGATGACGATGTCGAGTTGAGCGAGGCAATCGGCGGCGAGATCCATCGAGCCGTCCGGCAGGATGTCGCATTCAATGCCGGCCAGGACCCGGATACCGTCGATGCGCGCATCGATCTCGCGGATCCGCGCGGCATGCGCCAGCGCGCGTGTTTCGTCCAGGCCGTTGGCCATCGCCAGTGCCTTGCTGTGGTCGGTGATCGCGATGTACTCGAGTCCGGCATCACGGGCGGCCAGCACCATCGCCTCGAGCTCTTCTTTCCCGTCGGTTGCGGTGGTGTGCATGTGCAGGTCGCCGCGGAGGTCGCCAAGTTTCAGGAGCTGCGGCAAGCGGCGCTCGGCGGCCGCTTCGAACTCGCCACGCATCTCGCGCAACTCCGGCGGGATCCACGCCAGCTCCAGCGCAGCGTAAATGCTTTCCTCGGTCTCACCGGCGAGGCGACAGTCGTCGGCGGCGCGAAACAGGCCGTACTCGTTCAGCCGCAGCCCGCGTTCCAGCGCGCGATCGCGCAGGGCGATGTTGTGTGCCTTGGAGCCGGTGAAATATTGCTGTGCGGCGCCGCGGCTGGCGGTCGCCACCAGGCGAAGGTCGGCCTGATACCCGCCACGAACCAGCACACTCGACTTGGTCTCGCCATGCGCCAACACCCGTTCGACCAGGTGATACGAGGTAAAGACGTTCATCACCGCGGCAGTCGCCCCGTCCGCCCCGGCGCCGGCACTTGCGACGGTCGCCAGGATATCGATGTCGCCACACGTGTCTGTCCCGCGCCGCACGCTGCCGACCACTTCGAAAGTGGCGCCGGGCACGTGCGACAGCAGGTGATCGACCAGCTTGCCGGCGACGCCGGCGGCGTCCGCGAGCAGATGGCGGTTCGCATGCTGTTTGCGCTCCTCCAGCGAACGGAGCAGCAGCTGCTCCTTCTTGGCGCCCATCCCTTTGAGCGCACGCAGGCGGCCGGATTTCGCGGCGGCCTCGAGATCATCGAGCGAGGCGATCTGCAGCTCGCCGTAGAGCAGCGCGACGGTCTTCGGGCCGACGCCTTGCAGCCGCAGCAACTCCAGCAGGCTGGGAGGGAAGTGGGCGACCAAGTCCTGATAGATGCCGCACGTCCCTGACGCGCAGATCTCGACAATTTTGGCCGACAGGTCTTTCCCGATCCCAGACCAGTCGCGCAGTTGGGCAGCGTCCAGTCCGGCGACCGGGTCCGGATTGTTGGCGACGCTGTCCGCGGCATTGCGATACGCGCGGATCTTGAACGGGTTGTCGCCCTTCAACTCGAGCATGTCGCCGATCTCGCCGAGGATGCGGGCGATCGAGAGGTTGTCGAGGGCCATCTAGTCGACGTCGACCCGCAGTCCGTCGGTCTCGATGGTGAAGGGCAGGAGACGGGCGCCGCCGGAGGTCAGCGCCTGTTCGACCGCGGTCTTCTTATCGGGTGGGGTCAGACAGAACAAGCACCCGCCGCCGCCGGCGCCACACACCTTTGCCGCATCGGCACCCGCCGCCCGTGCGCGTGCAATCAGATCGTCAATCTGCGGCGTGGTCACGCCCGGTGCGAGTCGCTTGCGATTGTTCCACTCCTCGGCGAGATGGCGCGCTGTCGCGTCCCAATCCTCCCGCTCCAGTGCAATACGCATCGCCGCCGCCGTATCCCGAATGCGTTCAAAGCAGTCGAAGACATGCTGGTCGCCATCGATATGACGCTTCATGATCTCCCAATTGTTGGTGCCCGAATTGCGCGGGGCACCGGTGTAACAGAGAACGATGCGGCGCTGCAGTTCGTGCGGGTCGATCGCCAGCGGGATGCGTTTGAGCCCGTGCTCGCCAAGCTCCAGGGCGGCGATGCCGCCGTACATGGCCGGTCGATAGTCCTGGAGCCCGGTCGGGACCTTGATCACTTGCGCCTCGACGTTCATCGCCGTCGCCAACAGCGACTCAGCATCGGCCGTCGACCCGGCCCACCTGGCCATGGCGCCGCACACGGCGACGTTCAAGGCCGATGATCCGGCGATACCGGCGCCGGCCGGCGATTCACCGCGCGTGCGGATCGAAATTCCTGTCGCGCCGAAGGCCGCGGCAATGCGTCCCAGCAACGGCAGTGTCTCGTCGTCACGCAGGCGAGCCAGCGACGGCAACGTCACGCGCCGGTCGGTGTCCTCCGACACCATCTCGACCGCGCCGTCGTCGCGGCTCTCGATCTGGACGTGCGCACGCAGGCTGATGGCCGCGTTGAGCGTCTGCGCGCCATGGTGGAACAGATAGAGCGGCCAGATGTCGATCGTTCCCCCAGCCAGATCGATTCGTGTCGGAGCCGAAGCAGTAATGCGCACGCGCCATTATAATTTTGAGCACCATGCCGCTAGCGACTTCTCGTGAAATCGGTCAGCTCTTGATTGGCAGCTTTCCAGGGACGACCGTGCCGGAAGAATGGCGCGGGCTGGCGCGGGAGTTTGATCTGGGCGGGGCCATTCTGTTCAGCCGTAACGTCGAAGCCCCCGAGCAGGTCGCCGAACTCGCCGCTGACATCGAAGCCCTGGGCCGCGACATGCCGGCCTGGGTCAGCGTCGACCAGGAAGGCGGCCGGGTCGCCCGGCTGAAAGAGCCGTTTACCCGGTGGCCGCCGATGGCGGTGCTCGGCCGCGCCGGGTCCGACGACCTCGCGGAGCGCTTTGCCCGCGCGTTGGCGCGCGAACTCACAGCTGTGGGCATCACCCTGGATTACGCCCCGGTCCTGGATATCCACACCAATCCAAAGAACCCGGTGATTGGCGACCGCGCGCTGGCCGGACACGCTGAACAGGTTGCGCGACTTGGCGCGGTCATTGTCCGGACGCTGCAGAGTGAAGGTGTGGCCGCCTGCGGGAAACATTTTCCGGGACATGGCGACACCAGCACCGACTCGCATTTCGAGTTGCCGCTGGTCGAGCATCCCCCCGACCGCCTGCGCGCCGTGGAATTCGAGCCCTTTCGAGCGGCGATCGCCGAGCGTGTGGCATTCATCATGACTGCCCACGTGCTGGTGCCGACGCTCGACGAAGAGCGACCTGCGACGTTGTCACCGCTCATTGTGCAGGACCTGTTACGCGATGAATTGGGCTTCGACGGCGTCATCCTGAGCGACGACCTCGAGATGAAAGCGGTGAGTTCGCGGATGCCGGTGCCCACGGCAGCGGTCGATGCCATCCGTGCGGGCTGCGATGGACTGCTAATCTGCAGCGGTGATGTCCAACTCCAAGCGGCGACACTGGAGGCACTGGTCAAGGCGGTTGAAAGCGGCGTGATTCGGAAGGCGCGGATTGACGACGCGATTAAGCGCCTGCGGCGGGCCAAAGAGCGGTTTCTTGCGGCCGAGCGCCCGACGACATCGGCGCGGATCCGCAACCTGCGCGCGGTCGTCGGTCACGATGAGCACCAGGCGGTCGCCGCGGAGATGGCTTCGTTCCTGTGATCGCCAAGGCCAGCGCGGCATGGCTCAAGCCGCGCCGTCTCAAATCAGGCGACCGGCTGGCGTTGATCGCGCCGGCGAGCCCGTTCCAACGCGACGAGTTCGACGCCGGCGTTGTCGAATTGCAGCGCCTGGGGTTCGAGGCGGTGTTCGATGATCGCGTCTTCGCGCGGCAGCGCTTTGTCGCCGGCGACGCGGTGATGCGGGCTGCCGCGCTCCATGACGCATGGAAAGACCGCACCGTGGCCGGCATCATTGCCGTGCGTGGCGGCTACGGCAGCGCACAAATGCTGCCGCTGCTGGACGCCGCACTGATGCGCAAGGCGCGCAAGGTGCTAGTCGGTTACAGCGACGTCACGGCTTTGCTGTGGTACCAGTTACAGCACGGCCTGGTCGGCTTTCATGGCCCGATGGTCGAGCGGCGCCTGTCGGCCGGCGAAACCGCCTATCACCGCGACTCATTTATCCGCGCCGTGACCGTCGCCGCGCCGCTCGGCCCGCTTGCGCCGCCGGCGCTGGAGGTGATGCGTCGCGGTGAGGCGCAAGGGCCGCTGCTGGGCGGCACGTTAACGCAGCTCACCGCATCGCTGGGGACACCGTGGGCCTTTGATCCGCCGGCCGGCGCGATTCTGTTTATCGAGGACATTGGCGAACGGCCGTATCGCGTCGACCGGATGTTGACGCAGTTGGCGCAAGCCGGCATTTTATCGCGCGCCAGTGCACTGGTCTTCGGCGAAATGCCGTCGTGTGACGAGCCGGGGGGCGAACACGCCATTCGTGACGTGCTCTCGGATTTCGTGAAGAACTTCAGCGGTCCGGTGCTGTTCGGCTTTCCGTCGGGTCACACCAGCGGCACGACGTGGACCCTGCCATTCGGCGTCCGCGCGCGGGTGGTGACGACGCCGGCGCCGGTGTTGGTGATTGAAGAAGCAGCTGTCGAGTAACGCAGATGCCGCAGTGGCACAGATACGCGTGACCTATTTATCGGTGTAATCTGCAATCTGCGTAATCTGCGTAATCTGCGGATGACTAGAGCGAAGGCGGTTCGACAGTAATGGCACGTGTGCATCTGATCGGCATCTGCGGCACGGCGATGGGGACCCTCGCGGCGCTGCTCAAGCATCGCGGGTTCGATGTCCGCGGGTCGGATGAAAAGGTCTACCCGCCGATGAGCGATTTTCTCGCCGCGGAGGGCATCCCGATTTTGCAGGGCTACAAGGCCGAGCACATCGAAGACGGACTCGACTTCGTCGTCGTCGGCAACGCCATCTCGCGGGGCAACGCCGAATTGGAAGCGGTGCTCGATCGCAAGATGCGCCATGTGTCGTTGCCCGAAGCGCTCCGCGAACACTTTCTGTGGCAGGCGCGTTCGGTGGTGATCGCGGGCACGCACGGCAAGACGACAACATCATCGCTGGCCGGCTGGCTGCTGACCCATGCCGGCACCGACCCCACGGTGTTCATCGGCGGGATCGCGCGAAACTTTGGCGACGGCGGATCGAGTTATCGGATCGGCGCTGTCGATGCGCCGTTTGTCATTGAAGGCGACGAATACGACAGCGCATTCTTCGACAAGACAGCCAAGTTCCTGAAGTATCTGCCCGACATCGCGGTCATCAACAACATCGAGTTCGACCACGCGGACATTTACGACAACATTGATGCCGTCAGGCTGGCATTCCGCCGGCTGGTTAACCTCGTGCCGCGTAATGGGTTGACGCTGATCGGTGCCGATAGCCCTGACGCCGCGGCACTGGCCGCTGGCGCCCGTAGCCGGGTCCAGACATTTGGCACCGGCGCAGGGTTCGATTGGCGCGCGGCCGATATTCAGGCAGCCGGTGCGTCGACAGCATTTCGCGTGCTGGAGAACGCGACCGACCACGGCGTCTTCGTCGTCCCGCTGGTTGGCGCGCACAATGTTCGCAATGCGCTGGCGGCGATCGCCGTGGGGCGCGCGTGCGGGGTCGCGATCGATACCTTACGCGACGGCCTTGCCGAATTTCGCGGCGTCAAGCGGCGGCTGGAAGTCGTCGGCGAGCGCCGCGAGGTCGTGGTCTATGACGACTTCGCGCACCACCCGACCGCGGTCACCGAGACATTGACCGCGCTGCGAGCGGCGCAACCGGAGCGGCGGATCTGGGCGATTTTCGAACCGCGCTCGGCGTCGTCGTGCCGCCGGATCTTTCAGGACGATTTTGCGCGCGCGTTCCGCGGTGCCGATCAAGTGGTGATTGCCTCGGTGTTTCGGTCGAGCCTCGCCGCACACGAACGGCTGTCTGAAGACGACCTGGTGACCGACCTGCGGGCACACGGCGTCGCGGCGCGGCATCTGCCGGACGTCGACACGATTGTGCGTGAGGTGGCTGGCGAGGCGAAGGCCGGCGACATCGTGGTGGTCATGTCGAACGGCGGATTTGACGGCATCCACGGCAAGCTGCTCGAGGCGCTCGGTTGACCATCCGCGCGTCGGGCGACACGATGCTGCTCGTCGAGTGGGACGGGTCAATCGATCCGGTCGTCAATCAACGCGCCATCACTCTTGCCCAACGCCTGCGCCATCGTCTCGGGAGCCAGGTGCGCGACATCGTCCCCTCTTACTGTGCCATCGGTGTGCATTACGACCCGCTGTTGACCGATCTCGCCGCGCTCGAACGCGCCATCGAGGAAGAATCAGATGCACTCGGTGAGCAGCCGCTCATCCCCGACGGAGCGCCGGTGGACCTCGTCGTGCGCTATGGGGGCGCTGACGGGCCTGATCTCACGGCGGTGGCGGAGTGGGCGCAGTGCAGCACGGCCGAGGTGATCGAACGGCATAGCGCGATGCACTACCGCGTCTACATGCTCGGCTTTGTCCCTGGATTTGCCTATCTGGGCCGTGTCGACGCGCGGATCGCAGCGCCGCGTCACCGCATGCCGCGGGAACGCGTCGCCGCTGGTTCGGTCGGCATCGCCGGGGAACAGACCGGTGTGTATCCGATGGCCACGCCCGGCGGATGGCAGGTGATCGGCCGCACCGACGCGGTGATGTTCGACAGTCAGCGTATGCAGCCCAGCTTGCTGCAGCCCGGCGACATGGTTCGTTTCGTTCCGGCGTAAGCACAGGGATGAGCGCAGGTGCGGTTCAGGTCGTGCGTCCCGGGTTGTTGACGACCGTGCAGGACCTGGGGCGATGGGGCCATCAGTCATCAGGGGTGGCGGTGGCCGGGCCGATGGATACGTTTTCGCACCGCATGGCTAATGCACTGGTCGGCAACGCGGCGGATGCGGCTACGCTCGAGATTACGTTGATTGGACCGGAACTTGAATTCGATGCGCCGACCATGATCGCGGTGTGTGGCGCAGAGTTCGACGTGACCTGTAATGGGCAGGCGATTGCCGGTTGCACGTCGGCGGCGGTGCCGCGTGGGGGCCGCGTGCAGTTCGGGCGGCGGCGCGCAGGCGCACGTGCCTACCTCGCGGTCGCCGACGGATTCCAGATTCCGGCACTTCTGGGAAGCCGCGCAACGCATGTCGTCAGTGCCATGGGCGGGGTCCAGGGACGTGCGTTGATCGCCGGCGATCGGTTGCCGATCGCCGCGACTGCTGTCGAGCGCGTCGCTCGGCGCGGGATGCCGATGCCATTGCCGCAAGGCCGTGCCCGATTGCGGGTGATGGCCGGGCCGCAGGCCGAGTGGTTTACCCCGCAGGCGATGCGGACGCTGACCACCGTCGGCTTCGTGGTGTCGCCGCGATCGAACCGCATGGGCTATCGGCTCGAAGGGCCGTCGCTGCCGCGCGCACGCGGCGGCGAACCGATCTCAGAGCCGGTCACCTTCGGCGCGATTCAAGTGCCGCCGGCAGGGGAACCGATCCTGTTGATGGCGGATCGACAGACTGCCGGCGGGTATCCCAAGATCGCCGCGGTCATCGCCGCGGACTTGCCGATCGCCGGACAACTCGCGCCTGGCGACATCATCGAGTTCGCTGCGTGCACGCGACAGGAAGCCGCCGCGGCGCTGATTGCTCGCGAACGTCCGCTGTTGCGCGTCTCGAGCGACGACCAACGCGCATGACGATTCAACCGGACGTCGCCCTCGCAACGCACTGTACCCTCGGTGTTGGCGGCGCAGCCCGCTGGTTCTGCCGTGCCACAACCGAAGAGGAGGTCCACGACGCCTTAGCGTGGGCCTCACAACACCAGTTACCAGTGCACGTGCTCGGCGGCGGCAGCAATGTGGTGTTCGCCGACGAAGGGTTTCCCGGTCTGGTGATTCATGTCGACATCCGCGGCATCGAGACGACCGTTGCCGATGGCCGTGTGACCTTTGTCGCCGGCGCCGGCGAACCGTGGGACCCATTCGTGGCGCACACCGTCGCCGCCAACTGCGCCGGCCTCGAGTGCCTGTCTGGCATTCCCGGGCAAGTCGGTGGCACACCGGTGCAAAACGTCGGCGCGTATGGGCAGGATGTGTCGGCCACCATTAGCCACGTCAACACCATCAACCGCGAGACGAATCGCGCCGTGCAGTTTGCCGCCGCTGAGTGCGCCTTCGGTTATCGAACCAGTCGCTTCAAGCATCAGGATGCCAACCAGTACATCGTGACCGGTGTCGCGTTTGCGTTAACCCAGGATGCCCCGCCGACCGTGAGTTATGCCGATGTCGTGGCCTATTGCAAGGAAGCCGGCGACCTGTCGCCGTCGCTCTCGGCCGTCCGCGCGGCGACTATTCACATCCGCCGGCGCAAGGGCATGGTCATCGAAGAAGGCAATCCGGCCAATCACAGTTGCGGGTCTTTCTTTGTCAACCCGATCATCAGCCGTGCACATCTTGCGCGCGTCGAAGCGCGTGTCGAGGGTGCATCGCCGGTGCCGCACTATCCGCTCGATACCGAGTCGGTGAAATTGCCGGCGGCGTGGCTGATCGAACGCTCGGGGTTCAGCAAAGGTGTCACGCGGGGTCCCGTCGGCATCTCGCCGTTTCAAGCGCAAGCGATCATCAATCACGGCGGTGCGCGTGCGGCCGATGTCCTTGCGTTGGCGAGCGATATCAAGCGCGCCGTCTTCGACACCTTCGCAGTGGCGATTGTTCCGGAACCGGTGTTTGTCGGCTTTCCGCCGACCGACCAACTACAGTGGCTGCTCGATCCCAGGGAGAGACATGTCGACACTCGTTATTGAAGGCGGTCACCGCCTCCACGGCCGCCTTGATGTCGAAGGCAACAAGAATGCGGCGCTACCGATCATTGCTGCGTGCCTGTTGACCGAAGAGGAGTGCATCCTCGAGAACGTGCCACGCATTGCCGACGTTGAGGTGATGTGCCGGCTGTTGCTCGATTTGGGTGGCGAAGTCGACGGCATCGGAACCACGACGCTCCGCATTCGGTGCAAAGAAGTGTCGAAGGACGAGCCCGACCGCACGTTGGTCGGGCGCTTGCGCGGGTCAGTGCTGCTGATGGGCCCACTGCTGGCGCGCCGCGGCCGTGCGATGGTCGCACCGCCCGGCGGCGACTTTCCAACGCGCCGCACGATCCGCACCCACCTCGAAGCATTGGGCTTCATGGGCGTCCGCGTCTCTGATGGTCCTGGTCATGCGCTCGAAGCGCCGGACGGGCTCAAAGCGGCGTCGTACTACCTGGACGAAGCATCAGTGACCGGTACGGAAACCGCGCTGCTCGCCGCTGCTGCGGCACCTGGCCGCACCGAGATTCGTCACGCGGCGTGCGAGCCGCATGTCGTCGAACTGTGCGAGTTCCTGCAGGGCATGGGCGCCGGCATCGAAGGCGCCGGCAGTCCGACCATTCGTGTCGAAGGTGTCGCCAAGTTGCGTGGCACCAAACGCGCCCTGTGGGGCGACTACATCGAGGCTGGTAGTTGGGCGGTGGTGGCGGCGATTACCGGCGGCACGATGGAAGTGGGCGGTACGCGGTGGGAGGACATGGAAGTCGTGTCGGCAGTGCTCCGCAAGATGAACGTGCACTGTGAGCATGATGGGACGATCTACCGTGCAGAGCCGCATACCCTGATCAACGCTGGTCGCATCACCACCGGCCTGTGGCCCGGCTTTCCCAGCGATCTGGTCAGCCTGGTCACCGTACTCGCGACCCAGTGCGCCGGCGCCACGCTGGTCCATGACTGGCTCTACGAGCTGCGGTTGTATTCGCTGGAGCAGATGAGCGGCATGGGCGCCGATTTATTCCTCTGCGACCCGCACCGCATCATCGTCACCGGTCCGCGCCACCTACGCGGCGGCAAGCTCGATAGCCGCGACATTCGATCCGGCATGGCGCTGATTGCTGCGGCCCTCTCGGCGAAAGGACAGAGTCGCGTCGATCATCTCGAAGTGGTCGAGCGCGGTTACGCCAAGCTGGTCGAGCGGTTGCAGGGGATGGGCGGGCAGGTCGCTCGCGTCGACTAATTTATTGGCGATTGGCGATTGCGTGATTGGTAATTGAATCGAGTAATTGGGCGATTGAGCGATTGAATTGAGTGATTCGCCGATTGAGCGACTGACAGCCTCAATCACCAATCACTTATTCACGCAATGCAATCGCCAATCACTGAATCACTAATTCACCAATGGCGGCGGCGGCGGCGGCGGCGGCGGGGGCGGCTTGACCGGCAGCGAGGGTATCGGCAGCAGCGGCGCTTGCGGCGGCGGGGTGGTGCCGGGCGGCACGAAGGTGGTGCCGTCGCCGAAACTGCCTGGCGGCCGGGGAAGCGAGATCGGCGACGGCAACGGGATATCGATCAACGGCGCGCCGCTGTCTCGGCCGACGCGGAAGGGCAGCAGGTCATCTGCTTTCAGGTCCAATACCCGGACGATCCGCGGCGTGAGCGTCAGGATGATGTCAGTCTCCTGCGTTTCACGCCGGTTTTGCGCGAAGATTCCCCCGATCACCGGAATGTCACTCAAGCCGGGAATCCCTGACAGCACTTTGCGTTCATCGTCGCGAATCAAGCCGGCGAGCATATTGGTCTCGCCATCCTTCAAACGGATCACGGTGTTGATGGAGCGGTTGCCGAAGGTCGGTAATCCGCCGAAGCCCGTTCCTGAAATGCTGCTGACCTCGATCTTCACGGCCAGTGACACGTCGTCGTCGTGATGCATCCGCGGCGTAATGTCGATGTTGACGCCGATGTTCTCGTAGTTGAACGACGTGATCGGCTGGGTCTGGACACCGCCGGCGGCGATCGGCGCGAACGTGGTCACCGGGACGGGCACGCGCTCGCCAAAGCGGGCCTGCGCCGGGATCCCTTCTGAGGTGCGCAACTGAGGATTCGCGAGCACGCGCGTCGCGCTGTCGCTCTTGAGCAGGCGATAGAACAAACCGGGCAGGTTGGTCAGGAAAATATCAGACTGGGTCAGGTTGCGCAGATCGCGCAGCGTAAATTCGTCGCTGAGACCAGCTTGACCGGCGATGCCGTTGGTGCCGGGCGACGCGATTTGAAGGCCGTATTCTTTCATCCGCGTCCGGTCCACTTCCATCAACTCGACATCGATTACGACCTCCGGCCGCGCCTTGTCGATGGCGGCGATGATTCGTCCCGCTGCCGCAATGCGCTCGGGCGTGTCCTTGATGGTGATGGCGTTGGTCGCGGTCATCTGTGCCAGCCGCCTGGCGTCGATGACGATGCGCAGGATGTCGATCGTTTCTTTGAGGTCGGCATTACTCAAGTAAAAGACCCGCACGACTTCGTCTTCGTATTCACGGCGTTTCGCCGGAGTGTCGGGAATGATCGTGACCGTACGCTGACTGATTTTCCAGAAGTTCCGCGTCGCCGCCCCCACCGAGTTGAGCGCTTCATCCAGCTTGGCTTTGCGCAAGTCGATGGTGATCGCGGTGTCGCGGAAGGCCGGATCAAACACCATGCTCAAGTTCGCGAACTTGCCGAGCGCCACGAATACTTCGCGGCTGTTGGCGTCGCGAAACACCAGCGTGTCGGGCAGCTCGACACCCTCCGGTAAAACCATGCCGGGCAGCGGCGCGTCCAGGCTCTGCTGGATCAGTGTTTCCAGCTGAGTCTTGCCTTCAGCAGTGACCGCAATCTTCGCGCGCATTTGCGCACGGGCGGTGCGCATTTCGTCCTGAATCGTGCTGTTGGAGGGGTTGAGTTCGGCAGCGAGTTGATACTCGATCAACGATTCTTCAAGCCTGCCAATCGAGGACAGCCGCCGCGCCTTGGTAAAGTGATCCTGGGACGCGCGCAACTTGGCCTGCTCGAGCGACGCGCGTGCGGTGCGATCGTTGGGCCTCGCTCGGACCACTTTGGTGTACTCGATGACCGCCCGGTCATATTCCTGGGCGCTTTCGGCGGCCTGCGCCTGTCGCAGCGCAGCGCCGGTGGCGCATCCGGTAAGCGACAGGACGCTGCAGAAGAGAATTAGGTGGCGAATCACGCAGTTGGTCTACTTTGCCGGCACGCCGTTGGTGATCACATCGACCCCACGGGGAATCTGGAACTCGAAGAGTTTATCGGACAAATTGCGGTTCTCCTTCAGATTGGTGAAGGTAAACGACGAACGGCCACCCTGTCGATCGGTGGCGACCAGGTGCCGAATCTGCAAGGTCGTGGCATCGACTCCGAGCAACAACCATTCGACTTCGGGATCCGGTTTCCGGGGGACCAGCCTCAGCCCGACGACACCGGCGGGCGCACCCGGAAGGTCGGCAAACGTCGCCGTGAAATCACGGACCAGGTGGCCACGGCCGGTGAGAAAGAGAGCCGGCGTCGTCTGTTCGCCAGACGGCACGGGACTGACGATGACCTGCTTGTCGCCGGGAAGGTACGAATAGATGCGCTGCCCGTTCGAGACGAATTCCTTGCGTTCGGGATTGGTGTAGACCCACCGCATTCGGCCGGGGCGCTTGATCGCCACGGTCCCACGCTCTGTGGTCTTGGTGCGCAAGACGCCGCCTTCGTAGGACTGCACGAAATCAGCCTCAAAGTCGCGGATGGTGTCGTAACGGCGCTGAACCCGGCCAGCGAGGTCTTCGGGTGTCGAATTCGCACTCTGGGCGACCAGCCCGAAGGCGAGCGCTGCGGCAATAAAGTGAAACCCCATATTTGTAAGACGCCCCGACGAGGAATAAGGTTAACTGATAGGCTGGTCGATCCACACAGTATAGGACTCTAAGCATTTTTATGGTGCATAAACGACAAGCATTATGCTAGAGTTACCTTCGTTCTCAAGCGCTTCGGATGCTCTGAAGCCCTTGTGCCTTAAGGAGTTGTCATGAAGCGCGCCGTATTCATCTGCCTCGCCGTTCTGTGCCTCGGCAGCACGTCACTTCCGGCGGCGGGTCCCGTCCTCGATTTTTCGCTGATCAACAAGACCGGCCTGACCATCATGGAAGTTTACGTTTCCCCCAGTAAGGACGACGAGTGGGGCGAGGACGTGATGGGCAGAGACGTGCTCAACAACAGCGAGACGGTCGACATCAGTTTCTCGCGTTCAGAAACCACGTGCTCGTGGGATCTCAAGGTCGTTGACGAAGATAAAGACGACATCATCTGGGAAAAAATCAATCTCTGCGAAGCGTCAGAAATCACGCTGAAGTATGAGAACAAGCGGCCGACCGCGATCATCAAGTAGCTTCGCGATCGCGGACGCCGAGTAGATAGAGAATCCCGTCCAGTCCCATCGTCGAGATGGACTGGCGGGCCTTCTCGCGCACCACCGGTTTCGCGCGAAACGCGATGCCCAACCCCGCCAGCCGCAGCATCGGCAAATCATTGGCGCCATCGCCGACGGCGATCACCTGCTCCATGCTGATACCTTCTGCCTTCGCAATTTCCGCCAGGTAGTGTGCCTTGCGCGCCCCGTCGATGATCTCGGTGTGCACCTCGCCAGTCACAACGCCGTCCTTGATATCCAGTTCGTTCGAGTGCAAATAGTCGATGCCAAGCCGGCGCTGCAGGGCGCGCCCGACGAAGACAAATCCGCCCGAGAGAATCGCCGTCTTGTAGCCGAGACGTTGCAGCGTCGCGATCAATCTCTCGGCGCCGTCCATCAGCGGCAGATTGTCGATCACCGCCTGCAGCGACGACTCTGGAAGTCCTTTCAACAGCGAGACGCGCTGGCGGAAGCTGGCTTGAAAATCAAGCTCGCCACGCATCGCCGCTTCAGTGATCGTGGCGACCTGGTCGCCAACGCCCGCTAACAGAGCCAGTTGGTCGATCACTTCGGCTTGGATCAGCGTCGAATCCATGTCGAAGGCCACCAGGCGTCGATTACGACGATAGACGTTGTCGTGCTGAAAGGCGATGTCGATGTCGTGGTCGGAGGTCAACGCCATCAGCGCGCACCGGACTGCGTCCTCGTCGGTGAGCTCGCCGGAGACGGACAGCTCGACGCAGACTCGTCCTTCGCCGTCTGGGGCGTCAAGAGGGGTCCGGCCCGACAAGCGATCGATGCGATCGATGTTGAGACCGGCCTGGGCAATCAGCCCGCTCACCGCGGCGAGGTGGACTGCGTTCAATTCAGGCCCAAGCACGCTGACCAGGTAACGTCCCTTACTCTGCGCTTCAACCCAGGTCTGATACTCGGCGCCGGACGTCGCAGTGAATCGAATCTGGACGCCTAGCTCGTGAGCTTTGAGCAGCAGCTCGGTGAGGAGCGACGACGATTTCATGTTGTCGGTCAATTCGACCAGCATGCCGAGGGCGAGCGCGTCGTGAATGACCGCCTGCCCGATATCGAGGATGCGCGCGCCCGACGCGGCGAGGATGGTGGTTAATGAGTGGGTGACACCCGGCTGGTCATGGCCGGTGATGTCGATGTGAAGAACTCGTGAGTGGGGAAGGGTCGGCACGGAACCTGGCTTGCCATCCGAAGCTCGTGATGCGAGCGGAGGATGGTGGACGGCAGGAGGATCGAACTCCCGACCTCTGCATTGCGAACGGACGCCGTCGCAAGGGTTAACTCCTTGATTCTACTACCCTAATAGGCGTGCTGCCTACCGTTTGTGACCAACGCGCCAACCCGCGTAAACACGCATATTTTTGCATGGTGATGCGGGGCGGATGGTCACAAGATGGTCACAAGATTCTCGGGTGCTCGCGAGAGAGGAATCGCAGATGTCTGGAGTTGGTGATTGGGATAGCGGCCGGCGCTGTAACCGGCACGCCGAAGCTGAACTGCAAAGAGTCGAGACGCGCAACCTGCGTCTTCAAGATGTCAAAAAGCGGTTGTATCGTCGACACGGAACCCATTGGCCAGAGGACATCCGCGACCGGTTTCTCGCGGAACAGGGGAGCGTTCAACAACGGTTGTCTGAGTTGCAGGACGACCAATGGGAGGGGGAACCGTGGTTTCCGGAGCGCCTCATCAGTGCCGTTGACGATGAACTCCTTCACCTTGAGAGGGCGGACCAGCGGTTTCGGCCGTTGCTGCAGGCGCTTTGGGCTGCACTCGAGCGGCTGGTTCAGCATCGGAAGGACGGTCGAACCGGGCAACACGGGCTCAATCAGAGCCAACGCAACAAATTACAGAAGCTGAGTCGTGCTGTGCGGGCCACCATCAAGAACAGCGGCACAGGCATTCAGGCGACGCAAGACTTAATCGGCAATTGGGCGCATGGCCTGTTACACGGGCAGTCCTTTGTAGACATCGTCCGCGCGCTGATCGTGTTGGACGTTGAGCTTCAGGAGCGGTTGTCCCAGTCGTCCTTGCGCGGCGCTCATCGTCCGACGGACGTAGCGCTCTCCCGTTTTTTCGACGACGTTGTGCTCGCGCTGCATGACGCTGGAGAGAAATGCACCGCAACCACCGACGGTGTGGTGGCTCGCATCGCGTCAATCCTGTTAGAGGCCGCGGGGCATCGGTGTCCAAAGGATTCCCGCCGCCTCATTTCGGCAAGTATCAGGCGTCGGCCTCGTCTCGACGCTGTACGTGCGGAGCGGCAACGTATATGGGCGTCCTTCCTTAACAGTAGCGCGCCACCAGCAGCAACGAAAGCCCGCAAGAAAGCCCGCTAGGAGCACTAACTATTCAGGTCCGGATAGTTATCCCGCCTACCTCCAAAAACACAACGCGCATCATGGTGTGGTGAAGCACGGTAACGAACCAACCAATCAGTACAGCATCGAGCCGCTTTTGCTCAACCGGGCGGCGGCTGCCAACTTCCTTAGCATCTCGCCTCGACTTGTCGACGACCTCGAGCACCGCGGTGTGCTTCGCGCTGTCCGCATCCCCGGTGTAAGACGGAAAGCGTACGACGTCGATGAACTTCGCAAAGTTGTCGACGGTTGGAAGCGAGAGGGCGTTGAGTGACTAGCGCGGTGAGGTCGCCGCTAGTGAATAAAGTTCTGGGCGACGGCACGGTCCTGCAGGGGTGCCGCGCCGACCTGCTGAATATCGGCGACTTGTGGGCCCGTGGCTGGAGCCTGATCCCGCTGAAGTATCGGGACAAGCGGCCGGCCCTTGCCTCGTGGACTGAGTTCCAGCAGCGACCCGCGACGTATGCCGAGCTTGAGCAGTGGTTCGATCGGCCCGAACCGCTGAACGTTGGCATCGTGACGGGCACCGTCTCGGGCATCTTTGTGATCGACCTCGATTCACCTGATGCAGTTATTTGGGCGCGCGGCAATCTTCCGCCCTGTGACATGCGCGTGAGGACCGCGAAGGGACTGCACTTGTATTACCCATACAGCGGGGATGTACCGGTCAGAAACAAGGCCCGCGTGGTCTACAACGGTAAGCCTCTGGAGCTCGACGTTCGGGCGGACGGGGGCTATGTCGTAGCCCCTGGCAGTGTGCACCCATCAGGGGCCGTGTACGAGCGGGAAGGCAGCGGCTGGTGAATTCATACGAAGCCGCGATCGTTGAGGCGCTGCCAAGCATCGTCTCAGACCTCGCAGTAGCTCCGTCGATCGAGCCCGGTGACGCCGACACGATCCCTGAAGGGCAGCGGGATTCCACGCTGACGCAGGTCGCAGGGCAGCTGAGGCATCTTGGCTTTGGCGCGGACGCGATCACGGCGCTGCTGCGCGTCGAGAATCAACGGCGCTGCAAGCCGCCATTATCGGACTTCGAGGTCTCGAAAATCGCCCGCAGCGTGGCGCGCTATGCGCCCTCAAAGGCGCTGCCCTCGCCACTTGTCGGCTTCACCCTCGCCGACCTCGTGGCGCATCGGTTCCCGACGCGGCGGGCGATTCTGACGCGCGCAGACACGCCGGTTCTGCGGGCGGGTCATCTCGGGCAGATCTACGCCGAGCGCGGCATCGGTAAAACGTGGTTCATGCAGACCCTTGCGTTGGTCGCCGCGACCGGCACCACGGCGATGGGCTTCAGCGCGTCACCCTGCCGCGTCCTGTATATCGACGGGGAGATGGCCAGCGAAGAGCTGCAGGATCGCTTTATCGAGATCTGCCAGCACATGGGCATCAGCACGACCTCACCAGTACCGCTGACCGTGGTCGGCGCCGATTGGCAGGATCACTTCCTGCCGAGGCTCGACACTGACGCCGGGCAACTCGCAGTGGAGCCGTTTGTCGACGACGCCGACCTGATCTTCCTCGACAACCGATCGAGCTTGTTCAATCCGGAGGGCGAGAAAGATCCCACCGCATGGGAGCCAGCGCAGGCCTGGCTATTGGGCCTGCGCAGACGTGGCAAGGCCGTGATGATGGGACACCACAGCAACCGCATGGGCGGCGCCCGCGGCCACTCGAAGGCCGAAGACGTGCTGAACCTCATGATTCAACTCGAGCGGCCGGACGGCTACCAGGCAGATGAGGGCGCAAGATTCCTCGCGACCTTCAAGAAGACCCGCGGTGTGTACGGCGCGGCGGTCGCCGACTTCGTCGCACACCTGACGCCGGACGGCTGGAGTGTCAGCGCAAACGACGAAAGCCACACGACGGCCGACCGACTGCTGCAACACGTGCGTGCAGCCGACGAAGCCGGCGAGCGATTGAAGTCCGCAAACGCGGCCATCAGAGCCGCCGGCGTCAACCGGCTGGCCGGTCTGAACACCTGGCGCGACCTCGCCAAATCTGGCGCAATCACGCGTCATCCCGAAGGAGGCTTCCGTGCTTCCTAGCTGGTTCTCGGTTCCGGCTGGTTCCGGAACCACCAAACAACACGGAACTGGTTCCCGGTTCCCTCCTCTTAAGAGGGGAACCGGAACCGACCAATAGAACTGGTTCCAACTTAATGAAGAAAACAACTCGTGACCTGGCTTGAGCTGGGGGACTCGGATCAACGAACACGTGTGCTGAAAGGGAAGCGCTTCATGACGGAACCACGGATCGTCCGCGTCGCCATCGTCTGCCATCAAAGCATTCGGCGACGCCAGTGTTTGTGTTGCAACGGCGAGGGTTGGAAGGACGGCACCTACGTGGGTGTCTTCGACCAATTGGCAGACGGCACCTTTGCCGGCCATGACTCTGGCAGTATCTGCGAGGAGTGCCTCCAGGGCGACGGCTTGTCGCTCTTGGCTGCTGAACCCTATCCGGCGATTCCAGACGGCTCTCTACCCTCGTTCGCTGAGCTCAAGGCTACCCGCCTACTCGACGACTACGACTACCCGGCAGGATCGGTGTCATGAGCCTGGCACCAACGCCGGGCAGACTCCGGGGGGATGGTTCGGTGTGCAAGGCTGCGAGCCCGGAAACCGTGCCCCGGTCACGCAGACGTTTAACTAACCGACGGCATATGTGAGGACCTGATGATGAATGATCAACCCCCCGTCGACCTGACCCCAAAGAGTCAGCAGCTGTGGACTGACCTAATGGCCGCCAATGATTTTGAACGGCACGAGCTCCACAACCTTGAGTCAGCCCTTCGGAATTTTGATGACGCGGCCGCGCTGCGCGCACAGGGCCAAACGAAACTCGCGTTGGACTGCCAAACATCTGGATTGCGTTTTTGGCGGCTGCTGAAGTTCTCGAACGGCACGGCTGCGCGCCGGCCTGGTCGGCCTAGCGATACCGAGTGGTCTGCGAAACGGCGAGCGGCCCATGCCGGTTAGTCGGGGTGTGCGGGCGAATAGCGCCAGTCCGCATCTCACCTACGTCCTCGCGATGAACGGTTGGCCACCGGCCCGCCTGCCGGGGTGGGTCAACACCTGCATCACCGGTGGCTCGGACAATCTCCCGCGTGCCGAGCTGCTCGAACGTTACGGTCCCGGCATTGAGGCGGAGTGCCAGCGCGCCGGGTTTTGTGCGGCGGCCCTACTGAAACCCGGTGAGCAGTGGAGCGCGGCCGAATCCGCAGCGGCTGAGCGATGGTCGGTCGAACTGATTCAGGAGCATCGCTACTGATGGCCTCGTCGAGGGCGCTCGCCGTCGATTCACGTGACGCCGTCGCCGACCTGTGCCGACGTGTTGAGTTGCTCGAACGGCGCATCGGTGGCCACCAGCAGGCGCTGGTAGGAATCAACGAGCTTGGGACGCTGACGGCCTGGGGAATGTTCACCGCGCGCTCTCTCTGGCGTCGGTTGCGCCTATTGGCTGAGCGACCGGCGGGTTTCGCGTTGGTCGACAACCCCCGACAATTGGGCAAGCTGTTGCGTCGTCTGTCGCAGCAGGGGGCTATCGACGGACCGCAGTTGCTCCGCGTCGGCCAGTCACGCGACGGGCTGTTGTGGCGAGTATCGCGGGTGTGAATCGTGGAAACTCGCGCCACGATATCGTCACGACATGAATGATGCTCTCGCGACCGTGAACGCACAGATGGAACAGAACGAAGCCCGCCAAGCCGCCTGGCTATTTCTCGCCAGTGAATCCCACCTACGGCAGGAGGACAGCGTCAGCCACTTCCTGCTGGGAAAAAAACACTTGTCCGCGTACGGCCGTGAGCTGATCACCAAAGCCGCCGTCCTGCCGATGGACTCGACGGGCGGACTGGCGTCGAGTAGCCCGATGGCGCGGGCGATTCTTGATTTGGTGGACCAGCGCGCCATCCTGCCGCAGCTTGGTGCCGCGCGCGCACCGGGAGTGAAAGTGGTGGGTGCCGTGGAAGTCTCTGACCCTACCGCGGCGTTTGTGGCAGAGGGCGCACCCGCCCCCATGAGTGCCGCGTCCTTCACATCCGTCGCACTCGACGCCAAGAAGATTGTGGGCGCGATCGCCGTCTCGAAAGAGCTGCTCAAGTTCGGACACCCCCGCGACACACAGATATTGTTTGAGCGCCGGTTGACGACGGCCATCGCCAAGGCATGGAATAGCGCGCTACTCGATACGGCTGCCGCGACGACGGCCCGGCCGGTCTGCTGAATGGTCTGGTAGCCGTGACGGCAGGCGCGGACCTGCAATCCACGTTAGGTGCCGTCCTTGGGGCGGTGTCGGGCGGCGCGCCGTCAACCCCCGTCGTGATCACATCGGCCGCGATTGCCAGTCGCCTCTTGGCGCTGCGTGACCTTGCCGGTCTCGGGGTGAAGGTCGTCATTGCACCGGAAGCCGCGGGGCGTCTCATCGTCATCGATGCCGACGGCCTCGCATGGGTCGATGGCGGCGGCTCGGTCACACTGTCTGAGCATGGCAGCGCACAACTCGATGATGCGCCGACGCATCCGGCCACGTCGGCGACAGTGGTCATTGATTTTTTCAGCCGCAACCTGGTCGGCATCAAGGCCGTGCGATTCACTTCATGGATGCGACGCGCCGATGCGGTTGCGTTTGCGACCATCGCGTAATGGCGACACGCATCCGCACACGTACACCATCGCCGATCGATGATCCGATCGCCGAACTCGAAGCCAACCTCGTCATGGCGAGAGAGCAG
>DATLXN010000042.1:0-14782 GCA_035575715.1 Vicinamibacterales bacterium | reverse complement strand
GAGAACCGATGACGATCAAGGTAGCCCTTCACCCCGTTGCGATCGATAAAGCGATGGACACCTTCCGCGCGGACTACGACCGCGCAACCGAGCGGGATGCCGCGCGTATGACGGCGGATCTACTGGCGCAGGGTGCAACCGTGGCGTGGACCGAATACCAGGCCCGATCGTTTATCGAGCAGCGGCTCGACGATCGCGAGTGGGCGGTCACAAAGCTGCGCGCGGACCTCACGACGTTTGCGGAGGTGTGACCTCAGCGTCTTCTCTCGTGGCGCGATCGCTTCGCGCTCTGGACGCGGCGCAAGGCGATCGAGTCGCGGAGGCGCGCACGCGGCAGGACTGCAAAGAAGTCATGACCTTACAAGAGGCGCTCGCGAAGCCGATGCAGAAACTTAACGAGATCCGAGAGCAGAAGATCGCGGAATACATCGACGCCGCGCTCGATGACGGACTCACGCGCGATGAAGTTGTCGAGTCCCTTAAAGCCATGCGACCCGCGCAAGCCGATTGCATGGGCGAAGGTTCAGAAGGAAGCCTTGACACTGGGCGTTCGCAAACGCCAAAGTGGCGCCGTGTCCAATGAACTTGTTTGCTCCGAGTGCCATACCGTGAGCCCCATCGGCACTTCGTTTTGTCGCGATTGCGGCAGCTCTTTGAGAGATGTGGAGGCGGATCACAATAGGACCGCGGCACTGCAGTCCAGACTCGTACAGATGACGCTCGAGACGGGCTCGTTGGGTGCTACCCAGGCGCGTATCGACGATGAACTCGATCGCGTGTCGACCGAGCTGCGGGACACTTTGGCAAGCAGCGATGCGAAGATCCCGGCGCCGAACAGCAATCAATGGATTCGAGACATGAAGAGCCGTGCCGGCATTGACCCCGACTTGGAGGAACTGACGGCACTTCAGGCCACTCACCTGTCACAGGCGATGAATGAAGGCATCCTTTACGGCGGATTGCAATTCGACGCGTCGCAGGTTGCCGAGCTCTCGAAGCCCTTCAACGAGGACGCGCAAGAACCCTTCTACAAGGCTTATAACGCGTACTATCGTCGCAGTCTCGCTGGTCCTTTGAGCGGCCGGATTTGGCCAGCGCTGGGAGGCGTCGCAACCATCACGCTCGTGTGGGCTGCTGATGCACGCAACTGGTCTGGAGGGGCTGTCGCTGTCGCCGCCGGATGTGTCGCGATGATTGCGTACGCCGCCGTCCGTGTGGACCGCATAAGTTCACATTGGGATGGCTATTTTTCTGGTTTCAGCGATGGCCGTCGCGAGGGGACGTACGTGGCGCTGGGTATCAACTCAGATGCTGACCGGCGAGATGTGCAGGAGCGGGCCCAAGAAATGCAGCGCTACGGGCGCACATTCCCGCCCGCCTGAAAGACGAACTACCTCCTCTACCCAGGAACCGGGGAGCCGAAGGTCACTTGTTATGAGTGTGCGATCGCACTTCGAGGAACGAGGTGGCCTGTGGATTGGCGGCGAGGGGGACAGTCCTCATCCCTTGCTGCGCAACGAATGATTTCAGCTGTCGGCAGCAGTATCACGACGCAGCAGAACGGCGGGGTATGGGCCATCCGTACAGCAGGTGAATTGCCGCTAGTCAGCCCATTGCCCATTTCGGTACGACCATACACAATGTTGTGTATACTACCATCGTCTAATGTCACCGAAGCAGCGCTTTCAAGTCTTGCTTGAGCCCGAACAGCTCGCGGCATTGCGCGACATCGAACGACGCACTGGGGCAGCCGTGGCGCGGCAGATCAGGATGGCTGTGGACCGGTGGTTGACAGACGAGCAAGTAAACAAGAAGAAGACGGAGCGCAAGCGGGCTGTCACCCGCAAACGCCCCTAACCCGTTCACCGACATACCCGGCGCGCGAGCTACATCAAGTGTAGTACGGCTCGACGCTGGCTTTTCCCAACCGTTCTAAGGAGAGCCGAACATGAAACGACAGAACACGCCCGCGGCCGTTACCCCACCAGACGCATTCACAGACGCCTCGATCTTAGCGGAGGTGACGAGCCAAGCGATGGACCCGGAGGCGTACTGGAAGCACGTGAGGGCGCTGGAGGGCGCTTTCGAGTGCCTGTATCACGTGATTGTGAGTCAGGCGGACAAGATACGGGAGTTTGCCGACGACGACATTGACTGGACGTTAGTCCAGGACCAAGCGACCGTCATCCGGCAGCAGTTGAATGCCGTTGATGCGGTCGCCTATGTGCTGTCTCAGGCGGCGTCACGCCAGACACAAGGCGGTGCGCGATGAGCACGACCGACCAGATTGACGTGCTCTCACCCTTGGCCATCCGCGTCAGACAACCCGGCCGGCCGGACGAGCTCTATGCCGCCAGCCTTCAAGTTGCCGCGGCTGCGCTGAACGACGACACGTTGCTGGCGCGTGCCGACGACGCTCCACACCATGCCGGGCCTGTGCTCGTCCAGGGCGACGAGCTGTTCTTTGCTGAGGACGACTGGTTGACCCTCCGCAATCGCGTCCTTCACGCGGGACACGACGAATGAGCCTTCGCAAACGGTGCAGCCGCACCGAACCTGAATGGAGCGCGCTATATTGCCAAGCGTCGCCGAAGTGTCAGCACGTCTGGTACTACGACTTCCGGGTGAACCGTCGGCGGTATCGTGCGAGCACTGAAACGGCCGACAAGCACAAGGCGCGCGACATCGAGGCGAAAGAGCGCGCCCGGATTCTGGAAGGCCGGCACGGCATCCGGCGGCAACCGGATCTGACGTTCCGCCAATTCGCCGCGGTCTACCTCCGCGATCATTCGGTTCACAAGCGAGACGGCGGGACGCGCGACGAGTACACCATCGCGCGCCTGAACGCGGCATTTGGTTCGCTGGTGCTGCACGAGATCACGGTGCATCGCATTGAGCAGTGGAAGCGTGAACGTCTCCAGAGCCGTTGGAAGGCACACGGCCAGACGAGCCCAGGCAACAAGATCCGACCCGCGACTGTTAACCGCGAGCTCGACACGCTAAAGGGCATCCTAGGGAAGGCCGTCGAGTGGGGAAAGTTGGTGGAATCACCGGCGACGAAGGTCGCGCGGCTGAAGGTGGAGAACCGCCGTACGCGCATCCTGACGCCTCAGGAAGAGCAGCGGCTGGTTGCCGCGTGTCGCGGCCGGTTCCGTGCGCTGGTGGCCCTGGCGCTGCTCACAGGCGCCCGTAAGGGCGAATTGCTCACGCTCAAGTGGGAGAACGTCACCCCCGACGCGATCGTGTTCCTACAGACCAAGAACGGCCGGATGCGGCGTATCCCGCTGTCGCCGGCCGTACGCACGATCCTCGATGACCTGACGCGCAATTGGCCCTGGGTGTTTGCCAACCCGGTGACGGGGAAGGCTTACACGTCAATTCTCAAGAACTTCCAGCGGGCGTTGGCGCGAGCAGGCATTCGGACAGGTGACGTGACCTTCCACACGCTGCGTCACACGGCGCTGAGTCGGATGATTGCCGAAGGACACAGCGATCACACGGTGATGTCGATCAGCGGCCACAGCACGACGCGGATGCTTGAGCGGTATACGCACCCGACAGAGGCGCTGAAGCTCGGGGCGCTGGAAACGGGCGCCTACTTGGTCACAAATTGGTCACAACGCGATGAGCGACCAACCGAGGCCGGCGCCGAAGTGGAAGAATTGTTAGGGAAGTTTGGTGGACGGCAGGAGGATCGAACTCCCGACCTCTGCATTGCGAACGCAGCGCTCTCCCAGCTGAGCTAGCCGCCCAATAACTTCTGATTCTAGCAGGGATCAGGGATCAGGGATCAGGGATCAGGGATCAGTCCAGCCAGCCGTGCAGCGTGTAGTCGGCGCGGACATAGTGGGCGCCGACGGCCTCGTAAATCCGGATGGTGGGAAAGTTGTAGTTCTGCGTCTGGCACTCGGCTACCGCGCCGCGTTCATGTGCCCAGATAGTACCGGCGCGGATTAATCCCGCGTAGCCGCCGGGCGCGTCTGCGCGGCACGCGCCGAGGCCGCCGCCATACACATCGGTGCCACCGATCGAGGAGACAGGCTGACGTTTGCGAAACGCCAGGTAGCCGTTGACCCGGCCATCGGCGCCCTCTGCAACCAGCACCATGTCCGCCATCGACCCGTTGATCGATTGCCGCGCCCACTCGACATAGAACGCATCGCTGCGCGCGATGTTGATGTGCGGGTCGAGATGAAAGCGGCCGCGAAAGCCGCGGTACGCATCGGCGGTAATTTCAATCAAGGCCGGACCGTCCTCAGGACGCAGCGGACGAATGGTCCCGACCTCGCGCACGTCGTGCGGCGGTTCCTTGCGCGGGCGCGTCGTGTAGGTGACCAGCGAATCCATCAGCCGGAACCCGTTCGCCTCCAGGACGGCGACCGACTCGATGTCGGCGACATCAGCCCTGATGCTGATATGGCGCACGCCACGGGCGCGCAGCGCACCGACCCCGGCATCGAGGGTGGCTTGATAGCTGTCGCGGGTGGAAGTGAGGAGGTACTCGACGCGACCCATCGGCACCTGGAAAAATGTCGAGTCCCATTCCAGCCGGCGGACTACAGCAAACGACGGTTCCGTCCCGGCATCGACCGCGATGACCGTCCCATCGGGGTGGTCGAGTGTCTCCGCGATCTCCTGCCGCATCACCGCGTTCTGCGCCTTGCGCGAGTAGACGCGATAGTGTCGATACGGCTTGAACGGGTAGGCGTCGACAAGGGATTGCACCTCGCCAAGGTCGGATACCTCGCGCGTCGTCACCGTACCGGCCCGGGCTCATGCAGCCGGCGAACCAGAAAGAACGGCCGCCCGGAACTCTGGCGATAGATCCGTTGCACGTAATCGCCGGCCAGGCCGAACAGCGCCAGCAAGACTGCCTGCACAGAAAGAAAGAACCACGGCAGCGCGTACAACAGCGGGGCATCAACCAGCGCCGCCCACACCAGTGAGAGAAGCCCGAGAAACATCGTCACGCCGGCCAACGCTGCGCCGATCAGAAACACCCAGGCAAAGACATCGCCGAGCGCGTTCACGAAAAAATCCATGAACAGCCGGACCAGACCGGTTGCGGAGTATGACGACGCGGTGCGCCTGGCGGAGCGGGGCCGGTGCTGCACTTCCACTTCAGTGACCCGTCGTGCGACTTTCACCGCCAGCGGCTTGAGAAAGCGCCGCAATTCACCGAAAGCAGCGAGGCTGCGCGCGACATCATCGGTAAACGCATTCAACGGACACCCGATATCGCGCAGCGGCACACCAGCAAGCCGGGTCACCAGCGCCGTCGTGATCCGCGAGAAGAACTGCCGGCTCCCGGGATCCTGCCGGTTCAAGCGCACACCGCTGACCAGGTCGTAGCCGCGCGTCAGCGGCTCAACCAGACGTGGAATGTCCGCCGGATCGCACTGCAGGTCGGCATCCATCGTGACCAGATAGCGGCCACGCGCCTGCTCGAACCCTGCGGTGAATGCGGCATGCTGGCCAAAATTGGCGGCGAGTTCGACAATCCGCACGCGGGCATCGACCGCCTGGATCGCACGTAAGGCCTCGACGGTGTGGTCGGTGGAACCATCGTCGACGTAGATCGCTTCTGCGCCGCCGGCAATCTGATCGAGAACCGGGGCGAGCGCCGCGTGGCACGCGGTCACAAGGTCGGCGCCGTTATAAACAGGGATTACGACCGAGACCAGCGGGGCGACCACAGATTGCGGCGGCGTATGGGAAACCACAGATGACACAGATGACACAGATTACACAGATCAGGGAGATGATGTGATCCGAATGCGGTAGATCGCGACCGGCCATGCGCGGTTGCCTGGTCGACTGCCGAGCGGTCCCGGCGGCCGGGGGTCGTCGGGGTTCAAGCGATGCACGCCGTAACTGACAAAGGTCAGGTGATTGTATCCGCGCCGCAACACCCGGCCCGCATCGGCGGCGGCAATCGAGACGCGCGCTTCGGTCGGCGCGGCGGGAGGGACGACGAAGCGGCCGACGTGGTGACCATTAATCTCAAGCGCGAGATCGGCCGCAACCGCCGGTTCCTCCAGTCGCGCGCGGGCGAGAACCGAGACCATCACGTCGCCGGGGGCCGACCAGTCCAGAGGGGCAAGGACCGTTGCGCGTGATTGGCCGATCCATTGCGAGGGCCCCGCCGCATCACTCCCCGGCGCGTCCCATCCATCTAGTAAGAAACGGCCCACGTCTCGATTCATCACCAGATCAAGTGTTGACGTGCGCGGCTCAGCCACCAGGCGCTCGTAGCGATCGACGGGCACACCTTCACGCCACGCAAACCACGCGTTGGCCGGGAATGCGAACGGGTAGAAGAACGGACTCTGCGTTGCGACGTCGGCCTGTTGGCGAACCAGTGCGGCGAAGCTGACTGGCGAGTCCTTCGGCAGGGCGCCGACGGTGTACTGAACCATCAGCCAATAATTCCAGGCGAGCGCTAATGCCACCAGCGGGGCAGCGGCGACCAGTGGGCGCGCGCGGGCGGTTTCAATGAGCCACCCGATGCCGATGGCCAGGAGCGCGATTGCGCCGCTGAGCGTTGGCCCCATCGTCCACAATCCAATCAGCGCCAGCGCCGCGACTGTCCACAGTGCATTGGAGCGCGCGTAACCGACGATGCCGATCGCGGCGACGTAGAGCACCGGGGACACTGCCAGGAATCCGTGCGCGCCAAACAGTTGTTCGCCCCACGATCGTCCCGGCTGCGTGGCCGTGGGAGGGAAGATCAGACTCGCAGCGAAGGGGATTGTGGCCACGATGATCAGCCACACGTAGCGTGATCCGGGAAACGGCCAGCGCCGTGCCCACAGCATGACGGCTGCCACCAGCGCAAACGCTGACGCGTGGAGCGGGTTGGTTTCGCGCGTCATGACCGCGTAGAGCGGGGTGCCGAGGAACAGCGTGAGTGAAGAGAGCAGGGCGACGGCGGGCACGAACTCGCTGCGCAGCCGTTCGTGGAGGGCGATTAACCCGAGCGCGCCGGCGAGGTAACTGCCCGGCGATGACGCGACGGGTGACTGGAATGGTTGGACGGCGCCAAGAAGGAGGGCGCCGCCCAGCAGATATCGGTCGAAAGTCAGGCGTAAAGCTTAACGCATCAACGCCTAGGGCACCGGACATGACCTCATTTGAGGCCGCCTTACCGCTTGGCCTGAAGATCTTGCGAAGATCTTGGACTAGCGAACAGTGATCACCTGTTCGTTGGATGGCGCACTGAAGCCACAGCCATTCTGTGCACGGATGCGCACGTAGTAGGTCCCTGGCGGCGCCTGCGCCACGGCACCAGGCGCCGTGCTGCCGGTGCCGGCGTTGTAAAGATTGATCTCACCGGGTGCTGACCCTGCCTCGATGACGTAGGTGATCGGCGTCGAGCCGTTTACTGGCGCGAGCCAGTTCAAAGTCACGGTTCCGCCCGACACGTTGAACGTTAAGTGTTGCGGGGCGGTCGGCGCCGTGCAGCCGACGCCGACGACAAATTGCGCAACGCCCGACGGCGGACTCGAGCCGGCGGCGTTGACCGCAAGCAGCCGCCAAAAATACGTAGCGGCCGGCACCGCGCCAGAGACCGATGTGGTGTTGCCGACCGGCCCGTTGAACACGTCGAAAGTGGTTTCTGATCGGCCGACCTGCAAGGTATAGCCGGTCGCACCGGCAACCGCGTTCCAACCGAGCGTCACGGTCGTGCCATTGACTGCGGCGGTCAAACCGGTCGGCGCACTCGGCACGCTCCCGGGCGGGGTCGGAGAACCAGTCGCCGCCTGTCGAAAGTTCGCCACCGTGAACGCGGCGTTACCGAGCGAAAGCGCGTTATTTTGCGTTGCAGTACCAGTCGGCTCCCCATTCTGCGCTACCGACGGATTCGACCAGTTCAGAACACGGCCGCACCCATTTTCGCACGCGTAGGCCATCACCGTCCTGAACCCGCGCGCGGCGTCTTTGAAACCATACGAATACGAAAACAGCCCCCCCGAAGCGCCGTCCTCCGGGGCGTGATCCGACCCCATGTTGTGCCCCAGTTCGTGGGTCGGGGTGTACTGCGCGACGCATTCCACGTCCGCGACACTGTAGGCCGGGAAATCCGGACTTCCGAGCGAGCGAAGGATATACGCGAACCCACACGCCGATGTGTCCGGACTGTTCACGAGCAACTGCACGAGATCCGCACGGGCCGCATTTCGCAGCGACTGCGCGGTCACGCTCGAAGACAACGCCGACAGGTCCGAGGTCATGCCCGCGGCTTCGGTTAACGCGAACTCCGACGTGCCGGCCAAGCGCATCCGGGTGCCCAGGCCGCTGTTGGTAAAGGCAGTGTTGCTGTCGCTGATGATCTGCGACGCGATCGCCTGCATTTGCGACGCTCCGCCGCGGGCGGATCGTGCGTTGGGCGTGTAGAGAATCAGCACGTCAATCGTTCCCGCATCATCGGCTGCTTCCGCCACACCGGCGTGACGGCGATCCGGACCCTCGGGCGCGTCAAGTGGCTGGCCTTCAGGGCGCAACCGATCGCTCGCGATCTGCTCCAGGAGGAACACGCCAGGCGTGGCCGTGCTCACCTGATAGACGGTACCGACCGCATCGACCAACGCCGACACGACGCGGTCGCGCTCGGTAAACACGACGTGGCTGTGATCGACGCCTTCAATGACGCCGACCCACGAGCGAAAGCCGGCGGTGTCGAGATCGACGCGGACCAGACGCGCGATCCACGTGGCTGCCCCAAGGTTGAGCGTGACACGAGTCGCGCCCTCCCCCGCGAACAGCAGGTCGGTCTGGATCCCGACGACCGCGCGGCTCATCACGCTGGGGGTAGCCGTCGCACTCGCGAGCGCCGGAGATGATGCCGCGGCGCCCAGATCGACGAACACTTCCGGGGCGGCCTGGGCTCGAACCGAACCCGAGGCGACAACGGCAAGCGAGAGTACGAGGAACAATTTCAACGCGGTGTTCACGGCAGACTCACAACCACTTCATTCGACGAGCCGCTGACCCCGCATGCGTTGCGGCTCTTGACCCGGACGTAATACAATCCCGGTGGTCCACTCGCGGTCAGCGTCGTGGCTGGCCCCTGATTAACGACCAGGAGATTCTCGAGGCCGGGCGCACTGCCGACGACAAGGGTATAACCGTCGGGTGCGGGGCCCGACGCAGGCGCGCGCCACGTGAACGTCACCTGGCCACCGCTCTTGGTGAAAGCCAGGGTCGTTGGGGCCTGCGGCGCCGTGCACGACACCCCGAGCTGGAATTCGTTGGACGGACTGCCGGTGCCCGCGCTGTTGCGGGCGCGGACGCGCACGTAATAGACGCCGGAGGGGACATTCGTAAACGTCACCGAAGTCTGGGTGCTCGCCGTGGCCACATTGGCGAGGTTCGCTAATCCGGGCGCGGACCCGGCTTCAATGACATACGTCGTAACGCCGCCGCCGGACGCTGGCGGATTCCAGGCGAGGGTAACCGTGGTGCCGGTGACCGTCGCCGTCAGACCACTCGGTGAACCCGGAAGTACACCCGGAAGTGGTGGACTTGCCGCCGACGGATAGATCACCCGCACGCCAGTGACGTCATCATTCGACAGTGCCGATGGCCCGCCGCTGCAGCCGGGCAACGGATCGGGCCACATGATCGCGTCACTGCGCTCCGAATGGCCCAGGCCGATCGCGTGTCCGAGGTTGTGCGTCAACGCGTCCTGGAAACAGCCGCGTTGCGACAGAAACGAGTAGGCGCCCGCACTGTTATTGAGGACGATCCCGCCCTGCACGATCTTGCGAAAGGTGATGCCGCTGACCACCCGATTGACCGGGGTCATGTACGCGCCGCCAATACCGACGATCGATCCGCCGTCGCTGATTTCTCCGCACGGGTCGTTGAAGGCGACCGAAATGCGGCCGTCGCCTTCGAATGTGGCGATGCATCGCGGCCCGCGTGCATTGCCGCGCTGCAGCCGCAACGTCATCCCCGACGAGTTCCATAGATTGATGGCGGCGTCGAGTTCGGCGACGGTGCCGCCAAGGTCCGAAGGCGGAGGTTGATAGTCGACGCCGATCGGGACATTGCTGTCGGCCTCATGCCACCGCCCGGGCCCGCCTTCGGATGAAGGGAGCAACGAGTAGGCAGCGTAGTGCCGTTCGAGTGGTTCGGCATTGAATGTCGCGCTTACCGGCGCCGACGCCGCCGCCGTCTGCCGCAGCAGGTCAAGCGTCGCGTCGGTGTCCGCGGCGGTGATCTGCCGCACGCCTTGCGCAAGACCCGCGGGATACAGGGTGCCGTCGCGAGGCCGGACCTCGAGCCAGAGCGCCACGTCATCGCCAACAGCCAACTCCGCCTGGCCATCGATGCGAAACTCGAGATCGTCGACGCGGCCACCCAACATCTTGACCACGAGGCGCGATCCGGGGAGGTCGCCTTTCCACGTTTCACGGACCTCGACGGTGGCGTAGGTATACAGACCCCGCACCGCAGCGTCCCAGCCACTGGTGACGTCAATCACGCGGCCACGCACGATCACGGCCGAGAACGCGCTGAGTTCTTCCACTGACCACTGAGGCGAACGTTCAGCGGACACCGGCGGACCGCCACTGAGAAAAATTGCGGCAAGGATCGCGAGCAGTGCTGTGCGAACTCGTAGCATCTGTCTGTTGTACCTGTGATGGCGTAGCAAGGGGAAGAGCCTCAATGCTTCAGGTGGTTTGAAACACTGAGGCTCTTGGTGATCGAGACGCGCGGCGATTACTCGCGGGCGTCGCCGGGGAATCCGGCGCGTAGATATGGCTGTAATGTCCAGCGACCGATGCCGCCACCGGCGCGGGTCGCTTCGGACTGGTCCTGAAAGTTCCAATCTGGACTGCTGCCGCAGTGACCGCCGATGGTGTCGATGATGTACACGTCGGTCGTCCCCTCATCGGCATTCGAGCCGTAGTTATAAGTCACGATATCCTGCGACAAATCCCCGGTTCGACCACGCTTCCAGTTGAGGCCCCATCGGCTGTCGCGCTTACGCAGCTCGTTGACGACGCGAAACATCCAAGTGTTATTGCCGCCATGCTCGACGCAGGAATTCTGCAAGTCGCCGCGGTAGGTTGAGGCCATGGCCTCCGCCACGGCGCGTCCGTAGCCAGGCACTGGCAGACGACCGGACGTGGGGTTCGGCGTCCGTGGTCCACTGCCCGTGGGACCACCGGGAGTGCCGGGAGTCGATCCTTCGATGGTAAAGGCAATCGTCTGTGACGTCGTGCTGCCGCAGGTATTGCCGGCGACGACGCGTGCGTAGAAGGTGCCCGCCATGCCGACCGGCTGCTTGAACGAAGTCTGGTGGGCGGGGACGTTCTGCACCAGGTCGGTGCTGCCGGAGCTACGGCCAAACTCCACGCGGTAGCCGGTCGCGCCACCGACGCCATTCCAGCTGATGGTCACGCTTTGATCGCCACCGACGTTGGCATTTGGTGACGGCGCCGACGGCTGTTGGCAGCCGGGGCCAGGGTTCGGATTGGGCGTGGGGTTCGGATTGGGCGTGGGGTTCGGCGTGGGCGCGGGCGCGGGTGCCTGGTCCGAGACCGTCACCGACACTTCGTTCGAGTAAGGGCCTTGAACAGTTAAGGTGATCCCGCGGACGCGCAGGAAATAGCGCCCTACGGGCGCCGCCACGACGATACGGCGGATCGAGGCAGGCAGATTGACGGCCGCCACGTCTGAGGCACCACTCACCGTGCCGACGTGAAGGTTGTAACCAAGCGCGCCGTCCACGACGGACCACTCGATGGTCACGGATCGTCCCTGGGACGAGACGGTCAAACTGGGTTTGAGGGTTTGCGCGGCGGCGTCGGTGACCAGGGCGGCTGCAAGTGCCACAGTAAACACAGCGACTCGGTTGAGGGTCATCAGCACAGTCCTTCGAGATGCGCAGCTACCGCTGTACGAAGCGGTGGCTAACGTGGATAGGTGGTTACAAGGTGGTGGAAGACTCGGGCGCTCCCGAGTTTGCCAGCACATCCCACCACGTATAAATCGAGCCAAAATACGGAGCTGAAAAGCTCAGCCTTTCACGACGCTGACTATGTCGTGAAAGGCTGAAGTCGCCAAGAAACGTCAGACGATTACTGTTTTGTAATCGATTCGGGACAAGCTACTGCTGGTCGCCGCCTGGGAAAAAGCGCAGGTACGGCTGCAGCGTCCAGCGACCGATGCCGCCACCGGCGCGCGTCGCGCCAGTCTGATCCTGCCAGTTCGGCGATGCGGCGCCGCTGCCGCAGTGGTTGCCAATGGTGTCGATGATATAGACGTCGGTGGTGCCTTCATCGGCGCCGGAGCCGTAGTTGTAGGTGACGATGTCCTGGGACAGGTCGCCGACATTGCCGCGCTTCCAATTCAAGCCCCAGCGCGTGTCCTGCTGCCGGAGCGCATTAACCAGCCGGAGCAACCACGCATTGTTGCCGCCGTGCTCGACGCACGAGTTCTGTAAGTCTTCGTTAAAGGCGTTGGCCACGGCGTTGGCCACAGCGGGGCCGTAACCGGGCAGCGGCAGCACGGTGCCGGGTGCGGGATCGGGCGTGCGCGGGCCAGGTCCGGCTAAGGTCTCGATGCGGAACTGCACTTCGTTCGAGGTGGAAGTGCTGCAGGCGTTACCCGCGACGACGCGCGCGTAGAACGTACCCACCATCCCGACAAACTGGGTGGTGGAGTTGCTACCAGCCGGCAATGTCCGCGTCAGCTCAGTGCTGCCCGAGAAGCGGCTGAACTCGACGCGATAGCCGAGGGTGCCCGGGACCTGGGTCCAGGTAATCTGCACGCTACCGCCACTGGTATTCGACGAGGCAGTTAATCCGCCAATCTGGCTGCAGCCGCCCGGGCCGGGACCGCCCACGGTCACCGTCACCGTCACGGTATTCGAGAACGGCCCGGTCACCGACCCCGCCGTCCCTCGAATGCGAATGTTATAGGTGCCGGCCGGAGCATTGACCCTGAAGAAGTTCGGGGAGGCCGCGAGGTTGATCTGGGTGTTGACCGTGCCAGTCACGTCGACGGTGTAGCCGGTCGCACCGGGTACCACTGTCCACTGCGCCGTGACCACATCGCCGGCGGCAAAAGCTTCGAGCGTGGGTTGCTGGGCGGCGGCGGTCACCACACTGCATGCGATCAGGGCACAGGCCGCAGCCACGACCCGGGGGCGAATAGGGAACTTCATGAATATCGGTCCTCACACAGAGCTAGCGCTCGAAATCGAGCATTCAGTTGTAGGTTCGAGGGCTGGGCGGCCTCAATCGAAGAGCAGCCGCGAGCATAGCACGCCGCGCGAAAGCGTGCAAAACCGGGGTGATATATTCGCGAGCAATGTCTTCCGTGTCCAAAATCGGCGTACTGACGGGTGGCGGCGATGCGCCAGGGTTAAATGCGGTCATCCGCGCGGTGGTGAAGGCCGCGTGCAACGCCGGCATTGAGGTGGTCGGACTCGAAGACAGCTTTGACGGCCTGCTCGACGCGTCGCGCACGCGTCCCCTCACCCCCAGGGATGTCACCGGTATTCTGCGGCTGGGCGGGACCATCCTCGGCACCACCAATAGTGGTAACCCGTTCTTCTATCCGGTGGTCGTCGGTGGCGAAAAAGTCGATTACTCCGATCGCGTCGTCGAGACCTTTCACGAGATGGGACTCGACGCCCTGGTGGTGATCGGCGGTGACGGGACGCTCGAGATCGCGCACCAGTTTTACTTGAAGGGAGTCCCGGTCGTCGGGGTGCCCAAAACCATCGATAACGACATTTGGGGCACGACGAGTTGTTTTGGCTTCGACACGGCCGTGGCGTTCGCCTGTGATGCCATCGATCGGCTGCACACGACCGCCGAAGCGCATCGTCGCATCATGGTCGTCGAAGTGATGGGCCGCTACGCCGGGTGGATCGCGCTGCATGCCGGTGTGGCCGGCGGGGCGGATGTGATCCTGATTCCCGAGATTGCCTACGACGTCGACAAGGTCGTCGAACGCCTGCGGGCGCGTGAAGCCTACGGCGCCCGATTCAGCATCGTGGTCGTCGCCGAGGGTGCCAAGCCCACGGGTGGCGCCGTCACCTTGCTCGAACAGGCCAGTGGCGGGCATGTCGAACGTCTCGGCGGGGTCGGCGCGCTGGTGGCACAGCAACTTCAGGAACGCACCGGCAAGGAGTCACGCTGCGTGGTGCTTGGGCATCTGCAACGCGGCGGCGGTCCCACCGCTTTTGATCGTGTGCTCGCGACGCGGTTTGGCGGCGCGGCGGTCGAACTGTTGCGACGCGGGGTCTACGGGCGCATGGTCGCGAATCATCCACCCGACATCGTCCCGATCCCATTGGCTGATGTCGTCGGCAAAACCAAAACGGTGCCGCTCGATTACGACCTGCTACGCACGGCGCGAGCGTTGGGAGTCGCCTTTGGAGACTAACCAGGTGGAGTTGCCGCCGCTGCGAAAGGTCGCGCTGGTACTTGCCGTCGCGATCGGCGTCGGCATCGCCGGGGCTTACCTGGTGCAGCAACCGGGAGCGATGGCCGTCCTGCGCGGCAAAGTGCCGCCGCCTTCGCTGGTGACGCCGAAAGACGAGACCACGACGGCGAGAGAAGCGGCGTTCGAGTTCCGCGCCGCCGGCGACGCGCTGCGCCTTGTCGTGGTCGATTTATCGGATGGCGAGAAAGTGGTGATCGATCGTGCGCTGATCGAGGACGGCACGTATGCGCCGACACCGCAGGAGCGGGCGACCTTGATCGCCGGTCACGAGTATCACTGGTATGTCGAAACGCAGGACAGCGATGGGCGCAGC
>DATLXN010000041.1:0-3297 GCA_035575715.1 Vicinamibacterales bacterium | reverse complement strand
TGAGTATGTCAACCTGCCGGACTACCAGGAGGGCGGCTTCATTCACTACCACTGTCAAGGGTTCCTACGTGGTGTGAGAGAGAAAAATGCGGCTGGAAACGGGTGCGGATTTGTTTTGCGCGCATGTCTCACGGATGTATTGTTGAGACAACATGTCGCAGAAAATAGTTGCTCAGCGCTTCGTTCTGATTCGCCTTGCTCCGGAGCATCATGACGCGGTGCGAAGGATCCGGGAGATGGATGAGGTGCGTCCGTGGTGGCCTGTACCTGCGGAGTTCCCGAACGGTGCGGATGACTGGGACCAGTGGGTCATCGTCATTGACGGCGACGTTGTGGGGTATGCGCAGACGGGCGAGGAGGCTTGGCCGGACATTCGTCATGGTTCGATCGATTTGTTCCTTGATCCGAAGATTCATGGACAGGGAATCGGTTCGGCAGTGGTTTCCGCGCTGTCTGCTCATCTGTTTGAGTCTGAAGGGCATCACCGGATCGTGATTGAGCCTGCCAGGGAGAACCCAGCGGCGGTTGCCGCTTATGCCAAAGTTGGCTATCGCACGGTAGGTGTTCAGCACGAAGCCTGGCGTGATGAGACCGGAACCTGGCGAGACAACGTGCTGATGGAGCTCCTGTCTCGCGACCTCATCACGCTTGACTAAAGACTGATGTCGGCCCTTTCGGGCGCCATTTGCCACACAAGCGCGTGTGACGATCGACGTCCCGTCCGGATTTACCTTTCATGGTGTGGCGTTTGGGTATCGCGTTGATGTTTGGCATGGGCGAGGCGGTAGGAGTCGGTGCCGGTCTCGATGATGGTGCCGTTGAACGTGAGCCGGTCGACGATCGCGGCGCAGAGGCGCGGGTCGGTGAATGTCTTCGTCCAGCCGGAGAACGACTCGTTTGATGCGATCGCGACGGAGTTCTTCTCTTCGCGTTCGGTGAGGACTTGGAACAGGAGCTCGGCGCCGCGGCGGTCGAGTTCCATGTAGCCGAGTTCGTCGATCATGAGGAGGTCGACGCGGCCGTAGCGGGCGATGGTGCGGGCGAGTTGCTTCTCATCGGCGGCTTCGACGAGTTCGTTCACGAGCCGTGTGGCGAGGGTGTATTTCACTCGGAAGCCTTTCTCCGCGGCCGCCGTGCCGAGCCCGATCAGGAGGTGGGACTTGCCGGTGCCGGAGTCACCGATCAGGCAGAGGGGTTGGCCTTTGCGGATCCATTCGCCGGTCGCGAGCTGATTGATGGTCGCAGCATTGATGTTGGGGTTTGAGTCGTAGTCGAAGTCACCCAACCATTTGTCGCGCGGGAACCCCGCAGCGGAGACGCGGCGGACGGAGGAGCGCCGGTCGCGGTCATCGCATTCAGCCAGGAGCAGTTCGGCGAGGAAGCTTTGGTAGGAGAGCTGCTCCTTCTCGGCGACCTTCGTGGCCTCGTCAACGACGGCGCGGATCGTGGGCAGGCGTAACCGCCGGCAGGCTTGATCAACGGCCGCGTTCGCGGCTTGCTCGGTCAGTCCTCGGCGTCGCCGGAGGGTGGTGGTGATGCTGGTTGTGACGGGGCTCATGTGCCGGTCTCTTCCTTCTCAGGTGCTGCTGGTTGGAACGTGGGGACTCGTCGGGTGAGGAGTTCGTCATAGCCCGCGACCGACGGCAGCGGTCGCCGATCCGGCGGCAGGCCGCCGATCACCGCAGCGGGATCGGCGAGACGACGCTGTGTGAGGCTGACAACTCGCCGCTCGGCCTCTGGCGCATGTGCGACGAGATGACGGCTTGAATCAGGACCACTAGTTGCTGCGTGGCGACGCGCCTCAACAGCAACGACGTCCGCAGTGACTGCGCCGACGGTGAGGGCAGCGGTGATGTCTGCGATCACGTCTGCGGCCGTCATCGTGCGGTGCAGCAGTAGCACGTCGATCAGCTCCCGTGTCGCGGTCGCGTCGCCGTCGGTCTTGCGTGCTGCAGCCCAGAACGCTTCATGCTCGGCCGTGAACGTGCCGGCAGCTCGCGCTTGTGCCAGAGCTGTGGAGCCGGGCAGGGCGCCGGGTTTGCCGCGGAGGATCTCGAGGTAGTGGTCGAGGTTCACGCTCTGTCCGTGCATGGTCGCGACTCTGGGGTGGCGGGCGATCTCGGTGCGCCCGTCGAAGATGATCACCCCCGATGCCAGCAACGACACCCGGACCGGGCGGCCGATCATTCGCGCGGGAACGGAGTACTTCGCCATCCGGACCGTGATCAACGATGACCGGTCAACACGCGGCGTGAGCGAGAGCCCCGGATCGAACCGTTCAAACGGCAACGGGTTCAGGAGGGCCTGTTCGCCGGCGAAGTCTTGGCCGACGGTGCGGATTCGGTCAGCGATGCGTCGGGCGTCGTCCGCTTCGTCCCATTGCCGGATCCGATCGTTGAGTTCCGCCAACGAATCCGTGACTGGCATCGGCGAGAGCCGGTTGCGACGAAACCTCCCCACTTCGCCCTCGATGCCGCCCTTTTCATGGGCGCCCTCGATCCCCGGCTGGCAATAGAACGCGTCGAACCCGTAGTGAGAGCGGAATAACACCCACCGGTCGTTCTCTGTCCGTCTCCGTCCCTTGCCATAGATCACCGTCGTGACCGCAGCTGTCAGGTTGTCGTAGCGAATGTGGCGCGACGGGATCCCGCCGATCGTTTCGAACGCTTCGATGTGGCCCTCGAGGAACGCTTCCTGCCCTTGCGTGGAGTAGATCCGGTGGACGGCCTTGCCCGAGTGTGAGAGCCGGAACGCGAACATGTGACACTTCGTCTTCACCCCAGCCAGCACCACCCAGACCTCCCCGAAGTCGACCTCGGCCTCAGCGCCGGGCGCGTGCTCCTGCGGCACGAACACCTCCAGATGACGCCCGACCTGCGCATCAATCTCCGGCCGACGTCGACGCACGTAGTCTCGCACCGTCGAATACGACAACTCGACCGCCCCATGCTCATCCGCGAGCCGCGCCAGCACCCGCCGGGCAGTGTGGCGCTGCTTCCTCGGCGCCGTCGTGTCCTGCAACAACATCGCATCAATCGCAGGCTTGAACATCTCGAGCTTCGCCGCAACCCGGACCGGGACCTTCCGCGGCGACGGTTCAGCCTGCGCCAACGCCGTCCGAACCGTCTCCCGGGCAACACCATGCCGCCGCGACAGCTCTCTGATCGAGAGCTCCTCGACCCGCGCGTCACGCCTGATCCGTGCAAACAGTTCCATCCGCGACCCCATAGCTGCCCTTCACCGCCGGCATCAAACTCGCCAGATGATCCAACGGTGAGGTGGGCGCCGATCAAACCG
>DATLXN010000040.1:0-142070 GCA_035575715.1 Vicinamibacterales bacterium | reverse complement strand
CGACGACCAGACGCACGGCCTGCGTCCGAAACTCTTCGCTAAACTGCCGCCGCTGCCGGCGTGCCTTGCTTGCCTCTGCTGCCATCGTGGACATCGTATCCGCCTTCCGGAAACTGTCCACGAGATCGGATCAACTCCACTTCATGCCCTTGAAGCGCTCGCGCTTGTCGGCGTGCATGTTTCGCGCCTTGCCACCGATGAAAGTCTCGTCAGCTTCGACGTGTCCGCTGAACTTGTCTTGCCCCTCATCGTGCATCGCCAAGCGGATACGGTGCAGCATGAACCAGCCGGTTTTCTGAGTGACACCGATGGCGCGCCCCAGTTCATAGCTACTGATGCCGTTCTTGGCGTTCGACAGCAGCCACATCGCCATCAGCCACTTATCGAGGGCGATTGGGCTGTCTTCCATGATGGTCCCTACCTTGACGGAGAACTGACGACGCGCGTGCTTCTGACTGCACTCCCATATACGCCGAGTCCGCAAGAACGCGACCCGTTCATTCCCGCAGGTTGGGCAGGTCACGACACCATCCGGCCACCGGAACTTGACCATCTCAGCCAAGCAGGTATCAGGGTCGGAGAAGTAGACGATTGCCTGTTGGAGAGTGCGGGGGAAGGGCTTAGCGGCCATGAGTAAAGTCTATAAAAACCGGACCACTGAGTCAAGTATATTATTACCCAATCCCTGGCGTCTGGCGCATGGGCGTGGTTCTTGCTGCAGCCTACGGCGATGAAACTTCTCCTTCTTCCTGTCATCCTGTCCCTGGCCATTTTCGGCACCGCGTGCTCGGGAAAAGACACCCCGACGGCGCCGACCCCACCGGTGTCCCCGGCGCCCCCCCCGACCCCGACGCCGACACCCCCACCAACCGTGACCGTCACGAGCGTCGCGGTGACCGGGACCTCGGCGTTCACGGCAATCGGCGCAACCGCGCAACTGCGTGCGATCGCGACGTTGTCGAACGGCACGACGGAAGATCGCACCAGCTCGGCAACCTGGCGCACCGATAACGAAGTGGTCGCGACCGTTTCGTCAACCGGCGTGCTGACCGTTCGCGCGCCCGGCGACACTGCCGTGACCGCGACCGTGTCCGATGTCCGGGGCAGTCTGGGCGTGAGTGTCCGACTCGTCAACCGCACGCCTGATCCGCCAGCCGGCTTGAGAATCGCGCTTCCCGATGTGCGGGAGTTTCTTCAACAGAGCGCCGCGGCGCGGCCCGACTTGCTGGCGCAATCCTGCCCGACCGGTTTGAAGTACCAGACCAACCCGTGGCTGGATTACATGGTCGACCGCTTGCGCACCCTCGATACGCGCTGGGGCTACAACGGCAAGCCCAACCGCTCAGCCTCCGACAACGGTGGCCAACCCGTCGTCGCCGCCGGTGATGAGATCGCCTATCACTACGGGCCCGGCCCGGACCAGGGCTCCCCTGACGTCTACCTGATCGATATTCTCGAAGGCCACTGCGGGCCGACGCCGCGTCTCACCTATCGCAATTTCACTGGTGAGGAACCCGGATTCTGGACCGGCGCGGGCCGACTGCGGTAGAGAACGTCACCTGTAGACCGGCCGCGTAAAGCTTCGCGGCCGGCAGGACCCGCGGCGCTCCGCGCGCGGGTAGGACCGGCGGCCCTTTCGGGCGCCGGTAGGATCGCGGCCGTCCGGCCGCGAAGACCGGGTGCTGCTTCGCACTGAATGCCAGCGGTCGACAACCTTTTCTTCACCCCGATTCGTCTATGTGCTTTGAGAGTATACTCTCCAGGCACCTATGGACCGCTTCCGCCCTGAATCGTTTCTGCCCCTGACGCCGGTCGCCTTCGAAATCCTGTTGGCCCTGGCGGACGGCGAGCAGCATGGCTACAGCATCCTGCGCGAGGTCGAGCGCCGCTCGGTTGGCACGGTCAAGTTGCACGCCGGCACCATGTATCGCGCGTTGGCGCGGCTCCTGGAAAGCGGGCTGATCGAAGAACTCGACGAACGGCCGGCTCCCGCGCAGGACGACGAACGGCGCCGCTACTACCAGCTGACAACCCGAGGCATCGCGGTGGCGCGGGCTGAAGCCGAGCGTCTCTTCAGCCAGGTGGCGGCGGCGCGCCAGCGCAAGCTCCTCGGAGTCAAAGCTTGAACCACAGATTGCGCAGACGCAATCGGATGAGATCGGCGCTGTTCGCCATCGGTGTCCTCGCCTACCCGCGCGCGTTTCGACGTCGATTCGGCGCCGAGATGCACGCTGATCACCTGCGTAGCGGCGGCAGCGTGATCGAATTGATTGCCGCCGGCCTCAGTGAACGCTGGTCGGCGCTCGTCCGTTTGTTCTGGTGGCCTAACCACCAACCGCACCTCTACGCACCCACCGGGAGGCACTTCATGTTCTGGGATACGCTGCGCTCTGACGTCCGGCACACCATCCGACTGGCGCTGAAAACCCCGCTCGTCACGTCGCTGACGGTTCTGGCCCTCGCCCTCGGCATCGGCGCGACCGCCGCGATTTTCACCGTGGTCAACAGCGTCCTGGTGAAGCCGCTCCCCTATCGCAACGCCGAAGAATTGGTGGTGGTGTGGAGCGACGCAAGTCGGCAGGGCCGCCCGCAGAACACCCTCTCGCCCGCCAACTTCCTGGACTTCCAGCGCATGAATCAAACGCTGTCTGGTCTCGAAGGGTATTTCTCGTTCGTCACGCCGTTCAAGTTGATGAGCGATGGACCGAGCGAAATTGTCGTCGGCATCACCGTCACGCCGCGGCTGTTTGAGTTGCTCGGTCGGTCGCCGCTACTCGGCCGGCCATTGGCTGACCAGCCGGCCTCGTTCGAGGTTGTGTTGAGCCATGGCTTCTGGCAACGACGCTTCGGCGGCGACCCGCACATCATCGGGCGCACCTTGCAGATCGACACCACTCCCGCAACCGTCGTCGGGGTCATGCCGGAGGACTTTACGTTCCCGTACGGGTCGATGTTGGGCCCATCAGGCTTCACTCGAGCCACCGCCATCGACTTGTGGGCGCCGATGGCGTTCTCGGGACCATTGGCGACGACGAACCGGATCCTGACGCCGCAAGGACAGATCGTGCGCGGCACACACTGGCTTGGCGCCATCGGCCGCATGAAGCCAGGCGTGACGATTGACCACGTTCAGGCCGACCTGTCGACGGCGGCGCGGCAAATGGAGCAGGCCTACCCGGAGACCAATGCCGGATGGGGCGCCACGGTGGTGCCGGTGCTGGAACAAACCGTCGGCGCCATTCGGCGTCCGCTGCTCCTCCTTCTCGTTGGCGTCGCGTTCGTGTTGATCATCGCCGCGGTCAACGTGGCGAACTTGGTGCTCGCAAGAAGTATTGCGCGACAGAAAGAACTGGCCATGCGCGTGGCGCTTGGCGCCGGACGCCTCCGCATGATTCAGCAGGCGCTCACCGAAGGCCTGTTCTTGTCGGTCACCGGCGGCATCGCGGGGTTGTTGCTGGCGCGATGGGGCGTCTCCGCACTGGTGGCGCTCGCCCCGGCAGACCTTCCCCGCTTGCACGAAGTCGCGCCCGATGCCCGAATGCTCTGGATCACCGTTGGCGTCGCATTGTTGACCGGCATCTTTGTTGGCCTGCTGCCCGCGGTGACCGCGACGCGCGTCGCGCCGCAGGCCGCGCTCCAGGACAACAGTCGCGGCAGCGTCGGTAGTGCGTTCCGCCGCCGCGCCCGGGCGACGTTAGTCGTCGCCGAAATCGCGCTCGCGGTCACCCTGACGATCGGCGCCGGCCTCCTGCTGCGTAGCTTCTATGCACTGGTGTCGGTGAACGCGGGCTTCGAGGCGTCACAGATGCTCACCTGGCAGATGAACCTGCCGGCGCGGATCACCACCCAGGATCAGCGAACCGCTTTCTACCGCGACTTTCTCGATCGGATGGAAGCGCTGCCCGGAGTCGTCAGCGTCGGCGGCACCAGCCGGCTGCCGCTGGGCAGCACCGGGTTGACGACATCGGTCACGGTGGAAGGCGGCGCGGTCCCTCGTGCGGATTGGCCGGAGGTGCAGTTCCGCCGGGCCCTCGGCAACTATTTCCAGACGATGGGCATCCCGGTGATCAAGGGACGGATGTTCAACGAGAGCGACGGTGCGGCCGGCGCACCGGTCTGCATCATCAATCAGGCCATGGCGACGACGTTTTTCCTTGGTGAGGACCCGATCGGACGCCAGATTCGCAACAGTGACACAGGCCCGGCCTGGACGATCATCGCGCTGGTCGGTGATGTCAAGCACGGCGCGCTCGACGAACTGCCGCAACCTGAGATGTATGTCAGCACCTATCAAGGTTCGATGGTGTCGCCCTATATCGTCATGCGCACCAGCGGTGACGCCAGCGCCATGGTCGACCTCGTCCGCGCCGAGGCGCGCCGTCTCGATCGCGATCTGCCGCTGTATACGATCCAGACGATGGAGACGGTAAAGTCGGATTCACTCGCGCAACGCCGCTTCATCCTGATTCTCGTGGCGCTGTTCGGCGCGCTGGCGCTCGCGCTGGCGGCGATTGGCGTTTACGGTGTGATGTCGCTGCTGGTCAGCGAGCGCACGCAGGAAGTCGGTGTCCGGCTCGCACTCGGCGCGCATCCCTCGACGGTGTTGAAGATGCTGGTCGGTCAAGCGTTGAAGCTGGCTGGCGCCGGTGTCGGTATCGGGGTGGTCATCTCGTTGGCTGTGATGCCGCTGCTGGCGACGCAACTCTACGACGTGCAGCCGCGCGATCCGTTGACGATGACTGGCGTGCCAGTTGTGTTGATGGTTGTCGCGATGCTCGCCGCGCTGGTCCCGGCCAGGCGCGCGATGAAGGTCAATCCAGTGCAGGCGTTGCGGTACGAGTAGACCGGCGCGTCGCAGGGAGCGCTGGCAGGACGCGCGGCTCCGCACACGCGCAGGACCGGCGGCCCTTCGGGCGCCGGCAGGACCGGCGGCGCTTCGCGCGCCGGCAGGAGGCTCGCCGTTCGGCTCGCCTCTATTAGCTCTCAGCAGCACCCTGTCTTCGCGGCCGAACGGCCGCGAGTCTTAAGCGAGCTCTTGTTCCAGGCGAGTCACCAACCCATCGAGCTGCGCGACAACCGCTCGCACAGTTTCCGGCTGACTCAAATCCACGCCCGCCCGCGCCAGTAGATTCATCGGGTAATCGCTGCCGCCGGCACGCAGCAGATTGAGATAACGATCGACCACCGCCTGGCGGGTCGCCGGCGTGCTCCCGTGCACATCGCTCATCAACTTGGCGCTGGACGCAAAGCAGGTCGCGTATTGATAGACGTAGTACGGCGACTGGAAGAAGTGTGGAATCCGCGCCCAGGTGATTTTGGCTCGCGCGTCCTCGGACAACGCGTCGCCCCAATATTCGTCCAGCAACCGCGCGTAGATGGCGCTGAGCACATCGCTCGTCACCGGCTGGTCTTGCTCGACCAGTCGATGCGCCTGCAATTCGAAATCGGCAAACAGCACCTGGTTGTAAAAGGTGCCGGCAATGCCGTCAATGGCGTGTTGTAACAACAGGATGCGTTCTTCGCGGGTCTTCGCGCGCTCCAGCATCAAGTCGAGCAGCAACGCCTCGCTCAGCGTCGACGGCACTTCGGCGACAAAGATGGTGTAGCCGGCATACACAAACGGCTGCGTTTCGTGTGAGAGCAAGGTATGAATCGAGTGACCCATTTCATGCGCCAGCGTAAACACCGCGTCGAGGGTGTCGTTGTAATTGAGCAACATGTACGGATGCGCGCCGTAGACCGGTGCTGAGTAGGCGCCACTGCGCTTGCCCTGGTTTTCGTAGACATCGATCCACCGGCCTGCGAAGGCCTGTCGTACTTTCTGGCGATAGTCATCGCCCAACGGGCGCACCGAATCACTGATCCAGTCGAGCACCTCGTCATAGCGGTAATGCACATCGAGATCGACCAGCGGCACGAACCCGTCGAAGATGTAGTAATCCTTCAAGGCCAGGACGCGCCGGCGCAGCCGGTGGTAGCGGCGGAACGGCTCGACGCCGCTCTTCGCTTCGCTGATCAGGTTATGCACTACCGCGGTGGGAATGTCGTTGCCGAACAGGGCCGCCTCCAGCGTGCTGTGGTGACCACGCGCGCGCGCTTCGAACCACTCCCGCTGCATGACGCCGTTGTAGAGCGCGGCGTAGGTGTTGAGCGACCCCGCATACGTGTCGTACAGCGCTTCATAGGTCGCGCGTCGATCGGCCTGCCGGCGGCACGTCGCCAGCAGCTTGCGATATTGCCCGTAACTGACCTGCACCGCTTCGCCGGTCGACAGCGTCACCGTGGGAAAGTGCGCATCCGCCGTCGAGAGCGCCGCGTAGGCATCATGTGGCACGCCACCGAGGCGGCTCGAGAGCGACAGCAGCCGCTCACCCGCTTCGTCGAGGACATGTGCCTGCTGCCGGAAGAGATCTTCGATAAAGAAGCGGTAGAGCGCGAGGTCCGGCGACTGTTCGATCCAGCCGCGAATCGTGTCGAGCGGGACCCGGAGCAGCTCCGGTGCGAACCAGGACTCGGCCTGGCTCCAGCGCGCTAACAGCAATTGCACCTGCTGGCGTCGCCCGTTCTGTGCGTTATCGCGCTGGTCCTGGTCGTAGTGCAGCGCGGCGAAATACCACACGCGATACGACAACTGCCCGACCGCGTCCCGATCGCGTAACGCCGACACTAAGCGCGCTTCACCCTGACCCAGCGTGCCTTCATAGCGCTTGAAGGCCTCGATACTCTGTTCGAGCGCCGTGAACCCGGCCTGCCAGGCCGGCCAGTCGGCGTAGATCGACGCCAAGTCCCAGGTAAAGCGGGCATCGACTGCCTCTCGCGCGGGCACCACCATCGACGCCGCCGGAATCGGAGCAACCATCCGAGGATCATAGATAGCGAGTCACCCTTGTAACAAGCCGACTCATTGAAATAGTGCAATTCGGGTCGCCAGAGCTCTGCTACCCTCGTGCCGTGACTCGTCGCGCTCCTGCGTGGCTTTGCGCAGTCGTACTCATTTTGACGCTGCTCGGCTGTGCCAGCCGGTCGCCGGCGCCGCGCAGCACGACAACGGCCGCCCCAATCGTGGTTCTGATTTCAATTGACGGCTGGCGCTGGGATTACCTGGATCAATTTGCGCCGCCGACGCTCAGTCGACTTGCCAGCACTGGCGTCCGGGCCGAGGGTCTGGTTCCGGTTTTCCCCTCCAAGACCTTCCCCAATCACTATTCGATCGTCACCGGTCTCTACCCCGACCACCACGGCATCATTTCCAACAACATGCTCGACCCGTCGCTGCCGGGTCGATTCGGATTGAATGCGCGCGAGGTGATGGCCGACACCCGTTGGTGGGGCGGCGAGCCACTATGGGTCACCGTCGAACGGCAAGGCCAGCGCGCCGCGACGATGTTTTGGCCCGGATCGGATGTCGAGATTGCCGGCGACCGCCCGACCTTCTGGAAGCCGTTCGACAATGATTTGCCGGATGCGGCGCGTGTCGATCAGGTGCTGCAGTGGCTGGACGAACCCGAAGGCCGGCGACCGACGTTCCTGACCCTCTACTTCGGCAGCGTCGATCACTTCGGGCACGAAGATGGACCCGCGGCCGAGGTGACCCGTGCCGCGGCACTCGCAGTGGATGCGGCGATTGCGCGGCTGCTGACCGGGATTGAGCGCGCCGGAGTGGCCGATCGCACAAACCTGATTCTCGTCAGCGATCACGGGATGGCCGAGCTCGCGCGCGAGCGAACCATCGTGCTCGACGATTATTTCGACGTCTCGAGCGCTGACATCATCGATACCTCGCCAATCGTCGCACTCAACCCGCGCACCACGACGACGGCGGCGCTGTACAGCGCGCTCCACGGCAAACATCCCGCATTGCGGGTGTTCACCAAAGAAACCCTGCCGACCGACTATCGACTGCGCAACCATCCCCGTCTGCCGGCGGTCATCGGCATCGCCGACGATGGCTGGCACATCACGACGCGGGAAGCCTTACAGCGCAACGATGGCGAGGTACCCGCCGGGACGCACGGCTATGACCCGAAGTACCAATCGATGCACGGCTTGTTTGTCGCCAGCGGTCCGCACTTCCGCCGCGGCGTGGTCGTGCCTGCGTTTGAAAATGTGCACATCTACGAGCTGATTTGCCAGCTGCTCGGCCTGCGCCCGGCACCAAACGACGGGCGAGCCAGCGCAACGGCGGGCTTTCTGCGACACTGATATCGGCGATTGAGTGATTGGCCAGCTCACGCTGAGCGGCCCATCGCAATCACCCATTCACCAATAGCTGGCGCAGCGCCTTCAGCGTAGGCGCCACACGCTCAACCAGGCGCGGCCGCGCGAGCGCCGTGGCGAGTGCGGCAGGGAGCGGCACGTCGACCCCAAGCACCGGCTCGACCGTCTCACGAAACTTAGCCGGGTGCGCCGTCGCCAGGAAGACTCGCGGCACCTCCGCCGTGACGCGCGCCGCGGCGAGACCGGCGTAGGCAATCGCGGTGTGGGGATCGCAGACATAGTCGTAGCGGTCGAAGACTTCGCGGATGGTTCGCCTGACGTCGGTGTCGGTATGAACCGACGGCGTGACCCGTGCCCGCAATGCCGCGACGTCGTTGGCGAATAGCCAACGCATCCGTTCGACGTTACTCGGGTCGCCGACGTCCATCGCATTGGCCAGGGTGGCGCGAGACGGCGCTGGTTTGTAATCGCCCGTTTCGAGATAGCGCGGCAGCGTGTCATTGACCGTCGTCGCGGCGACAAACTGCGCAATCGGCGCCCCCATCTTCGATGCCAGCAGACCGGCCGTCAGGTTGCCGAAGTTGCCACTTGGCACCGAGATGACCGGTGCGCGGTCGCGAGACTCGAGCGACGCATACACGTAATAGAAAATCTGCGGCAGCAGCCGGCCGATGTTGATTGAATTGGCCGAGGTGAGCGCCGCACGGTGCCGTAGCAATTCATCGGCAAATGCGTCCTTCGCCAGGCGCTGACAATCATCAAAGGTCCCGCTGACCTCAACCGCCGTGACGTTGCCGCCCAGGGTGGTGAACTGGGCCTCCTGCACCGGGGTGACCTTGCCTTGGGGAAACAACACGACGACCCGTGTGCCAGGGACGCCGAAAAATGCCTGGGCGACGGCGCTACCGGTGTCACCCGAGGTCGCGACCAATACCGTTAACGCGGTATGGCCGGCGTTGAAATGCGCCATCAACCGGGCCATGACTCGCGCGCCAATGTCTTTAAACGCGAAGGTCGGCCCATGGAACAACTCGAGCACGGCTGTGCGATCGTCGAGCGCGCGCAACGGCACCGCGAAATCGAGCGCGTCGCTCAGTAAGCGCGCCAAGGTGCGGCGCGGCAATGCACCGCCGATAAATTGCGCGGCGATCTCGGTCCCGATATCGACCAGCGTGGCGCCGCGCAGGGCTTCGATCGGCAGCGGGTCGAGAAGTTCGGGGACGTAGAGGCCTCCATCGGGCGCCAGTCCGGCAAAGAGGGCTTGGGAGAAACTTGCCGGTGACGACCGCCCGCGTGTGCTGACAAAACGCATCAGGCGGTGACCAGCCGCGCGCCGCGACCAATCGGCGAGACCCATAGATCGGCGTCAACCGCCGGTGCGACGGTGGCGAAGGCCCGTTGCATCGCCTCACCGACACCGGTGGCCACCTCGAGGGAGTGGCACAGGGCAAACATCGACGGCCCGGCGCCGGACAGGCTGCACCCCAACGCGCCTGCAACCCGAGCCGCTTGCTTGACCGCGTGGAATCCGGGCACCAGGTGTGCGCGTTTCGGTTCCGCGATGTGGTCCTCCAGCGACCGGCTGATCAGCGCGAGATCGCTGGTATACAGGCCGGCGACCAGTGCGCCTAGGTTTCCCCACTGGCGGACGGCATCTGCCAGCGCGACCGACCCCCCAAGCAGGGCGCGTGCGGCCGCAGTTTCAATCTCGAGATGGGGATGGAGCACCGCACACGCCAACCCCGGCGGGCACGGCAGACGGATGATGTCGGGCGGATGGGCCGCGCGGGCCAGCACAAAACCGCCATAGAGCGCCGGTGCGACGTTATCCGGATGCTCGGCGCCACAGCCGGCTCCTTCGCCGGCCATCGCGCATTGCAGCAGGAGGTCGAGCGGCGCCGGGCGGCCGAGCAGCTCGTTGGTCGCCACCAACGCGGCAACTGCGCTCGCGGCGCTGCTGCCGACGCCACTGGCGAGCGGCAATCCTTTGTGGAGCGTCAGCCGGATGCCGCGGGCCGCGCCGATCCGGTCGAGAAAGGTCAGCACCGCCGCACCCGCAGTGTTGCGCTGCGGATCGCGTGACAAGCGGCCGGCGTCACCGGCAATCGCGACGATCTCGACACCGACCTCGGCACGCGCTTCGGCGATCACCAGGTCGCCGGGGGCGTCCAGTGGAAAGCCCAGCACGTCGAAGCCGCAGGCGACATTGGAAACAGTGGCGGGAGCAAACGCCGCGATCATGACGGGCGGATGGGCGTGGGATGACCGTCGGGGCCTACTGCGACGAGCACGACTTCGGCTTCGGTCACTTTGATCCGATCGCCGGCACCCCCACTCCACCGTTCGACCTCGACCAGCACTTTGACCGTAATCGAGGTTTTTCCGACGCGCATCGTCTCGGTATAGAAGCTGACGATGTCACCAAGGAATACCGGCGCGTGGAATTCCACTTCGCGCATCGCTTTGGTGACGTAGCGCAGCGGCGCGGTCTTGCGCGCTTCGACCGCCGAGGCCAAGTCGATATGGGAGAGGATGACGCCGCCGAAAATGGTGCCGAGGGCGTTGGTGTCTTTGGGCAACAGCAGCACCTTGATGGCAGGCACGCGTTCAGGCATAGGGAAGGTTACTCTGCTGTCGTGCTGAGTGCTGAGTGCTAAGTGCGACGTGCGACGTGCGACGTGCGACGTGCACTTAGCACTATCTTGCCCCGCCCCGTTCGTTTATTCTGGAGTGCCGATGAGCACTGTCAGCATGCGATCCGACTCGGTGACGGCGAAATGGTCGGTCACCGAGGCTACCGAGTTGTACGACGTGGCGCGCTGGGGCCAGGGTTACTTCTCGATCAGTGAACAGGGCGACCTGCTGGTGCATCCGACCAAGGAGCCGGCTCGCAGTGTCGAATTGAAGCGGTTGATCGATCGCTTGCAGCTGCGCGGGCTCAACGTCCCGATCCTGCTGCGCTTCAGCGACATCCTCAAACATCGCCTCGGCGACATCCATAGCGCCTTTCAAAACGCCATCACGCAGCACCAGTATCAGGGCCGCTACAGCTGCGTCTATCCGATCAAGGTCAATCAGCAGCGTCAGGTCGTCGAAGAAGTTCTTAACTTCGGTCGCCAGTACGGCTTCGGTCTCGAGGCCGGCAGCAAACCCGAACTGCTCGCCGTGATCGCGCTCGCCGACAACGACACGCCAATCATCTGCAACGGCTTCAAGGATGCCGAGTTCATCGAGATGGCGATGCTGGCCCAGAAGATGGGCCGGTTGATCATTCCGGTGGTCGAGAAGTACACCGAACTCGAACTGATTCTGCACTACGCGGAAAAGGTCGGCGTCCGCCCCAACATCGGCATGCGGGTCAAGTTGGCGGCGCGCGGATCGGGCCGCTGGCAATCCTCGGGCGGCTTCCGCTCCAAGTTTGGTTTGACGGTGACGGAAATCCTGCGCGGCTTCGAGGAACTCAAGGCGCGGGGGATGGAAGACTGCTTCAAGCTCCTCCACTTTCATCTCGGCAGCCAGATCACCCAGATCCGGATTATCAAGAACGCGCTCAACGAAGCGGCGCGGGTCTACTGCGAGCTCGCCAAGCAGGGCGCCGGTCTGCAGTACCTGGATGTCGGCGGCGGGCTCGGCGTCGACTACGACGGCTCACAGACCAACTTCGAGTCGTCGATGAACTACACGCTTCAGGAATACGCCAACGACGTCGTCTCTCACATCCAAACGGTGTGTGACGAAGGCGGCATCGACCATCCGACGATTATTTCTGAAAGCGGACGCGCCGTGTCGGCCTACCACAGCATGTTGATCTTCAATGTGCTTGGCACGACCGGATTCGGCGAAGAGAAGGTTCCAACCGCTGTCAAAGACGAATTCGAGCAGCCGCTGGTCGACCTGATCGAGACCTATCACTCGGTCGGCAAGCGCAACGCGCTCGAGGCCTATCACGACGCCCAGCAGGCGCTGGACATGGCGATGAACCTGTTCAGCGGCGGCTACCTGTCACTCGAGCAGCGCGCCCACGCCGAGAATCTGTTCTGGGCGATCAGCGACAAGATCCACAAGCTGACGCTGGCGATGGACGAAGTGCCGGAGGAGCTGCACGGGTTGAAGGACGCCTTGTCCGACACCTATTTCTGCAACTTCTCGCTGTTCCAGTCGATTCCCGACAGTTGGGCGATCAAACAACTGTTTCCGGTGATGCCGATTCATCGGCTCGGCGAACGGCCGGTCAATCATGCGGTGATTGGCGACATTACCTGCGACTCGGACGGCAAACTCGAGCAGTTCATCGATCGCCGCGACGTCAAGAAGACGATCCCGCTCCATCGCTTCAATGGCGAACCGTATTACCTCGGAGTGTTCCTGGTTGGTGCCTATCAGGAAATTCTCGGCGACCTGCACAACCTGCTCGGCGACACGCACGCGGTCCACGTCTCGCTGACCAACAATGGCGACGAAGGCGAAGGCGCCCGCGTCGAGCACATCGTCAAGGGCGACACGGTCACCGAAGTGCTGCGCTACGTCCAGTTCGACGCCGAAGTGTTGATGGGTAAGTTACGGCAGGATGTCGAACAGGCGGTGCACGGCAACCGCATGGCTGACCAGCAGGCCGGCACGCTGCTCAAGTTTTACGAGGAAGCGCTGCAGGGCTACACCTACCTCGAAGACCCGAACGCCGACTAAGGCGCTCTCGGCGATCTACGCGCGCGCCATTGAGCGTCGCTTGTGTTCAAAGAACCGGCGGCAGGCGCGGTCGAACCGTTCCTGTAGCGGCTTGCGCGCGTTGGGATCGAGCGGCCCGAGACGCTGCCATGCGGACTGCGCGCTGCGGACTTCCTGTTCGGTCGCCCGGTGACGCGCTTCTTCGGCTTGACGCGCCGCCGCCGCACCCATCGTGTTGGCGGCGAGGGCTTCGCGCCATTGCCGCGCGAGCATTTCCGCGGGCGAGAGGTTGTCTGCGGGCTCCTGGCTGTCTGGCGGCAGCAGCGCCTCGATCTTGCTGACCAACTTCTCCATCTTGCGCTTGGTCAGATCCGGATCCATTTCGGTGCCCCGGAAGGCGTCGGGCCAGCGATGCACAAGTGCGAGCATCGCGGCGTTGACGCGATCCGCGAGCGGCGCCAGGGCCTGACGCGGCAGTTCCGGGCCCTGCAGATAGCGGGCGCGGGCCGCCTGCACCTTCGAGTACAGATCGTCGGGCATCGGCGCATCCGCCGCGTCTGCCGGCGGCAGCAAACCTTCGAGTTCGGCGACCGCCGTTTCACGGTCAGCGACCTTGCCGGCCGCAGCCACCTGATCGCGCGTCTTGTAGCGTTCGAAGAACGTGTCACAGGCGCCGCGGAAGCGTTGCCAGACCACCTCTGACTTGTTCTTGCGCACCGGCCCGATTTTTTTCCACTCGACCTGGAGTTGCTTGATCCGTCCGGCAGATTTCTCCCATTCGGTCGATTGGGCCAGTTGCTCGGCTTCGGTGATCAGCGCTTCCTTCTTGGCCAGGTTCTCGGACCATTCGTGCTTGCGCTCCTTCAGGTCGTCCTGGCGTCGCGTAAAGAATCGATCGCAGGCGCCGCGAAAACGTTCCCACACGGCCTTCTCGTGCCCGCGGGTGACCGCGCCAACCGTCTTCCACTCGGTCTGCAGCGCTTTGATGGTGTCGGCGGTTTTGACCCAGTCCGTCGAATCAGCCAGCGCTTCGGCGCGGACGCACATCTCTTCTTTCTTTTTGAGGTTGTCCTGGCGCTCGGCCGCCTGCTGCGCAAAGTAGTCCTTGCACTTGTCATAGACCTGGTCTTGCGCCGCCTTGAAGCGCGTCCAGAGCGTCTCGGCCTGGGAGCGTGGCGCAGCCGCGACGGCTTTCCATCGTTCCTGCAAAGTCCGCATTTCGTTTGCGGACTTGTCCGGATCGGACTCGGCGGTGGCAATCAGCGCCTCCATCTTGGTGCACAGTTCCTCTTGCACCTGGACGTTGGCCCAGCGCTTCCACTCCTCCGCGTCGCGCAGTTCTTTGATCCGCGGCGTGACCGCCGTGCGCACTTCCTGCAGTCGAACGGTGATGTCTTCGCGATCCTGCTTGGTTGGCAGCGGCCCCATCGTCCCGACCGCCAGCTTGGTGTCTTTCAGAATGCGTTCCGCGTCCTTGAGCGACAGATTCTCAGCGGCCGCTCGCGTTTCGAGTTCCTGCACCGACGCGCGCAGGCGCTGCAGGTTTTCCTGCTGCGATTTGTTCCGGCCTTCGCGGAATTCGCTTTCGCGCGCTTCGAGCGATTGGGCGACCTGGTCGTAACGTGAGATTAACGCCGGATCGACCTCGGCATCCCGGCCGATGACCTGCCACTGCTTGCGCAGCGCAATCCATTGCGGACGGGACACCCCGTAGTCTTCCGACGCAGCGAGTCCTTCGATCTGCTCGAGCACCGTCGGCGCGCTCGCCGCGAGTTCCTGTGCGGCGATCCGCCGTTCGAAACGCTTTTCGGCGGCGCGGCAAGCAGCGTCAAACCGCTGTTGCAGTTGGTCGGCCCACTCCGCGGGCATCGTCGGCATACCTTCCCAGGTCGCCCGCGTCGTACTGACGCGGTCGACGACATCGTCGCCGTTCAGGCCTTCGATGTCGGCGCAGAGCGCGGCGCGGTCGGCCTGTTCGCGCGCTAATGCCTGCGACCGGCGCTCCGCCTCGGCGCGCGCGGCCTCGTGCTGGGCCAGACGGTCGCGCGTGTGATCCGACAGCTGTTCGACCCGGGCGACGTGCTCGGGACGGATTTCCGCGTCGGCCAACAGCTCAACCCACGAAACGCGCAGCGACGCATAGGTCTCGCGTACCGAAGTCATCTCCGCAGTCGCGCCGATCGCTGCCATCTGATCGGCTAATTCGCTGGCGCGCTGCTGGTCGGCGTCGTGATAGACGACGGTGGGGGCGGTAGCGACCGGCCGGGCCGCCTCTTCTCGCGCGCGAAGCAGGGCGCGGGCGCGTTTCTGAACCGCCTTGTTGCGGGCCCGCTGCACCAACCCATTCAGCACATCGTCAGATGGCTGGTCCAGGCGATCAAGTGCGTGCACCGCCGCATCGGCATGCTCCCCGCGGGTGGCGATCGCCTCGAGTTCGTCTGCGTCAGTGAGACGCTCGATCGCGAGTAAACGCGTCCCGGCGTCGATCGCGTGGCGGGCGATGCCGCCGAGTGCCTTCGGGTCATTGACCTGGGCCACCGACGCGCGACGAACGGATTCCATGGTCGATGCGCGCGCAATGGCGGCGAGCTCGCGCTGTCGTCCGAGCGAGTGGAGAGCGGCAACCGCCGACAAGGCGGCCTGCTCATCGCCCTGTTCGGCGAGCGAGGTCAGGCGCGCCGCGGCGTGATCACGGGCGCCGGCATCGCTTTCGTTGCGGACGATGGCGGCCAACGCGGCGGCGTCGGTGATGCGGGTGGCGGCGGCCCGACGGACGCGGGCGTCGGCGTCGTCGGTGGCTACGGCAATCAGCGACGGCTGATCACTGTCGTCGATCTCCTGCAGGCCTTCGAGGCGAACCGCCGGATCGGCGTGTTTCCATTTCGGTTGCGGGCGGAGTTTTTCGAGGAGTCCCATAGATGGTTCGCCTCTGGCGGCTCGAGAGTCCGGCCAGAGCCCTAATGTCAGTGGAGTCAGTGAAGGTTGAGGTGGCTCATCAGAGCAGCCCAGGAACCTCCAAGGATACTCCTTGCCTGATGGTATCCACTCATCTATATTCATAGATATGAAACAGGCGTCAGCGCTCTTTCGCCTCCTCGGCGACGAGGCGCGGCTGCGACTGCTGCGGGTTCTGGCGCGCGATCGATTCAACGTGACGGAACTGACCGGCGTGCTTGGTCTGGCCCAATCGGGCGTGTCGCGTCACTTGGGACTGCTGAAGGAAGCCGGTCTGGTGAGCGAAGAACGGGATGGCGCATTCACCTATTACCGGCTGTCGCCGTCGCTGCAGGACGGCAGCCAAGGTCAGCTGTGGTCGGTGCTGGAAGCGCAGTTCGCCGCCGCGCGTGACTCGGCGGCGGTCAACGGCGATGAGGCGAGACTGCAGGAAGTGCTCCGCATGCGGCGCGAGAATTTCGATCAGCATGCGGGTCCAGACACTCGTGACGGTCGTCAATTGGTGCCCGGGCGCAGTTGGGCGGCGTGGGCACGTGCGATGGGCCACTTGTTGCCTGCGGTGGAAGTCGTCGACATCGGGTGCGGCGAAGGCTATTTGACCGTCGAAGTGGCGCGGTGGGCTCGGCGCGTCACGGCGATCGATCGCTCGCCGGCCGTCCTGGCGCGGGCCAAGGCCTTGGCCGGCCGGCGGCGCGCCGCCAACATCACGTTCAAGCGCGGCGAACTCGATCAGCTGCCACTCGACGACGGGGCGATGGATGTTGCGTTGCTGTGCCAGGCGCTCCATCACGCCGACGACCCATCACAGGCACTGGTCGAAGCGGCGCGGGTGGTGCGACCGGCGGGCAAGGTGGTCGTTCTCGATTTACGCGCGCACCACGAAGCCTGGGTGCGCGACAAGCTCGGTGACCGCTGGCTCGGATTTCCCGACGACGCGCTCGCCGGCCTGTTGACCCAGGCCGGGCTGACCGAGGTCCGGATCGGCGTCGGTTCGCGACGCTCCGGCGATCCGTTTACTGTCCTTATCGCCAGCGGCGTAAAGCCGCAAGGCAAGAAGCTTCCCCAATGACTGACACCACGGCTGACCTCCTTCATCGCTTGCTCGCGCAGCGCATCCTTGTCCTCGACGGCGCGATGGGCACGATGATCCAGCGTCTCAAGCTCACCGACGAGCAATTCCGCGGTGACCGGTTCAAGAATCATCCCGGCGATCTCAAAGGGAATAGCGATCTGCTGGTGTTGACGCGGCCTGACGACATCGCCGGCATTCACGCCCAGTATCTCGATGCGGGCGCCGATATCATCGAGACCAACACGTTCACGGCGACGACGATTTCACAGGCCGACTATGGACTCGAGGATCTGGCCTACGAGATCAATGTCGAAGGCGCGCGCATCGCCCGGCGCGTCACCGACCAGTGGACGGCGCGCACCCCCGACCGGCCGCGATTTGTCGCCGGATCGATTGGCCCGACCAACCGTACGCTGTCGATTTCTCCCGACGTCAACAACGCATCGTTTCGCGCGGCCTCGTTTGATCAGCTGCGCGACGCCTACACCCAGCAGACGTTGGGCCTGATCGACGGCGGCGCGCACGTGCTGCTGCTCGAAACGATCTTCGACACCCTGAATGCCAAAGCGGCGCTGGTCGCGATCGAACAGGCGTTCGATCAACGCGGCGTCCGCCTGCCGCTGATGATTTCGGTCACCATCACCGATCGCAGCGGCCGCACGCTGTCCGGCCAGACCCTCGACGCGTTCTACGTGTCGATGGAACACGCCAAGCCGTTCAGTATCGGGCTCAACTGCGCGCTCGGTGCGCGCGAGATTCGCCCCTACCTGGCCGAACTGGCGCGCATTGCCACCTGTTACGTCAGCTGCTATCCCAACGCCGGCCTGCCGAATGCCTTCGGCCAGTACGACGAGTTGCCCGAAGAAACCGGGCGCCTGCTGCGCGAATTCGCGGAGAGCGGATTCGTCAACGTGATCGGCGGCTGTTGCGGCACGACGCCAGACCACATTCGCGCGGTCGCCGAGACCGTCGCCGGCCTTGCCCCGCGGCAGCGGCCGCACGATCAGCAGACACCGTTTCACGGGCGGTCGAGATACTCCGGTCTTGAAACACTGGTGCTCAGTCCCGACAGCAACTTCCAGATGATCGGCGAACGCACCAACGTGACCGGCTCCAAGCGCTTCTCTCGCCTGGTGATGGCCAACGACTGGTCGGGCGCCTCAGATGTCGCCCTCGACCAGGTGCGCGGCGGCGCCAACATTCTCGACGTCAACATGGACGAGGGCATGCTTGATTCCGAACGCGCGATGACCGAGTTCCTGCATTACATCGCCACGGAGCCGGAAATCGCCCGCATCCCGGTGATGATCGACAGTTCGAAGTGGTCGGTGATCGAAGCCGGCCTCAAGTGCGTGCAGGGCAAGGCGGTCGTCAATTCGATCAGCCTCAAGGAAGGCGAAGCCGACTTCCTCAGCAAGGCGCGAACGGTCCGGCGTTATGGCGCGGCGATGGTGGTGATGGCCTTCGACGAACACGGCCAGGCCGACACCGTGGCGCGCAAGGTCGAGATCTGCAAGCGCGCCTTTACGCTGCTGACCGAACACGCCGGCGTCGAACCGACCGACATCATTTTCGATCCCAACGTCCTGGCGATTGCGACCGGGCTCGAGGAGCACAACGACTACGGCAAGAACTTCATCGAAGCGACCCGACTGATCAAGCAGGAATGCCCGGGGGTCAAAGTCAGCGGCGGGATCAGTAACCTGTCGTTTTCGTTCCGCGGCAATGACGTGGTTCGCGAAGCCATCCACTCGGCGTTCCTGTTCCACGCGATCAAGGCCGGCCTCGACATGGGCATTGTCAATGCCGGTCAGCTGGTGGTCTATGAAGACATTCCGGCCGATCTGCTCGAGCATGTCGAGGACATCATTTTCAACCGCCGGCCGGACGCGACCGAACGGATGGTCACCTTTGCCGAGCAGGTCAAAGGCTCGGCCACCAAGCGAACCACCGATCTCGCATGGCGCGAGCGGCCGGTCGAAGCGCGTCTCGCCCACGCGCTGGTCCACGGCGTGGTCGATTTCATCGAGCAGGACGCCGAAGAAGCGCGGGTCAAGTACGGGCGCCCGCTGCTGGTCATCGAAGGGCCGCTGATGGACGGCATGAAGATCGTCGGTGACCTGTTTGGCGCCGGCAAGATGTTCCTGCCGCAGGTCGTCAAGAGCGCCCGCGCCATGAAGCGCGCCGTCGCCTGGCTCGAGCCGTTCATGGAAGCCGAAAAGCTCGCCGCCGGCTCACTGGCCAGCGCACAGGGGCGCATCCTGATGGCCACGGTCAAGGGCGACGTCCACGACATCGGCAAGAACATCGTCGGCGTCGTGCTCGGCTGCAACAGCTATGAAGTGATCGACATGGGCGTCATGGTCTCGTGCGATCGCATCCTCCAGGAAGCGATCGATCGCCAGGTTGACATGATCGGGCTGAGCGGATTGATCACGCCGTCACTCGATGAAATGGTCTACGTCGCGCAACAGATGCAACAGCGTGGTTTCACATTACCGTTGCTGATCGGCGGTGCGACCACCAGCCGGCAACACACCGCGGTCAAGATCGCGACCGAATACAAGCAGGCGGTGGTCCACGTCGCAGACGCCTCGCGCGTCGTCGACGTCGTGTCCAGCTTGATGAGCGCCGAGCAGCGGCCGGCCTTCGAGCAGACCACGCGCGAGGAGCAGACGACGCTGCGTGAGCAATACGGCGCCAGGCGCGATCGGCCGACGTTGTCGTATGCCGCTGCGGTCAACAACCGGATGCAGCTCGCATTCGATGTCGCGACGCCGGCCTTCACCGGCGCGCGGAGTGTCGACGTCGATCTCGCGGAGCTCGTGCCGTATATCGACTGGACGTTCTTCTTTGCGGCATGGGAGCTGAAGGGCCGCTTCCCCGCGATCCTTGATCATCCCGATCATGGTCAGGCGGCGCGCGATCTCTACGACCACGCGCAGAAGCTGCTCAATCGCATCGTCAGCGGCAAACTCCTGCGCGCGCGAGGTGTCTACGGATTCTGGCCGGCCACTAGTGACGGCGATGACATCGTCCTCTACGCACCTGGCACCGGGCACCCGGCACCCGGCACCGAGCTGATGCGCTTTCCCATGTTGCGGCAGCAGGAAGTCATCGCCGACGACAAGCCCAATCGCTCGCTGGCTGACTTCGTCGCGCCGGTCGCCAGCGGCGTGACCGACTACGTCGGCGCGTTCGCGGTCACGGCCGGCCATGGCGTCGATGAACTGGTCAGGCGCTTCGAGGCCGAACACGACGACTATTCCGCGATCATCGTCAAGGCGCTGGCAGATCGCCTGGCCGAGGCCTTCGCGGAGTATCTGCACGCGCAAGCGCGGCGCGACTGGGGATTCGGTGCCGGCGAGCAATTGAACAGCCAGGATCTGCTCGCGGAAAAGTTCCGCGGCATCCGTCCGGCCTTCGGCTATCCTGCGTGTCCGGATCACACCGAGAAGAATCGATTGTTCGACCTGCTCGATGCACGCCGGATCGGGATGGAACTGACCGAAAGCTGCGCGATGACACCGGCGGCCTCGGTGAGCGGCATGTATTTCGCGCATCCGCAGGCGAAGTATTTCGTGATTCAGCGCGTCGGCGCCGACCAGGTCGAGGCCTACGCGCGGCGCAAAGGCATCAGCGTAGCGGACGCCGAACGGGCGTTGCGGCCAGTGCTGGCATATGAACCTTCTCTCGTAGGGGTGTGATGAAACGACTCGCTCCGCTCACTGTCGTCCTGACGCTGCTGTGCAGCGCGGCCTGGGCACAAGTTCCCTTCGAACCAGAAATCGGTCAGCCCGGTAAAGACGTGGTCTGGGTGCCGACGACGCCAGAACTTGTCGAGAAGATGCTCGACATGGCGGCGGTCACAGCGCAGGACGTGGTGATGGACCTCGGGTCCGGCGATGGCCGCAATGTCATCGCCGCCGCCAGGCGCGGCGCCCGCGCTGTCGGATTCGAATACAACCCCGAAATGGTGGCGCTCTCGCGCAAACTGGCGGAACAGGCAGGTGTCGCCTCGCGCGCGACCTTCGTGCAGGGGGACATGTACGAAGCCGATATTTCTGGCGCGACGGTGATGGCGCTGTTTCTGTTACCGACCAACCTCGAAAAGCTCCGCGACAGGTTTTTTAGCCTCAAGCCGGGCACGCGACTGGTGATGAACACGTTCGCGATTCCCGACTGGGACCCGGATGTCAGCGAAAAGATCGAGGGCAGCTGCACCAGCTGGTGCACCTCACTGCTCTACTACGTTCCGGCACAGGTTGCTGGACGCTGGAAGCTGCCGCAGGGCGAGCTGATGCTGGATCAGCAATATCAGGTCGTGTCGGGGCTCCTGACGATAGGCGGGACAGAGGTGCCGCTGACCGGCGCCAAGCTGCGCGGCGATCAGATCACGTTTACCGTGGGTGAAACCGAGTACGCGGGCCGTGTCGCCGGCGATCGCATTGAAGGTCAGGGCTGGACGGCGACGCGCGTCCGCTAAGACTTTAATTAACTTCGTTCGCTCGGGTAACGGTCGCCGACGATGCGGCGCGCTATTCGTGACCGAGGATCGGGTGCGGTCGGTAGGGCGACTCCAAAGCCCCGATTTCATTGGCGTTAAGGCGGACCGGGAGGGCGTCGACGAGTTGGTCCAGCTGGCCGGATTTGGTTACGCTGATGATCGGCGCTGACACCCCGGGCCGCTGAAGAATCCAGGCCAGGGCGACCTGGATCGGCAGCACCCCTTTGTCGCGCGCCACAGCGGCGACCGTGTCGGCGATGTCATAGTCTGCGTCGGCGTAGTAGAGGCCGTGCCCGTAATCGTCGTGGCTCTCGCGCAACGTCGCGTCTTTCTGGCCGCGGCGGCGGTTGCCGGCAAGAAAGCCGCGCGCCAGCGGGCTCCACGGGATCAAGCCAATCCCCTCCGCCAGGCAGAACGGATTCACTTCGCGTTCTTCTTCGCGATACACCAGGTTGTAGTGGTTTTGCATCGAGATGAATTCGGTCCATCCGCGCGCGCGCTGCGTGTAGAGCATCCGCGCCAACTGCCAGGCAAACATGCTGGAGGCGCCGAGGTAGCGCACCTTCCCCCTCTTGACCACGTCATGCAACGCTTCGAGGGTTTCCTCGACTGGCGTGTGCGGATCGAGCCGGTGGATCTGATAGAGGTCGATGAAGTCGGTGCCAAGACGCCGCAGCGATGCGTCGACCGCTGCGAAGATATGTTTGCGCGACAAACCACCGGCATTGGCATGCTTGGACAGCGGATAGAACACTTTCGTGGCGATCACCACTTCATCCCGGCGCGCCATATCCTTGAGCGCGCGGCCCAGCACTTCTTCGCTGGCGCCGTTCGAGTACATGTCCGCGGTATCAAAGAAGTTGATGCCGAGCTCCAGCGCCCGTTGGATGACCGGTCGGCTCTCCGCCTCGTCCAGCACCCACGGCCGCCATCTGGAGGTCCCGTAGGACATCGTCCCGAGGCACAGTTGCGAGATCTTCAGGCCGCTGCGGCCCAGGTTGACGTAGTTCATCGCGCGCTCACCTCCGCTAGATTAGTCCGATCAACGAGGATTGGCGCATGAGTGCCATAAGCCGCACCGCGGCCGACAGCTATACTCGCGTCAATGAAGTCCATCGTCGGCGTCGTACCCCTTCTCGCCGTTGTCGTGAGCTTCCTGGGCTGTGCGAGTGCGATGAAGCCGGTCGATTTTGCCGGCGGAGCACCGCCCTTCGATCCGATCGCTTTCTTCACCGGCATGACCACCTCCTCGGGTGTCCAGGAGAACCGCGGTGGCACCCCGGTGAAACGCGTCACCACCCGGACCTCGGGCCACCTTGAGCGTGATGTCCTCCATCTCGAACAGGACCTGCAGTTCGGCACCGACAAACCGCAGCATCGCTCGTGGCAGATTCGGCGGATTGACGCCCAACGCTACGAGGCCACCGCCAACGACATCATCGGCACCGCACGCGGGGAGGCACATGGCAACGTCTTTCATTGGCGCTTCACCGTCGCACGCTCGCCAGGGAATCCGCTGAAGAATGTTCGGGTCAGTCAGTGGATGCACCTCCAGCCAGATGGGCGGACGATGATCATTCACTCGACGATTCGGAAATTCGGTGTCGCCGTCGGCCAGGTCACGGAGCAATTCGTTCGTGCGTCAGCAACCGCTTCTCAGCCATGACAAAGAACGGAATGGCGAACGACGCGAGGGCCGCGGCCGTCGCCCAGGCGGGACCGTAACCGTGCCGCTCGATAATCCATCCCATCGCAATCGAGGCCGCCGAACCGCCGAGCGCCAGGATGCGATACGGCGCAACTGGCAACAGCTGAAATGCGGAAAGAAAGACCGTGTAGCTAAACCCGCACATCGGGAAAAGCGTGCGGTGAAAAGCGGGTGAGCCGTAGTCAAGAGGTCTTGCACATTATCAGTCAGGAGTAACGATGACCGGCACCTTTACCCAAGCCACCCGACTGATGAACGGCGTCACCGCGCGGGCGGAAAAGAAAATGTTGATCTGGATGGCGCAGCGGATCCCGCGCGCCATCAACTCAGACCATCTGACGTTTCTTGCGGCGCTCGCGATGGCGGCGGCAGCCGCGGCCTATGTTTGGGCGAGGGACTGGCCCCCGGCCCTGCACCTGGTCAACCTTTGTCTGCTCGTGAATTGGTTCGGCGATTCACTTGATGGCACGCTCGCCCGTGTGCGGAACCAGCAGCGGCCGCGCTACGGCTTCTACGTCGATCATGTGCTCGACTGCGGCGGCATCGCGCTGCTGATCCTCGGGATGGCCGGCTCGGGATTGATGTCGCTGACGATGGCGCTGGCGTTTCTGGTCGCCTATTTCCTGGTGTCGCTGGAGGTGTATCTCGCCACGTATTGCCTGGCCTCGTTCAAGATGTCGTTCTTCGGCGTCGGGCCGACGGAACTGCGCCTGCTCCTCGCCGTCGGCAACATCATGGCCTTACGGACCCCGGTGGTTGAGATCCTCGGCGATCCGTGGCGACTGTTCGATCTCGGCGCCGCCGTGGCAATTCCCGGATTGCTCATCGCGTTCACGATGTCAGCACTCCGTAATGGGCGGACGCTGTTCCTCGCCGAACCGATAGCCCAGCCGTCAACGCCAGGTGACACGGCGTCACGCTGACGATAATCGCCTACCTCAGGAGCGCACCTCGCTAATTGTCAGAAGTATCTTGCCGATGTGCTGGCTGGCTTCCATCATGCGATGGGCATCAGCGGCCTGGGCGAGCGGAAACTGCGCGTGGATCACCGGTTTGACGGTGCCGTCCTCGAACAGCGGCCAGACCACTTCTGCCAGCTGGCGGGCGATGGCCCCCTTCTCTTCGGCGGACCGAGGCCGCAAGGTCGACCCGGTAATGGTCAGCCGTCGCCGCATCACTTGCATCAGGTCGAGTTCGACACGCGACGATTTGAGAAACGCGATCTGCACCAACCGGCCCTCGACCGCCAGGACGTCGAGATTGCGGGCGACGTAATCTCCGCCGACGATATCCAGCACCACTTCGACGCCGGCACCGCTGGTCGCCTCCTTGACCGCCGCCACCCAGTCGGTAGTTTGGTAATTGACGGCACGCTCGGCACCCAGCGCTTCGCACGCACGGCATTTATCGTCAGTGCCTGCCGTGGCAAATACCCGCGCCCCCAACGCGCGCGCCAGCTGAATCGCCGTTGTGCCGATGCCACCTGACCCGCCGTGGATCAAGATGCTCTCGTGACGCTGCAAACGGCCGCGCTCGAACACGTTGGTCCAGACAGTGAAGAACGTCTCCGGGATGCCCGCCGACTCGATCAACGACAAGCGTCCGGGCGGGCGCAGGCACTGGGACTGTGGCGCGACGCAGTACTCGGCGTAGCCGCCCCCGGTCAGCAGCGCGCACACCGCGTCACCCTCCTGCCACTGCACGACCCCGTCGCCGCGGCCGGCAATGTGGCCTGACACTTCGAGGCCGAGGATGTCCGAGGCGCCGGGCGGTGGCGGGTACTTGCCGTAGCGCTGAATGACATCGGGCCGATTGACGCCGGCGGCGACTACCTTAATCAACACCTCGCCCGCTGCGGGCGCCGGAACCGGCCGTTCGCCCACACGCAGAACGTCCGGTCCACCAAAGGTTGTTAGCTCGATGACTCTCATAAGTTTCACGCACGTGGCACGGAACCGCGGCAACACAGAACCGTTTTTGTCATGCTTACTTCTGTGCTTCTGTGCTTCCGTGCTGGTCCGTCATTCGTTACTTCAGCCCCGACGGAAGCCGCGGCGAACTCAGCAGCGCCGCAAACTCGGTCCACTTCTTGCGCGGCGTGCCGTCGTTGCGCGTCCTGCGCTCGATGAACGTCTTGACCAGGTCTTTGCCGAGGTTGTAGTTGATGACATAGCTCCGGTACTGGTCGAAGAACTTGACCCGCTGTTCTGCGCGCGCGCGCGGCATCATCGCGAACTTCTCCAGCCACTCCGCCGCCTGCGTCGCGTTTATTTGTCCGTCCAGATAGCGTCGCGCCGCCTCGTTGCCGGCGTAGGACAACTGATCGACCAGGTCCATCACCTGGTAGTAGTCCTTCGCGTTGCCGCCCTGGATACCGGCCAACGGAAACAGGACATCGCGTTCGTAGACCAGACGCTCCTCCTTCGGGAAGGCCACCTCGATGCCGTAGTTGGCCGTGCCTTCGGCGATCAGCGACTGCGGAGAAAACAGCGGATAGACCGTGAACTCGATCCAGCCGCGATCACGCACCAGCGTGCGCTCGAGTAAGACGTTGTAGACATGGTGCCCGGGGTATCCCTCGTGGCAGGCCAGGTCGAGCGCCCGATCGATGTAAATCGGCAGGTCGGTGTTGACCTGAATCAGGCTCTTGTAGTCGCCTTGGTACCAGTTATAGCCGCTCCACGACTTGCCGGTGACGTATTCAACAGTGAAACTCTCGCCACGCGGCAGATCGATATATGTCGTCGTGCGATCGCGGCACGCACGGATCGCTGCTTGAAACACCTTGTCCAAACGATCCGGCGGGATGATGTAGCCGGCCTTGAACGCTTCGTAGCGCGCAATCAACGAGCCTTGCCCAGGCAAGAGCGCGTCGAGTTTAGCGATAATCGCCCCGAACTGGGCGTCGGTCTGGTGCGGAGCCACCGCATCGTAGAGCGCCCGCGACTCCTGATCGAAGGTCAGCTTCTGACCCTGCAGCATGCTGAGACGCGCACGCATCGCCGCGACCTGTCGTTCGAGGTACTGCTTGCGCAGGCGCCACAACTCGGCGTCATCCTTCCAGGTCGGTAGCGGCGTCTTGACGACGTCGGCCTCGAGTGCTGCGGCGCGCGTGACCAGCTCGGCGAGCGCGGTTTTGTCGCGTTCGGCCTGCTTGCGCCACTCCGGCGGACCGTAGAAGGCATCGACATAATCGCCGTCATGCTGTCCGACGGCGAGCACCAGGCGCACATAGCGCTCAGCGATCTCGCGAAACGGATCAGGCGCCTGCTGACTAGCCACCGTCGTTACCGCGCACATCAACACCCCAACGAGTAATAACGCTTTCATACTTCACTTTCTGTAACGAGCCTTGATCGTGGGAATCAGATAGTCGCGAAACGCCGTCCGGAAATCGTAGGCTGGCGCGAATTCCCAATCGGCGCGCGCGGCCGAATCGTCCACCGCCGCGGGCCACGAATCGACGATGCCTTGACGCTTGGCGTCGGTGTTCCACGTGATCTGCGCCTGTGGAAACGCCCGCACCACTTCAGCGTGAATCTCTTCTGCCGACGGATTGAACGCGGCGAGGTTATATGCCGTGCGCGTCAACCGCTCACGCGGCGCGGCCGCCAGCTTCAGTAGTGCGTCGACGCCGTCCGGCATCGCCATGAACGGAATCCGCGTGTCGGGCCGGACAAAACAGGCGTACGGTTCGTCCTTCGCCGCGGCGTGAATCATCTCGGGGGCATAGTCCGAGGTTCCGCCAGAGGGCACCGTCATCGCCGAGATCAAGCCAGGGAAGCGCACACACCGAAAGTCGACCCGACCGCTGCGCGGCTCAGCGGCGAGCTGCTTATAGAATCGCGCGTAATACCGCCCTAACTGCTCGCAGTAGAGCTTATTGCACCCATACATCGTTGACGGCGTGTTGTAGTCGTCCTCGCCGACGGCTCCGGCAGCGTCTTTGGTGGCGGCATCGGGCAAACCATAGGCGGCAATCGAGGAAGGATACAGAAACAGCACCGGGCGGCCATGCGACTCGGCTTCACGCTGCGCGAACTCCAGCAGATTGAGCGTGCCCTCCACGTTAACCCGATGTGCCGTCACCGGCGTGATCTCCGAGCGCGTCGACAATAAGGCGGCCAGGTGATAGACGGTATCGATTTCAAACTCGGACAGCACGCGCTCGAGTAACGCCGCATCGGTGATCGAGCCGGTGAACTCCCGCCGGACCAGCCGAGCCAGGGCGGGCTGCAGCGGGTTCAGATCGAGCGTCACGATCGAGTCCCGGCCGCTGGCGACCAGCTGCTCGATCAGGCCGTGGCCGATTTCTCCCCCGGCGCCGGTAATCAGCACCACTGGTTTACGCATCGTTCCTCATGCCTCCTGGCGTGACGGTTCGGCGGAACTACCGGCGGCACGGTCGGCCGCGCTCGGCAGGTACACACTGAACGTCGTTCCCTGGTTCAATTCGCTGGCGACGATGATCACCCCGCCCATCTGGCGGACGATGCCGTAGACCGTCGACAGGCCGAGTCCGGTGCCACGACCGGGCTCTTTGGTCGTAAAGAACGGTTCGAATAACCGCGCTTGCGTCGCCGCATCCATCCCGATGCCATCATCGATCACCTGCATCCGGACGTACGCCCCGGCGAGAAGCCCGGTGCGCGCCCCCTCTGGCGTCCCATCAGGGAGCTGACGATTCGCGGTGCGTACGGTCACATGGCCACCGTTGGGCAGCGCGTCGCGCGCGTTCAAGATCAGATTGAGCAGCAGCTGCTCGACTTGCGCCGGATCGGCCACCACCGATTGCAGTGCCGATGCGGTCTGGATCTCCAGCGCCACGGAGGGTCCGATCAGCCGTCGCGACAGGCGCGCTACGCCCTCGACAACCTCGTTGATATCGAGCGTGACCGGCGCGATGTCCTGTTTGCGACTGAAGGCGAGGAGCTGGCTGGTCAACGACGCGGCGCGATCCGAGGCGTGGAGAATTTCTTCGACTTCCGCGGCGCGATCGGGATCGCTGCGCAGCTTGTGCGATAACAATTCAGCGTTGCCTCGGATCGCGGTCAATAAATTGTTGAAGTCGTGCGCGATGCCACCCGCGAGACGGCCGACGGCTTCCATTTTTTGCGCCTGCCGCAACGCTTCGTCGGCGCGGCGCCGCTCGGTGATGTCACGCGCGACCGCGCGCATGCCGCCAAATTGCCCACTCGGATCGGCGAAGATCCAGGCGTTCTGTCCCAGCCAGATCTCGCGGCCATCGCGCGTGACGGCTGGGAATTCGATATACGAGGCGCGTTCGCGATTATCAGTCTGCTTGCGATAGTGTTCAAAGACGGTCTGCCGGTGATCGGTGCGGATGAACTCGGTGAACCGACGACCGATGACTTCGCTTTGTTCGTAACCGAACACGCGGAGCGTCGCCGGATTGACCAGCCGAAAGTACCCTTCATTATCCGTTTCGAACACGACGTCGGTGGCGTCGTCGAACAGCTGCCGGTAACGCGCCTCGGTGGCGCGAAATGCCGCTTCGGCCTCACGCGAGGGGGTGATGTCCCGGAGGTACACGATAATCGCGCCGACCCTGGTTTCGGTAAGCAGGTTGCGTGCGGTTCCGTAAAGCCAGCGGGTCGAGCCGTCTTTGTGCCGGCACCGAAAGGTGCCGGTACGCGGCACGTCGGGTGTCTGTAGTAACTCGTCGGCAAAGGCGCGCCAGGCGGTGCGGTCATCGGCGGCGACCAGGTCTCCAGCGCGCATGCCGAGCAAGTCATCCGGCGCAAAGCCGAGGACGTTTTCGATCGAACGGTTGCTCCAGGTGATGATGCCGGCGCCGTTGACGAGCACGGCCGCATCGATACTCAATTCGGCGAGCGCAGCGAGCCGCTCTTGTCCGGGCCAGTCGCTCACCGGCGTTTCTGCCACTGCGCACGCATCTGCTGGCTATTCTAGTCGCCTTGTTTCGTACGCGTGTGGACCCGAGCGGAGAGAGGGTCAACGCAGTCACGAAGCGCCGCCAGTCCTGCCGGGGTGCGAAGCCGGCCGGTCCTACCAGAGTGCAGCTTTCATTTCCGCGATCGCGATTTCGATTTGTCCGAGTTCGGCGAGCACTCGCTCGGATTCAGCGATCGTAGTTCGCAACGCCTCGGCGTCTGGCAGGCCGCCGCGCTTGATTTCCCACGCCAAGTCGCAAGTTGTCTGGGCGCAGGCGCGGCAGATGGCGAGCGTGCGTTCATGCGCATCGATCAGGTGCAGGATCTCCTGCGTTTCTTCAGGGGTCATCGGGAGAAAGTGCTACGTGCTACGTGCTACGTGCTACGTGCTACGTGCTACGTGCGGAAATGATCGCCGCGCCAGTTCTTGATCGCGCGCTTGATGTCGGCTGGCGGCAGCTTCTCGCGCGCCGCGTGGTCGAGTAAATCGCCAAGCTCCGCATCCGAGGCAAAGCGCAGGGCGACCACCTGTTTCGGCGTCAACTCGTTGAGCCGTGCGTCCTGCCCTGCCGGCAAGACTTCGGCGCAACGCATTTTCATCTCGAGCAGGATGATCCGGTCCTGCAGGCGGACGATGTAGAGGCGCGAGATGGCGACAAGAACGAAGACCGCAAAGCAGAGCGCCGCGAGCCCGGGATACAGCGTCCGCCACCCGAACAGCGCGCTGCCGACCAGGCAGAGCAGCGCCGTGAGCGTCAGCAGTGCCGCGATCAGCGTCGGCGTGGGGCGATGGGCGTGGGAGGCGTAGGTCTGTTCGGTCATTTCAGTGTGCCTTCGATTTCTTCGTAGATTTTCCGAATGGCGGTGATGTCCTGCTGGTCGGCCAGCATCCATTCCTTGTACACGCCCCAGTTCGCTTGCTTGCGCGCCTCTTCCACGGACAGACCGGCCTTGTGTAAACGGGTCACTTCGCCGATCACGGATTTGAGCGCCTTCTGATACTCAACCAGTTCTTCGCGTGACGCCTTGGCCTGCTCGATGAAGCCATGACCTGGCACGTAGATGTCGACGTCCATGGCCAGCGCGCGGTCGATGGTCTTGACCCACTCCGACGGATACGCGGAGCGCGTCGCCGGGAACACGCGATTGAGGTAGGCCTCACTCATGAAGAGAATTTTATGCTTGGGCAGGTAGACCATCAGATCGCCACCGGTATGGGCGCGACCGAGAAATAGGACCTGCGCCTCGATGCCGCCGACATCAATGACCTGCTGGTCGCCGGTCATCGCGACTGGAGGCACAACAACCGTGCGGGGCGCCGGTGCCGGGGTGCCTTTGGCCGCGGCTTCGGCCGCTGCCTTTTCATTCGCCCCCTTGGCGGTGGCCGCATCGCGCTCCAACTGCGCACGCGACGTCGGATGCACGATATAGGTGATCCCTGCGGGCAACACCGAGTTGCCGGCGGTGTGATCGCCGTGGTCTGAGCCGACCACGTACCACTTGATCGGCAGACGCGCGGTCGTCGCGATCGCGTCGACCAGCTTTTGTGTGGCGCCGACGCTGCCCTGGCCGTCGACCAGCATCACGCCGTCGCGGCCGACGACGAACATGCTGACCGTGGTCATCCCGGCATTGTGGAAGTCCTCATAACCGTAGACGTTTTCCGCGATTTTGACGACGCGTGGGAACTCGGACTTTTGATGGCCGCGCTTATCCGGGAAGGCGGTGCGCGGTTGTGCGGTGGCCGCGGATGCCATGGCCACGACGGCGAACAGGATGACTGTGCGAAGCATGGCCGAATGGTACATCAGCGAAGACCGGGCGCTGCCCGGCAGGACCGCCCTTGGGGCGGTCGGACATGACGCAGATTGGCTTCCTCCACCACGAGCGGAGCGAGTGGTCCCACCCGCGCGCGAAGCGTCGCGGGTCCGACCGCGCAGCGGTCCCACCGGCCGAAGGCGGGTCCTACCGCCCGTCAATCAGATCGCCCAGCCCGCCGACGCGATCGAGAATCGAGCCTTCTTCACTGCGGCGGCCGCCACTCTGCGGCGCGGCCTTGTAAATCCGATCGGCCATCCTGCTGAGTGGGAGTGACTGCAACCAGACGCGCCCCGGGCCTTGGAGGGCGGCAAAGAAGATGCCTTCCCCGCCGAACAACGCGGTTTTGATCTTGCCGACAAATTGAATGTCGTAGCTGACGCTCGGCTGCAGGGCGACCAGGCATCCAGTGTCGACACGCAACGACTCACCTGGCGCGAGGTCGAGATGGTGAATGGTGCCGCCAGCGTGCACGAAGCACAAGCCGTCGCCCTCGAGCTTCTGCATGATGAAGCCTTCACCGCCGAACAATCCGACACCGATTTTGCGCTGGAACGCAATGCCCACCGAGACGCCACGCGCGGCGCACAGGAACGAGTCCTTCTGACAGATCAATTGGCCGCCGAGCGCCTTGAGATCCATCGCGATGATCTTGCCCGGATACGGCGCGCCAAAGGCGACGCGGTGTTTGCCCTGACCGGAGTTGGTGAACACGGTCATGAACAGACTCTCACCGGTCAGCAGACGCTTGCCGGCACCGACCAGCGCATTCAACACGCCGCCACCACCACCGCCCTGCTGTTGCGAGCCGTCACCGAAGATCGTTTCGAGCTGGATGCCGTTGGTCATGTACATCATGACGCCGGCCTCGGCGATCGCCGCTTCGCCGGGATCCAGTTCGACTTCGACAAACTGCATCTCGTTGCCGTGGATGACGAAGTCGATGTCGTGCGCACGCCGGCCCGGCGCGGCGGGCGGCGGTGGCACGCTGCCGGGTGCGGCCGAACCGCCGCTGACAAACGGCGCAAATGCGGCGACCTCCCTGATCTTCTGCCAGTTGGCCATGCCAGCCGTGAAGACCAGCGTCTCGGCATCGACACTGCCGTTGCGCAGGTTGGAGATGATTTCATCCTGCGTCACCGGCCCGACCTGGTGGCCGCCGATGGCCATGTACCACTGCTGCGATCCGTACATCACACGCTCCTGAGGGGTGACTGAATGAAAAAGCGAAAGGAAAAAGTCGAAAGCAAAAGATTCGTGTTTCGTCTTTTGTCTTTTGTCTTTCGTCTTTTGACGCGCGCCGTCTGGCGCGATCAGGGCGGCGGCGCCGCCGCGTCGGGTTGGGCGTCGATCGACGCGGCGGTCTCGGTTTCGAGTTGCGCGGTGGTGCCCGCGTCGAGCCCGAGTTGGTGAGCCAGCTGCGCGAGATAGACGCGTTCGGCGCCAGAGACCGTATCGTCGGCGCGGACGATGGTGAAGGCGAGCACGTAGAGGTCACGCTTCGCTTGCCCGTCCGTGACGCCGGTGACGATCTCGGTCAGCGGCCGCGGTGCGGCCAGTTCATCGTCGACGATCGATTCGACGCCGGCTTCGCGCGCATGACTGAGGATCAGGGCGCGTTCCGCCGGCAGCAACGCACCGTCGGCGCGCGCGGCGGAGACGGCCAGGCGAATGACGCGGAGGACCTCGGCCGGAAAGCCACGGTCGTCGGCGGCATCGACCGACCGCGGCGCAGCGCCGGGTAACGGTGGCGGTAGCACTCCACCAGTGGAAGACCCGAACCCGCCGGCGCTCGGGGAGCTTGGCGGTGCGGCCCCTGTGCCTTTGTTCTGCAGGCTGTCGTAAATGCCCCACGCCACGCCGGCGGCGCCGAGCACCGTACTGGCGGTCACAAATCCGCTCCGGCCACCGAGGAACCGCGCCGCCTTGCGCGCACGCTTCCGCCCGCGTGAGCCGAGCGCGCCTCTGAGGAAGATTGAGAGAATCTGGCTAGTGTCCACTGGGCGTGTCCATCAGAAGAATACTGCACGAACGGCGCAAAGGTTCCACGTCACGCGCCCGCTCGACGCGCGCCACGCTACCGGCCACCGGCTACGACGCAAACCGCTGCGCCGACCGCTCCCTCGCCTTCTTCGCCTCCTCCTCACGATTCTTCGGCGGCGCGTTGATCTTCAGCGACTCGAGCAGCCGATGCGCCGCCGCTGTGACCTCGTCTACCGCCTGCGTGAACACCGCCTCATTAGCCTTCGACGGCTTGGTCGTCCCGCTCAACTTGCGGACAAACTGCAGTGCCGACGCGCGCACCTCGTCGTCGGTTGCCGGCGGCGCGAAGTTCGCTAGTGTTTTGATGTTTCGGCACATGCGCATCTCCCGTGAACTGGCCACTGTGAGTGACAGCTCCAGATTGGCGGCTGTCGTCTATAACTGCGACGACACCGGCTTCGATGAGATCTTCTTGTCCGGTTCCGGCGTGTGGTCTTCGCCCGGGTTGATAAACCGGTCTGCCTCGATTTGGTATTGCTTGTCGTGGAGCTGACGGTAACGGCCATCAAGCGCGATCAGCTCCGCATGGTTGCCACGTTCGACGATCTCGCCGTGTTCAAGCACCAGGATCTGGTCGGCGCTGCGGATGGTCGATAGCCGATGCGCGATCACAAACGTCGTCCGGCCGGCGCGCAACGAGCGCAACCCGTCCTGAATCATTTCTTCGCTTTCCGAGTCCAAGCTCGACGTCGCCTCATCCAGGATCAACACGCGCGGGTCAGCCAGAATGGCGCGGGCGATCGACACACGCTGCCGCTGCCCGCCGGACAACTTGATGCCCCGCTCGCCGACGATCGTCTCGTAGCCCGTCGGAAAGCCCAGGATGAACTCTTCACAGTGCGCGACCTGCGCCGCGCGTTTGATCTCGTCGATGGTTGCCGTCGGATTCGCGTAACCGATGTTCTGGGCGATGGTGCCATCGAACAGAAAGTTTTCCTGCAGCACCGAAGCCAGCTGCTCGCGGTAATCGCGCAGTGGAATGGTCGCCAGGTCCCGACCGTCAATCAGGATGCGGCCCTTGAGCGGACGATTGAAGGCCATCACCAGACTGATCAATGTGCTCTTGCCAGAGCCGCTCGATCCGACCAGCGCGGTGGTCGTTCCAGGCGGTGCGTGGAAGCTGACGCCGCGCAACACCGGACGATCATCGTTGTATTCAAACCAGACGTCCTCGAAGGCGATGTCGCCGCGAATCGCGTCGAGCGGCGCCTTGTCCGCGTCCATGTCGTCCTCGGTATCGGTCTCCATGATTTCGCGGATGCGATCGAGGCCGGCGAACGCCTCGGTGATCTGCGTCCCGATCGAGGCGATCGAGACCATCGGCGCAGCCACCAGGCCGACGAAAAAGATGTACATGATGAAATCGCCGAGCGTCATCTTGCCGGCAAGGATGTCGCGGCCCCCCAGCCAAATCATCAGGACCCCAACGATGCCGATGATCACCGTGCTGCCGGACGTCGTCGCCGACACACCAGTCATCGACTTGGCGACGTTGCGAAACAGCCGGTGCGCCCCCTGCGCAAAGACAATTTCTTCGCGTTTTTCGGCGGTGTAGCTCTTAACGACTCGAATGCCGCCGAGCGCTTCGGTCAGGCGGCCGGTGACTTCCGCGTTGATCTTGCCGCGCTCGCGAAACAGTGGCCGCAAGGTGCGAAACGCATAGGCCATCCCGACACCAAACAGCACCAGGACGATGATCGTGACGATGGTCAGTTGCCAGTTGATATAGAGCAATACGCCAAGGCCGATGACGGCGGTCACGGCGCCGCCGACCAATTGCACCAGGCCGCTGCCGACCAGATTGCGGATGCCTTCCGCGTCGCTCATGATCCGCGACAGCAGTACGCCGCTCTGCGTCGAATCGAAGTAGCGCACGGGCAAACGCATGACCCGCGCCTGGACCCGCTTCCGCATCTCGGTAATCGCCCGCTGCGCCGCGACACCGAGCAGTTGTGAATTGGCGAACGAGGTCACCGCCTGAATGGCCGTGGCCACGCCGCCGGCAATGGCAATCGGCATCAGCAGGTCGTGGCGGCCTTTGCCGATCACTTCGTCGACGAGATATTTGGATGACGCCGGCAGCACCAGCCCGGCCAATCGACTGATCAACATCAGAATCAGCCCGATGGTCAGCCGCTTACGGTGGACGTGGATCAGTTCGCGCGCTTCACGCCATGCCGCCGACGCTGAGACTTTTTTCTTGCCAGCCGCGTCGTCAGCCGAGCGGTGCGCGGATCCGCCACGCGACGAGGACCGCTCAGCGCTCCTCATGCTCGGTGCCGCCGAACGCATCAGTGCCATTAGTTCAGCGCGTTGGGAACCGCCAACGTGAAGGGGGCAATCTGCGCGTCGAACGTTTCGCCGCCTGCGCGAACCATGGTGTAGCTGCCCTGCATCGTCCCGACGTTCGTTTTCAGGTCGCAGTAGCTGGTGTATTCGTAGCTGTTGCCGGGCTGAATCACCGGTTGTTCACCGACCACGCCGTCGCCGCGAACTTCCTGCACGTCACCTTCGGCGTCAGTGATGATCCAATGCCGCCGCAGCAACTGCGCCGTCTCGTCACCGTTGTTCGAGATCGTGATGTGGTACGCAAAGAGGAATTTGCCCTCACGCGGGGCGCTGCGATCAGACATATACATCGTCGCCACTTGCACCCGGATTCCGTTGGTCGTCGTCACAGCCACCTAGCCAGTATATTGGCGATTGACCGATTGGTAATTGGCGATTGAATTAATCACCCTCACCAATCGCGCAGGGCAATCGCCAATCATCAAATGACCAATCACTCAATCGAGATGTCCCCGTTCGGCGTCACCCATCTCGACATTGCGCGACGGGAAATATTCGCGCCACCGCTCAGTCACACGCGCCGCGATATCGGGGCGGCAGCTGACTTCCCTGGGATACCACGGCTTCATGCGCGCGTCGATGACCACCGGTGGGTCGTAGGCAATGTGGTTGCGGACGATGCGGCGATCGTGTGAGTGAATATCGGCGGCCGGTTCGAAGCGCGTGAAGGTGGTCCACAAAAAGTTCATGACACTCCGCGTGGCGCGCTCGGGCTCATCGCTCACGACAACCAGGGGCCAATTCTTAAATGCTGCGTGGGCCGCCACACGAGCCGGCGCATCCGGGTCCTCAGCGTAACTGCCGGTACCGACGACCAGGCAGCCGCCGCAGAACACCCGCACGTCGGTCACATCACGTGGCGGTGGCGTGGCGGGCTGAAAGGCACGCGGCAGATCGCGAACCGGATCGCCCAGCCCGAGCCATACCCCTTTCGACCCTTCGTTAACGGTTGGTCCGGTGTAATCGAGCGTGTCCATCGACAGATTCGACAAGACATAGAGATCGGTCTGCGGTTGCGTGCGCGCCAGAATATGCTCCAGCGTGGCACGGAAGTCCTTGAGATCCACGGCCTGATCGGTCAGGAACAGGAACTTCGTGAGCGACAGCTGGCCTTCGCCAAGAATCCGAAAGGCGCTGGCCATCGCTTCGCGCTTATAGCGTTGTTTGACGACGGCGGCACCGAGCGAGTGATAGCCGGTTTCGCCGTACGACCACAACTGCTCCACTGCCGGCATGACCAGCGGGAACAGAGGCGACAGCAACTCCTGGAGGAGGTCGCCGATAAAAAAGTCTTCCTGCCGAGGCTTGCCGACGATGGTCGCCGGATAGATCGCGTCCCGACGGTGCGCGACCCGCTGCACTTGAAACACCGGATAGTCGTGCTGGAGCGAGTAATAGCCGTAGTGATCGCCGAATGGCCCCTCGGCGCGGCGCGTGTGCGGTGCGACTTCGCCGATCAGCGCGAATTCGGCCGACGCGATCAAGGGGTGCGGGTGCCCGTGAGGGCCCGGAACCTGGCCAAGCTTTTCCCCGGCGATCAACGAGGCCAGCATCAACTCAGGGATGTTTTCCGGGAGCGGTGCAATGGCCGACAGGATCATGGCCGGTGGACCGCCGAGAAAGACCGTCACCGGCAGCGCCTCGCCGCGCGCCTCGGCGATGGCGTAATGGAACCCACCACCTTTGCCAATCTGCCAGTGCATGCCGGTCGATTCACGGTCGTGCACGTGCAATCGATACATGCCCAGGTTGTGACCCGACTTGGACGGATGCGCGGTATAGACCAACGGCAGCGTGATAAACGGCCCACCATCGTCCGGCCACGAGGTGACGATGGGTAATCGATCGAGGCGGACGTCAGTGGTGACCACGTCGAGCACCGGCCCGTTGCTCCGCCGGCGCATGCCGACGCGGATCAGTTCGAGGCCAAGATCGCGCGCGCCCCACAGCTTGGCAGGAGTCGGCGGCAACAGGGTTTCGGCGAGCTGGACCAGCCGCTTGATCAAGCGTAACGGACGCTCGCCAAACGCCAGTTCGGCACGTCGCGGCGTGCCAAAGAGATTGGTGACGAGGGGAAAGTCGGAGCCGGGGACGTTGGTAAAGAGAAGTGCCGGGCCACCCGCAGCGATGACCCGGCGATGGATTTCTGCCGCTTCCTGATCGGGGCTCACCGCCGCACTGATCTCGACGAGATCGTTGTCGCGGCGGAGGCGATCGAGAAACGTGCGAAGGTCTGGAAACATCAAGCGCTACGCGTTGGCGTCTTTGGCTCCCTGCCACTGCTCGTCGTGACTGCCGCCGTAGATGCTGGGCACCTTAGCGCCCATCGGACGCAGGTAGGCGGCAAGCTGGCCGCGGTGGTGGACCATGTGGACCAGCGTAAACAGCAGGATCTGCGCCGCCGGCATCTTCATGCCGTGGAACTCGATGATCTGTGTGAGCTTGTTGCCATCGAGCGCCATCACCCGTTCGAGGCGATTGGGCATTTCTTTCTTGTACCAGTTGCCGAGTCCTTCGACGTTGGGCGCGGGCGCCTGATCGCTCGGGTTCTCGAACTTGCCGTTGATGACACTGTCGAGGAACCACACGTCGGCGCCAGCGATGTGGGACGCAAGATCCCACGCGCTGCGGCTGTTCGAGTCCGGCTTGTAGTCACGCTTGGCTTCGGGAACCGCCGTCAGCACCTTGAACGTCGTCATCCACTCGTGTTGCAACTGCTGTCCGACGGTCTCCGCAACTGCTTTCGCCTGATCTGCTGTCATGGTGTGCCTCTCCCCTTCTGTTAGCTTCTGGTCAGCTTCCGGTACTTGATCCGGTGCGGCTGATCGGCCGCCGCGCCAAGGCGACGCTTGCGATCGGCTTCGTAGTCCTGATAGTTGCCTTCGAACCACACCGCTTCAGAGTCGCCTTCGAAGGCGAGGATATGCGTCGCAATGCGATCGAGGAACCAGCGGTCATGGCTAATCACCACGGCGCAGCCGGCGAAATTGAGCAGCGCTTCTTCGAGTGCACGCAGCGTATCGACGTCGAGATCGTTGGTCGGTTCGTCGAGCAGCAGCAGGTTGCAGCCGGTCCGCAGCAGCTTCGCCAGGTGAACGCGGTTACGCTCGCCGCCCGACAGCGATCCGACTTTGCGCTGTTGCGTCGCGCCTTTGAAGTTGAACCACGACACGTAGGCGCGCGACGCGACGGTGCGTTTGCCGACCAGCAATTCGTCTTCCCCGCCGGTCACTTCTTCCCACACGCTGTTGTTCGGGCTGAGCGCGTCGCGCGACTGGTCGACATACCCGAGCTGTACTGTTTCTCCGAGCCGCAGCGTGCCGCCGTCGGGTTGCTCGGCGCCGGTAATCATGCGAAAGGTCGTCGTCTTGCCGGCGCCGTTGGGACCGATCACGCCGACGATCCCGCCGCGCGGTAGCGTAAAATTCAGATCTTCGAAGAGCACCAGGTCGCCGTAGGCCTTCCGCACATTACGGGCCTGGACCACGATGTCACCGAGACGCGGACCCGGCGGAATGTAGATCTCGACGGTGTCGACTTTTTGCGCCGTATCCTCGGCGAGCAACTCCTCGTAGGCATTGAGACGCGCCTTGCCTTTCGCCTGTCGCGCGCGCGGCGACATGCGGATCCAGTCGAGCTCACGCTGAAGCGACCGCTGACGCTTGGATTCCGCCTTCTCTTCACCGGCGAGGCGATTGCGCTTCTGTTCGAGCCAGCCGGAATAGTTCCCCTCGTACGGTATGCCCGTCGAGCGATCGAGTTCGAGGATCCAGCCGGCGACATTATCGAGGAAGTAGCGGTCATGGGTCACCGCGACGACGGTGCCCTGATAGTCCTTGAGGAAGCGTTCCAGCCACGCCACCGACTCGGCGTCGAGATGGTTGGTCGGTTCGTCGAGCAGCAGCAGGTCCGGCGACTGCAGGAGCAAGCGACAGAGGGCGACCCGGCGACGCTCACCGCCCGAGAGTGTCGAGACGTCGGCATCGGCCGGCGGCAGGCGCAGCGAATCCATCGCCAGCTCAACGCGCGAGTCGAGGTCCCAGGCATTCGACGCGTCGATCTTGTCCTGCAGCTTGCTCTGCTCGTCGAGGACCTTGTCCATTTCCTCGGGCGTCAGCTCTTCGCCGAGCTTGATGTTGACCGCATCGTAGCGATCGAGCAACTGTCGAATCGGCGCGACGCCTTCCTCGACGTTGCCGCGCACATCCTTGTCGGGATTGAGCGTCGGCTCCTGCGCGAGATAGCCGATCGAGACGCCTTCGCCGGGAAAGGCCTCGCCGACAAAGTTGGTCTCGAGGCCGGCCATGATCTTGAGCAGCGTCGACTTGCCGGAGCCGTTGGCGCCGAGCACGCCAATCTTGGCGCCGGGCAGAAACGAGAGCCAAATATCTTTGAGAACGACGGTGTCGGGTTGGTGTGTCTTCCCGAGACCTTTCATGGTGAAGACGTACTGCGGTGGCATAAACCTTCTGAGGATATCAGGTACAAGCCACAGAGGCACAGCGAAGAACGGGGACAGGTTCGCAGAACCCTGTCCCCCTACGGCTGTTCGGGTTTAAGGGTCACGACGGTATACCGGTCGGCCGGAAAATATTTCTTGAACGTCTCGTGCAGCACCTGCGGCGTCAGGCTCTGAATACGCGCTTCGCGGCGGGTAATGCCGTTGGGATCCCACCCGAGCATATGCACGGTTTGCAACGAGCCAATCCAGTAGGCATTCTGCTTGACCGCCGTTTCCAGGTCGCGCCGTTCCAACTCCTGCACCCGCCCGACGTCTTCCGCACTGGGCCCCTGCGCCTTCAGCCGCTCCACTTCCTTCACCACCTCCGCGGTGAGTTTCTCGATGTTCCCCGGGTCGCTGCCAAATGTGACGGTCATCGATCCGTAACCCGGCGCCGGTAGTGAATTTTCGTACCCGACGCTGACCCCGTAGGTGCCGCCCAGTTCCTCGCGCAGGATGTCGCGCAAGCGGGTCCCGAGAAGCGAGGCCGCGGCGCGAGCGCGGTGCATCTCCAGTTCGTCGAGCTTGGTGTCGGCAAAAAACGACATCACCGTCTGCCCGCGCGGTTCACGGCCCTTGCGCACTTCATCGCGCGACGTCGCCGTGGGGAATCGCACACCGATCTCGCGGAACGCCGAGGTTCGCTTGCCGGTTGACGGCAGCGTGGCGATCCACTTCTCCAGGAGCGGTGTGATCTCGTCGACGGTGAACGCGCCAACGATGAAATAGGTGAAGTCGGCGGCATTGCTGAAACGCTCGCGATAGAACCGCTGCATCACCTCAAGATCGAGCGCGCCGATATCGGCGACGGTCAGCGCTTTGGCACTGTAGTGGTTCGAGGTGTTGATTTGATCAACCCGTTCGTTGAACACAAAACCCGGGTTCTGCGCCTGATTCTCGAGCACGCTGGCGATCCGCCGCTTCATCAGCTCGAACGACTCCCGGGTCAAGTTCGGCGCGGTGAAGGCGAGGTAATTCAGCTTGAATGCCGTTTCGAGATCGCGCGGCGACGCCGCGCCGTTGATCCCGTGGGTGTAGGTGCCGATTGACGGCGACGCCTGCGCGATCTTCCCGGCCAGTAACTTGCTCAGGTCGACCGGACTGAGACCACCGAGGCCGCCGATGCCAACCAACGAGGTGGCGAGGCTGGCCTCTTGAAAATCGGCCTCTGAGGCAAGCGATGCGCCGCCCTTGGCATAGGCGCTGATGATCACCTGGTCGTTCTTGAAGTCGGTGGGTTTGAGCCATACCTCGACGCCGTTTGACAGGGTCATCACCGTCGCATCCACTTCGGGCACGGTTCGTCGCGCAGTGACTTTGCCCGGCACCGGTGGCTTCTCGACCAGCTCGCGTCCGGCCAACGCATCGGTGTAGGCCTCGATCGGCGCCTTCTCGGCCCTGGCCATCGCCGAGCGCAGCGCGGCTTCGGTTGGAACCGGCAGCTCTTTCTTCTCGGGTGCGACGACGACGACGACGCGGTTTTCGTCGCTGATTAATTTGCGCGCTTCAGCTGTGACTTCCGCGACGGTCACTGCAGGCAACAACGTTGACGCGATGCGGTGCTCGAACTCGATCCCAGGAATCGGTTCGCGCTCCAGAAAGGCGCGGACGTATTCATCAGCGTAGCCGCGGCTCTCATTGGTGTCGCGCTCCTTCAGGGCGCGCTCATAAGAGGCCAACACCCCAGCCCGCGCCCGATCAAGTTCATCCTGAGCAAAACCAAATTGCTGCATGCGGCGCGCTTCGACAATCAGCGCCTCGAGCCCGGCGGAGATGCCGCCCTCGGGTACCGACGCGCCAAGCTCGTACATCTCGACGGATCGGCCGAGAGCGGACCCTTCTGCCTCCGCACCGAGAAACGGCGCGTTGGGTTTCCGCGCGATCTCGCGCAAACGCAGATTCAGCATCTGCGTCGCAAGCTGCTGAATCAATGAGCGCCGATACTCACCCACCGTCTGGTCGACTTCGACCGGCCGCTTGTGCGCGAGTGCAACCGACCAACCCTGTGCTTCCGGATCGGTCGCGATCGCAAAAAGCGTTTCCTTGTGACCCGGCACCGCGCGTTCCACAGTTTCGATCGGGGTCGTCACCGCCGCGATCCTGCCAAAGCGCTGTTCGACCATCTTCTGCGCCTCAGCGGGATCGATATCGCCGACCACGACGACCGCCATCTGATCGGGGCGATACCAACGGCGATAAAAATCGAGAATGCGCTGGCGTGGAAACGATTTCAGAATCTCCGGCGTGCCGATCGGAAGGCGCTCGGCATAACGTGATTTCGACAACAGAATCGGCAACTGCTTGTCGGTCAGGCGCGACCCCGCCCCCAAACGGCCGCGCCACTCTTCGATGACCACACCGCGTTCCTTATCGATCTCCGCCTGGCTGAGGGACATTCCGGCGCCGAAGTCGTACAACGCCAGCAACCCGCGATCGACGTAGCCAGGCTTATCGGTCGGCACGTCGAGCATGTAAACCGTCTCGTCAAACGACGTGTAGGCGTTGACGTGCGGTCCAAAGCGTGCGCCGATCGATTCGAGGAACGTAATCAGCTCCCCGGGCTTGAAGTTCTCGGTGCCGTTGAACGCCATGTGCTCGAGAAAGTGCGCCAACCCGCGTTGGTCGTCGTCCTCGTGAATCGACCCGACATTGACCGCCAGCCGCAGGGAGACACGGTTCGCCGGGCGCGTGTTGCGGCGAATGAAATAGCGCAATCCGTTCGACAACTGGCCGGTACGCACCGCGGTATCGATCGGCAGCACCTGGTCCAGGGCCAATGGCTGCGCCGCCGGCGCTGCTTGTGAGGCGTCCAGGAGCGCATCGGTTGTCAACCCGACGCACGCCCCAATAATCAGCAGACTGACAAACGTTCGCTTCATCGACACCCTCACACTGGTATGTTGCCGCACCTGGCACGGCGCGTCGCACCGTAGCACCATAGTACTGCGCACCTATTACTATGGTTCGATGCGCGTGCGGATTACCCGACTCAATCCTTCCGTCCCACTACCCGTCTACAGCAGTCCTGGCGCCGCCGGGTTCGACCTGGCCGCCGCCGAGGACGTCGACGTGCCGCCCGGAGAGATCCGGCTGGTCGGAACGGGACTGGTGGTCAAAGTGCCCGCCGGTTCTTTCTTCGCGCTGATTGCGCGGAGCAGCACCCCGCTCAAGCGCGGTTTGGTGGTGCCTAATGGTGTCGGCGTCATCGACTCGGATTATTGCGGCCCTACCGACGAGGTCAAGATTCAGGTGATGAACGTCACCAAGGAACTCGTGTCGGTGAAGCGCGGCGACCGGCTGGCGCAAGGCATCGTCCTGGCAGCTCCGCGCGTCGAATTCGAGGAGGCCGGCATCAGCGAGCCGTCGAGAGGCGGTTTCGGTAGCACGGGAGCTTGAGTGCTGAGTGCTGAGTGCTGAGAAGGATTCTTCACATCGACATGGATGCCTTCTACGCATCCGTCGAACAGCGCGACAACCCCGTCATCCGCGGCAAGCCGGTGGCGGTGGGTGGTGATCCGTCCAAGCGTGGCGTCGTCGCGGCCGCCAGTTATGAAGCGCGCACGTTTGGCGTGCGGTCGGCGATCCCGATGTCGCGCGCCGTGCGCCTCTGTCCGTCACTGATCATCATTCGCCCCGACTTCGAGAAATATCGCGCGGTCTCGCAGCTGGTCTTCGCGATCTACCGGGAGGTTACGCCTCTAGTCGAACCACTCTCGCTCGACGAGGCTTATCTCGACGTCACGCAGAACGCGTGGAACGAGCCGCTCGGCGTGACGGTGGCCAAACGGATCAAGCAGGCGATCAAGGACAGCACGGGGTTGACTGCCTCGGCTGGTGTCGCGCCGAATAAGTTTCTTGCCAAGATTGCATCGGGCTGGCAGAAGCCGGATGGCCTGACCGTGATTGCCCCGGAGCGGATTGAATCGTTCCTGCACGGCCTTCCCGTCGACGCGCTCTGGGGCGTCGGGCCGAAAACAGCGGCGCGCCTGCGCGCGCACGGGATTCTCAAGCTCGTCGACGTCCGCAACCACTCGCTCGAGGCCCTGCGCGCGGTCGTCGGCAGCTCTGCCGAGTGGCTCCGCGATCTCTCGCTCGGACACGACGATCGTGAAGTGGACCCCAACGAAGACCGCAAGTCCGCTGGATCGGAATGCACCTACGAACACGATCTCACCGACCTGACCGAAATCCGCCGCGAGATCGACGAGATGGCCCGCGACGCGGCGAAGTGGCTCGACAAGCGTGCGCTCTACGCGCGCACCGTCGTGCTCAAGATGCGCTACGACGACTTCACCACGATCACGCGCAGTCAAAGCGAGCCCAGGCCGACGCGCGATGCGGACGCCATCGCCGCGCGCGGGTTAGCACTGCTCGACAAGACCGAGGCTGGACAGCGCCCGGTGCGGCTGCTCGGCGTCAGCGTTCATAATCTCGAAGAAAGCGAAACGCCGGTCAAGACGCGTCGGGTGTCCGACGACGCACCGCGACTGCCGTTCGATTGAGGACTTATGAATACCCTCGTGCAGTGGGGCCTGACCAACCTGATCCTCTTCGCCCTGTTCGCCACGCTGTTCTTCTACCTGCGCCGCGCCAACACGCGCAAGGTCGAGGAACTCGCTGAGCGGCTGAAACCTGAGGCGCTCGCCCACGGCTGGAACGTGGCCACCGAGCTGAGTGGCCGCGAACGCACCGTCCGCTGGACCGGTACCGAGCAGGACGTGCGCTGGAAGGCCGAGGACATTTTTCGCAAGCACCCCAAGTCTTCGTCCAAAAACCGCGGCCTGAGTGTGACGCGGTGGCACAGCATCGGCCTGCGCGGCACCTCTGCACCGGTACTGCTGATGGGACTGCCCGAAGGCACTGAGGTCCCCAAGGCGCAGCCGCCGCCCGAGGGCATGTTCGGCGCACTGGCGATGAAGGCGGTCTATTTCGCGCTGGATAAGACGCTTGATCTGTACTTCGGCGACCAGATTGGCCAATCGGTCGACGCCGGCGCCTTGAAGCGTGTCGAACGGTACGAAGAGCAAGTGCCGGGCTTTGCGGTGATGGCGCAGAATCCGGCGGACGCCGCCAACCTGTTTTCACGCGGCCTGGCCGAGGTGATCGCCAACCACTTCAGCAGCGCGCCTGAATCGATGCAAGGCTACCGTCGCCCGTGGATCTTGTTTCTTCCCGACGGCGTCGTGATGGCGCGGATGGGGGAAGCGGAGTCGGCCGCTGCGCTGGCGCCGTTGGTGCGCGCCGGCGTCGCGATTACGCGCGCTGTCCGATTCTGACGATGCCGACGCGTCGCCGAACGGCGACGCTCCTGCACGCGCGCGTAGCGCCGCGTGTCCCGCACGTCAGCAAAGTCGCCGTGTCCTGCGCGTCGCGCCCAACGCCTCGCGTCCTACCTGCGTTCCACGCGAACGCGCCGCAACTCGATTCTGTCCACCGGCGACTCACCGTTGACCGCCGCCGCCTCGATCTTCTGGACGACGTCCAAGCCGCTGACGACACGCCCGAACACGGTGTACTTGTTATCGAGCATCTGCGCTCGCGCGGTGACGATGAAGAACGAGGTATTCGCGGTGTCCGGGTCAGCCAGCCGCGCCATTGACACGGTGCCGAGGTCGTGGGGCTGATCGTTGAACTCCGCTTTCAGATCGCGGACAAACTTCTGCTGATGCTCGGCCAGCGGTTCACGCCGCGTCGGCATGTGCCCGGTCTGCACGACGAATCCCTTGACCACGCGATGGAAGGTGGTGCCGTCATACACGCCAGCGCCGGCGAGGCGGAGGAAGTTACGCACATGCTCGGGCGCTTTGTCCGGCGTGAACTCGATTGTCACCTCGCCAAGCGATGTTTCGAGGACGGCGCGGTATTGCGATAAAGCGGACACTGGGTCAGTGGCGAATGGCTCCGGCACTGGCGCGGGCTTCTCGCGGATCGTCACTTTGGTCATCACGAGGCGTTCAATAGGCGCCCCTTTGTCGTTGGCCGCGGCTTCCGAGAGTTTTTGCGCGACGGCGATGCCTTCCGCCACCCGCGCGAAGATCGTGTATTGCCCGTCCAGCGCCGGCTGGTCGGCCACGCAGATAAAAAACTGCGTCCCCGCGCTATCGGGCCGGTTCGGGACCAGCACGGCTGACACGGCGCCGCGCGTGTGTTTCTCTGAATTCAACTCCGGTGTGAGCCGGTTCAGTCCGCCGGTGCCGTAACGATCCCCGGCCGTCAGGTCCTTCGACAGCGGATCGCCGCCCTGGATGATCCCGTGACGGATGACGCGATGGAACGTAGTGCCGTCGTAGTTGCCGTCACGTGCGGTCTTGATGAAATGCGCAACATGCATCGGCGCCCGCTCATCGAGCAGGTCCAGGACGATCGTGCCCGCGGCGGTCTCGATGACCGCCTGCTTGTTGCGAAGTTCCTCGGGGGCATACGGATTCTGAAACGGCGGTGCGACGACCGGCGCCCTCGGCGGAACTGGCTTCGACGTCGGCCGTTGCGTGGCGCCCAGCCCAAGCGTCGCGATCAGGATCACCAACACAATGCGCATGAGCGATTGTAAGGCGCTCCGTCCCACCATTGGTGTCAGCCAATTACCCGCACAGCCGAACCGGTCCACGACGCGGGCCGTCTACAACACGGAGTTCGCAAGCAGCCAGCCGGTGGCCGGTGGCCGGTGGCCAGTAGTCGGTGGTCGGTGGTCGGTGGTCGGTGGTCGGTGGTCGGTGGTCGGTGGTCGGGGTCGGTAATCGGTGGCCGGTCTCCAGTAGCCAGTGTTCCGTTCCGTCGTTCCGCCGTGCGTTTGTTTTGTTCTGAGTTCTGAATCTGAGTTCTGAGTTCTGAGTTCTTTCGATGGTGCTGAGCTGACCAGGCGGAGAAACCGCCATGTTCAAGCTGTGCCTGTCGCTCCTCCTGCTCATCATGATGTCACCTGTCGTGCTTGGTGCCGGACCCGCACGCACCCCGTCGGCCAGCCCCAACGAGGGCGGACCGCGGCTCCGCCCTTACGATAGCCGCGCGACTGCTGTCGTCCTCGACGGCCTGCAACGGTCCGACACGGTGCGCACACTCGTCGAACGCCTCGAGAAGAAAGACGTCATCGTCTATTTGCAGATGCAACCGTGGCTCGACAGCCGGCTCGCAGGCCGCCTCAATTGGATGGCCGCGAGCAGGGAGTTTCGTTACGTTCGCGTCTCGCTCCACCCGCAGCTGAGTGGCGACGCCGCCGTGGCGGCACTGGGTCATGAGCTCCAGCATGCGGTCGAGATTGCCGAGCAGCCGTCGATCGTCGACGCCGCTTCACTGGCCGCGCATTACCGGCAGCACGGCATCAGCATGCCGGGGCATACCAACGGCTGGGACACCCTTGCCGCACGCCGGGTCGGCGACGAGGTGCGGCGCGAGCTGTTAGGGTCACGTGGCACTCGTGTGGCCGAATCGATACAGGGGCTAGATCCGGCCGAGTGGCACATCGTCTATCGGCGTGCGCGCGGTATGCTTCCCCCCTGACGCATGTACGAGGAATACTACGGATTCGTCCAGCCCCCGTTCAGCCTGACCCCGGATCCGCGCTTCCTCTACCGCAGCGAATCACACGACGTTGCCCTCCAACAAGTGTGGCAGGCGATCCGTCGCAAGGAGGGGTTCATCGTCCTGACCGGTGACATCGGCACCGGGAAAACAACCCTCTGCCGTACCGTTCTGGAGCAATTCGATCAGACCACGTTTACCGCGCTGATTCTCAATCCCTTCCTGTCCGTCGAAGAGCTTCTGCGCGAAGTGCTGCTCAGTTACGGTGTGGTGTCGCGCGACGCTTTGCGCACCGGACGGCTGGCGACGGCCAGCAAACACGAACTGATCCGCACACTGCACGACTTCCTGCTGTCGTTGGTGCCGCTGCACGGGTCCGCCGTGCTGATCATCGACGAGGCCCAGCACCTGTCGACGGAGGTCCTCGAAGAAATTCGGATTCTGTCGAACCTCGAGACCAACGAGCAAAAACTGTTGCAGATCGTGCTGGTGGGCCAGTTGAACCTGCTCGACGCGCTGCACGACGCCAAGCTGCGGCAACTCGACCAGCGGATCTCGATTCGCTGCCTGCTGAAGCCACTGAACCGCGAAGAGGTCGAGGCGTACATTACCCACCGGCTGTGGGTCGCACGAGGGGCGACTGCCGTGACGTTTTCACCACGCGCCGTCGATATCGTTCATGCGATCACCAGTGGCGTGCCGCGGATGATCAACTTGATGTGCGACCGTGCGTTGATGGCCGCCTCGGTGGCCCGGACAGCCATCATCAGCGACGTTTTCATCATGGAGGCGGCGACGTCTCTCGGGCTCACCGTCCCGCGTCACGTGCAGCGTCGCGACGCCGTTCGTCGGGCGACCGGACGGTGGGGCCGCCTGGCGGCGATTCTCGCGGTCGTGGTGCTCATCGCGTTGGTCTGGTTGGTCTCGCGCACCGTCGGGAATCCGTTGCGACTTCTTGACGACGTCGCCCCGCTCGACGTACGCGCGCCGCAGCCGGCGATCATGCCTGGCGCAACGGCGGTCCCGGCACCCGACTCACTCACCCCGTTGACCCCTCCGCCGCTGGCGAACGGCGCCTTCTCGATCGTCGTCGGGACCTACGACACGCCGCGACAGGCGACCGCGGTCGAGAACACGCTGCGCGCGAACAAGCTCGCGGTCTATGCCGTCGACTTGCCGTTGGCCACCGGGGTGCGCCGCCGGCTGTTGGTTGGTCGGTTCGCCACGCGCGAGCAAGCCGCGGCGGTTCATCAGTCGCTGCTGGCGACCTTCCCTAACGCGCGGGTGATTCCCGGCGAACTCGAACGCACGCCGTAAACGCAGCCGATCATCGCCACACCGCGGACAGGTGGTGTTCGCGGGCCGGACGGCCTGTTTCGCAGGTCGCCCTGGCTCCCATCCACTTCAAGACAACTGGCCCAGCACTATTTCCAACTGGCGATCTCGTTCAACGGCTTCCGGGTGATGTCCGGCACCTGCGCATCAGCCGCGGGATAGCCCACCACGAGCAAGAGGAACGGTCGCTCGACGGCGGGGCGTTCGAGCAGCGCGTTAAGAAAGCCCATCGGGCTCGGCGTGTGCGTGAGCGTGGCCAGCCCCGCCTGATGCAATGCCGTGATCAGCATGCCAGTCGCAATACCGACCGATTCAACCGCGTAGTAATGCTTGATGATCGAGCCATCGGCGGCGATGCCATGCGGTCTGACAAAGATGGCAATCAGCCACGGTGCGGTTTCAAGAAACGGTTTGCGCCAGTCGGTGCCGAGCGGCGCCAGCGCGTCGAGCCACTGTGGCGGCGCGCGGTGCTCGTAGAACTCGCGTTCTTCTTCCTCCGCCGCGTCGCGCAGACGATGCCGAAGGTCGCGATCCTCTGAGCCGATCGCGACAAAGTGCCACGGTTGCAGATTGGCGCCACTCGGTGCGGTCCCGGCCGCCGCAATCGCTGCCTCGATGACGGTGCGGGGCACGGCGCGAGCGCTGTAGTCGCGCACCGTGCGACGACCATGCATCTGCTGATGGAAGGCCTGCGCGCGTCGCAGCATTTCCTCAGGTTCACACAATGAGAAGACCAGTGGCGTCACGCGCATCATTCGCGACCGCGATCCTTATACAGCTGCTTCAGGGACTTGCCGATCGTTTTTGACCGGCGCTTCTCGTCGATTTGCGCGCGGACGTCGCGCCGCGCATCGAGGGCTCGCCCTTCTTCCTGCAGCTTGACGTAGCTCGCGAGCCGTTCGGCGGTCAGCGCCCCCTCGTCGACCGCCACTTTGACCGCGCAGCGTGGCTCATCGCGATGCTGGCAGTTCGTGAAATGACAATTCTCACCCAGCGCTTCGATGTCCTCGAAGGTGTCCTTGGTCGATTCGGTAATGTCCCACAGCTGCAGTTCCCGCATCCCGGGCGTATCGATCAACAGGCCTCGCCCAGGAAGCACGATCAACTGGCGATGACGCGTGGTGTGCCGCCCGCGCTGGTCACTCGGGCGAACCGCGGCCGTCTTGAGCGTGGTGTTGCCCGCGAGCGCATTGATCAGCGTCGACTTGCCCGCCCCGGACGATCCGAGCAAGGCGCCGGTCCGCCCGACCCCGAGATACGGCTCGAGCATCGACACGTCGGGCTGGACCACGCTGCCGTCGTCGAGCGCGCGCGCCACGGCGGTGATCGCGTGGACCGGAATGCCCGGCGCCAAGGCGGATATTTCCGCGACTGGCCCGGCGACGTCTGAAACCAAGTCGGCCTTGCTGAGAAGAACCACCGGACTCGCGCCGCTTTCGTACGACATCAGGAGATACCGCTCCAGTCGCCGCGGATTGTAATCGCGATCCAATCCCATCACCAGGAAGACGGTGTCGATATTTGCGGCGACTACTTGCTCCTCGGTCAAATCGCCGGCCACTTTTCGCGAAAACTTGCTTCGCCTGGTGAGGATCTCCTCGATCGTCCCGGTCTGCTCCCCTGCTGTTTTGCGTACCGCGACCCAGTCGCCAACCGCACACAATTCGTTGCGGGCGCTCGCCCGGTGCAGCAGGCGTCCCGAGTGTTGCGCCTGGAGCTCGCCGTCCTCGGTCATGACCTTGAAGATATGGTTGAATTCAATCGCGACACGCGCCGGCACCACACCGTCTTCGGCCAGCGGCGCAAAGAGCGAAGCCCACCGGTCGTCCCAACCAAGTTCGTGCAGCGCAGACATCTCAACTTAGGATAAAGCACGTGTCCGATCAGCTGTCGTTGTTTGGTGAGGTCGAAGACGGCGCCGGGTCGCCGGCGCGAGGCGTCGACCTGGCGGCGCATTACGCCGAGGCGGCTGTGATCGCCGCGGCGCTGCCGTCCGGCGTCTATCTGGGCACCAGTTCGTGGAGCTTCCCGGGTTGGGCCGGAATCGTCTACAGCGACAACCGACCCCAGAGCGAGTTGGCACAGGAGGGGTTGCGCGAATACGCACGGCATCCGCTGTTGTCGACCGTCGGGATCGACCGGAGCTATTACGCGCCGCTGCCGATCCCTGACCTCGTGGCCTACGCGTCGCAGTTGCCGGACGGCTTCCGCTGTTGCATCAAGGCCCCGGCCGGCGTCACCGCCTTTACGCTGCGTGACTCCGGCAGCACGCCGCAACAGAACCCGGATTTCCTTTCGCTCGATCGGCTAGCCAGCGATCTTCTGGAGCCATTGGCCGCGGCCTTCTCCGCGCACACCGGCCCGATCATTCTCGAATTTCCTCCGTTCGCGCGCGGGATGCGACTCGATCCGGCCGTCTTCCTCCAGCGCCTCGACACGTTCCTCGGCGGTCTCCCCGATCAGTTTGACTATGCAATCGAGCTGCGCGACCGCACGTTGCTGACCGAGGACTACCGTCAACTGCTCGCCGCGCACGGCGTCGCCCACACCTACAACTACTGGAGCGCGATGCCGATGCCCGGCGACCAGGCCGACGTGGTCCCGCCGGAGGACCTGCCGTTCAGCGTGGTGCGACTGCTGCTCAAGCCGGGCACCTGGTACGAGGACCAACGGGAAGCCTTCCGGCCGTTTAACCGGATCATCGCGCCCGACGAGGCGATGCGACGGCAAGTCGAACAGCTCGCGCGTCGAACGCTGGCGCGGGGGCGCAAAATTTACATTCTGGTGAACAACAAGGCGGAGGGTTCGTCGCCGTTGACAGTCGTGGAATTGGCTAAGCGATTACGCAACAAGGCTTAGCGGCTCTGTGGCTTATCTACTTGGCGTCGGTCGTCGGTCGTTTACTCGTAGCGCAGCGCCACCAACGGGTCGACGCTGCTCGCGCGACGCGCGGGAATCAGCGCCGCGACCGTCGCGATCGCGGTCAGCAGCAGCGGCACGCCGATGAAGGTGATCGGATCCCGCGGGGCGATGCCGGGTAGCAGCGACCGCATGAAGCCGGTCGCGACAAACGCCAGCACCAACCCGATCGCTAAGCCGACCCCGGTCAACAGCAGACCTTGCCGCAACACCATCATCAATAAATCCGCGGGCGCCGCGCCGAGCGCCAGACGGATCCCCATTTCGTGAGTGCGTTGGCTGACCGCATACGCAATGACGCCGTAAAGACCGACGGCTGAGAGGATGACCGCGAGCACCGCCATCGCCCCGAGCAAGTTCGCCCCCATCTTTTGCGCAAAGAATGCCGCCACCATGTGTTCGTTCGCAGAGCGCGCATCGAAGAGCGGCAAGTTGGTGTCGAGGCGGCGTACCGTGTCGCGCACGGTCGCCAAGGCGGATACCGGCTCCGCATCGGTTCGGACGTGGAGCACCACGTTACTGATGTAGTTCTGTTCGAGCGCCAAGTAGATGTGCGTCTGCGGCCCTTCGGCAAGTCGCGCATAGTTGATGTTCTTCGCGACGCCGATGACTTGATACATCTCCGTGCCCAGACGGAGGCGGCCACCAATCGCCTCGCGACCAGGCCAGTAGCGCGCCGCCATGGTCTCGTTCACGATCACCACCCTCGGGGACTGTTCCGTGTCCTGGGTCGCGAACTCGCGTCCGCGCGCCATCGGGATCTTCATCGTCTCGAAATATCGTGGGCCGACCGCGTTGTAGCCGATGTTGACCTCTTCGTTCTCGCGCGGGACATACCCTTCGACGGTCACGCCCATTGAGCTATTGCCGGCCAAGCCGAGCGGCACCTGACGTCCCAACGCAACGCTCTGCACGCCCGGCAGCGCAGCGATGGCTTCGGTCAGGCGATGATGGAACTGGCGACCGGTCGCCGGGGTGTAGCCGTTGGGGAACAGATCAACCGACGCGACAAGCAAGCCGTCGGGATCAAAACCCGGTTGAAGATCGTAGGCCGCCTGCAACGACCGCATGAACAAACCGGCGCCGATGAGCAGGACCAGGCACACCGCGATTTGCGCAACGACGAGCGTGCTGCGCAGGCGATGACTCGTCCGCCCGCCGCTGCTCCCTCGCCCGGCTTCCTCTTTCAGGGCATGGGCCGTGTCAGGGCGCGACACTTGCCACGCCGGCGCCAACCCAAACAACACGCCGGTCACCAGCGAAACGACCGCGGCATACCCCACCGTCGTCGCATCGACGCCGAGACCAAAACTAATGGGCATGTCTGTAGGCGGCGCGAATGCCATCAGCACATCGGACGTCCAGTAGGCCAGGAGCACGCCTACGCTGCCGGCTACGAGTGACACCAGCATCGCCTCTGACAACAACTGGCGCACTAAGCGGCTGCGATTGGCGCCGAGCGATAACCGAATGGCCACTTCCCGGCGACGCCCGACCGCGCGCGACAGCAGCAAACTGGCGGCGTTGGCGCAGGCGATGAGCAACACCAGGGCGACGACGACCGCGAGCACCGCCAGGATCGGCGCCAGCTGCGACGACGCCCCGAAGTTCGCTTCCCACGCACGCACGACATCGATCTGGAACCCGCCGACGACATCCGGGTGCGCCTGGCCGAGTTGCGCGATGATTGCCGCGAGTTCGGCTTGCGCCTGTTCGCGCGCGACGCCGGGTTTGAGTCGGGCAAACGTCTGCATCCATCCATTGCCACGGTTGTCGAGCCGGGTGCTGCCCATCAGCTGCGGCTGCATGGCCATCGGCACCCACGCGGCGGCCGATAAGCCGAGCGAGGTGCCGACAAATGGTGCAGCGGCGACACCAATCACCGTCATCGGCGTGTTGTTGATGGTGACTTGCCGCCCGACGATATCGGGCGTGCCGCCGAAGCGACGTTGCCAATAGGCGTGGCTCAAGACGATGACTGGATGCGCACCAGGGGTGTGATCGTCCTGCGGTGAGAGCAATCGACCGACGAGGGGCTGCACCCCGATGACCTGGAAATAATTCCCGGTGACGAGCGCGCCATAGGCCCGCTCGGCGCGGCCATCGACCGAGACGCTCATCGGCACGTCACGTTGCGCGAACAGGTCGACGAGCGACGCGCGATCGCGCAGGTCACGATAATTCGGATACGACCAGGACCGGTCACTGCCCTCTCGCGTCTCGAGCGTCGTCGCGTAGAGCGTCGACGGGTCCTGGGCACCGGGGATCGGTCGCAACAGCACCGACTGCACCCAGGTGAAGACGGTCGTGTTCGCACCAATGCCCAAGCCCAGCGAGAGAACGGCGGCGAGGGTTAAGGTCGGGGTATGAATCAGCGAGCGCCACGCGTGGCGCAGGTCCTGGACAAGTGTGTGCACATCAAACCCCGTGCGGTTAGACGGGGGGCGCTCGCTAGCGGTTCATCGTGTCCAGGAAGGTGCCGGCTCGCGCGGTGAAGGACGGGTCCCACACGTGCCCGCCTTCGAAGACGTGCACGGTTGGTTGGACGCCGGTCTGGTGAAACACCGTCGCGTCGGCCGCGGCCTTCGTCTCGGTGTACCACTCATCCGCGGTGCCTCGGCCGATAAGCAACGGCGGCAGCGCGGCCAGGTGCGGCGCGACATCTGGAGGCACGTCACCGGCCAGCAGGATCGCGCCGCTCGCGGAGGGTGACCGCACGAAGGCGGTGGCGCGATAGGCCATCGCTACGCCTTGCGAGAAGCCGGCGTAGACAATCGTGTCAGTCGTCGGGTGGTCGCGTCGCACTGCGGCGATCACCGCCTCGACGTACGCGAGGTTATCCGCGATCGCGAGATCGCGATCTTGTCGGGTCATCCAGTTCGCGACAACATCGTTGGCGCGATTGTAGAAACGGTTGAGGGCCTGCACGCTGACCAGCAGCCACTGCCGCGGACCGCGGATCTTCACGAGTTCGTCGAGCATGCGCTCCGCAGGTTGGGCATAGCCGTGGAAGCCGACGAGCATCGGGAACGGGCCGGGCGCAGCCGGCTGATCGACCAGGTAACGGCCGTGGGACGGCGTGGCGATCTGGTGCACCGTCACCGCAACACGTCGAACATGCGGCTGAACTTGATCGTCAGGCTGCGATCGGTGCGCTCCGGGCGATTGGGAAACAGGTCGTAGAGGCCGTGGGTATCGGTGTAGACAATGAACAAACCGGTGTTCGCCGCTTGCAGCCAGCCGAAGCGCATGTTCATCGACCACAAGTCGGCGCGATCGTTGTACTGGACCAGACCCTGGACAAACGTCCGCGGATTAAACGAGTAGGACACGCGCGTGCGCACCAGGTTGGTGACAAAGTCGCCGCGCGGCAGATCGACATCATTCCGTTGGAAGGAGACCTCCGTCGTCAGCGTCTCGCCGAGCCGCATGCGCAGCGTCGGGTTCAGGGTGACTCGGCTGCCGCCGAAAAAGCCACCGACAAAGGTCTGCAGGTTGAGGCTGACCGGCGCGCCTTGATTGGTCATCAGCACGATTTGCGCTTCCGCGTGATCGTAGGTGCCGGCTGGCACGACTACCCCCGGATAGATCTCGAACGGCGTACGCACGCCTTCGAGCGTCAGGTTCATGCCGCTATGCACTTCGTAGGCGTTCCGGAACTGCCAGTGATTGTCGATGTGCATGTAGCCGGTTTCCTGAAAGCCGTCGTGCCCCCAGAAGCCCCGGTAGCTCGCATGCGGTCGGACCTCCTGGAGCGACAGGAAATCCTTTGGGCGGAAGCGCGTCATCACGCGCGCATCCGGCTTGCGATAGCCACGCCGACTCAGAAAGCCCACTTCGGGATTGAAACGGTCGCCGACTTCCTGGTAGCCCAGCTCAACATCGAAACGGGGTTTGTTGGTCCGCGACCTCACGTTGAACGCGTAATCGTCGCTCGTCACACCGGGCGTGTCGGTCCGCGCCACGAAACTTGACAGCACGGTGTTCTGTCCGACGCCGAGCTTGCCGTCCAGCGCATACGTGCCATTGCGATTGCGCGACGGCGACAGGTCGCCGGTGCCCTGCCGATTGACGACGATGCCCCCGATCGCCGAGCGGTTCGGCAGATCGCGGCTGACCCGCACGACGCTGAAGTTATTGCTCGGTAAGCGGTCCTGATAGTCATCGGTCTGCATATTGAGCAAGCCGACGCTAAACCCGGCGACCTTGCCCGACACCCGGCCACCGCCCATGATCGGGATCGATTCGCCAGTGGCGCCGATGCCGATGCGGCGACTGAAAAACAAATCAATTTCGCCGGGGTTGCCGACCGAAAAGAACCCCGCGTTCTCGAGGAAGAACGGGCGCTTCTCCGGAAAGAACAGCGAGAACCGATCGAGGTTGACCTGCTGATCATCGACCTCGACCTGTGCGAAGTCGGTGTTGATCGTCGCATCCAGCGTCAGGCTCGGGGTCAGGTTGTATTTGAAGTCCGCGCCGACGTCGCCGAGCACATCGCGGTCGACCGGACGGACGCCCGACGACACCACGTTGCCAAGCGCGTACGGCGTAATTTTGAAGTTACGGATCGTTGGCGTCTGGATCCCGGCGACGCTGCCGGCCAGCGACAGGCGGTACAAGTTGTATTGGCGTGGGATCGGCGCCCAGTAGGTACGCTCGTTCCGCCGCCGGATATTCCGCTGAAAGTTGACACCCCAGGTCTGGCTGGCACCGGACGGGAACCGCAGGGTCCGAAACGGAATCGCGAATTCCGCCGTCCAGCCCCGCTCGTCGATCCTGGTGCGCACTTCCCAGGCCGCATCCCAGTTCAGATTGAACCCGCCGCCCGATCCCACTTGCTGGTTGCCCCTCAGTCCGCCGCCGCCCTGGCCTTCATTGCTGACCTGGCCGTCATATTCGATCGCTGCCGGGTTGGTACCGAAGACAAACCCGTTTTGCCGATCCGAGTAGGTATCGAAAATCATCCGGAAGCTATCGGTGTCATCGAGGTCGGCATCGCGCCGCGAATCCGACACGATGATCGATGACGGCTCGCGGTCGAAACAGACCACGCCGATGTAGAGCGTGTCGCGGGTGAACACCATCCGTACTTCGGTGTTCTCGGATGCCGCCTGGCCCTCGTCAGGCTGCTCCTGCAAAAACCCGTTGATCACCGGGCCGCTGCTCCATGCCTTGTCGTTGAGGACGTCGCCGTCGAGCACGGGCCCCTCGGCGACGGCGACGGCAGACGCCGTGGGACGCGTTTGTGCGGCCGCCGGAGCCGTGACGACAAGAAGGATGCACAACAGGCGGTAAGTCATAAATAAGGTGGGTCGGCAAGTAAGTCAGTACGTGGGTACGACGCTGAGATATTTTACTGCCGATGAGCCCCGTGCCCTTTGTCGTTGCTGGCGATGGCGACTTCTCACATGCAGCGACCCTATACACCGCCAACACCGCGGCCCATCGCCGCACGGTGTTGGTCTTGGCCCACGGCGCTGGCGCCGGGCAATCAAGCCCCTGGATGGTTCGGTATGCGCGGGCCTTGGCCGAACGCGGCGTCGATGTCGTGACGTTCGACTTCCCGTACATCCAGCGCGCCAAGCGTGGCGCGCCGGACCGCGCGCCGGTGCTCGAGGACACCTTCCGGCGTGTCGTCGGCGGGGCCGTCGCCCATCCACAAGTCCAGGCGGCGCGTGTACTGATCGGCGGCAAGTCGATGGGTGGCCGGATCGCCACCCACCTCGCAGCCGCGCCCCATATGTGGCCGGTGCTGGTGCCGCCACTGAACGGCGTCCTCGCGTTTGGCTATCCGCTGCAGCCTCCGGGCGGGGCATCCAGAGTCTCACCCGATCGGGTGTCCCATCTCGGCCACATGACCGCCCCCGCACTCATTGTCCAGGGCACCCGCGACACCTTCGGCGGCCCCGACGCCCTTCGCGCCGCACTCGACGACCGTGCGCGGGAGCGCACGATTACGATCCATGACATCGAGGGCGGGGACCATTCCCTCGCCGTGCGTAAATCTGCTGGCCGCGCGCAAAGCGAGGTCGACACCGCAATCTGGGACGCGGTCATCGCATGGGATAGTCAGCAGCTTCGATGATCACAATTGAACAACTCAAGACCGGAGTCCCTGGCCTCGACACGCTCACCCACCGCGAGTACCTGGTGGATTGCGCCGATGGTCGCGGCAACGGCCACGAGCAGCTCCACGCCAGGAAGCCAACCGTCCAATAGCGGTTACGGCTTGTCGGCGATATAGGGCTGGTGCAGTTTTACCGGCGGATGGTCTTTGCGAATCTTCAAATTGATGACTTCGACGAAGACCGAGAAGCCCATGGCAAAGTAAATGTAGCCCTTCGGAATGTGCATTCCCAAGCCATCCCCGACTAACGACAATCCGATCAAGAGCAGGAATGACAGCGCCAGCACCTTGAGCGTGGGATGCCGGTTGACGAACCCGCTGATCGTTTCGGCCGAGAACATCATGATCGCTACCGAAATGATCACCGCGGCCACCATGATTGACAGGTCGTCGGCCATGCCGACGGCGGTGATCACCGAGTCGAGCGAAAAGACGATGTCGAGCAGCATGATCTGGACGATCACCGCGCCAAACGATGGCGGAACTTTGGCCGAGCTGTGACCTTCTTCACCCTCGAGCCGTTCGTGCATCTCGAGCGTCGCCTTGGCGAGCAGGAACAGGCCACCGCCAATCAGGATCAGATCGCGGCCGGAAATCTCGTTGCCGAACACCGTGAATAGCGGCGCGGTCAGGCGAATAATCCAGGCCAGCGACGCCAGCAGCGCAATGCGCATGAACATCGCCGCAATCAATCCGACGCGGCGTGCCCGCAGCTGCTGATCGCCCCGCAACTTACCCGAGAGGATCGAAATGAAGATGACGTTGTCAACCCCGAGGATGATCTCGAGGAAGGTCAACGTCGCAAGGGCGACCAGGCCGTCGGCAGTCAGAAATGCTTCAAACATAATTAGGTGCGGCGCGGCTTGTGCGCGCAAGTGGCAGTGTTGACGCAACCGTCAGGCAGACGCAGACGTTCGACCGGCTCACCTGCGACCAGGTGCCGGTCGATGATTTCGTCGATGTCAGCTGCGGTGACGCGGCCGTACCACACGGTGTCGGGATAGATCACTACTGTCGGCCCGTGCTCGCACTGATCCAGGCAACCGGCCTTATTGGCGCGGATACGCTTGTGCAGTCCGCGGCCGGCCAGGGCTTTCTTGAATGCCTTCTGTAACCGATCGCCGGCATCCGGGTCGCAAGAGCCGCGCGGGTGAGCCGGCTCACGCTGGTTGGTGCAGATGAAGATGTGGCGTTCAAACGGAGGCATGGAGTTCGGGCCGCTCTCTGAGACCGCCCCACGTGTCCGGGTCCTGCCATAACAGCGTCCAGAAATAGCGTGAGACATCGGCAGCCGGAAATTCTGCGGTCAATGCCTTCGCGGCTTTCTCGAGGGTCTCTGGGGTGGGGGCGCCTGGGGATTCCTCAGCGGTAATCAGCCCCTCTTCGTGAGGGATGCCCAGTTCATCGAGGAACCGGCCCATCATCGGGCGCTGGTGCTGCAGGTGATACGACACCAGCAGCCGCGCGGCCAACAGGTCGGACACTTGCGGGAGGCCCGCCAGATGCTTGGCGCGTTTGTCAGCAGAGAGCGTGAGGACGCTCTTGGGTCTGAACTTGATCTGCCGTGCAATCAGCGCAACGCCCTCGGCTTGCTCGAGGGCAGCCTGTTCGTCGTTCCAGAAAGCGGTGGCGGCAGCTTGGCGGACGTCTAAGGGTAAATTGCGCCACAGTCGAGCCGGGCGCATCTGGTCGGACATAGCCGACTAGTGTACTAGAGCTATCGGCGATCAGCTATCCGCGCGAACGCTGCTTGCTGATCGCTTGAAAGCGTTTCTAAGCCGCCGGCGACGTCACGCGCTTCAAGAGCGCCAGATCGTCGAGCATCAGGCCAACGCCGCGCACCACCGAGGTCAGGGGCTCGTCGGCGATCGACACCGGCACACCAGTTTCGCGCCGCAGCCGCTCATCGAGGCCACGCAACATTGCGCCGCCGCCGGTCACGACAATGCCGTTGTCCGAGATGTCCGCGGCAATTTCCGGGGGAACCGAATCGAGCGCTTCTTTCACCGCGGCAATGATCACCTTGAGCGGTTCGCCAAGCGCTTCACGAATTTCGGTGTCACTGACCTTGACCACGCGCGGGCGGCCTTCGCGCATGCAGCGGCCGCGCACTTCCATATTCAGCGATTCCACCGCATTGCACGCCGAACCGATTTCGATCTTGACCTGCTCCGCCGTTCGTTCACCGATCAGCAACCCGTGTCGCCGGCGCATGTATTGAATGATCGCGTCATCCATCGTGTTGCCGGCCACACGCACCGAGCAGTCGTAGACCATGCCGCCGAGGGCGACGACGGCGATGTCGGTCGTGCCGCCGCCGATATCGACAATCATGCTGCCGCGCGGTTCGGACACCGGCAGTCCGGCGCCGAGTGCCGCCGCCATGCCTTCTTCAACCAGGTGCACCTGGCTGGCCTTGGCGCGATAGGCGCTATCAATCACGGCTCGCCGTTCGACCTGGGTAATCCCGGAGGGAATCCCGATGACCACTCGGGTCCGACGGAAGGAGTAGGGACCCTGGGCCTTGCGGATGAAGCTGGTCAGCATCCGTTCGGCCGCCTCGAAATCGGCGATGACCCCGTCACGCATCGGCCGGATGGTTCGAATCGACGCGGGGGTCCGTCCCAACATGGCGTGCGCATCGTGCCCCACCGCCTCCGTCTTCTCGCTGGCAGTGTTGATGGCAACGATCGATGGCTCGTCAACGACGATGCCGCGACCCGCCGCGAACACGATGGTGTTGGCGGTACCGAGGTCGATCGCGAGGTCACGAGCGCCAAAGGGCATGATGTTCAGCAGCACTGGATACTCCGGGTGGTCGTGGGTTGCGCGCACCCTATCGCAAGGCGCGTGCCCACCCCAGTGCGACTGCCCTAAGGCCAAAACAGTGAGAAAGAGCGGGCCTGCAACGCACTCGGACGCACTCCACGGACGGGTTGGGAGACGGACGGAGATGGGGCGGTTCCGCGCCTCTGTGCAGGGCTGGCACACGGACGGCGAATTTTCGCTTTCGGCTTTCAGCTTTGTCTGAATCTCTGATCCCTGATCCCTGATCCCTGTCAGTGTTCTAATCACCTGTATGACTGCAGCGGCGAACTTCTTCGAAGAAGTGAATCAGTACTTCGATCAGGCGGCGGCGTTCACCGACTACCCCCCCGGACTTCTCGATCAGATTCGCGGGTGTAACAGCATCTATCGCTTCGACTTCCCGCTCCGCCGTGACAACGGCACTATCGAGGTCATTCGCGCCTGGCGCGTCGAGCACAGTCATCACAAGACGCCGGTCAAGGGCGGCATCCGTTACGCCCCGGAGGTTCACGAAGAAGAGGTGATGGCGCTGGCCGCCCTCATGACCTACAAATGCGCCATCGTCGACGTCCCGTTCGGCGGCGGCAAAGGCGGGATCAAGATTGATCCCAAGCTGTATTCGGTCGCCGAACTCGAACGCGTCACCCGGCGCTACACCCATGAACTGGTGAAAAAGAGCTTCATTGGGCCGGGCATCGACGTGCCGGCGCCCGACTACGGCACTGGCGAACGCGAGATGGCGTGGATTGTTGACACCTACATGGCGCTCAACCCCGGCCAGCTCGATGCGATGGGCTGCGTCACCGGCAAGCCGGTCACCCAGGGCGGCGTGCGCGGCCGCAAGGAAGCGACCGGGCGCGGGCTGTATTACGCCCTGCGCGAAGCCGTGGAGCAGGCAGACGACATGAAGCGGCTGGGACTGGCCACCGGCCTTGAAGGCAAGCGGGTCGTCGTGCAGGGTCTGGGCAACGTGGGCTACCACGCCGCGAAGTTCTGTCGCGAAGGTGGGGCAATTTTGATCGCCATCGCCGAACGCGAAGGGGCGATCACCAGCCTTCGGGGGTTGCACGAGGCCGAGGTCTTCGAACACCGCAAGAAAACCGGGTCGATCCTCGATTTCCCCGGTGCCAGCAATCTGAGCCCGAGCGCCGCGGCGCTTGAAATGGACTGCGACGTCCTGATTCCGGCCGCGCTCGAAGGCGTCTTCACCGCTGAGAACGCGCCGCGCGTCAAGGCCAGGATCATCCTCGAAGGGGCCAATGGGCCGACGACGCCACCTGCCGACCCGATTTTTCGTGAGAAAGGGATCCTGGTGATCCCGGACATTTACGCCAATGCTGGCGGCGTCACGGTCTCGTATTTCGAGTGGGTCAAGAACTTGTCGCACGTCCGATTTGGCCGGATGTCAAAGCGCCACGAGATGGCAAACGAGCTGACCATGCTCCGGACGATTGAGGCGGCGACCGGCAAAACCTTTAGCGATGCGGAGCGGATGCAACTCGCCAAAGGCCCCGACGAGCAGGACCTGGTGAACTCTGGGCTGGAGGAAACGATGATCTCGGCGTACCACGAGCTGGTGCAGACCAGGAACAGTCACAACGGCGTGCCCGACCTTCGCATCGCGGCGTTCCTGAATGCGATTCACAAGGTTGCACGCTCTTACGCGGAGCTGGGAATCTTTCCGTAGAGGACCGCGCGGGAATGCGGGCGCGGTGGGACCCTCGCTTCGCTTGGGTGGGACCCTCGCTCCGCTTGGGTGGGACCGCCGCTTCGGCGGTGGGGGGATTACTGGGTTGAAAGACGGAGGAGCCACCCCTCACTCGCCATCCGGTGAGGTGGTGTCTTGTTCAACGAGGCGTCGCGCGGCTTCGGCAATGGCTAGCAACCGGAGTCACAGTGATCGAAGCGGGGCGACGAGATCTGCACGGTCCGGACAGGCTGCTTGATCATCATTGGCGTGCACGAAAACCGCGTGGGTGCTTGCCGACATTCTGGGTGACGAATGACAAGCCGTCGAGATCGGCGGCGATCAGAGCAACGAGTGGATCCGCGCGGCGCGCGCGATCGAGAAAGACACGGTAGCGATCGGCCAACGCGAGCATTTCACGATCATTTTCGGCGCCGTCCAGCAATTCAAATGCGCAGCGAATCCGTTCGGCGATGAATAAGTTGAGATAGGGCACCAGCGGCGACCTCGGGTGGTCGCGAACATAGTCTTCGGCGTAAGACGCCTCATCCAGCGGTGAGGTGTGCATGCCCTCCCATTCGTAGAGAATCCGCGCATGACTGGCGTACTCAGCTGCGGCGGATCGCGGATTCTGAGCCTTGCTCAAACAGGCAAGCGCGCGCTCGAGCGCGCGTTGATGCGGGCGAGCGGCACTGGTGAAGAAATCGGCGGAGTCGGGCAACCTTGACCGGAAGGCTGAGTGACAACGGACCAGGTCTGCGAACCGCGTCCGGAGCGACGGTGGAACCCTCGCGGCATCGGCCGATGTGAGGCGATGGTCTGACCATTGCGACACAGCGGTCGCGAGGCGGCCGTTGAACGGTGCCGTGCCAGTTGGCGCTTCGGGGCCGCTTTGCCTGATGCGGCCCACGATCTCCCCATCGGCCGACAACTGACTCGCTCCGCCAAGCGTCAACAAGAGCAAGAAAGCGGTTATCACGGTCATCGTGGCCTCACACTAACGACTTCTCAAATAACACTCAACAAGTGCCCGCGATGCGCGAGATCCAGCATCTCGCGACCGTCAAATAGTCACGGCAAAAGTATACGGTCACAGACTGCGCCCGAGCGTCGCGTTGACGAACGCACAGTGCTACTGTCGAAATCGAACAGCGCGACGTTTATTCGATCGCGGCCGCAATGGTCCGGCGTTGGCGCAGGACTTCGTAGACGGCAAGCGCCACGCTCGTTGACAGGTTCAGCGACCGCACCAGTGGCGACGCTATCGGCATCCCGACAAACCGATCGCGATAGCGCTCGTGGATGTCGGGCGCCAAGCCGCCGGTCTCGCGCCCAAAGATGAGCACGACATCGTTGGCCACCCCAAGTGGCGCGTCCCAGAACGATCGCGTGGCTTTGGTCGAGAAGAAGTACGGTTCGCCGAGCGCCGGCAACGCCGTTTCGAAGGCCTGCCAGTTCGGCCACACGCGCAGGTCAACGTGCTCCCAGTAATCCAGGCCTGCACGTTTCACCTCCCGTTCGTCGAGCGAGAAGCCGAGCGGTTCGATCAGATGCAATGTCGCGCCGGTCGCAAGGCAGGTCCGGCCCGCGTTGCCGGTGTTCCAGTGGATCTCAGGGTGAACGAGGACGACGTGTGTCACGGGAGCTTGTCGCCACGCGACCAGGCGACTCGGACGCGCCGCGCGATGCCTTGTGCATCGACCGACTCGGTCGTATCGACCTCGATGACCGGTTTCAATGCAAACGGTTCCCGACGAGCGTGCGCCTCAATACTGGACAGCAGCACCGATGCGACGCGTGCAAGCGTGCGGTTCGGATAGACCATCGCGATCGCAAGGACGATCGCCGTCGCGTGGCGTCGTGAATGGGCGGTCAACGACTCCTCTTCCTAATCGAACTCTCAGTGTCGACCAGTCACAACGTCCGCGAGGCCAAGCCGAGCGGTCCCACCGGCAAGCGAAGCGACGCCGGTCCCACCGCGAGGCGTGGCCGAGCGGTCCCACCGGGCGAGCGAAGCAACGCCCGGTCCCACCCGCCGCAGGCGGGTCCTACGACTGGTCTTTCTTCGGCCGCAGGTTGCTTTTCAGCTGCCGCTTGCGCAGCCGGATCGCCTTAGGTGTGACTTCCACCAGTTCATCGTCGTTGATGAACTCCAGCGCCTGCTCCAGCCCCATGATGTGCGGCGGCACCAGGCGAATCGCTTCATCGGCAGACGAAGCGCGCATGTTGGTCTGCTTCTTCTCCTTGCCGATGTTCACATCCATGTCGCTGTTGCGTGAGTTCTCGCCGACGATCATGCCTTCGTAGGTCGGCATCTGCGGCTCGACGAACATCGTGCCGCGCTCCTGCAGGTTGGCAATCGCAAACGCGGTGCACACGCCGACGCGGTCCGCGACCAGCGCGCCGGTCGGCCGCGCCGCGATCGGGCCGTGCCACGGTTCCCAACCCGAAAACAGATGGTTCATGATCCCGGTGCCCTTGGTTTCGGTGAGGAACTGCGAGCGGAAGCCGATCAGGCCACGCGCCGGGATGCGGAACTCGAGCCGCACGCGGCCGCTGCCGTGATTGACCATCTTGGTCATCGTGCCGCGACGGATGCCGCAGTTGGCGATGACCACGCCCTGGAAGTCTTCGGCGACGTCGATGATCAATTCCTCGATCGGCTCCATCCGGACGCCGTCGATCTCCTTGGTGACGATCTCCGGACGCGACACCTGCAGCTCGTAGCCCTCGCGGCGCATCATCTCGATCAGAATCGCGAGCTGAAGTTCGCCGCGGCCGAGCACCTTCATCTGTTCGGGCGTGTCGGTGTCTTCGACCTGCATCGAGACGTTGCCAAGCAGTTCCTTCTGCAGCCGTTCGCGAAGGTGACGCGAGGTCACATATTGACCGTCCCGACCCGACAGCGGCGACGTGTTGACGCCGAAGATCATCGAGACAGTCGGCTCGTCAATGGCGATCGGCGGAATCGCCACCGGGTGTTCGGGCGTGGCGATCGTTTCGCCAATGGTGATGTCTTCGATGCCGGCCAGGCAGACGATGTCGCCGGCAGCGGCTTCCTGAATTTCAACCCGCTTCAATCCTTCGAAGGCGAACAGCTTGGTGACCTTGGTCGAGGTGATCGAGCCATCGAGCTTGAGGACGACGATGGGATCGTTGACTTTGACCCGGCCGTTGAAGATGCGGCCGATCGCGATGCGCCCGAGATAATCGCTGGCGTCCAGATTGGCGACGAGTAACTGCAGCGGCGCCTCCGGGTTGCCCTTCGGGGGCGGGACGTAGTCGACGATGGCATCGAATAACGGGCGCAGGTCTTCGCCAGGGACGTCAAGATCGCGCGACGAGGTGCCGGCACGGCCGCTGGTATAGAGAACCGGGAACTCGATCTGCTCTTCCGTTGCGTCGAGATCGATGAACAGGTCGAACACCTCGTTGAGGACTTCCTTCGGCCGCGCATCGCCGCGATCGATCTTGTTGACCACGACGATCGCCGGCAGGCCGCGTTCAAATGCCTTACGCAACACGTAGCGCGTTTGCGGCAACGGGCCTTCGGCGGCGTCGACCAGCAGCACCACGCCGTCGACCATCGACAGCACGCGTTCGACCTCGCCGCCGAAGTCGGCGTGGCCCGGCGTGTCGACGATGTTGATGATCATGTCCTTGTAGTGGACCGCGGTGTTCTTGGCGAGAATCGTGATTCCGCGTTCGCGTTCGAGCTCGTTGCTGTCCATCGCCCGCTCGGTCTGCCGCTCATTGACGCGAAAGACACCCGCCTGCTGAAACATCGAGTCAACCAGCGTGGTCTTGCCGTGGTCGACGTGCGCGACGATTGCGACGTTGCGGCGGAGGGGATTCGCGATCTGATGACGGTGTGGTGCGGCCGACGGGACTACAGACATCCCTCCAGTATAGGCCGCCCCTCCCTTTGATCGCGCGGCAAAGGCACCATCCGGCTGCGCTGGCGCTTCATTCTCATAAAGCCTCGGCAAGCCTGCGCGGATCGACCAGCGCTTTCGGAATGCGCATCGCCTCAGCATCGGCAAGCGCTGTGTTGACCTCGCTCAGTGGGTAAATGCGTGCACCGATATCGCGAAACGGGATCCGGCCGGCATTCGACTCGAGGATGGTCAGTGCACGCAGAAAATGGCCGGCTTCACTCCCCCAGCACCCACGAATCTCGAGATGCTTGCGGTTGATCTGTTGGTGGGCGTTGATGCTGCTCGGGCCCGCGTCGGTATAGTGACCGGCGATGACGTAGCGGCCGCCGTCGCGAACCAGTGACAGGCCTTCTTCCACCGCGCGTGCCGCACCACTCGCTTTGCTCGCAGGACGCGCGGCGCGCGCAGGACACGCGGCGCTTCGCGCGCGTGCAGGACCGCCGCCGTTCGGCGGCGCAAGTGATAGTGAGCGGTTAGAAAGCGAGGCGCCAAGCCGAGCTCCTGCGCGAAGTTGCCGCCGCGTCCTGCAGTCCGTCGAAGCCGCCGCGCCCGTATTATGCTGTAGGAATGCCTCTTTACGAATACGAGTGCCGCAGTTGCCAGAACCATTTCGAGCTCCTGGTTCGTGAACAGACGGTGCTGGCCTGTCCTTCCTGCCACAGCGACAAACTCGACAAGCAGTTATCGGTGTTCGCGGTCAGCGCCGACTCGCCGAAGTTCGCGTCACGCAGTGCCGCCCCTGGTGGTTGCGGTAGCTGCGGCGACCCGCGCGGTCCCGGCTCGTGTTCGATGAACTAGGATTCACGCCATGAACGCGTCCGAGAGCATCCTGTTCAGCGGCGGCGCGCCAGGCGCGGAGGCTGAGTTTGGCAGCTGCGCCGAACAGCACGGCATTGAAGAAGTCAATTTCACGTTCGAGGGCCACCGGCTGGTTCGGCAACGCGGCGTGCGCATGCTCAATCACGAGGAATTGCTCGCCGGCGACATCAGTCTCGAATACGTCTCCCGCCTGGTGCAGCGCCGCTACACTGACAGCGCCACCATCCGCAAGGTGCTGCAATCGCTCTGGTACCAAGTCAATAGCGGCCAAGAGGTCTACGTCATCGGCGCGATCCTCGGCGATGACACGGTGCGCGGTGGGACGGGATGGGCTGCCGAATTCGCCAAGCTGTGCAACAAGCCGCTGTACGTGTTCGATCAGGACAAAGAGGGCTGGTTCAAGTGGAGCGGCGGTGAATGGGAAGACGCCACTGATGCCGACCAGCCGGTGATTCGCCACCACCACTTCACCGGCACCGGCACCCGCCATGTCACGGATAGCGGCAAGCAGGCGATTGCCAAACTGTTCGAGCGTTCATTCCGTCCGTCGTGAACAAACACCTGCAGTAGCATTTCAGGGTGTTTACTTCGATCCTCTGCCCGGTCGACTTCTCCCCCCATTCCGAAGCTGCACTGGGCCACGCCATCGACCTGGCCGCGCTGACCCACGCGCACCTGACCATTGTCACCGTCGTTGATTCCCTGATGAGCGCGGCGACGCAAGCGTCAGGCATCGGTGGGGCGCTCGCCGCTCAGACCCAGCAGGAGATTCACGATCTGCTCACGCGCGTCAGTACTAGCAAGGGCAAGACTCACGAGCGCCCTGGCGTCGCGGTCGTGGTCGGGAACCCCGCGGAACAGATCCTCAAGCAAGCCGTAGAGTGCGGCGCTGACGTCATCGTCATGGGCACACAGGGCCTCGAGGGGGCCAAGCGCTTCGTCTTTGGATCGACGACCGAGAAGGTGCTCCGCGAAGCACGCATTCCGGTGCTGGCGGTGCCAGCACCGGCGTCATGAGCCGCTGCGTAACAACTGGGCTGCGGTCGTGAACCGCGGCTCGATGTCGATCGGGACATCGGCGAGCCGGTCCAGCACCTTCTGCGTTTCAGGACGAATTACCCCCAGCCGATCGATCATCGCGCGCGCCTTGGCGTAGGAGCCTTCCGCCTGCAGGGTCATAATCTCGCGGGTCAACCCGTTGACGCCGTCGCGAATCCTGGCCGTGTCAACGGCAAAGGTGCCGTCCGCATTCACTTTGAAGCCGCCCTGGTCGAGCAGGTAGTTCAACTGGATGGCTTGACCGCGACCATGCGCCTCGTTGATGCCAAAGCGAATCGACCGAAACGCCGACGCCAGGAACGTGGTGTAGATCGTCTGTTGCAAGCTCTGATCGAGCTGGCCCTTGTCGATCAGGAAGTGCAGCGCGAACAGCCCCGAGATGTCAGCCTTGGCTTCCTCGATGGCGCTGTAGGTGTCCTTGAGTTCTTGCCGGACGGTGGTCGTCCGGCCGCCGACGGTGATGTCGTGGGGGCCCAGGCCGTGCATCAATTCGTGCATCAGGATGTGAGTGAAGAAGGCGTTAAAAGCAATCTGTCCCTGATCGCCAGCCGCCAGCGCGATCTTCGAAATCGGTGTCAGCACTTTGCTGAACTTGGCTTCCTGATTGTTCTTGAGCATCACCCGCTTGCTGCCCTTTTCGCGGATCACTCGCTCGTCGTTGGGCAGATTGAAGGCCGCCGTCTGCACGCCGCGGTTCGCGTCGCCGGCTGAGAACACCGTATTGACGACGGCGATTGGGGCGAGCGCTCCGAGCTTCGGGTTGCGGTACTTCGGATCGATCGGCAGGTTATTCTCGATATCCTGCAGCTGGCCGGCGAACTTCTCCAGCTTTTGCGATTCGGCCTGGTCCTTGACCGTGATGAACGCCTCGAACGCCGCTTTGTAATTGAACCACTCGTCTTCGTAGACTTCGTAGGGGCCAATCGTTGGTTCAATCGATGCGTTGAGTTCCATCCACTTCACATCGCTGTCGTAATAGTCATTGGACAGGAACGCGGCGGCACGCGACTCGAGATACGCCTTCAGCGTCGGTTGCGCGGTCGCCTTCGCGGCTTCCCGGAGATGGTGCGCCGCGATTTCGAGGGCGCCCTGGTACTCCGTGCTGTAGGGCACCGCCATCAGGCGGCCGTCGGCGCCGCGGCGAATAGTGGTGAAGAAGCCGGTGGCGCGCGTTTTTTCGGCGGTGGACAAGCCCTTGATCCACTGCTCCACTTCTTCCTTGGTCGCGGTTGCCGGATAAAAGTTGGCCGCTGACGGTTTGGCGGGGGCACCGGCGATGAACGCCTCGTTGTGATCGAGACGCGACCACGGCCCCTTGTTGACCAGGAAGTAATGCAGCTTGCTTTTTCCGGCGTCACTTTCGTCGCGGATCAGATCGAACAGCATCGCCTCGTTGCCGGCCCAGACCTGCTGCAGGAACAACGCGTCCATCACTTGCGCCGCGCGGAGCAAGTGGGTCAGCGCCTGCTGCTCGCCGGGCGCGAGGCCGCTGATATCTGCGGCGATATCGGTCGGCGCAAATCGCGCCGCCTTGCGCGACAGATCGTCACCCGCGGCGCCACCCTGCCCGCCGGCTGTGGCTGATGCCGCCGCCGGCGTCACCGGCACCGCAGTGGTGGTGGAGGGGTTCGGGGTGCCGCTGCACGCAGCAAGCGTTGAGATCAATGCGACCGACATCAGTTTCCTCATGGGTTCTCTGTGGTTCCGCGATTCCGTGCACCGTGCGCCGATCAGTGGACGCCCGAGGATGTTTGTAAGCCGGACGGCTCGGCGCCCAGCCGGCGGATCACCGTCTCCCACATCGCCTCGATTGGCGTGTCAAACAACAGGTCGGCTTCGACCGGCGCCATCAACCATGAGGAGGAGGCCAGTTCGTCGTCGAGTTGACCCGGCGCCCATCCGGCGTAGCCGATGACCAGGCGCATCTGCGGATCGGGCGAACTTTGCAGTGCGTGCTTGATCAGGCCTGGCGCGGCCGACAGGTAGACGCCGTCCATCACTTCCAACGCATCGCCATCGAGTTCGCGGTGTGCGGTGAGCACCCACGCGCGATTTGGCTCGACCGGTCCGCCGACGTAGAGATGCACGTCCTTGCGAATGTCCATCGGCGGATCGGGCTTGATCACTTCGTGGGCCGGCTCCGGCATCTGTCGATTGACGACCAGGCCGAAGGCGCCGTGCCGTCCGTACTCCGCCAGCAACACGACGCTACGTGAGAAGTTGGGATCGAGCATCTGGGGCATCGACACCAGCAACACCGGTGCGAGTGAGGGGTCTGCGGACGACATGACTAATCTTAAGCCTTCGGCTCCCGGCTTTCAGCCATCGCCCACCGCACATGCTCCTGGACGAGGGGTGTTGCCGCGCTCAGGGCCGAGCGTCGCGTCGGCCACACGTCGCGCGACAGGAGATCGGCGGCAATGTCGGGCTGGGTGTTGCCCAGGACGACCGCAAGATTTCGTCTCAACCGTGACATCGTCGTGTGCACCATCGCCGAGCCTTCAACCAGGCCGTGTAATTCGAAGTCGGAACGCGACCACAGCTCGGCGGGATCGACCTGTTGCCGCCGTCCCGCGCGCGGCTGCCACGCCGGGTCAAGCGTCGCGAGCGGCGTCAAGTTCCACGGGCAGACGTCCTGGCAGATGTCGCAGCCGTAGAGGTGATCGCCGATGCTCGCGCGCTGCGCCTCGGGGATCGCACTGTCGAGTTCGATGGTCAGGTACGAGATGCATTTGGTTGCATCGAGCTGATAGTCGTCGACCAGGGCGCCGGTGGGGCACGAGTCGATACACAGCGTGCAGGCGCCGCAATGATCGGCCACCGGCTGATCCGCCGGCAGGTCCAGACTCACCGCGACACCGGCCAGAAACAGCCACGAGCCCAGCTGGGGATTGATCACGCAGGTGTTCTTGCCGACCCAGCCGATGCCGGCATGCTTGGCGAACACCCGCTCCTGCACATGATGCTTGTCGACGAAGATTGCCGCGTCAAACGGCTGGCCGTGCATCTCGCGCAACGACGCGACCAGAGTCTCGAGCCGCTCGGCGAGCACCAGGTGATAGTCCTCACCAAGCGCGTAACGCGCGATGTGCGCGTGCGGCCCGTCGACCGGCTCGGGTGGTTCGGTGTAGTACACCGTCCCGGTGACAATCACCGAACGCGCCGTCGGCAGAAAGTTGCGGATGTCGGCGCGGGTGTCCGCCGACTTGTGCAGGTAGACCATGTCGCCGGCGTAGCCGCGATCGAGCCACTGTCGGAGATGGGTCAGTTCGGGAAGAGCGACGGCCGGCGCAATGCCACAGAGATCGAATCCCAGGGCCCGCGCCTGCGTCTTGATCGCGTCAACTGTCAGCACGTTCGTAGGTCTGTCGTCGGTCCCCAGTTGTCGGTCGTTGGTCGTTGGTCGTCGGTCTTAGTTCTTCCGCACCAACTGCCTCAACACGTACGGAAGAATCCCGCCATGTGAGAACGCGGTCAGTTCTTCGGGTGTGTCGATCCGCACGGTCACTGTGAACATCGTCACTGTGCCGTTTTCGGCCGTGGCCCGCACCAGCACATCGCCGCGCGGTGTCAGCGTCGGCCCGGATCCGACCAGTTCGAAGGTCTCGCGACCAGTCAGCTTGTGCTTGGTGACGTGCTCCCCTGCTTTGAATTCCAGCGGTAGCACACCCATGTTGACCAGGTTGCTGCGGTGAATACGTTCGAAGCTTTCGGCGATGACCGCCTTCACGCCCAGCAGCATGGTGCCCTTTGCTGCCCAGTCGCGCGACGAGCCGGAGCCGTATTCTTTACCGGCCAGGACGATCAGGGGCACCCCGGCCTTCTGATAGAGCATTGACGCCTCGTAAATGCTCAACACCGGCGGGGTGGCGTCGTTCAGTGAGCCCGGTATCCCGAGGTAACTGGTCACGCCGCCTTCGGTGCCCGGCGCGAGCTGATTCTTCAGGCGCACGTTGGCAAACGTGCCGCGCATCATCACTTCATGGTTGCCACGACGCGCCCCGTAGGAGTTGAAGTCTTTCGGTTCGACGCCGTGTTCGATCAGGTAACGTCCAGCAGGGCTGTCGGCCTTGATCGAACCCGCCGGCGAGATGTGGTCGGTGGTGATACTGTCGCCGAGCACCGCCAGCGCGCGTGCCCCGGTGATGTCCATGCGCGGCGACGGTTCCATGGTCAGGTTCTCGAGGAATGGCGGACGGCGGATGTAGGTCGAAGAATCGTCCCATGCGAAGCGATCGCCGGTTGGCACCGGCAACGCGCGCCATCGTTCGGGACCTTCGAACACCTTCGCATATTGCACGCGGAAGGCATCAGCGGTCACCGCGTGCATCATCGCCTGCTGGATCTCCTGCTCGCTTGGCCAGATGTCTTTCAGATACACATCAGCGCCGTCGGTCCCCTTGCCGAGCGGCTGGGTAGTCAAGTCCACATTCATCGAGCCGGCGAGCGCGTAGGCGACCACCAGTGGCGGCGAAGCGAGATAGTTGGCGCGGACATCCTGCTGAATGCGGCCTTCGAAGTTGCGATTACCGCTCAGTACGCTAGCTACGACCAATCCGTGATCGCGGACATCATGCGAGACATGCTCAGGGAGTGGCCCGCTGTTCCCAATGCAGGTGGTGCAGCCGTAGCCGACGACATTGAAGCCGAGCGCTTCGAGGTCATCGAGCAGCGCGGCTCTGGTCAGGTAATCGGTGACCACTTTCGACCCCGGGGCCAGACTGGTCTTGACCCACGGTTTGCTCTTCAATCCCTTGGCGACGGCGTTTTTCGCCAACAGCCCCGCGCCGATCATCACGCTCGGGTTCGAGGTATTGGTGCAACTGGTGATCGCTGCGATCACCACCGATCCATGTTCGAGCTGCGTCGTCGTTGCGACCGCCGTGCCGCCGGACGCGGCGACAGCCTTGATGCCCTTTTTCAGCTCCGGCAACGCCGACGCAAACGAGGCTTTCGCCTTATTCAGCGCCACGCGATCTTGTGGGCGACGCGGGCCAGCCAGGCTCGGTACGACCGTCGACAGATTGAATTCGATTGTCTCGCTGTAGGCCGCGTCGGGCGAGTTGTCGGTGCGGAACAAGCCCTGGGCGCGCGCGTAATCTTCGACCAGCTTGATGTGCGACGCTTCGCGGCCGGTGAGACGCAGATATTCCAGCGTCATCTGATCGATCGGGAATATGGCAACCGTGGCGCCGTATTCCGGACACATGTTGCCGAGGGTCACGCGATCAGCAATGGTCAGGTGGCGCAGGCCGTTGCCGAAGAACTCGACAAACTTGCCGACCACGCCTTTCTTGCGGAGCGTTTCGGTAATGGTGAGGACCAGGTCGGTCGCGGTGGTGCCGGCGGGCATGGCGCCCGTCAGACGGCAACCGAGCACTGCCGGGATCAGCATCGAACTCGGCTGACCCAGCATCGCCGCCTCGGCCTCGATCCCGCCGACGCCCCAACCCACGACGCCCAACCCGTTGACCATCGTCGTGTGCGAATCGGTCCCGAACAGCGTGTCGGGATACACCACGGTTTGTCCGGCGCTCGACTGCTCGCGATAGACGACGCGCGCCAGGTACTCGATGTTGACCTGATGGACGATGCCGGTTTCCGGGGGGACGACGCGGAAATTACGGAAGGCATCCTGCCCCCAGCGCAAGAACACGTAGCGTTCACGATTGCGTTGGTACTCGAGTTCGGCGTTCAGCTGCAACGCGCTGCTGGTGCCGAAATGATCGACCTGCACCGAGTGATCGATGACCAGTTCGACCGGCTGGAGCGGATTGACCTGATCCGGGTTACCGCCGAGCGAGATCATCCCGTCGCGCATCGCCGCGAGATCCACCACGCACGGGACGCCGGTGAAGTCCTGAAGCAGCACACGCGCCGGCATGAAGGAGATTTCCTTCTGCAGCGTGCCCGTGGTGTTCCACGAGGCGAGGGCGCGGATGTCGTCGGCCTTGACGAAGCCGTTGTCCTCGCGGCGCAGCAGGTTCTCAAGAAGGATCTTGAGGGAGAACGGCAGTGTCGCAACCGACGGGAACTCGGCTTCGAGCGCGGTCAGGCTGTAATAGGTGACCGTTTCGCTGCCGGAGGTCAGCGTCGTGCGTGTCTTGAAGGAATCAAGTGACATAAACGCCTGATCATAGCAGGCGGGCAGGCAGGTAAGCGGGTAGGCGGGTAGGCGGGTAGGCGGGTAGGCGGGTAGGCGGGTAGGGCTACCGAATAGTGTCGAGGAATTCGCGCGCGACGTCTTTGGCGGCGCGGCGTTGGCCGTCGACGGCGTAGTTCATCCGTTGCATGTCGGTGGCCGAGATGCGTCCGACCAGTGTGCGGATGGCGCGGTCGAGTTCGGGATAGCGCAGCAGCGTCGCGGTGTTGATCACCGGGACCGCGTCGTAAGGCGGAAAATAGTCGCGATCGTCAGCGAGGATGGCCAGGCCCAGCGACTGAATCAGGCCGTTGGTGGCGTCGCCCGCGGTGACATCGATCTCACCTGCGGACAGCGCGCGATAGATCAGATTGAGGTCCATGACCCGCGGCGGTTCGGCGAAGCGGAGGCCGTAGGCCGCGGCGAGCCCTTTGAAACCGTCAGGACGCTCGAGAAACTCGTAGCCGAAGCCGGCCTTCCACTGCGGCGCGACGCGGGCCAGGTCGCTGATCGCGGCGAGCTTCTCGGCGCGCGCGGCGTCGGCGCGGACGAGGATGGCAAACGTATTGTTGAAGCCCAGGCTCGGCAGCATGGTGATCCCGCGCGAGGCATACAGCGTGCGCACGCGCTCGGAGACCGTGGCTGGTGTGCCGATCGGCTCGTTGAATAGCGCGGTCAGTGCGGTGCCGGTGTACTCGACGTAGACGTCGACGTCGCCGCTGCGCAACGCCTCGTCCGAGACCAACAGGCCGCCGAGGTTGAGGCGACGCTGGACGGTCAGGCTGGTGTGCCGCTCGATCGTCAGCGCCAGCAGTTCGCCGAGAATCACCTGCTCGGTAAAGTTCTTCGAGCCCACTGTGATTGCGGCGGCAGGATTGGCGCGATACAGCCACCCACCCGCGGCGATGGCGACCACGGCAAGGGTCGCGAGCGCGAGACGCAACGGTCGTGAGCCTTTGCGGCGATCGACGGCACGGCCGGCCAGCGCCAGCAGGCCATCGGCGGCGAGCGCCAGTAGCGCTGCAGGAAGCGCGCCCGCGAGGATGACGATCGGATCGACCATTGACAGGCCGCGAAAGATGTAGTCGCCCAGCCCTCCGGCCCCGATCGCGGACGCGATCGTCGCGGTGCCGACGCTGACCACGGTCGCGACGCGGATGCCCGCGAGGATCGCGGGAGCGGCAAGCGGCAGTTCGACTTGCCGGAGCACCTGTCGTCGCGTCATTCCCATCGCCGCGGCACATTCGAGCACCGCGCGATCGACGCCTTGCAGGCCGGATACCGTGGTGCGGACGATCGGCAGCACCGCGTAGAGCGTCAGTGCGACCAGTGCCGTGCGCGTGCCAATGCCGCCGATGAAGGGCAAGGGAATCAGAAAGCCAAACAGCGCCAGGCTCGGAATCGTCTGCGCGAGGTTGGCCAGACCGATCAGCGGCCGCGCCAGTGCGGGCTGCCGCGCGGCAAAGATGCCCAGCGGAATGCCAATCGCCGCTGCGATAGCGATTGAGACGGCGACCAGGACGATGTGTTCGCCGAGACGGGCCAGTACTTCGGCTTGGTTCGCGGCGTAAAACGCAAGCAGGGCGCTCATCCGAATCGGGTCTCGACCAGCTTCTTCACATGCGGATCTTCTGATCGCTGCAGTTCATCGGCGGTGCCGATCGCCGCCACTCGCCCGTCGTGCAGCACCGCGATGCGGCCCGCTAGCGCGAAGGCTTCGGCCAGATCGTGCGTCACCAGCAACACCGTTCGAGGCAGCCGCGCTTGCAGGATCTTGAATTCGTGATGCAGTTCGGCGCGGGTGATCGGGTCAAGCGCTCCGAAGGGTTCGTCCATCAACAGCACCGGCGGATCCGCGGCCAGGGCGCGCGCCAGGCCGACGCGCTGCCGTTGGCCGCCGGATAACTGGTCGGGCCAGCGCAGTCGATACTCGGCGGGGTTTAAGCCCACCAGCGTCAGCAGCTCGTCGACGCGGGCGGCGACGCGCGCCACATCCCAGTCGAGCAGCCGCGGCACGATCGCGATGTTGTCGGCGACGGTGAAGTGCGGGAACAGGCCGACATCCTGAATGACGTAGCCAGTCTGACGCCGCAACTCGGTTTCGTCCCACGCCGCCACATTGCGGTCGCCGACCCGCACGTCCCCGCTGTCGGCGTGCAACATCCGATTGACGAGCCGCAGCAGCGTCGTCTTGCCGCTGCCGCTGCGGCCGACCAGCGCGACCACTTCGCCGTTGGCCACGCTGAGCGACACGCCGCGCAAGACGGGCCGTTCGCCGCGGGAGGCGACGACGTCGGCGAATTCAATCATGAGTGCTGGAAAGCGTACCCGGAAAAGGGCCTGCCCCTTTTCAGGAAGATGGTTGGTCGGTTAGTCAGCAGTATCATCCTTATCCGGAGGCGGTATGACTCGTATCCTCGTCGTCGCGCTGGTCAGTATCACCCTACAGCAAGCCGCCTCGAGCCAGGACCACGTCCACGGCCCTGAACGGCTCGGCACGATTCACTTCAGCACCTCCTGCGCGGCCGCCGCGCAGCCGCCGTTCGATCGCGCGGTCGCACTCCTCCATTCCTTCGAGTTCGGAGCGGCGATCGCAGCGTTTGACGCCGCCCTCGCGGCTGATCCCTCGTGCGCGATGACGCAGTGGGGCGTGGCGCTGAGCCGCTGGGGCAACCCCTTCGCCGTGGGCGTGCGGCCGCCGGCCCAAGTACAGCAGGGACTTGCCGCCGTCGAACGAGCCCGCACCATCGGCGCGAAGACGGCTCGCGAGCGCGGCTACATCGAGGCGGTCGCACGACTGTACGTGGACGCGGACCAGGTCCCGCAGAGGGCGCGCGTCGAAGCCTACCGCGACGCGATGGGCCAGCTCGCGGCGAGCCAGGCCGACGACGCCGAGGCGGCGATCTTTCATGCGCTGTCGCTCAGCGCCGCGGAAAATCTGGCAGACAAGACCTACGTAAGCCGGCTGCAGGCGGTCGGCATCCTCGAACCGCTGTTCCGCAAACAACCCAGTCATCCCGGACTCGCGCACTACATCATTCACAGCTACGACGTGCCGGCGCTGGCGCCGCGCGCGCTGGCCGCGGCGCACCGCTATGCGGAGATCGCGCCGTCCGCGCCGCACGCGTTACACATGCCGTCGCACACCTTTACCCGGCTCGGCCTGTGGCAGCAGTCGATCGACACCAACATCGCGTCCGCGGATGCCGCTCGCCGGCAGCGCATCACCGGCGAGGAGCTGCACGCGACCGACTATCAGATCTACGCGTACCTGCAGACCGGCCAGGACGAAGCGGCGAAGCGGCTGATCGATGCCCTGGCGGAGATTGCCGCCCGCTACGACCCGTCCGGCCCGAGCGGTGCCGCGCCGCCGTCCGCCGCTTACTACGCGCTCGCCGCCATCCCGGCGCGCTTTACGCTCGAGCGTGGTGCGTGGGCCGAGGCGGCGCGCTTGGAGCTGCGTCCCAGCGGCGTGCCCTACGCCGATGCGCTGACCGAATTCGCCAGAGCGATCGGATCAGCCCGCAGCGGCGATCCTGCCGCGGCACGTGCCGCGATCGATCGATTGGAGGCGCTTCGCGTCCGCCAAGCCGCACTCAATGAACCGTACTGGGCGGAGCAGATTGACATCCAGCGCCGCAGCGCGGCGGCGTGGCTCGCGCTCGCCGAAGGGCGCACGAGCGAAGCGCTCGTCGCCATGCGCGACGCTGCGGACGCGGAAGGGCGCACCGAGAAGGCGGCGGTCACGCCAGGGCCGCTCGCGCCCGCCCGCGAACAGCTCGGCGAGATGCTGCTCGCCACCAAGGATGCCCGAGGCGCGCGACTGGAGTTCGAGGCGACCCTGGTCAGGGAACCGAATCGGTTCCGCGCGCTGTACGGGGCAGCGCACGCAGCGGCGCAGGCGGGCGACACGGCCACCGCCCAAGGCTACTTCACGCAGCTGGTCAGGCTGTGCACGCGCGCGGGCGCGTCAGTGCGTCCCGAGCTGCAGGTCGCTCGATCGGCACTGAAGCGTTGACTCACCGCTCGATCGAACGCGGGGCCGCGGCCTCAGAAGCCCGCGAAGGCGAGCAGCGAGAAAGACGGGTACGCGCGCGTCTGGTCGGCGAAGTCCACTCCCCCGGCGCGGCGAACATATCGCCCCTCCGCGCGCAGACCAAGTGCACGCGATGACGGGCCGCCGCCGCGCAACCAGAAGCGCACTCCCCCACCGGCATGCAGGGTGTGGCCGGTCTCGACAAGCAAACGACCTTCGTGCAGTTGGCGCAGATATCCTCCGCCGCCAATCACATACGGACTGGCGCGGCGACCGAGATTAATCGGCAACTGATACACGCCGCTCACATCAACCGCATAGTGCGCCAGCGTCTCGAGCAAGGTCGCGTTGCCGTCGTGCTCGCCGTCCTGCGACACCGTCACCGTCAACACCGGTGTGCTGTAGCGGCCACTGACTTCGACCGCCACCGCGCGGGTGATCGCCAGCGCGACGCGCGCCTCAACACCGGTGACGCGGCCAATCGCCGACTCGGCCCGAAACAGCGTGAACGGCGGCGGCGTTCCGGTCGCGTTGCGACGTAACTCGGCGTTGCGATCGCCAGTCGGGTAACCGCCCGCTACCTCGACGCCGGCGGCAATCGACGGACGCCACGGGCGCAGCGTGGGGCCTTTGTCTTGTGCGACCGCGGCTGACGCCGACGCCGCACACAGCGCCAGTGCGAATAGCAAGGGCCGTGGGGAAGCGATCATTTCTGGCGCACCGCAATGTCAACCGGGTCGGACCCGCCACCAGCCGGCGCGGTAATCACCCGCGGCGCGTAGGCGACGCGAAAATCGACGTCGATCGGCCCACTGAAGAAACTCCCGGTGTCGGCATCGTCAAGTGGTTCTGCGCGAAGCAGATAGCTCCCTGGCGTCAGGCCGGCAATGACGAAGTCGCCCTGCGCATTGAGCGCAAAGCCACCGACCAGCGCGCCGGTCTCGAGGTTGAACGCCGCGACATGCGCGCCGAGCACGCCGCTGCCGTTCTTCAACACCCGCCCGCTGATGCTGCTGCTCGCCTGCGTAAACTGCGGCCCGGGATACAGGTCGCTGATCCCGGCGACATCGTCGGCCTGTAACTGCCGATCGGCGGTTGCGCCCGGCATCATCGCGATCGGAAACATCACCGCGCCCGACGCGATCACGCGCCGGCCGCCAGGAATCATCTCGGTTTCACCAAGCGCCGAATGGCCCAGGCCAAGCAGATGACCGATCTCATGCAGCGCGACCGACTCGAGATCAATACGCCCGGGCTCGCCCGCCGCGGCCGTCGACCAGTTGAAGCGGGTATTGAAAAACACATCGGCCTCGATGATCTCGCCGGTGGTGCCGTCGAGCAGGAAGCTGGTGGCGCCAAGCACCCGATCGAGGTCCGGGCGATCGAGAAAGCCAAACGTGGTGCGACCGTCCTGAAGTCCCGGCGGCGCGGTGGTCAGCGCCTGAAACTCAGCCTGCACCGCCGCGGTCGGGACCGCCTTCCAGGTGTTGAAGGCACGCACCACCGCGTCACGCAGTTGCGACGCGGTGACGCCGGGTCCGTCACGATCGGTGACAAAGAACGGAATCGTCCGATTCCATTTGACGTCGACCGTACGGCCGCCGACGCGCACGCCAAACTTCAGATACGCCGCAGCCGGCGCCGGTGTGCCGAGGCCGATCAGCAGGACTAACATCGCGACGAGCGATCGGATCATCATTGCGCGGCCTCTACGGCACGGATGCTCGCTTCGAACTGATCAACACTCAGCACGCGACGGTCGGCAGCGCCGCGCAGCACGCGTCCCGCGACACTGGCTTTGAGCGGCGGCGGCGAGACCAGCATTGCGCCGGAGCCGACGTCGCGAACCACACGAAACAGACCTTGACCAAGACCCAGCGGCCCGACCACGGCGGGGCCGCGCTGCTGCAGGAACACCACCAGCAACTCCCCTTCGCGGACCACTGGCGCGCCGGGCATCACATTGACCACCCCGCCGGCGGTCCCGCCGGGCAGACGCATCAGCAAGGACGTGCCGCTATCGCCTTTGAGATAGCGCAGCGCCTCGAGGGTTACGACGCTGTCAATCGACCGTCGATCGGCCGTCCACTGCCCGCGCACGTCCGCGACCCGCGCATACACCACCGTCGTCGCTTCCTCGACCAGTTGCTCGAAGGTCATCGGCACGACGGTGATCGCATCGGCTCGGGCGCCGAGGACCGTGGCAATCAGCATACTGACCATCAATGTTTTCATTGCGCTCTCTCCTGCGATCGGCGCGCGACTTCAAGAACCGCGTCCGCTGCCCGTCCGCTCGCGCCCGACCCGCCCAGGCGTTCGCGAACGATCGCTAATTGCTCTTTCATGTCCGTCACCCGATCAGCGTTGGTGAGTAGTTCCACGGCCTCGTGAGCGACCGCTTCGGGGGTGCACGCTTCCTGGATTAGTTCTTCGACAATGCGTTCGCCGGCGACCAGATTGACCATGCTGTACATCGAGACCCGAACCAGCGGCTTCCCTAGTTTGTAGGTCATCGGCGATAACCGGTAGACCACCACCATCGGCTTGCCGTGCAGCGCGGTTTGGACGGTCGCGGTACCCGACGCCGTAATCACCGCATCACTGGCCGCCAGCACGTCGTCGGTGCGCCCCTCGACGATCCGGACCGGTGCACCGCTGCCTTGGAACGGCGCGAAGAACGAGTCGGGAAGATTCGGCGCGCGCGCGACAATGAATTGCGTGCCGACCACCGCGGAGGCGATGCGCGGCACCGCGGCAGCGAGGACCGGGACCAGTCGCTGCAACTCGTTACGACGGCTACCTGGCAGCAGCGCCACGATCGGTCGCGCCGGGTCGAGGCCAAGCTCGCCAATCAACGCTTCACGCGGCTCCGGCGACAGCGCGAGATCGATCAGCGGATGCCCGACAAACCGCACGTCCATGCCTTCAGCGACATACATCGCTTCCTCGAACGGAAAGATCGGCAGCACGCGATCGACCAGCGCTTTCATCGTCTGAATGCGCCCGGCGCGCCATGCCCAGAGTTGCGGGCTGACGTAGTACACAATCGGCACACCCAGACGCCGGACCGCGCCCATCAAGCGAAAATTGAAGTCGGGATAGTCGACGAGGACCAGCACGTCGGGTTGCTGATCGCGCGCCGCCTGTACCAGCTTGCGATACATCGCGTATGACTGCGGCAGCACGCGGACCGCTTCCATCAAACCGGTGACGGCAAGATTGTGGAAGTCACCGACCAGGTGGCCGCCGGCCGCTTGGAACCGGTCGCTGCCGAGGCCAAACACCTCGACCTCCGGCTCGCGCGATCGCAGGGCCTCGACAAGCGCCCCGGCATAGAGGTCACCGGACGCTTCGCCGCACGACAACATCACCCGCATGCGTTAGCGCGCGGGCTTGCCAAATGTGTCGGCGGCAAACGTGGGGTTGAGGGTGACCGTGGTCAGGGTTCGCTCGAGCATCGCCGTCCCGCCACGCATGATTGACGCCTTGAACGGGACGCGGATGCCTTCGACCCTGCGGTAATCGGCGAACACTTCTTCGACCTGCGACGCACCCTGTGGCGTCGGCCTGGCGGCAAACGCGGTCTTCACCAGCTCTCCGGTCGCCGCGTCGATGTAGAGGCGGATCGCCCCCGTATCGATGCCAAAGAGCGCGAGGACCTTGACTGCACGACCCCGGTCCATCTCGTCGGGGCGCAACCGCGCAACCAAGGTGCCGGCCGCCGCACTGCGTAGCAGGGCGATCGGATCGCGAAGCGCGGCGGTGCGCAAATCCTGAAGCATCGGCTCCGGCGCGTCATGCACACCGGCGGGATCGCGAATCCAACCCTTGCCGTCCGCATAGATCTGGATGATCGTCGCTTCGGGTAAGGTCGCCTCAACGCGCACTCGCGTCGGATATTCAATCGAGGTTCTGGTCGTTGCCGACAGCTTGCCGTCCGGGGTCATCAACGAGGTGGTCGCATCCGCGGTCAATCGCTTGACCGCGAGCAGTGCCGCGCGGCCGCCGTGCGCGTCGAGCACCCTCGTCAACAGCGCCTCGACTTGCTGCTGGTCGTTGGCCGAGGCCTCGGGGGCAGCTTGCGCCGGTGACTGCTGATACTGCGTGCGCGCGAGCAGCGACGACAAGGCAAGCGGCACGCTGGGCAACGCGCCGGCCGCACCGATGCGATTGCTGCCGCGGCGCAGGTCAGCAGCCAACAGATCCACCTGACCGATCGGGATGCGCTCGAAGTCGCCGAAGCCGACACCTTTGAGATCTTTGATAAAGCCGTCCGCGTTGCCGACCAGGACCACCGCCAGGCGGTCGGGGCGCAGGTAGTTGCGCGCGACGCGTTGGACATCGTCCGGCGTCACGCTCCGGACACGTTCGGGATAGGTCTGCAGCTCTTCGAGCGGCAACTCGTAAAAGAGCTGGTTGAGGATCTGTGTCGCGATCGCGTCGGGCGTCTCAATGGTCAACGGGAAGTGGCCGGCCAGATAGTCTTGCGCGCCTTCGAGCTCGCGTTCGTGGACGCGTTCGCGCTGCAACTTGTAAAACTCGTCAACCGTCACCCGCAGCACTTCGGCTGTCGCGTCGGTGCGGGTGTCAGTTTCGGCGACGATGCCGCCGGTCGCTTTGTAGGTTTCGAGATCGGCCGACGCGCCGTAGGTCAAGCCGCGCTGTGAGCGCAGCACCTGCTGCAAACGGTTGGCGCCTTCGCCGCCGAGGATCTTGACCGCCTGATCCATCGCGAGAAAATCGTTATGGCGGCGCGGAATGCCAATCTGACCGACCCGGATCTCGGTCTGCACCGCGTCCGGTTTGTCGATCACGATCACCCGCTTGGTCGGTTGCGGCGGGTCAATCGGCTGAAACACCGGCACGTCCTGCGGCTTCCAGTCGCCAAAGGCTTTCTCCAAGCCGGCCAACGCTTCTGCGGGAGAGACGTCGCCGACGACCGCGACGAGCGCGTTGTTCGGCGCGAAGAAGCGGCGGTGATAGTCGACGATGTCTTGCCGGGTCAGCGACGCCAGCGATTCTGCGGTGCCGCTGCCAGGCAATCCGTAGGGATGGAAGCCGTAGATCAAACGGTCGATGACCCGGCTGGCCAGGCTGTCAGGGTCTTCAGCGGCGACTTTCAACCCGGACATCGCCTGTTGACGCTGCCGCTCGATCTCGTCAGCCGCAAACGTCGGCCGGCGGACCACATCGGCCATCAGCTGCAAGCCGAGGTCGAGGCTGTCCTTCATCACCACCGTGTTGACAAAGGTCAGGTCGGTACCCGCCCCGGTGCCAAGAATGCCGCCGACAAAATCGATCGAATCGGCGATCTGTTCGGCGCTGCGCGCACCGGCGCCTTGGTCGAGCAGCGATGCCGTCAGCATCGCCAGTCCCATCTTGCCCTTCGGGTCGTGCGCGGCGCCGGCGCGCACCAGCATGCGCACGCTGACCGACGGCTGCTCGTGATGGCTGACGATCACCACCTGCAGGCCATTGGCGAGCGTGCGAATGTCGTAGGGCGGGAAGTTCACTTTGCGCGCCGGCAAGGCGCGCGGCGGGCCTTCGCTGGGCCATTGCCGCGTCGCCGCCGCGGCCTGCGCCGTCGCACTTTGCGCGTCTGCGGTGCCGACAACGCTGGCGCAGAGCAGCGCCGTCGCCACGGCGACCGCGCCGTAGGCCATCCAGATGCGAAGACCGAGTGCGATCACTGCGCGCCTCCCTTGGGCATCACGTGGAGGATCACACGACGCTCAGGCGTGAAATAGGTCTTGGCGACGCGCTGCACGTCAGCCAGAGAAATGTTCTGGAAGATGTCAAACTCACCGTCGGCGGTGGTGACATCGGCATGCAGCACTTCGGCGTGCGCGAGATGGCTCGCCTTATCCTGCAATGACTCGCGGCCAAGGATGTAGTCACGTGCGAACTGATTCTTCGCCCGCTGCAACTCGCGTTCGGTGATGCCTTGCGTCTTGAGCAAATCGAGCTCGGCGAGCAGGGCCTTCTCCACCGCTGCCGGTGACTTGCCGGGATTGACGATGGCCACCGCAAAAAATAAATTGGGGTTCTCGATAATGTTGCCACCGCCAAAGGCGGTCAGCGCAAGACCGGTCTCGTAGACCAGCTTGCGATAGATCCGCGAACTCTGACCGTCGGACAATACCTTCGAGACGATGTGCAGCGGATACGCGTCGGGGTGGCCGTCGTAGGTGATATGGTGCGCGACGACGACCGCCGGCAACGGCCAGGCTTCCTCGACGGTAACGCGGGTGCGTTCCTTCGATGGAATCGGCTCTTTGGCAATGTCGCGCGGCACGTCCTTGGTTGCCGCGGGGACCCGCGCCAGGTAGCGCGTAATCAGTTCTTTGACCTGCTCGACTTCGAAATCGCCGGCGATCACCATCGTGCAGTTGGCCGGCACATAGTAGGTCCGGTAAAACTCACGCACGTCGTCGATGGTCGCTGCTTCGAGGTCTTTCATGCTGCCGATCACCGGATGCTTGTAGGGATGCACGGTGAAGGCCTGGTCGAACAGGATCTCGTTCAGGCGGCCGTACGGCTGATTCTCGATACGCATCCGCCGCTCTTCCTGGACCACCTGCCGTTCGTTCTTGAACGTCCGGTCGTCGATGCGCAGCGTCGCCATGCGATCCGCTTCCATCCATAAGATCAACGGCAGGTATTGCGACGGCACCGTCTGCCAGTACACCGTCGCGTCCTCGGTGGTGTAGGCGTTGGCCTGGCCGCCGACCGACGACACGATTGACGTGTGCTGCTCGGGCTCGACGTTCTTGGAGCCCTTGAACATCATGTGCTCGAACAGGTGAGCAAACCCGGTGCGACCGGCGCGTTCGTCTTTCGACCCGACGTGGTACCACAGCTGCACGTGCGCAATCGGCGTCGACTTGTCCTGGTGCAGCAGGACGGTCAACCCATTCGGGAGTTTGATCCGTTCGTACTGCAACTTCGGCGGCCGCACCGCCGCGTCCAACGCCGCGCGCCACGGCGAAATCGACACCAGACCGACAAGAAACACGACCAGCGCGGTGAGTCGAAGCACAGTTTTTGGCATGTGGGAATTACTCTCGATTATGGCACCTTCCAAGGTGCGCTCGGGCTCGGTGATCGGCAGGGGGCGATCAGCTTTTCGCGTCCGGTCTGCGTGCGGCGAGCTGGCGTTCAAGCTCGGCTATCTGCTTACGCATCTCGGGAAGACGTCTGAAGACGACGTAGGCCTTGCGCCACTCGAGATTGTCCATGTGTGGATACCCGGTGATGAACGCGTCGGCCGGGACATTGCCGGTCACGCCGGTCTTGGCCGACGCCTTGACCCGATCGCCCACCGTCACATGCCCCGTTACACCGACTTGCCCGCCGAGCATGACATCGTCTCCCACCACGCTGCTGCCGGCGATGCCGACCTGCGCCGCGAGCAGCGTGTTACGGCCGATGCGTGCGCCATGCGCGATCTGCACGAGGTTGTCGATTTTGGTCCCTGCCTTGATCCGCGTCTCGCCGACCGCCGGGCGATCGATCGTGCTATTCGCCCCTATCTCCACGTCGTCTTCGATCACCACGGTCGCGACCTGGGGGATTTTTTCGTGGGTGCCGTCGTCGCGGTGCGCGAATCCGAATCCGTCGCTGCCAATGACCGCGCCGTCCTGGATCACGCAGCGGGCGCCAATTTCGACGCGCTCTCGAATTGAGACTCCGGCGTGGACCAAACAGTCGGGTCCGAGGGAAGCGCCGTGCCCGATGACGACGCGCGCGCGGATCACCGACCGTGCACCAATACGCGCCCCCGACTCGATCACGACAAAGGGGCCGATCGACACACCCGGTTCGACCACGGCATCGTCGGCCACGGCAGCCAACGGATGAATGCCTGGCGCGGGGATCGGCTGCGGGTTGAGCAGACCGGTGGCGCGGGCAAACGCGAGATAGGGATTCTTGGTGCGCAGCACCGCGCAGGGTGCGCCGGACACGCCCGGCGTGGTGAGCACCGCCGACGCGCGTGATTCGGCCAACTGCGACGCGTATTTCGTGTTGGCCAGGAAGGTCAAATCGCCGGGGCCGGCCTGCTCGAGCGTGGCGACCCGCGTCACTTCGATAGCGCCATCCCCTTCGAGCTGACACCCGAGGTGCGCGGCCAAATCGCCGAGCTTCACAGCCGCGAGAATATCACGCGGGTGGCGCAGCGACGTCCTCGCAGAAGGTGGCGAGGTGTTCAAGCTGTAAGCGCTGCGCGATCTGCTGAAAAATCGGTTGGCGCGCGGCTTCGTCGAGCGCCATCGCTTGCCGCAGCTCGGCGAGGTCAGCGCTCGCCTTGTAGGTCCATTCGGTCACGGCTAAACCCTGCTTCGCTCCGCGCATCGAGAGGAAATGGCCGACCACCTGAAAGGTGAAATAGAAACCGGCCGGGTTGGGGCCAGGAATCAGGGTCAGCGGCAGCGACACCAATAACAGGAGCCCGTCGATGAGAACCCATTTGAAGTGATGATCGGCATCGCGTTTCAAATCGCGTCGAATCAGCCGGTCGGCTTCTTCCGGCGCCAGATCGGCCGGGATGGCCGCACAGATCTGGGTCGCGTAGCGCATATGCCAGAGCAGGCGCTGCTCGGCAATGCGTTCGACGACGAAACCCATCAGCTTGCGACGCCATTTCGCGATGAACCCTTTCGGCCGCGGCTGCTCCTCGTGCCGTCGGTGCCGCCATTCCTCGGCTTCGCGCAACGTTTCCGCAAAGCTCGCGCGCACGCTGACCACCCAGCCCCACCGCATCACCGCCGTGACCACTCGCGAGCGCATCACCCGAGGGAAAAAGCCGTTGTCGTCGGTGTTCTGCCGCACGTCCTCGTCGGGTGCTTCGTAATAGAGCTCGTAGCACTCCGGCGTCGTCGTCGGGATCAGGAAAACGTCCATCCCTTAACCGCGTGGCGTGCGGTTGATGGGACGCGGCGTGCGCGCGCGTTCGCCGGGCATCGCGGGTCGGCCGGCTTCTTCCCAGGCCCCGATGATCAGGGAGGCAACCGCGGTGATCGACTCATTGAGGCGGCGTTCGACGATGCTCAGTTGATCCGCCGCGAATGCGGCGAAGTAGCCATCATCGTAAAACTCGCGTCCGGTCGTCGCCCTCTTATCTGCCGCAAGAACGCCGTCGGCCAGCTGAAAGCTGGCGAGCAGCGTGTCGAACATGAACCCGCGTGGATCGGCCACGCCTTTCGGGACCGCAGGCCTGATCGTCAACGTCGTGCGGTTCCGTTCAAACAGCTCCGACTCCCACCGCCCGTGCAGGCCGTGTTGATTGGTCTTCTGACCGTCGTAATTGACCACCGAGTGCAGTGGCACGTGGCCATCGCCAATGTAGTGCGACATGATCGCCGCATAGAGCACGATGTTGTCGGCGGCGTAGGTCGGCGGATTAGGGCGTTTGAGACTGGCGAACTCGCGTTGCAAGCGGCCGTAAAACTCCTGCGTCCGCCACGGCAGTAACCCCTGCTCATGGATAACGTCGCGGCCCCACTTCTGGACCGCCCGGTCGTACTCACGAGGCAGTTCCGGGAACGGATAGGTGCCGAAGTGATCGAGATCGACAAAGTGATTCGGCGGTTCGTCGTCCCATCCGACGTTGCGCCACAGGTTCGGGTCGATCGAGCGTTCGACGATGTAGTCTTTGCGCTTTTCGAACAGCGGCTTCAGTTCCGCGGGCAACAGCTCGATCATCCGGGCGGCGATCAACTTGTGCGCCTCGAATCCCCACGCGAAGGAGGGCGACGGACTGAGCACCACCAACACCAGAGCTCCGACGAGGATGCGCATTACTGGATTGTAGCCGGTAGATCGAACTGCGCTGCTGACCACCCGTAGCGCGCGGTTTCATCTGAATAGCGATAGTCATTGAGAAACACGCGCGTGCGGGCAGCGGTCCGCTCAACGACGAAAAACGGGAAGCGCGACCAGCGCAGATAGGCGTCCACGCGCGAGGCCTGCGATGCAGCGATCACCGCCGGGTCGGTGGTGTTCTTGTCGACACCAAATCCTGCCGGCCGAAAGTGCGGCAGCGGCTCGAACCACAAGACGCCCTTCTCGTAACGATCCCCTGTCTCGATAATCACTTCGCGTTTGAACGGATTCACCACGACCGGCGTGACCATGAAACGGGTATCTGCAGGACGGCCCGCGCGGTCGAGTCCGGAACGTACTTCGGCGCGCGCCCACACGTTCGACGCCAGCATCACGACGATGTAACTCCCGGCGAGCATCAGACCGATGCGCGCGGGCCGCGACGTGGCCCCCGGGGCCCGCTTCGCCGCGCGACGCCCCAGCACGATCGCGCCGCCGAACAACACGTAAAGAAACGGGTCGACGATGTACAACGCATCGCCGTAGAACCAGCGATTTGAGAACGGCATGAGAAGGCGCACGCCGTAACTGTTCAGAAAATCCATGAACACGTGCAGCCACGTGCCGAGGCAGGCGAGCAACAGCAACCCCCGAAAGGTTGCGGGCGGTACGGCCGGCGATCGACTGCGCCGTCGCAGACGATCCCAGCCGACCATTAGCGCGGCAAGTGCCGCGGGCAGCACCACTATCGCCAACACGCCGTGCGTCCAGCCGCGGCGAAACGACATGGCCAGCGTGTCGGTCAGAAACACCGCGACGTCAAGGTCGGGAAGGTTCGAAGCAATGAGCAGCGTACCCATGCCTAACGTCGAGCGCTGCTTCAGGCCGGCGTCGCCGAGCGCGGCACCGGCGAGGGTATGACACAGGTTATCCATCAGTCGACTGCGCGTGGGCCGTCGCTGCGTCGGCGCGGAGGTCCTTTCTCAGAATCTTGCCGACATTGGATTTCGGCAGCTCGTCGCGGAACACCACCGTTTTCGGTACCTTGTAATTGGTCAGCGAGCCGCGCGCATGCTGCCGCACCTGGTCCGCGGTCAATGACTGGTCCTTCTTGACGATGAAGGCGACCACCGCTTCGCCGCAAAGTGGGTCGGGCGCGCCCACCACGCACACTTCGGCAATGCCGAGATGTTCCTGCAGCACCGCTTCGACTTCATTGGGGTAGACGTTGAAGCCGCTCACCAGCACCATGTCTTTCTTGCGATCGACGATCTGGAAATACCCTTCGTCGTCCATCGTCGCCACGTCGCCGGTGGCCAGCCAACCGTCGTTGATCGACTTCGCGGTGTCGTCCGGACGCTGCCAATAGCCGGACATCACTTGCGGGCCCTTGACCAGCAGCTCGCCGGGTTGACCAGGCGCGACGTCGACACCCTGGTCATCAACGAGACGGACGTCGGTCCCCGGTAACGGCACGCCAATCGACGCCATCTTGACGCGATGGAATGGATTCAGCGTCACCACCGGAGAGGTCTCGGTGAGCCCATAGCCCTGATACACCGGCGTTTTGGTCAACTGCTGCCAGCGTTCACCGACCGCCGGTGCCAGGGCCATCCCGCCGGCAATCGTCCCTTTGAGTTGCCACGACTTCTTGGCCTGGAACCATCGCTCGTTCATCAGGGCGATGAACAACGTATTGATCCCGGTGAACCAGGTGACCGGTTCCTTCTCCATGACTAATTTGAGATTGGTGAAGGGCCGCGGGCTCGGGATCAAAATGTTGCGGCCGCCGACCGAAAAGAAAATCATCAGGTTCGCGGTGAACGCGAAGATGTGGTACAGCGGCAACGCCGTCAGCATCACTTCGCTGCCACGCTGGAGAAATGGCTGCCACATCTCGAGGCTCGCGACGACATTGGCGAGCAGGTTCCGGTGGGTGAGAACGGCGCCCTTCGAGACACCGGTGGTGCCGCCGGTGTATTGCAGTGCGGCAATGCTGTCCTGCGACAGCTGGCTCTGATACGTGGCGGCGCGCGCGCCGGCCACAGCCCGGGCTTGTCCTGCGGCGAGGGCGGCAGGAAACGTGGTGTGCGCGAAGGTGACCGGCGGCAGCATCTTCTTGACGTATTTCTGAACCGCCCTGACGACCAGGCGCTTCACCGGCGGCAGCACGTCGGCAATGCTCACGAGCACGACGGTGCGAATATTGGTCTTCGGCAGAACCTCCTCCACTTTGGTCGCGAAGACGTCGATGGCGATCAGGCCCACCGCGCCGCTATCGACAAACTGATGGGTCATTTCGGCCGGCGTGTAGAGCGGATTGGTGTTGACCATCACCAGGCCGGCCTTCAAGCAGCCGAAGACGGCAATCGGATACGCGAGGCAGTTCGGCATCTGCAACGCGACGCGGTCGCCGTGCGCAAAGCCGGCGACCTCGCGGAGATAGACGGCAAAGTGATCGGACAGTTCATCGACCTCGCCGTAGCTGATCGTGCCTTGGGTGCCGTTCGGCAGATACAACGTGAAGGCCGGCTTGTCCCGATAGGCGGCAACGGCCTCACCGATGAAGGCCGGCAGATGTGGCCAGCGCAGCGGTGGAAGGTCCTTGCTGGTTTGTTCAGGATAGAACTCGGTCCAGCGACGATTGGGAATAACCACAGATAACGCAGATTACACCGATCAATAGGCCACGCAGATGCTGCAGCGCTGCCCTCCGCGCTCGACCGACCGCTGCGCTCGACCTCCGTCCCCATGTCGCCGTGAGAGCCGACCTCCGTCCCCAACGGCCCCCGACGTTCGACCTCCGTCCCCCTGCCTCGTGATTCCCGCTTGCCGAACGCCGACCTCCGTCCCCGTGTTGCCGTGAGAGCCGACCTCCGTCCCCGTGTCGCCGCGAGAGCCGACCTCCGTCCCCCTGCCTCGTGATTCCGCTTGCCGAACGCCGACCTCCGTCCCCGTGTCGCCCCACGCTCCATCCCTTCTGCGTAAATCTGTGTAATCTGTGGTTATGAATCGGCTTTTATTGCTTAGCTTGCTCTTACTCGGCGGTGTCAGCGGTTGCAAGAAAGCCGAGACACCGACCAGCCCGACGCCGCCTTCCAACAACGTGCTTTACACCGCAATTGGCGCGAGCGATGGGTTGGGCATCGGCTCAAGCGTGGAGTGCGTCATCTTTGATCCCGACTGCCCGAGCGGACGTGGCTACGTCTACCTGCTCAAACGCCGCTTTCAGGCTGATGGCCGTAGCCCGGTACTGGCCAACGTCTCAGTGCCAGGGGCGGTCATGAGCCCCGCCATTCAAGCGCTCGCGCGCGACATTGGCCGCAACATCCTGTCCACCTTCTACGATCAAAGCACCGTCGTCCCGCCGACCACCACTCATCTGACCATCTTCGCCGGGGGGAACGACGTCAACGTGATCGCGCAAAACGTGCGCGCCGGCCGCGGCGGCGCCGACGTGCGGGGATTCATCGATGCGCAAGTGCGCCAGTGGGGCACGGACCTGGAGGAACTGATCCGCCGCGTCAAAGCACGCGCGCCGAACGCGCGCATTGTCGCGCTCAACCTACCGAACCTGGGCGCTGCGCCTTACGTGGCCACCAACACCGTCCAGGAACGCAGCATCGTGCAACGCATTGCCGTCGGCCTGACCGACCGGGTCAACGCCCTCAGCGCACAGGGGGTCATCGTCATCGACCTGATGTGCGACAGCCGGGTCTACGAGGCGGCCAGCTTTTCCGCGGACGGCTTTCACCCAAGCGACCGCGGCTACGCTTTCATGGCCGAACTGGCGTACCCGGCCTTGCTCAATGGGTCGGCCCCTCTGCCGTCTTCGTCTTGCAGCCAAAGAACGCTACTGCCTGTGTTTTTGTGCTGAATCGACAAATTAGCCGCTTCATTTTGCCAGAACAAGGCAATTAAACTGGCTTTCGACGTCATTTATTGCACAAACTGCACGTTTCGGCAGATACTCTTGTCGCCACTGGCCACCCGACTCCCGACTCCCGACAACCGACGACCGACGACCGACGACCGACGACCGACGACCGACGACCGACGACGATTGACAAGGAGAATTCGTAATGGCTTCCGCAGCGCTTGGCGATGCAATCAAGAACATTCACAACTGGACGATGACCGAGGGCCGTCAGGCGAAGATGCCGGCGCGTGTCAGCGACATGTTCGGGTCGCTGGTCTTCAACGATCAAGTCCAGCAGGCCCGCCTGCCGAAGCATGCCTATCGCGCCCTTCGCAACACGATGACAGACGGCGTTCCCCTCGACCTCAGCACCGCGGACGCCGTGGCGAGCGCCCTCAAAGACTGGGCCATCGAGCAAGGCGCATCGCACTACACGCACTGGTTCCAGCCGATGACCGGGATCACCGCGGAAAAGCACGACTCGTTTTACGCACCGGGCGAGGACGGCCGCTCGATCGCCGAATTCAGCGGCAAGGAACTGGTCAAGGGCGAGCCCGACGCGTCGAGCTTCCCGTCCGGGGGGATGCGCAGCACCTTCGAAGCGCGCGGCTACACGGCGTGGGATCCCACCAGCCCGCCCTGGCTGCTGCAAAACGGCAACAGCGTCACGCTGGTCATTCCGACTGCATTTGTCAGCTGGACTGGTGAAGCACTCGACAAAAAGACACCACTGCTCCGCTCGATGGAAGTGCTATCCAAGCAGGCCGTGCGGGTGCTGAAGCTATTCGGCTCCGACGCGACCCGCGTCACGGCGACGGTCGGACCGGAGCAGGAATATTTCCTGATCGACCGCAACTTCTATTTCGCCCGCCCCGATTTGATTAACGCCGGCCGGACCTTGTTTGGCGCGAAGCCGCCGAAGGGCCAGGAGCTCGAGGATCAGTACTTCGGGTCTATTCCTGAACGCGTGCTCGCGTGCATGGCCGAAGTCGAAGCCGAACTCTATAAGGTGGGCGTGCCGGTCAAGACCCGGCATAACGAAGTCGCGCCGAGCCAGTACGAACTGGCGCCGATCTTCGAGAGCGCCAATGTCGCCACCGACCATCAGATGATGACGATGGAGACGCTCAAGCGGGTGGCGCCGAAGTACGGCCTGGCCTGCCTGCTCCATGAGAAGCCGTTTGCCGGTGTCAATGGTTCAGGCAAGCATCTGAACTGGAGCATCAGCGACAACCGCGGCAACAACCTGCTCAACCCGGGCGATACGCCGCACGCCAACATGCAGTTCTTGTTTTTCTGCATGACCGTGATTCGCGCGGTCGACGAGCGGCAGGGGCTGTTGCGCATGAGCATCGCGCACGCCGGCAACGATCATCGACTGGGCGCCAACGAAGCGCCGCCGGCCATTCTGTCGGTGTTCCTCGGAGACATGCTGACGCAAATCTTCGAGCAGATCGAATCGGGCAACACGCGCTCAACCAAGGCCGGCGGTGACCTCGACATCGGTGTCTCGGTCATTCCGAAGCTGCCGCGCGACGCCGGCGATCGCAATCGCACCTCGCCGTTTGCCTTCACCGGCAACAAGTTCGAGTTCCGCGCCGTCGGTTCGAATCAAAGCATCGCGTTTCCGGCGACCTGCCTGAACGTCGCGGTGGCCGAGTCGCTGGATTATCTTGCCGGGCAACTCGAGGCGGCGCTGGCCAAAGGACAAGGGCTCGAGGATGCCGTGGGCACGCTGCTCAAGAAAACCATCAAGCAGCACAAACGCATCATCTTCAACGGCAATGGCTACTCGCAGGAATGGCAGAAGGAAGCCGCCAAGCGCGGCCTGCTGAATCACAAGAACACCGTTGATGCCCTCGGCGAGATCATCGGCAAAGGCGTTGTCGCGACCTTCGAGAAGTTCAAGATCCTGTCGGCGCGCGAGCTGCATGCGCGTCACGAGATCAATCTCGAAACCTACTGCAAGACGCTCAACGTCGAAGGTCAGCTGATGGTGCTGATGGCCAATCGCTACATTCTGCCGGCCGCGTTCGAATATCAACGGCGCATCGCCGACAGCGTATCGGCGGTCAAGGCGGCGGGGTCGACCAGCAAGGAAGGCAAGAAGCACCTCGACAAGCTGGTCCGGCTGGTCGACCAGTTCCGCGCGCAGACCGACACGCTATTCGATGCTCTTGAGCATCCCAGCTCGACAACGGAGAAACACGCGAAATACTCCCGCGATACGGTGGTGCCGGCGATGGTGGCGTTGCGCGAGCTCGGCGATCAGATCGAGCTGCTCATCCCGCATGAACTTTGGCCGTTGCCAACCTACCGAGAGATGCTATTTATTAAGTAAGTGAAATATGCATTCTCCGTCCTGATTCTCGCCGTCCTCGCCGCCGCTGGTTGCGGGGGCGGCACGCCCACCAGTCCGTCCGTCGGACTCAACGTCCCGTTCAGTGCCACCGACATCACCGTTGGCACGGGCGCGGAAGCCGTGACCGGTCGCAACATTACGGTGCAATATTCGGGATGGCTCTACGATCCCAACGCGGCGCAAAACAAAGGGCAGGCGTTTGACGCCGGCACATTCACGTATGTGCTGGGCACCACCGTCATCACGGGCTGGAATCAAGGCATCCCGGGCATGCGCGTTGGCGGCTCGCGCCGTCTGGTCATCCCCCCAAGCCTCGGCTATGGGGCCGCTGGCAGCGGGACGAAAATCCCTGGGAACGCGACACTGTTGTTTGAAGTGACACTGATCGCGGTTCAGTAAGCGCGACCGCAACGCGTTATTCGTCTTCTTCGCTAAACACTTCCGCTTCAAACCGATAGACCGTGGCGCCTCGGCGCCACGCGTCTGGCGGCAGCCCCGCCTTCATGCAGGTCTGCGCCAGGAACGTCTCGCGGTCCCAGCCGTGCTCGGTCGCCACCTGCGGCAGCAGTAAGCCGCGCCGCCCGCCCTGCTGCACGATCAGGCCGTGGCGACCGACTTCAATCGTCGCCGGATCATCGACGCGTTCGGTCGGCGTGAGCACCGACAAATCGATGGTGATGTCGTCGAGCTCACCCGGCGTCACCGGGCGGAATCGAGAATCGTCGCGCGACACGTCACCGGCCAGTCGTGTCGTCGCTTCGGCCAGGCCTTGATCGGCGCTGAGTGTGCCGAGACAGCCGCGCAACTGACCGGCGTGAGTGATGGTGACAAACAGTCCCGAGGCCGGGACGTTCAATTGCTCGGGGACCTCGGGCGCCTGCTGCTCGCGGACGCGTGCTTCCAGGGCCTGACGTGCCAGGGCCAGCAGTTGCGCGCGCACCGTCGGATCTAGCGCCACATCGCCGCCGCCAGGTAACCGACCACCGACGATGTGTCGCCCGACACGTCGCCGGAATTTGCGTAGCGCAGCACGCGGCTGGTCGTCGCACCCAACGCTTTGGCCGCGCGCATCACCGAGACGATCGGCCCGCCGCCGCAGGCGTGGTCGCGCCGCTCTTCAAGTCGTGTCATCAGCCCTTCCTCATCCAGCGCTTCGACGTGTGCGATGACCTGGCGATCAAGAAATGCGGCCGTTGAGGCGTCGAAGAAGTGCGACAGGTCCGAACTGGCGACGAGTAAGGCGCGGCGGCCTTCGAGAACCTGCGCGAGGCAATCGCCCAGGGTCAGGGCGGTCTCGCGCGTCTGCTGGCCCATCACCAGCGGCACGATGGGCAGATCCGGCGTCAGCGCGGCGAGAAACGGTAACTGCATCTCGAGCGAATGCTCGCGGCCGTGTGCGGACGGCAACTCGTGCACCAACGGACACGCCTCGATCAGGCGCGACGCGGTGTCGTGGTCGATAGTCAGTGGGCCAAGTGGTGTCTCGAAGGCGCCACGACGCCACACCGAGACGCCCTCGAAGCCGACGTGATGCGACGGCCCGATGAGCACGGCGACATCGTGGCGGCGATTGCGCAATGAGCGATAGGCATGGGCCGCGACCGGTCCTGAGTAGATTAAGCCGGCGTGCGGCGCGATCAGCGCGACGAGATCGGCGCCTGGCGGTGGTTGCCTGGGGCTGTCCTGGTCGGCAGCGTAGAGATGTGTCTCGACGGCAGCGGTCAGGGCCGCGGCTGACGCCGGATACCAACTCCCCGCTACAGCTGCTCGGCGCACCGACATAGCCTGACTATAGCGGTGCCAGGGTGCGCAGTGCCAGGGTGCCGGACACGGTCGTTACACTACACAGACCATGCACGAGTCGTTCGCCGGCTTCAGCCGCGCGCTGTATTCCAACTGGTTCTGGCATCGCTCGCTGCAACTGTTGATTGACGCGGGCGAGGGGTTGTCGCTGGCACTCGGCACCAATGTCTTTAGTCCAGACATCATCGCCATTACGCACGGCCATTCCGATCACGTGCTCGGGCTCCCGGGCTTCGCCGGGGCGCGACGATTTGGTAAGGGCGCGAGCGAAAAGCCATGGACAGTGATTTATCCCGACGGTTCCACGGGCGTTGAGGCGATGCGGGCCGTGATCGCCGGTGTATGGCGAGACGTGGCGTTTCCTGTGCAATGGGTCGCCGTCAACCCAGGCGACCAGCACCGCATCAGCCGTCTGCGGGTATTAGAGGCCTTTGCCGTGACGCACGTGTCGACCGAGAAGACGCTTGGTTATCGCGTCCTTGAAACCCGACGCCGCCTCAAGGCCGAACATGCGTCGCTGCTCCCAACCGAGGTCGAACGCATCGCGCGCCGTCACGGGCGAGACGCGGTCATGGAGGAATTCACGCACGTGGTCTTCGCGCATTCGGGCGATGCAATGCCAATCGACCCGGCGCTGGTGACCGGCGCCGACTTACTCGTGCACGACGCCACTTTTTTCGGCAGCAGCGAGCGGCGGGCGCCGATTCATGCGACCAGTGACGAAGTGCTGCAACTGGCCCGAACGGCCCAGGTCCGCAGCCTGGTCATTAATCACTTGTCGATTCGATACGACCGCGCGGTGGCCATCCCGAAACTGCGCGAGCAAGTTCTGGCCAGTGGGTTCACCGGCGAGTGCTGGCTGTTGGACGAATCCGAATTCATCAACTTGAACGACTAACCACAATGCCAGGCTGGGAACGGGTTCGAAACCTGTGCCATTTCGCTTCGTGCTGTTCGTGATCTTCGTGTCTAATTTGATGATGCCCGCGTCTCTTTCGCGCGAAGATGTGCTTCGCATTGCCGAACTCGCCCGTCTCGAACTCACCACCAACGAAGTCGACCTGTTCACGCGGCAGCTTGCCGACATCCTGCAATACGTCGAACAGATTCGCGAGCTCGATACCACCGGGGTCATGCCGACCGCTCACGTGATCAATCGCCCGATCGACCGCAGCGATGAGATCGTGCCGCCGTTGCCGCGCCATGAGGCGTTGGTGAATGCACCAGACGCCGCGACCGAGGCGGGATTGTTCAAGGTGCCGCGGGTGATGGCGTGAGCGAGCTCACCGAGCTGCCGCTGGCCACCCTGATCGCGCGGCTGGCGAGCGGCGACGTGCGAGCCGTCGCGGTCGTGCAGGCGTATCTCGATCGCGTTCGCGCACACGACCCCGCGCTGCACGCGTTTCGGACGGTGGCCGCGGACCAGGCACTCGAACGGGCCGGTCAACTCGACCAGGCACGCAGCGCCGGGGCGCCGACCGGCCCCCTGCACGGCGTGCCGATCGCGCTCAAGGACAACCTCTGCACACGCGGCCTGGCGACCGGCGCCTCGTCACGCATTCTCGAAGGATTTGTCCCGCCCTACAACGCGACCGTCGTCGATCGCCTGGAAGCCGCGGGCGCCGTCGTGATCGGCAAGACCAATCTCGACGAATTTGCGATGGGCTCGTCGACCGAGAATTCGGCCTACGGCGCGTCGCGCAATCCCTGGGATCTCTCGCGCGCACCGGGCGGGTCGAGCGGCGGATCCGCCGTCGCGGTCGCGGCGGGATTTGCGCCCATTGCCTTAGGTTCCGACACCGGCGGGTCGATTCGCCAGCCGGCGTCGCTGACTGGCGTGGTCGGGCTCAAGCCGACCTATGGGCGGGTATCACGCTATGGTCTGCTCGCCTTCGCCTCGTCGCTTGACCAGATCGGGCCCTTTGCCCGCACGGCGGCCGACGCGGCGCGGGTGCTCGAGATCATTGCCGGTGCCGACAGCCATGATGCGACTGCTGCTGCCGAACCGGTCGGCCACTACCGCGATGTGCTGGATGGTAACGTCAAGGGTTTGCGCGTCGGCGTGCCGCGCGGCGTCATGGAGGACGGCGTCGATGGCGAGGTGCTGGCGGCGTTCGATGCCTCGATCGAGATCCTGCGCGACCGTGGCGCGGTGATCAGCGAGGTCGTCTTGCCGCACGCGCGCTACGCGATTCCGATTTACTACCTGATCGCCACGGCTGAGGCCTCATCCAACCTGGCCCGCTACGACGGCGTGCGCTACGGGTTCCGCGCGCGCGCTGAAAAGACCGACGGCCGGTCGCAGGACCGGCCGCTACTGGAAATGTATGAGCGCACCCGCGACGAGGGCTTCGGCACCGAAGTCAAACGTCGCATTATGCTCGGCACCTATGTGCTGAGCGCCGGCTATTACGACGCGTATTACCTGAAGGCCCAGCAAGTGCGGACGCTGCTTCGGCAGGATTACGACACCGCGTTTGCGGCAGTCGACCTGGTGGCGATGCCGACCACGCCGACGCCGGCGTTCAAGCTCGGTGAGAAGACGGACGACCCGCTGCAGATGTATCTCGCTGACATTTTTACGGTGAGCGCGAATCTCGCGGGCTTGCCGGCGATCAGCATCCCCTGCGGCTTCGCGAGCGAGCAGCTACCCATTGGGCTGCAGCTGACCGGGCGTATGTTTGATGAGGCTACGCTGCTGCGCGCCGCTGACGCGTACCAGCGCGACACGGCTTGGCATCACGAACGGCCCGACGAAGGCCATTGGTGATTGGCAACGTGGACCTTACCGGGTATCGAAGACGGCTTTGAAGTCGGGGAGTTCCCAATCGACCAGGCCGTGGCGCACTTCCGACATCGCCAGGCGTTCGGCCTTGAGCGGACGCGGTGCGACTTCGACTTCCGGGTCGTGTTCGGGCAAGCGCAGCTTCGCGCCGCGGCGCAGCTGCTTGGCGCGCAGTGCAGCGACGTCAACAAACAGAAATCGGCTCTCAATCGGGGCGGCCGGCTCGCGCGGCTCGGCCGGTTGCGACTCTTCCACCACCGCGTCGTCCTGCGGCACTTCTAGTTCAGACATAAGAGGGGAATTGTACCCCGGAAGTGACTCGCTGTCTGTGGTCAGTTCAAAAAGCCCGTAAAAAGGTCACTTCCTGGTAAACAACCCGATAAACCAGGAAACGACACTGGTCAGCAAGGCGCCCAATATCGCCCCCGTAATGGTCGCGATCTGAAAGCCGGGAACGAGCGCGGCGGCCAAGGCGAAGGCGACGCCGTTGACGACCAGGTAAAACAAGCCCAGCGTCAGGACCGTGATCGGCAGGGTCAGGATCGTGAGGATCGGCCGCACGATGGCGTTGATCAGTCCCAGCACCAACGCCGCAATCGCGAGCGAGCTCCAGGAAGTGACGGTGACGCCGGGGACGACATTCGCGGCAATCCAGATGGCGATCGCCAGCACGACGGTGTGGATGAGGAAACCCATACGGTGATCGTAACCGGGTACCCGTCTGTGGCGCGCGGAAGGCACTGATCGGGTACGAAGAAAAGGGACCGGGTACCCGACTACCCGATCCCTTCATGGCGATGGTCACTTACCTCGTTTCTGCGTATTCGCCGTCGACGACCTCGCCGTCCTTGACCTCAGACGAGGCGCCGGGGCCGTTAATGGGCGCGCCCGGTTCGCCCGGAGCACCCTGGTTCGCCTTGTAGAGTGTTTCAGCCATGGCGTGCGACGCCGCCTGCAACTCGTTCGTGGCCATCTTGATTGCCGCGACATCGTCGCTCTTCACGACTTCCTTCGCCTTCTCGATCGCCGCCTCGATCCGCGTCACGTCGGCTGCTTCGAGTTTGCTCTTGTTATCGGTGAACGTCTTCTCCACTGAGTAGATCAACGTGTCGGCCTGGTTGCGTGCGTCGATGGCGTCGCGGCGAGCCAGATCGTCGGCTGCGTTGGATTCGGCCTCACGCACCATGCGATCGACTTCCTCTTTCGACAACCCACTCGATCCGCTGATCGTGATGGTTTGTTCCTTGCCGGTGGCCTTGTCCTTGGCCATCACGTTGACGATACCGTTGGCGTCGATGTCGAAGGTGACTTCGACTTGCGGCAGCCCGCGCGGCGCCGGCGGCAGGCCGACGAGGTTGAATCGCCCAAGGGTCCGGTTATCGCGTGCCAGCGGGCGTTCGCCCTGCATCACGTGGACTTCGACGCTGGTTTGATTGTCGCTCGCCGTTGAGAAGACTTCGCTCTTCTTGGTCGGAATCGTCGTGTTGCGCGTGATCAACGTGGTCATCACGCCACCGAGCGTTTCGATACCCAGTGACAGTGGTGTGACGTCAAGCAGCAACAGGTCTTTGACTTCGCCGGCCAGCACGCCGCCCTGGACCGCGGCGCCGATCGCGACCACTTCGTCAGGGTTGACGCCCTTGTGCGGTTCCTTGCCGAAGTAGCCCTTGACGACGTCCTGCACCCGCGGCATGCGCGTCGAGCCGCCGACCAGTACCACTTCGTGAATGTCGCTCGTTTTCAAGCCAGCGTCGGCAATCGCCTGCTTCAGCGGACCCATCGTCCGCTGCACCAGGTCTTCGACCAGCGACTCCAGCCTGGCGCGCGTCAGCTTAATCGCCAGATGCTTCGGGCCAGTGGCGTCGGCCGTCACGAACGGCAGATTGATCTCGGTTTCCATAACCGAGGAGAGTTCGATTTTGGCTTTCTCGGCGCCTTCCTTCAGGCGTTGCAGCGCCATCCGGTCCTTGCCGAGATCGATCCCCTCGGCCTTCTTGAACTCAGCAATCAGCCAGTCGACGATCTTCTGGTCGAAGTCATCGCCACCGAGATGCGTGTCGCCATTGGTCGACTTGACCTCGACCACGCCCTCGCCCACTTCGAGAATCGAAATGTCGAAGGTGCCGCCGCCCAGGTCATAGACCGCGATGGTTTCTTCTGCCTTTTTATCGAGGCCGTAGGCCAACGCTGCCGCCGTCGGCTCGTTGACGATGCGCAGGACGTTGAGGCCGGCAATCTTGCCGGCATCCTTGGTCGCCTGGCGTTGCGAATCGTTGAAATACGCCGGCACGGTGATGACCGCGTCGGTGACGGGTTCTCCGAGGTAATCCTCCGCGGCCTGCTTCAACTTCTGCAGGATCATCGCGGACACCTCGGGGGCGGAGTACTGCTTGCCGCGCACGTCGACCCACGCGTCGCCGTTGCTGGCGCTGACCATGCGATACGGGACCCGCGACACTTCGGTGCCGACTTCGCTGAACTTGCGGCCGACAAAGCGTTTCACCGAGAACACCGTGTTCTCGGGATTGGTGACCGCCTGCCGCTTCGCCACCTGGCCGACCAGTCGCTCGCCGTCCTTGGTGAACCCGACGACCGACGGCGTCAGCCGCGATCCCTCCTGGTTGACGATCACGGTCGGCTGACCGTTTTCCATGACCGCGACGACCGAGTTGGTCGTGCCGAGGTCGATTCCAATTACTTTCCCTTTGGCTGTGGCCATGTCGTTTCATCCGCCTTTTCTATAAGTGCACGCTAAAACCGAATTCTAACAGTGATGTGAGCATCATTCAAGCATTAAACCTTAGCGCAATACACTCACTATGATGAGAGGCCGTCACTTATCCATGGTTTCACTGGAAAAAGCGTGATTCGCCCGACCGGCTACAATTGAGCGGTGCGCCCTATCTCCCGCATGCTGGTGTCCACCGATGTCGGTGACCTCGGTCACGAAGTGCGGCGGCTCTTCGAGGATCTCGCCAAACGCCGACCCGATCGGCGTCACATGGTTTCCGGCGAGTGCCTGCCGCTGTTTGATGTCTACGAAACCGAGCGCACGATTGAGATCGTCCTCGACGTGCCTGGCGTGACGGCGCCGAGCGTGCGCATCCTGATCAAATCGGGCGTGGTGCTGGTCGTCGGCGAGAAAGAACGACCGGAGGCGTCGCGCGGCCCGGCAAGTTTCCATCTCGTCGAGCGGGATTTCGGCCGGTTTGCGCGCGCAGTCCGCGTGCATGCGGCGTTTGACGCTGCGCATGTGCGCGCCCGCCTGAAGGATGGCGAGCTGCGCATCGTCCTGCCCAAGGTGCAGGAGCGACGTGGCCGCGACATTCTCGTCGCCATCGAATCCGACATCGCGTCAGCCACGTCGCAGGGATGAAGCTGCTCTTCATCGGCGACATCTTCGCCAGACCCGGACGCGACCTGGTGCGCACTGGGTTAACCGCCCTCGTGCGCACCCATGCGGTCGACTGCGTGATTGCCAACTGCGAAAACGCCGCCGGCGGTGCCGGGGTGACGCGAGACATTGCCATCGAACTGTTCAAGACCGGCATCGATGTGATGACCTCGGGCAATCACATCTGGGACAAGCGCGAGGCGCTGGACTTCATTGGCGGCGAGCCGCGCCTGGTGCGGCCGTCCAACTATCCGCCAGGGGCGCCCGGTGCGGGTTCCTATGTCTGGACCAGTCCCGAGGGCGTGTTGGTCGGCGTGATTAATGCGATGGGTAGAATTTTTCTGCCCGCCATTGACGATCCGTTCGTGGCGGTCACGCGTGAGATCGCCCGCGTGCGCGAGGCCGGCGCGACGGTTATCTTCGTCGACTTCCATGCCGAGGCGACCTCAGAAAAACTGGCCATGGGCTGGTTCCTGGACGGTAAGGTCACGGCGGTCGTCGGGACCCACACCCACGTTCAGACCGCCGACGAACGGATCTTTCCGGGGGGCACCGCCTATCTCACCGACGTCGGCATGACCGGCCCGCATGACGGCGTGATCGGCATGGAGCGCAGCTCGGTGATCGCGCGCTTTACCACCGGCTTGCCGGCGCGGTTTGACGCCGCGACCGGCGATCCTCGATTGAATGCCGTGCTGATCACCGCAGACCCGGTCAGCGGACGCGCCACCGCGATCGAGCGCCTGTCAGTCAGCGCCGCGGAGCTGGTGACGATGCAGGCGCGCCTGAGTGAGACGGTGGTCTCGACGTGAGCACGCTGTTCGATCTGCCGTTCGAGGAGCCGGAGCCTGAGGAGGCGTCCCCAGCACCTCCGTCCCCGGCACCTCCGTCCCCAGTAAAGCGCCAAGTCCTCTCGGTCAGTGAACTAACTGCGAACCTGCGGGAGATTTTAGAAACCAGCTTTCCAGAAATTTGGGTGGAAGGCGAACTGTCGAACGCCAAGGTGTGGCAGACCGGCCACTTGTACTTCACGCTGAAGGACGGTAACTCACAGATTAAGGGCGTGATGTTCCGGTCGGCGCTGCGGTATCTGAAGTTCAAGCCCGAAGACGGGCTGCACGTTGTCGTGCGCGGCCGGATCAGCGTCTACGACCCGAAGGGCGAGTATCAACTCGTCGGCGAACACATGGAGCCGCAGGGCTACGGGCCGCTGCAGCTGGCGTTTGAACAACTCAAGAAGAAGCTCGCCGCCGAAGGACTCTTCGAACAGGCGCGCAAGCGCCCGCTTCCCGCCTTGCCGCGCCGCATTGGCATCGTCACGTCGATTGATGGTGCGGCGTTGCGGGATATCGTGCGCGTGCTCCGGCGCCGCTATCCCAATGCTCATCTGGTCATCGCGCCGTCACGGGTTCAGGGCGAGGATGCGGCCGGGGAAATTGTCCGGGCCCTGCGCCAGGTCGCGCGCATCGAAGACGTCGACGTGATCATCGTCGGGCGTGGCGGCGGGTCGCTCGAAGACCTCTGGGCGTTCAACGAAGAAAAAGTCGCGCGGGCCATCGCGGCGTCACCGGTCCCGGTGATCTCCGCGGTCGGCCATGAAACCGATGTCACCATCGCCGACTTCGTGGCCGACCTGCGGGCGCCCACGCCGTCAGCCGCCGCCGAACTGGTCGTGCGCCGTAAGGACGAATTCTGCGGGTCAATCGATCGACTCGGCGATCGCCTCGAAGCGGCGATTCGGGGACGCGTGGGGCGGCTCGAAACGCGACTCAACATCCTGCTGGCCCGTCCTGGCTTCGCCGGTCAGCGCGGACGTCTGGCCATGCGCGGCCGCCATACCGCCGAACTGGCCTCCGCACTGCGGCAGGCGCTGGGCTCGGGCATGGCGCGGCGCTTGCGACGGCATGAACACCTCCGCCGGTCACTTGATCAATTTGATCCACGGCATCGACTCGCGGCGGTGCGCACGCGGCTGGTCGCGCGCGACGCGCAGCTGGGCAAGGCGCTGACCCGGCGCGTCCACCTCGCCGATTCGCGATTCAAAGCCCTCGCCGCCAGACTCGAAGGCTTGAGCCCGCTCGCCGTCCTGGCGCGCGGGTACGCCGTCTGCTGGGACGACAGCCACACCCGTATCGTTCGTGATGCATCGACGGTCGAAACAGGTGATCATGTGCGCGTCGCCCTGGAGCACGGTGAGTTGCGCTGCCAGGTGACTGCCGAGCGACCACCGACCACCGACGACTGACGACTGACGACTGATGACTGACGACTGACGACTGACATGGACCCGACAATCAAAGACTTCGAAGCCGCCATCGCCGAGCTCGACACCATCGTCAAGAAGCTCGAAGAAGGCGATCTTGCGCTCGACAAATCATTGGAACTGTATGAACGCGGCGTGCAACTGTCGCGCTTCTGTCACGCGCGACTCGAACAGGCGGAACGGCGCATCGAGATCCTGAACGAGCGCGGCGAGCTCAAAATTGCGCCGGCGTCGCTCGGCCTCGGCGACGACGAGCCGCGTTAGCGCTGTGAGCGGCCTCGACGAGTATCTCCAGGCGCGGCGTGAAGAAATCGAGCGCGGCCTGACGCGTTTTCTCGCCCACCCCCCGCACATTCCAGTGGTGGTCGCCGAAGCGATGCGCTACAGCCTGTCCGCCGGGGGCAAGCGGCTGCGACCGGTGCTGACGCTCGCCACGGCCGACGCGTTCGCGACCAAGAACCGCGCCGATCTCGTCGACGCGCGCGCCAGGGCGCTGCCGGCCGCGTGCGCGATCGAAATGATTCACACCTACTCGCTGATTCACGACGACCTCCCGGCCATGGATGACGACATCCTCCGCCGTGGCCGGCCGACGCTGCACGTGATTGCGGGCGACGGCATGGCGATTCTTGCGGGTGACGGCTTGCAGGCGGCGGCGTTCTCGCTGCTGGCCCGGGAGCCGCTCGGCGGCGACACCCCCGTCGACGCACGAAAACTCCGGACCATTGCGGTGATCGCGGACGCGGCTGGTCCGGCCGGTATGGTCGGCGGCCAGGCGATCGATCTCAACGCGGTGCGGCCGGCGCCCGGGCACGACGCGACGCGGCTTGATGCCGCTGCCGTTGAAGACATGCATGCACGAAAGACCGGCGCGCTGATTCGCGCCTCGGTCGTCGCCGGCGCGATCATGGCCGGCGCCACCGACCCCGAGGTGACGGCCATCGATCGCTATGCCGCCGAGATTGGTCTGGCCTTTCAGATTGTCGACGACATCCTCGATGTCGAGGCCGGTTCGGCGGCGCTCGGCAAAACGGCTGGCAAGGATGCCGCGGCCGGCAAGCCGACCTATCCGGCGTTGTTTGGCCTCGACCAGTCGCGTGCGCTGGCGAGCGCATGTCTCGGCCGCGCCGAGGAGGCGGTCCACGACGCCGGACTCGACGACTCGCACCTTGCCGCGATCGCCCGGTGGATCGTGAACCGCCGTTCGTGACCGCACCTCCCCGCTCGCGTCTCGACGTGCTGCTGGTTTCTCTCGGGCTGGTCGAATCGCGCGAACGCGCCCGGGCGCTGATCCTTGCGGGCAAAGTCACTGTCGCCGGTCAGCCCGCGGCAAAAGCGGGGTCGATGATTGCCGACGATGCGGACATCCGTGTCGCGGAGCCGGAACATCCATGGGTCGGGCGCGGTGGCGTGAAGATGGCGCACGCACTCGACACGTTCGCCATTGACGTCACCGGCCGCCTGGCCTTGGATATCGGCGCCTCGACCGGCGGCTTTACCGACGTGCTGCTCACCCGCGGCGCCCGCCACGTCGTGGCCCTCGACGTGGGACACAATCAGTTGCACTGGAAGCTGCGCAGTGACCCGCGGGTCACGGTGTTGGAAGGCATCAACGCCCGTACGCTGTCACCGGCCGACCTGCCGATGCTGGGCGCCGGCGCCGGCATTGTCACCATTGACGTGTCGTTCATCTCGTTGCGCCACATCCTGCCGGTCGTCCCCCCGCTGCTCGGCCCCGCGGCCGACGTCGTGGCCCTGGTCAAACCGCAATTCGAAGCGGGCCGTGAAGATGTCGGCAAGGGCGGCCTGGTCAAGGATCCGGTGATTCACGAGCGCGTCGTCGCCGACATCACCGGTGCAGCGGCTGCAGTAGGATTGTCGCGCGCCGGGATGATCGACTCCCCGATCACCGGCGCCGAAGGCAACCGCGAATTCCTCCTTCATCTGCGATGCGCGTAGGAATCGTCACCAAACACGACCTGACCGCGGCCAGCGAGACGCTGGCGACGCTCGAAGTGTGGCTGCGCGATCGCGGCATCGACGCGCTCTGGGCGGCCGATTCAGCCAAGCTGATGCCGGCCGGCGATCGTCGCGTGGTCCCGCGTGAGTCGATCGCCGGCGAAGTTGACCTGGTGTTGATCCTTGGCGGGGACGGCACCCTGCTCGCCTTGGCCGACCTGATCGGACAGGCCGAACTCGACGTGCCCATTCTCGGCGTTAATTTTGGTTCACTCGGATTCCTCACCGAGATCACCCGTCCTGAGCTGTACACCGCGCTCGAAATGGCCCTGTCGGGCAACGCCGAGCACGATCAACGGATGATGCTGCGAGGCCGTGTCGGTGGCGACTCGCACGTGGCGCTCAACGACATCGTTCTGACCCGCACCGCGTTGTCGCGAATGGTCGACCTCGACGTGACGGTCGGCGATCAGTACGTGACCTCGGTGCGCTCGGACGGATTGATCATTGCCAGTCCCACCGGATCGACGGCCTACAATCTGTCGGCAGGCGGCCCGGTGGTGCATCCGGCGATGGATGCCATCGTCCTGACACCGATCGCACCGCACACCCTGACGCATCGGCCGATTGTCATTCCGGCGGAGCGAGAGATCCGCGTGCGCGCGGCGTCGGGTAACGCCGGTGCCGAGATCTACGTCACCTTTGACGGCCAACACGGCTTCGCGCTGGCCGAAGGCGATGAAATCATCGTGACCCGCGCGCAACAACCGATTCGCCTGGTCCGCGCGACGGCGCGAAATTACTTCGAGGTGCTGCGCAAGAAGTTAAAGTGGGGCGAGCGGTGAATCTCACTGCTGCCGTTGCCTGCGAAAGTACTCCACCTGCCACTCCTGGACGTTGCGATTATGTTCCTCGAGCGTGCGCGCAAACACGTGCGAACCATCGTTCTTGCTGACGAAATAGAGATAGTCCACCGCGGCCGGAGCGGCGACGGCTGCGAGTGACGCCTTCCCCGGCGCCGCAATCGGCCCCGGCGGCAGCCCTGGATAGCGGTAGGTGTTATACGGCGAATCAAACTGCAAATCGTCGCGCCGCAAATTGCCGGTGTATTTGCCCGCACGTTGCAGCGCATAGATCACGGTCGGATCGGCCTGCATCGGCATTCCGATGCGTTTGCGATTGAGATAGACGGCGGCCACAATGGGCCGCTCTGCGGCGACGGCAGTTTCTTTTTCTACCAACGACGCAACGGTGACCGCCTCGCGGATTGTCAACCCTTGCGCCTTGGCCGCATCGCGCATCGCCGGCGTGAATGTCTTGAGAAACAACCCGACCATTTGCTCCACCAGCGAGGTTACCGGTGTATTGCGGCGGAGTGTGTAGGTTTCAGGAAACAGGTAGCCGTCGAGATCCGGTGCGGCAGGATCGAGCTCGCGGATCAGCGCTGTATTTTTCGCGGCTGCCTCGAAGTCGGTTGCCTTGCCGAACCCCTCGCGCTCATAGTGCTGCGCCATCTCGGGAATAATCAGGCCTTCGCGGAACGTGATCAGCCGGCGATAGACATCGCCGCGGGCGATCTTGTCGACGACCTGGCGTGCGGTCATCGGCTGTTCGAAGCGATACTCGCCGGCTTTGAGATCGCGTGCGTGACCACTGAGAAGGACCGCGCCGCGAAATGTCAGCGCATCGCGAACCACTTTGGCGTCGACGAGTTGCTGGCCGATGGTTGCTGGTCCGGAGCCCGGCGCGATTTCGACGAACGTTTCCGCTTCGCTGTAACCCTTGAACGATTCGTTGACGCGGGTGAAGCCAAAATACGCGGCACCCACCACGACCACGCCGACCACCAGCAGCAGGAACAGGAGATTCCGCAACAGTCGCATCACGTCCTTCGATGATCGAGGTAATCCTGCAGCACGATAGCCGCCGCCGCGGCATCGATTTTTGCTTTTCTTTTACGCCAGTCACGCTCACGGACCGCGAGGCGCGACTCGGCTTCACTGCTCGACAGCCGCTCGTCCTGCAGGACCACCGGAATCGAGAGTCGCTGGGCCAGCGCCCGTTGCAGCGCTTCCACGAGAGCGGTCAAATGCGTCGCGGAGCCATCGAGCCGGCGCGGCCACCCGACGACCACCGCCTCCAGGCCATCGTCGTCAGCAACCAGCGTTTCGATCGCACCGACCAGCAGTGTCAACGTCGCCGCTTCGGAGGCCGGGCGCTCGACCATCCGCCACGGTGACGCGAGCGTGCCGGTCGCATCGCTGAGGGCCAGACCAATGCGCCGCACCCCGTAGTCGATCCCGAGCACGCGCACGTTAGCCGCGCGACAGACCGAGCAGCAGTTCGCGGAGATAGAACGCGATGGTCGCCGCCGCGGCGACAAAGATGATCATCCGGACCAGGCCGGTTTTGACGCCGAAGGTGCGCTGCGTGATGGTCTGGATCGGTTGCCACGCCAGAAAGAACAGCAGGTACGAGCCAGCGACGCCGAGTGCGATCCCAACGCGCGGGATCAGCAACACCGGCATCAAGGTGAGGATAAAAATTCCGCCCACCCAGACGCCGAGCGTCAACCAGTAGAACTCACCGGTGGTGAGCGCGATCACGGGTACGGGCGGCGTGGCGGTCGGCTGGGCCTGCGGCGAATCGTCCATGGCTATTGCACGACGAAGTCAGGTGACGTCGGCGCGCTCTGGCCGCAGGAGTTAACCGCGATGATCCGCACGAAGGCGCGGAAGCCCTGAGGCAGGCCGCTGGCGCTGACGGCCGTGCTGTTGCCGATGTTGGCGTTTAACAGATCCGACGCGCCCTGTACCGAACCGGCCTGCACCACGTAGCTGGTCGCCTGCACCGAACCGGTCCAATTCACTGTCGCCGTGCCATTGACCACGCTGCCGTTGACACCGGTCGGTGTCGAAGGCGCGCCGATGCAACCGGCACTGCCGATGGTGAAGGTCGCCGGGTCCGAGGCAGGTCCCGCCCCCGCGCTATTGATCGGAGTGACGACCGCGTTAAACGTCCCGTTCGTGCCGGGCGGAATGGCGACCGTGATCGAGGTGGACGATGTCGTCACCGACGCCAGCACGGGACCGTTAATGGTCTGACGGAAATCGATCCGATAGCTCGTCGCAGTGGTGACCGCGTCGAATGTGACGGTGAGCGTCGACGTGCCGTTCACCCTCGTTGCCGGGCCGGTCGCCGGATAGATCGCCAGCAAGCCGAGAATGTCATCCTGGCCAAGGCCGTTCGGGCCGCTCGCGCAACTGTTGTTGATCGACGGAAACATGATCGCGTTGGTGTCGGTGGTGTGGTCCAGGCCGAGGACGTGACCAAGTTCGTGGAGCTGAACATCGGCAAAACAGCCGCTCTGGCGCAGGAAGGTCAGCGCGGTGGGGCTATCGTTGTTGACGATAAAACCTTCGGTCGCGGCGTGGAACGTCGTGCCGTTGACCGTCCCGCCGGCGCCAACTGAGAAGTATGACCCTCCGATTGCGAACGTTCCTCCTGTGTCGCTGATTTCTCCGCACGGATCCATGAACGCGATCGTGACCCGGCTATTCCCGAGCTCCTGCTCCCTGCACCGCGCCGGGCCATTCGTCGATCCACCCTGAAACGAGAATGACGACCCGGCCGCGTTCCAGCGCGCAATAGATTCGGCGATTTCGCTGAACCCGCCGCCGGCGAGTCCTGGCTGGCCCCCGGTCTGCACATCTACGGGTGGCGCGAACAGGTAACGGAAGCCAAAGAGCCTGAAGGGAGCGGCGATCGCAGTGGCGGCATCGGCCGGCGCAACATTGATGTGCGCGGGGCCGGCAGTGGCGTTGGCGGACGCGGCACGAACCGCACCGAGCGACTGCATGTCGAAGTTACCCTGCAGGTCGTGATCGCTTGGCATTTCGCGCATGGCCGCGCGCGAACCATCCGCAGCCGTTGTGACCGTCCACTTACCCTGCCACAACGCGGCGGTATACAGCGTCGCGTCACGTGGTCGGACTTCGAGATACAGAAGAACATCCTCGCCCACGGCGAAGGTTGGCTGATCGCTGATGGCCAGCCCGATCTCGCCGACCTGCCCGCCCAGTTGTTTGATGGTGACGGGGCCGCGGGCGACGGCGCCCTTGAACACTTCATCGATGTCAACCGTGACATAGGTGTAAATGGAGTTGACCGTCGAATCCCATCCAAAGGTCACAGACTGGACGCGACCAGTCACGACCACGTCAGAAAAATCGGTGAGTTCAGCGGTGGACCACTTCGGTCCGCTGCTCGCGCCGGCCGGTAGGGCAGCGACCGTCAATAATAGGGTAGCCACGAGAGCAGCTGCTAAGGCCGGCCGAAAACGCTTCATTTATCCTCCAAGCGCGTAATGTTACCTTCTCCTACGTGTTCCCGCGTGTCCAGCGTATGACGGTCGTCCGGGTTGTTCTGATCGCCGCGGCCCTCGCCACCTGGGCGGGGCCGGCGCACACGCAGTCGCCGCCGGAAGCCAAGGCCCTCGCGCAACAGGCCGAGCGCCGGATCCGCGAACTGCAGGCGGAAGCCGATCGTCTGGCGGCGCAAACGTCGACCCTCCTCGGCGAGCTGCGGACGCTCGAACTCGAGCGCGAAATGAAGGGTGCCGAGGTCAAGAAAGCCGACGCTGAACTAGTCACGCTCGGCGCGGCGCTCCAGCAGATCACCGCCCGGGTCCAGACACTTGACGCGCAACGCGTGGCCGACACGCCGGGCGTCACCGAACGGCTCACGGAAATTTACAAACGTGGCCGCGGCGGCTATGTGCGGTTGTTACTGGCCGCCGACGATCTACGCGCGCTGGGCCGCCTCACGCGCGGCGTGGCGGCGGTCGCCCGGCTTGACGGCGTGCGGTTCGACGCGCATCGCCGGACCATTCGCGCCGAACGCGAGGCGCTGGTCGAACTCGGGGCCCGGCGGCAAGCGGTTGCAACCGCGCAGGTCGAGGCGACCAGGGCGCGACAGGCGCTGGACGCCGCCGTTGCGGCACAAAACCGTCGCATAGACGACCTCGATCGGCGACGCGATCTCGCCGCTCGCTACGTCGGCGAACTGCAGGATGCGCAGGCAGCACTGCAAACACGGGTGACCACTATCGGGGCCAACGGCGGGGTCACCTTACCGCTCGCACCGTTTCGCGGCGCGTTGGACTGGCCTGCACCAGGCCGCGTGATCTCACGGTTTGGACGCAGTGCGGCCGGCCGCTTCGGTACCGCGATCGTCCGCAACGGTCTTGAACTCGCGGCCAGCGAAGGGCAGATCGTGCGCGCTGTTCATGGCGGCACGGTGGCCTTTGCGGCGCCGTTCACCGGATTCGCGACGCTGGTGATTGTCGATCACGGGGACAACGCCTTCACCTTATATGGACATCTCGAGGAGGCGCTCGTCGCCGTGGGCGCCCGCGTGGCGCGCGGCGCTGTCGTCGGCCGGGCTGGACGGACGCCGGCCGGGGTACCCGCGATCTACTTCGAGCTGCGCATCGACGGTCGTCCGGTCGATCCCGTACAATGGCTCAGGAGTTCTCGATGAAGCCGCTCGCCAACATTCTGCGCAGTCGCGTTGGCATCCTGATGGTGTCAGCGCCGGTGCTCGCCTTCGCCATCGTCGGCGGATTGATGGGCAACGCGCGGGCCGAGCAGGCTGCGTATCGGCCGCTCGCCATTTTCGAAGACGTCGTCAATCTGATCTTGAACAACTACGTGGAAGAAGTACAGGTCGACAAGGTGATGCTGGGCGCGATGCATGGCCTGGCCGACGGTCTCGACCCTGATAGCGCCTTCCTCGACGTCAACCAGGTCAGAGTATTCGAGAAGAATGATGCCACCGGTGCCGGGGGGACCGGCATCGAGTTGACGCGGCAGTATTACTTGCGGGTGATCGCAGCGCGCGACGGGTCACCAGCGGCACGGGCCGGGCTTCGTGCCGGCGACTATATTCGCGCCATCGATGGGCAATCGACGCGCGACACCTCGGTGTATGAAGGCATGCGGATGCTGGCAGGCAAACCCGGCAGCCAGGTGACACTTGCCGTCCTGCGTGGCAATGCCGCCGAACCACACACCGTGGAACTGGTGCGCGAAGACCTGACCGCGACGGCGGTGCGCGGTCGTCTCGTCCCCACGGGCGTGGGCTATCTACGCGTCGCGGAGTTCAGCAAGGCGACCCCGGATCAAATCCGCAACGAAGTCGCGACGCTCGCCAAGGGCGGTGCGACGCGATTGGTGCTCGATTTGCGCGGCACCGCATTCGGCGACGTCGAAGCCGGTCTCGCGGCGGCACGGCTGTTCGTCGCCAACGGCACGCTTGGCTATCGGCAGGAACGCGGTAAAGCGAAGGAAGCAGTGACCACTGCAGCCGGCGACGGAAGCATCGCGTTGCCGGTCGCGCTCCTCACTGACAACGGCACCTCAGGCCCGGCGGAGCTTTTTGCCGCGGCGTTAACCGGCAACAAACGCGCCTCGTCGGTCGGCGAACGCACGTTGGGTCGCGCCGCACGGCAGCGACTGGTCCGCTTGCCCGACGGCAGCGGCTTGCTGCTCACCCACTTGTTTTATCTGACGCCGAGCGAAGCGGTGATCAACGAGAAGGGCCTCACGCCCGACGTCGCCGTCGAACAGCCCGATGTGGATTTCGGACAACCCGCCCCGACCAGCGATCCGACGCTCGATAAAGCCGTCGAGCATCTCAAGGCCAAATAGCCGGCGGCTCGCGGCTGCCTGCGGCCACGCTATTGCAACGTCTCGCTATGAGGATAGAACCATGGCCGATCAGACACCACGCATCGATCTCAACGACGACGACGACCTCGGAGTGATCAAAGAAAGCAGCCGCGGCGGGCAAGAACCCGCGCCGGAGGAAAATGACACCCCGGCTCAGAACATCGGCTACGACGAAGCCGTCAAGGGCTCGCCGTTAACGCCGCAGGAACGCGAGCGCGCCAAACGCGAGAGTCCGCTAACGAAGTAGTGCGGCGCCGGCCAGCCCTTCGCGACAGGACCACGGCTGAGTGGCGTGCTATACTTTTTGTTTGCCTTTTCGCGAAAAGGCAACGCCTATATAGGCGCGTAGCTCAGTTGGTTAGAGCGCCTCCCTGACACGGAGGAGGTCAGAGGTTCGAATCCTCCCGCGCCTACCAACCTTCGCTCGTAATGCACGCGAAGGTTGCACGCGAAATCTGACTCGAGCTACGGTTGGCAAGCCACGCGAAGGCAGTTCGCTCGCATATTCTCATGTCCCAAATCACAATTACCCTCCCCGACGGCTCCACCAAGCACGTGGACCCGGGCACTCCCGTGCTGGCCATCGCGCAAGGCATTTCGCCGCGACTGGCCGACGCCGCGCTGGCGGCCAAGGTCGACGACCGCCTCGTCGATTTGTCGTTCCCGCTCGACGCCGATGCACGCGTGCAGATCGTCACCAACAAATCCGCGGAAGCGCTGCACGTCTCGCGTCATTCGACCGCGCACTTGATGGCCGCGGCGGTGACCGCGCTGTTTCCAAACGCGCAGTGCGGCATCGGCCCGGTGATCGATGAAGGATTTTTTTACGACTTCATCGTCGATCGACCGTTCGTGCCGGAGGATCTCGAACGGATCGAGACCAAGATGCGCGAGCTGCAGGCGCAGGAGATGGTCTTCGAACGGCAGATGTGGCCGCGCGATGAAGCGATCGAGTTTTTCAAGAAACGCGGCGAGCCGCTCAAGGTGCAACTGATCGACGAGAAGACGGCCGGACAGTCGCACGTGTCCTGCTACACGATCAAGGACCGCGACACCTTCGTCGACTTCTGCGTCGGCCCGCACGTGCCGTCGACCAAACCGCTCAAGGCGTTCAAGCTGCTGTCGACGTCCAACGCCTATTGGAAAGGCGACGCGCAGAACCAGCCGATGCAGCGGATCTACGGCACCGCGTTTCTGACCCAGAAAGAGCTTGACGAGCATCTCAAGCGGCTCGAAGAAGCCAAGCTGCGCGATCATCGGCGCGTCGGCAAGGAACTGGGCCTGTTCACGTTCCACCCCTTTGCGCCTGGCGCCACGTTCTGGTTGCCTAAAGGCACGGTGCTCTACAACACACTCGGCAACTACATGCGCAGCGTGTTGATTCCGGCCGGCTACGTCGAGGTCAAGGCACCGCTGGTGTTCAACAAGGCGTTGTGGGAGATCTCAGGTCACTGGGAGCACTACCGCGACAACATGTTTCTCGTGAAGTCGGCTGACGGCGACGAGATGAGCATGAAGCCGATGAACTGTCCGGGTCACTACTTGATCTACGGCAGCGAGATGCGCAGCTACAAGGACCTGCCGTTGCGCTTTCACGAGCAGTCCCCACTGCACCGCAACGAAGCGTCCGGGGTGCTGTCCGGTCTCACCCGCGTGCGCCAGTTCTCGCAGGACGATGGCCACTGCTTCGTGACCGAAGAACAGATCGCCGCCGAAGTCGAGGGCCTGATCGGCCTCATTCAGCGCGTCTACGGTGACTTCGCGCTGAGCTACACGGCGAAGTTGTCGACGCGTCCCGAGAAGTTCCTCGGAGAAGTCGCGACCTGGGATCACGCCGAGGCGTCCCTCAAGCAGGCGCTCGAACGGTCGGGACAGGCCTACACCATCAACGCCGGCGACGGCGCCTTCTATGGGCCAAAGATCGACTTCGACATCACCGATGCGATTGGCCGTAAGTGGCAATGCGCGACGATCCAGTTGGATTACAACGCGCCGCAGCGCTTCGACCTGAAATATATCGGCGCCGACAACACCGAGCATCGGCCGGTGGTCATCCACCGCGCGATCTTTGGCAGCATGGAACGCTTCATCGCCATCCTGATCGAGCATTTTGCGGGCGCCTTCCCGCTCTGGGCGGCGCCGATCCAGGCGACGGTGCTGCCGATCGCCGACCGCCATGCCGAATACGCCGAACAGGTCAAATCGCGCTTGGCGGCCGCCGGGCTGCGGGTCGAAATCGACGCGCGCCAGGAAAAGGTCAATTACAAGATTCGCGAAGCGCAGCTGCAAAAACTGCCCTACATGCTGGTGATCGGCGACCGCGAAGCCGCCGACGGTGCCGTCGCCGTGCGCAGCCGTGCGAAAGGCGACCTCGGGCCTCGTCCGGTCGATCAATTTATCGCGGACGCGCTTGCCGAGGTAACCGCGAAAGCGGTATCCTAATAGGATGTCTCTACAGACCTGCCCGACGCAGGCTGGGTAATTCGGAGGAACTGACCTATCGCTTTCGATCGAAACCGACCTAGTCGACGCGACGACCGTCTCCGTATCAACGAACGCATCCGCGTCCGTGAAATTCGAGTCATTGACGACGATGGCCAACAGCTCGGCATCATGCCGCCGCCACAGGCTCTCGCCATCGCCAAGGCCAAGGCCCTCGACCTCGTGGAAATTTCGCCCACGGCGGTCCCGCCGGTCTGCCGGATCATGGACTACGGGAAGTTTCAGTACCAGGAACAGAAACGCGCCCGGGAAGCGAAGAAACACCAGCACGTCGTCGAGGTCAAGGAAATCAAGTTCCGGCCGAAGGTCGACGAGCACGATTACACCTTCAAGAAGAACCACATCGCGCGGTTCATCGAAGCAGGCGACAAAGTCAAGGCCACGATCTTTTTCCGTGGACGCGAAATGGCGCATCCGGAGATTGGGCATCGGATTTTGATGCGTTTGATTGGGGACCTCGCCGACGTGGCGATCCCGGAAACGCAACCGCGGATGGAAGGCAATCAAATGCACACCATCCTGACGGCGAAAAAAGGCGGCGGCAGCGCACCCAAGGTGAGCAGGCCTGCCGCAGCGACGACAACGGCGCCGTCACCGGCGGCTGCACCGCAGCCGGCCGAGGCGGAAGTGGAAACCAAATGAAGAAGCAGAAACTGAAGACCCACCGCGGCGCGGCCAAGCGGTTCAAGAAAACGGCGACCGGCAAGTTCAAGCGCGCCCAGTCGTTCAAGCGGCACATTCTCACGAGCAAGTCGACCAAGCGCAAGCGCGGTCTCCGCAAGAGCATTCTGGTCGCCGAAGCGGACCAGAAGAAGCTCGAGCGGATGCTGCCGTACAAATAAAGGGATCAGGGCTCAGGCCCCCACGGGCAGACCCCATACTCTCGCAATCGATTAGCAGCTCACGTTCAGGGCAATTTTCGCTGCTATATCCACGATCGCTACCGCGAGTCGTTTGGCTCGCGCAAGTTCACGCAAGTGACCCCTGAAACGTTGCCAGGAGCATCATGCCTCGCGTCAAGCGTGGAACAGTTCGTCGAGCCAAGCGTAAGAAGCTCTCAAAACTCACCAAGGGCTACTTTCAGAACAAGAGCAAGCTCTATAAGTTCATGAAAGAGGCGGCCGAAAAGGCGGGGGTGTATGCCTACGTCGGCCGCAAGCGCAAGAAGCGCGATTACCGCAGCCTGTGGATCGTTCGCCTCAATGCGGCGGCACGCGAAAACGGCACCACCTACAGCCAGTTGATGCGAGGCCTCAAGGCCGCGGGCATTACGCTCGATCGCAAGAGTCTGTCGGAGATGGCGGCGCGTGAACCAGCGACTTTCTCGCTGGTCGTCGAAAAAGCCAAGGCCGCCATACCCGCGGCTTAGCCGTGTCAATCGACCCTTCAGTCGGGTACGACCGCGCGCTCGAATTATTCCGAGCGGAACTCGCGGTCGTCCGTACTGACGCCGAATTGCAGGCCCTGCGCACGCGCTGGGTCGGACGCAAAGGCAGCTGGGTTGCGGCATTCATGGATCTCGTCGGGCGAGCGACACCCGACGAGAAACGGCTCATCGGCCGCCACGCCAACGACCTCAAACGCGCGGTGGACGCCGCAATCACCGAACAACAGGACGCGCTCGCCGCAACCCGCCGACCGGCCGGGGCGGTCGATATCACGCTGCCCGGGCGCGCGCCCCTGCTCGGTGGCCGTCACCCACTCAGCCTGGTGCGCGAACAGGTCCAGGAGATCTTCTCGCGCCTCGGCTATCAGGTGCTCGAAGGGACCGAGGTCGAAGACGACTATCACAACTTCGAAGCGCTCAATATGCCGGCCGACCATCCCGCGCGCGATATGCAGGACACGCTGTATCTCGAGCGGCCGCTGCCGGGCAGCCCACAACCGCTGACGCTGCTCCGCACCCACACCTCAGCGATGCAGATTCGGCATATGGAGCAGCACCAGCCGCCGGTGCGCCTGGTGGCGATGGGCCCGGTGTATCGCCGCGACAATCTGGACCTGACCCACACGCCGATGTTTCATCAGTGCGAGGGATTGGTGGTCGGCGCCAACATCACGCTCGCCGATCTCAAAGGCACGCTGACCTCGATGGCGCGCGCCCTCTTTGGCGAGAACCAAGACCTGCGCTTCCGTCCGAGCTTCTTCCCTTACACCGAGCCGAGCGCCGAAGTCGACATTCGCTGCATCCGTTGCCAGGGCAGTGGTTGCCCGATCTGCAAACGCACCGGCTGGCTCGAGATCCTCGGCAGCGGCATGGTCCATCCGGCGGTTTTTGAATACGTCGGCTACGACCCCGATCGCGTGACCGGCTTTGCCTTCGGCATGGGCCTCGAGCGCGTCGCCATGCTGAAGTGGAATATCGAAGACATCCGTCTGTTGTATGAAAACGATCTCCGCTTCCTGGAGCAGTTCGGCCAGTGAAGGTCCTGCTGTCGTGGATTCGTGACTTCGTCGACGTCCCGGGTACGGCGGAAGAAATCGGCGCGCGGATGTCGCTGCGCGGCCTCGCGCTCGAAGGCATTGAGCGTGTCGGCGACGACGCCGTCCTCGATTTTGACGTGACGGCGAACCGGCCCGACTGCCTCTCGATCAGAGGAGTGGCTCGCGAGATTGCGACCGCTTACGGGCTCGCGCTGTCGGACAAGGCAGGTGGGCCTGGTAAGGCTGGTGGGGCTGGTGGGTCAGGACAGGAAGCACTCACTGTCAGGATCGACGAGCCGGAATTGTGTGCGCGCTATGTTGCCGCGATTGCCGACGTGACCGTGGGTCCGTCGCCGGACTGGATGCAAACCCGACTGCATGCCTGCGGCGTCCGTCCGATTAACAACATCGTCGACATCACCAACTACGTGCTGCTCGAGCTCGGGCAGCCGATGCACGCCTTCGATCGATCGCGCTTGCGCGGCGATGCGATTGTCGTGCGGCGCGCCCGCGCCGCGGAAAAACTGACCACGCTCGACGGCAAGGCACGAACCCTGGATGCCGAGATGCTGGTCATCGCCGATGCCGAACGCGCGGCAGCGATTGGCGGCGTGATGGGCGGCGCCGAGTCCGAGGTCTCCTCGCAGACCCGCCAGATAGTTTTTGAAAGCGCCTGGTTCAAACCGCAGTCGGTGCGGGCGACGAGCAAGCGCCTGGGGCTCCGCAGCGAAGCCTCCTATCGCTTCGAGCGCGGCGCTGATCTCGCGGGCTGCGCCGCGGCGATGGACCGCGCGCTCGAGTTGCTGTCGTCGATCGGCGCAGGCCACGCGCGTGGCCCAGTTCTCGACGTGCATCCAGCGCCGTATCAGCCGCGTCAGATCACCCTTGCCGCAGAAGCTGCCAATCGCCTGCTGGGCATGACTGTGCCCGCGGAAGATGCCGACCGCATATTGCGCAGCCTCGGCTTCCGCGTACGGCAGCTCGGCGCGTGGCAGGCGACAGCGCCCGATGCGTCGCTGTCGATCGGCAGCGAGGGAGCCGGCTGGCAGGTGGAAGTGCCTGGCTGGCGCGTCGACGTGGTCCGGCCTGTCGATGTGATCGAAGAAGTTGGCCGCCACTATGGTTTCGAGCATTTACCGGCGACATTCCCCGGCGTCGAACACGCGCCACCACCATCTGATCCGCGCATTGCGCGTGACGCCCGCGTCCGCCGCGCACTACTCGGCATGGGTTTGAGCGAAGCCATCACCTTCGCGTTCATCGATACCGCCGCTGCCGCCCCGTACCTCGGCGAGCAGGCACCGGTGATGCTGGCCAATCCGCTGTCGGAAAAATTCACCACCCTGCGCCCCAGCCTGCTGGCGGGCTTGGTCGATGCAGTCAGTCACAACCGCCGCCATGGACGACGCGACGTGCGGCTGTTTGAAATTGGCACGCGCTTTTCGCCTGCCGGCGAGGTCCGTGCTGCCGCCTGCGTCTGGACCGGACTGGCCTCCGCCGATCATTGGAGCGGCCATCGACGCGACGTCGATTTCTTCGACGTCAAGGGCGCGGCCGAACAATTGTGCGCATTGATGAAGGCGGACGCGCAGTTTGCGGCGTCGACACGGCCGTATCTCGTGCCGGGACGCGCGGCCGATGTCGCGGTCAACGGGGCCAACGTCGGGATCATCGGCCAACTGGACCCGGCGGTCGCGGCGCAGCGCGAGGTGCCCACAACCGACGCGATTTACGTGCTCGAGTTCAACCTTGACGCCCTCACGGCGCAGGCGCCGTCAGGGGTGCGCTTCGCAACCCCGCTGGCGCGGCATCCGTCGGTGGTGCGCGACGTGTCGATTCTCGTCGACGACACCTTGTCTGCCGAGAGCGTTCGTGAAAAGATTCGTGCGGCGAGTGTCACGACCCGCGACGTGCCACTCGTTGATGTGCGCGAATTCGATCGTTACCAGGGCAAAGGCATTGCTGACGGCAAGGCCAGCCTGTCGTTGCGCCTCACCTTCCAGGCGCCCGACCGCACATTGACCGACAACGAAATACACGCGGCGATGAATACCATCGTCACCGCGCTGACCACCGACTTAGGCGCGATTCAAAGATAGAAGGTTCCATGGCCACGACCACGACGACGACCAAGACGCCCTCCTCCGCATCCGTCGAGCCGATCGACCGCCTCGAAGAAAAAATCAAGATGCTGGTCGGGGTGATCGGCCGCCTGCGCGGCGAGCAGTCACGTGCGATGGAAGAGAACGCCCGACTGCAGCGCGAGGTTGACACCCTGAACGGACGGGTCAGCCAAGCCGAAACTGCCGCCAGCGACCTGGGCGAGATGCGCAACGAGCGCGACCAGATCCGGACCCGCGTGGCTGAGATGCTGCAACAGCTGGATGCGTTGAACCTGTAGGGAGTAGGGATCAGGTGATCCCTGATCCCTGATCCCCGATCCCTATGCCGAACCCGAGAGTCATCCATATCGACGTGCACGGCCAGCGTTATCCCATCCGGACGACGCTTGAATCGGACTATGTGCAGGAGCTGGCCGCGTATGTCGATCGGAAGATGGGGCTGGCCTCTGATGCCTCGCCGTCGAGCGACACGCTGGGGCTGGCCGTCCTCACCGCGCTGAACATTGCCGACGAGTTTTTCCGCGCCCGCGATCAGAGCCTGGACGATGCCGACACATTGACGGCCCGCGCGGCGGCGCTCGAGCGGATCGTCGACCAGGCGCTCGAACTCGCCGGCGAGGACTAGACCGGCTCGTCGATTTTTCTTTACTTTTTGTCTTTTAGTTTTTTGTCTTTCGTCTTTGCTTCGTCCTGAGCGTTTCCGTCCTTGACCGCCTCCCGCCCCGGCCCTAAGATTCTTTTTGTCCTGCTTTGTTCGTGATGGTTTTTCGGAGGCTTGTCTGAGCCGATGTTTAAACCCAAGCGAGTTGCGACAGTTGCGTGGTGTGCATGCCTCCGAGGCGAGGAAGCCTAAAGCGCAGCTTTTACAGCGACTCCACCTGCTAATGCAGGTTCAGCAATCCTCCCCACACGGCAAAGCGGGACGTTATTACCTGCAGCGACGAGAAATGCGCCTGAAGTGACAGTGTCGGAGCTTGGCGAGCGGCGCCTCCTGGCCCGTATCCGTGCCCGGCTGAATCGGACGACCAGGCCCTCCCCGGCCGTGGTCCTTGGTATCGGAGACGACGCCGCCATCGTGGCGCCCCAGCGGAATGCGCAGACGGTCCTGACGACCGACGCGCACATCGAGGGCGTGCACTTCGAGCGGCGATTTTCGGCCCCGGCGGACATTGGATGCCGCGCGCTGGCCGTGAACTTGAGCGATCTGGCGGCTATGGGCGCAACCCCACGGTGGGCGTTACTGTCCCTGGCTCTGCCCGACGCACTGGCGGTCGACGAGGTCGAGGGCATCGCGGACGGCGTCGCCGTTTTGGCTGCCACCCACGGGGTAGCGGTCATTGGCGGCAACCTCACCCGCAGCCCGGGACCCCTGATGATCGACATTACCGCCGTGGGCGAAGTGCGGCCCCGCCGGGCGCTGACCCGGAGTGGTGGCCGGCCCGGCGATGAATTGTGGATAAGCGGGACCATCGGCGGAGCCGCGGCGGGGCTTGAGATGCTCCGAAAGTTTGATGGTCTGGGGCTCCCGGCGACCGACGACCGGCGCGAGTGCATCGCCCGCTACCTCCGGCCAGACCCCCGGGTTCGACTGGGTCTGGCGATTGGTCAGAACAAAGCCGCACGAGCGGCGATGGATTTGAGTGACGGGTTAGCCGATGCCGTTGACCAGCTGGCTACAGCCAGTGGCTGCGGCGCCGAGATCGACGCAGCGACGCTGCCGATTACGCCGGGCGCCCGCGCCTGGTGGGAGGCAGCCGGCGTCGATGCGATTACAGCGGCCTTGAGCGGCGGCGACGACTATGAGTTGCTGTTTGCGGTGCCGCGCACGTGGGGTGGACGAGTCCGGCACGCACGGTCGCGCGTCGCCGACCCGCCGCTGACACGGATTGGCGTGATGACGAAAGACCCGGGAGCCCGTGTGCTGCTCCGTAACGGCGCGCGCGAAAGGTTGCCCGGCGGCTTCGAACATTTTTAATGCTGATTTCGCGATCCTTCGGGCGGAAAGTCGTGGCCACGGTTGGCGCCGCGGTGGGCTTCGTGTTTGTCTACGAAACCACGGTCCGCGATTCACGCAATAGCTCGCAGCCGGCAATCGTCGCCGAGGCCGAGGCCGCGGTCGTCGCGCCGCGTCCGCAAACCGGTTCTCAACTGAAATTCACGGCGACCGCCTACTGCAAGGGCCAGACGACCGCGTCAGGGGTCAGCGTCCGCACCGGTATTGCCGCCGCCGACCCGCGGCTGCTGCCGGTCGGGACCGTGGTCCGGCTCGACACGCAGGAACCGGCGCTCGACGGCATCTGGACGATCATGGACACCGGCCCCGCCGTCCAGGGACGGATCATCGATCTCTATTTATGGAGCTGCCACGACGCGCTGCGCTTTGGCCGCCGCACGATCCAGCTGACAGTCTTGCGACTTGGTTGGAATCCGCAGCATAGCGACACCAGCGGACGCGTCGACGACTTATTCCGCGAGCGCGAGTTTCAGCGGTCGCTGATTCCGATCCCGTCACGGCGCGTCGATCCGACCGGCATCATCACCGATCCCGCCGCGCCGACGTCGTTGCCCGCGGGGAGCGACAGTGTGCCGGGCCTGCCACCGGGCGTCGCGCCGATCCCGCCCACACCGGTTCCGCCGCCGCCGCCCCCGATACAGGTCTGACGCTGTCCACGGACGTCGCACGGAACCGCCGACACACGGAATGTTAAAAATGTTTTCCGTACTTCCGTGCTTCCGCGCACCGTAGGTGAGTCAGTCACGTGCAAACTGCAGTTCGTACAACCGGTGATACAACCCACGTTGCGCGACCAGTTCCTGGTGCCGCCCCGACTCGCGCAGCGCGCCTTTGTGAAACACCAGGATGCGATCCATGTCTTGAATCGTCGACAAGCGATGGGCGATGGCGATGGTTGTCCTGCCGTGCATCAGGGTTGTGAGCGCGTCACGAATCAACACCTCGGTTTCGGTGTCGATACTCGAGGTCGCCTCGTCAAGCACCAGGACTGGCGGATCGAAAGCCAGGGCTCGCGCGAACGAGAGTAACTGCTTCTGGCCCACTGACAGCGTCGCGCCGCGTTCGACCACCGCCGTCTCGATGCCGCCGAGGGCCTCGACAAATGGTGCGGCATTGACCGCCTGCAGCACGCGGCGCACATCGTCATCACCAATATCACTGTTGCCGAGGCGCACGTTGGCGGCGATTGTTCCGGAAAACAAATGAACGTCCTGCAGCACTAAGCCAAAGCGCGCGCGGACATCATCGAGCGGTAACTCGCGGATGTCGACACCGTCGATCGTGATGCGACCGCGGGTGACGTCATAGAACCGCAACAGCAAGTTGATCACCGTGGTCTTACCGGCGCCGGTGGCGCCGACGATGCCGATGCGTTGACCGGGCTCGACGGTAAACGACACGTCGCGCAACACAAAGTCGTCGTCGTTGTAGGCGAACCACACCTGTTCGAACGCGATCGTCCCTGTGTCTGCCCGACCCGACCCACCCGACCGGCCCGGGGCAGCCGACTGAACCGCCACCGGCGTGTCGAGCAATTGAAAGATGCGCTCCGAGGACGCCATCGCACCTTGCAGGACATTGAACTTCTCCGACAGGTCCTGAATTGGACGAAAGAACCGATTGGAATACTGGATAAAGGCGACCAGGGTGCCGAGGGTCAAGCTGCCTTGGATGACTTCCCCGCCGCCGTACCAGAGGATCAGAGCGGTCGCGACGGCGCCGAGGATTTCGATGGCCGGATAGAACACCGCGTAATAAAAGATCGACCGGACATTGGCCTGCATGTGCGCGACGTTGATCGCATCGAAATCGGCAAAGCTCTGCGCCTCGCGACGAAACAGTTGCACGGTGGAGACGCCGCTGATGTGCTCCTGCAGGAAGGCGTTGATCCGCGCGATCCAGACGCGGACGTCACGATAGGTCTGGCGGACATGGACGCGAAACCACTGGGTCACCAGCACGATCAACGGAATCACGACGAAGGCGATCAGCGCCAGGCGCCAATCCAGCATCACCATCGCCGTCATGATCGCGATCAACGCGAAGACGTCGCCAAAGACCGAGACGACTCCCGACGTGAACAACTCATTGAGTGCATCCACGTCAGTGGTCACGCGGGTCATCAACCGCCCGACCGGGTTGCGGTCGTAAAACCGTACATCGATGCGCTGCAGGTGCGCGTAGATCTGGGTCCGCAGGTCGAACATGATCCGCTGCCCGGTCATTTGCAGCGTGGACGCTTGAATAAACTCGAGCAGGAACTCGGCCAGTAGCGTGGCGAGGTAGAGCGCGCCGATCACGCGCAGCCCGTTGAAATCGCGCGCCGGGATGTGGACGTCGATGACCTGCAGCGTCAGCCACGGCGGGACCAGCTGCAAGGCCGCCCCGGCGAGGATGGCCGTCAACGCGATCAGCACCGGACGCCAATACGGCCGCAGATAGACCAGTAGCCGGCGCATCAGCCGCGCGTCATACGCCTTTCCGAGAACCTCCTCGTCCTGCACTGTTCTGTGATCCCTGATCCCTGATCCCTGATCCCTGTCGCTAATTCGATGCCGCCAGCTCGGCCTCGAGGAGCTGCTGCCGATGCAGCGCAGCGTAAAACCCGCTGCGCGCGATCAATTCGTCATGGCGACCCTGCTCGGCGATCCGCCCGGACTCGAGGACCACAATCCTGTCGGCATCGCGGACCGTCGAGATGCGGTGCGAGACCAGCAGCGTGGTGCGGCCGCGTCGCACCGTGCGCAGCCGGTCGAGGATCTCGGCTTCGGTCTGGGTGTCTACCGCAGACAGCGCGTCGTCCAGGATCAGAATGGGCGGGTCGAGATAGAGCGCGCGGGCGATCGCGGTGCGCTGTTTTTGTCCACCGGACAAGGTGATGCCGCGCTCGCCGATGCGGGTCTGGTAACCGCTCGGCAAGTCGGCGACATCGGCGTCGAGTCGGGCCGTGGCAGCTACCTCAGTGACTGCGGCCAGGTCCGGCTCTGAGCCGCCGCGACCGAATCCCACGTTGTCCGCCAGCGTCGTTGAAAACAGAAAAGGTTCCTGCGGCACAAACCCGAGCGCGCCGCGCAGCGTCGCCAGCGGCATCGCCCGTACGTCGATGCCATCGATCAACACTGCGCCTGGCGCGGGATCGTGGAGACGGGCGAGGAGCGCCAGCAGCGTCGACTTTCCTGAGCCGGTCCGGCCGACAAACGCCACCGTTTGGCCCGCCTCGATGCGCAGCGACACCCCGGCGAGCACCGGCTGGCCCGCATACGCAAACGTGAGGTCGCGGAATTCAACTGCGCCATGGAGATCTGCGATGCGCAGGTCGGGATAGGTGACCGCCGCATCATCGATGGCCGGGGCGACGTCGAGCACTTCGCGGATCCGCCCCCACGATGCGCGCCCACGTTGGACCAGGTTGGTGACCCAGCCGAACGCAATCATCGGCCATGCCAGCATGGCCAGATACGCGTTGAATGCGACCAGCGAGCCGACGGTCATCTCCCCTTCGATCACCGCGCGGCTGCCGAGCCAGAGCACCAGCAATTCCGAGAGCCCCATGAACAGGCCCATGCTGGGATAGTAGATGCCCTGCAAACGGATCAGCACGCGATTGCGTTCGACGTACTCCTCGTTGGCGCGGCGAAAGCGCTGCAGTTCGTGCCCCTCCTGCCGATACGCGCGGATCACGCGCACGCCGGCCAACGCTTCCTGGGTCACTGCACTGAGGTTCGAGAGCTGCGCCTGAATCCGTTCGAACCGCTGGTGAATCAGCCGCCCGAAATACCGTGAGCTGAGCGTCACAAACGGCAGGGGAAGCATGGCCATGAGGGTCAGCCGCAGGTTGATCGAGGCCATCACGGCCAGCGCAATGACGAACGTCAACGCGGTGCTCGTGGCGTACATCATGGCCGGGCCGGCCATCATCCGCACGGCGCTCAGGTCGTTGGTCGCGCGCGACATCAGATCGCCAGTCCGGTTGGCATGGAAATACGCGAGCGGCAAGCGTTGCAGGTGCGCGAAGAAGGTGTTGCGGATGTCGTACTCGATGGCGCGGGAGGCGCCGATGATCACGCTGCGCATCGCAAAGCGCGCGACCCCGCCGGCCGCCGCGATCGCCAGGATGAGCCAGGCATAAAAGCGCAGTTTGCCGCCGGTGACCGATGCCTGCAGGTCGTCAACGGCATGCTTCAGAACCCACGGGGCTGAAAGGGCGATCGCGTTCGTGAGCACCACGCAGGACAGGCCGAGTGCGAATCGTCCGCGATAGCGGACGATGAAGCCGGTCAATTGTCCTGAGCCGGTGTCAAAGCGCTCGTTTTTCCCTGTAACCACTGACAATCTAAGACTTCTCGCGTTTCTGCCCTGCTGATATCATCGCGTCCCAATATGCACGCTTTGTACTTGATCCTGCCGACCCTCGGCATCTTCGCCATCGCGTATCGCTACTACAGCGCGTTCATCGCCACTCGTGTGATGATGCTCGACGATTCGCGGGTCACGCCAGCGCATACCAAGTACGACGGGCATAACTACTATCCCACGTCGAAATGGGTGCTGTTCGGTCATCACTTTGCGGCGATCACCGGTTCGGGCCCGCTGATCGGTCCGACCCTCGCCGCGCAGTTCGGCTACGCGCCAGGATTCATCTGGCTGGTTGCCGGCTGTTGTTTGGCCGGCGCCGTCCACGACTTCGTGATCCTGTGGGCGTCGGTCCGCCGCGGCGGACGGTCACTGGCCGAGATCACCCGGGACGAGATTGGACCGGTCGCGTGGTTTGCCGGCGCCGTCGCCATCCTGTTCATCGTCGTCATCGCGATTGCCGGCCTCGGCATCGTCGTGGTCAACGCGCTGGCCGAAAGCCCGTGGGGCACCTTCACCATCGCGATGACGATTCCGCTCGCCATCTTCATGGGTTTCTACATGTATGTGTGGCGCAAGGGCCAGGTCGTCGAGGCGACGGTGATTGGCATCGCCGGCCTGATGGCCTGTGTGATTTTCGGCGAGCCGCTCAACCATCCCGGTTCGACGATTGGTGAATTCTTCCGGCTGACACGCACGCAGTTGGTCGTCGCGATCGGGGTCTACGGCTTTACCGCCTCGGTGTTGCCAGTCTGGCTGCTGCTGTCGCCGCGCGATTACCTCAGTTCGTTCATGAAGATTGGCACCATCACGCTGCTGATCTTCGGCATCGTCATCGTCAACCCGGAACTGAAGATGCCGGCGCTGACGCAATACGCCGGCGGCGGCGGGCCGATTATTCCTGGTCCGCTGTTTCCCTTCTGCTTCATCACCATCGCCTGCGGCGCCATTTCCGGCTTTCACTCGCTGGTCGCGTCAGGGACCACGCCCAAGATGGTCGACAAGGAATCGCACATCCGCCCGATTGGCTACGGCGCGATGCTGATTGAAGGCGTGGTCGGTGTGCTCGCCCTGATCGCCGCAACCTCGATGCACCCCGGCGATTATTTTGCGATTAACACCACGACCGAAGTCTTCAACACTCTCGGCATGTCGCAAGTGAATCTGCCGATGCTCGAAGCGCAGGTCGGCGAGTCTGTCGCGGGCCGCGCCAGCGGCGCCGTGTCACTGGCCATCGGTATGGCGCAGATCTTCACTGCACTCCCCGGCATGAGTGGCCTGATGGCCTACTGGTACCACTTCGCGATCATGTTCGAGGCGCTGTTCATCCTGACGACCATCGATGCCGGCACCCGCGTCGGCCGTTTCCTGCTGCAGGAATTTCTCGGTCGCGCCTACGCGCCGTTCAGCAATCCGGCGTGGATTCCCGGTTCGGTGATCTCGACCGCGCTGATCGTCTTGGGCTGGGGCTACTTCATCTACACCGGCAGCGTCACCACGATCTGGCCGATGTTTGGTGTCGCCAATCAGCTGCTCGGCGTGGTCGCGCTGTCGGTGGCGACGACGGTGATCATCAACATGGGCAAAGCGCGCTACGCGTGGATCACGGCGGCGCCGCTGTCGCTGTTGACGATCAACACTTTCTGGGGCGCGTACCTCAACATCAAGGACAATTACTACCCGATGGCGACCGGGGCCGACGACGCAGTGCATTTCCAGGGGTGGGTCCTGACCATGTCGTCGGTGATTATCATGGTCTGCGCGGTGGTGATTATCGTGTCGGCGGTTAAACGCTGGTCAGTAATACTCACTGGCGGACAGCAGGCGCTGCCGGCCGAATCATGACCTGGCTCCGTAACTTCCTGCGCGGCGCCTATCAGCTGCTCCATTTGCTTTACAAAGAGCCGCCCGGGTGTTGAGCGATCAACATACGGGCCCTGGAGCGGACCCGCAAACTGTAATTGGCGATTGGAGATTGGCAAGTGGTGGATTGCAACCAATCGCCCAATATCCTTTTCTGCTATCTTTCCCGAATGCAGTTTTCAGCGACAGTTCTAGCGGCATGCGTCATCCTGGCCATGCCTGCTGTGGCCTCAGCGCAATTTCAACCGGCGCGCGACCCGGCAATCGGCGAGAAGTACCACATTGAAGGGGCGGTGGCGTTGTGGAACGCCGAGCCGTCGCTGATCATCTCCAGCGAATCGCTCGGCATTCCCGGGGACACCATCGACCTGGTGTCGGACCTCGGCATCCAAAAGAAACAGATTCGCGAACTGCGGTTAGTGCTGCGGCCTGGCACCAAACACAAATTCCGTTTCAGCTACTTGCCCGTCGCCTACGACGCGTCGTCGAGAGTCCAGCGCGAATTCGTCTTCAACGGCCAGCGCTTTCGCGTCGGCATCCCGGTCAACACCACCGCGAAATTGCCGACCTATCGGTTCGGCTACGAATACGATTTCATTTATCGAGACCGCGGTTACCTGGGGGCCCTGGTCGATGTGAAATATACCGACGTCGAAGTTACGCTGGACAGCCCGATTGGTTCCGAGTTCACCGCCCAGGTGGCGGCCATCCCGACCATCGGGGTCGTCGGCCGCGGCTACATTCTGAAGAATCTGTCGATTACCGGCGAGGTTAGCTTCTTCAAGGTCCCCGACGACCTGCGTGAACAGGTTGGCGGCGGCGGCCGCTATCTCGATTACGACTTTTACGGCACCTTCAACGTCACGCACAACGCCGGCGTGCAAGCGGGCTTCCGTTCGGTCGATGTCGAATATTCCAGCGACCTGGATGCCGGCCGCTTGAAGTTCACCGGCCTGTACGTCGGCGGCGCGCTGCGCTTCTAGTCACGGAAATTCGAGACGACCCAAACCAGCCCACGTCGCTCGACACTGGCCACTTAGGCGGCTTTACGTGCGTGACAGAGCAACGAACTGCCGATCGGCATGTCGACGAGGCGAAGGGCCGCAGCCTCGACTCGCAGCAGCGCGCTGAGCAACGCGTTGACCGGTGCGGCCGGCACCGTAATATCGAACTCACCCGCGGGCACCGTGGCGCCGCTGCGCCAGCGCTGCGCGACACGCACCGGCAGCATCACCGGTAACAGGCTGGCGTTGAGAAATGTCAGCCGGTCGATGATGAACCCGCCGGTTTCGACGATCTGCCGCAGACGCTCCGGTGTGTAGCGCCGCACTTCCTCAGACAGCGTGGCATGCTGGCCGCGCAACACATCGAGCGCCGCGACATTCAGGATGAGATGGCCGCCCGGCTTGAGCACTCGCCACAGCTCGCGAATGGCGTCGAGTTCGATCGGATCAGGCAGGCACTGAAAGACATCGAAAGAGGTCGCGACATCGACACTCCCGGTGGCAAAGGGAATCGCCGCGATGCTGGCGCGGGCCAGCCGACGACGCCCCATCTGGTGGCCGAGAGCCAAGCCGTTCCAGGTCAGATCGAAACCATACGCGTCCCCGTAGTTGGCAAGCCAGGCGACGTTGCTGCCCGTGCCGCACCCGCAGTCGAGTAACACGGGCGAGCGGCGGCCTTCGACCGCCTGCGCCACTTCGGGCTGGACGAACCAGCGGAAGCCGCGAAACCAGAAGTGCGATTGCTCTGCGAGATGGGTCAGTTCGAGAAGACGATCCATGCGGTCAGCGCGGCGAGGGGCTCATGCTACCATACGCGGTTTATGCGTTCGCGCGGACCCCTCGAGGCCACGCTCGTTGTCCTCGCGGCGACCGTGCTCACCATCGCGCTCACCTATCCGGTGGCCTTCCGCCTTGACCGCACCGGCCGCATCAATACCGACGATGGGCGATGGAGTATCTGGGTGGTGTCGTGGGTCGCCCATGCGCTGACCACCGATCCGCTCAAGCTCTACCACGCCAATATCTTTTATCCACATCGCTACGCGCTGGCGTTCTCCGAAGCGAATATCGGCGCGGGGGCTTTGGCAGCGCCGGTCTGGGCCGCGACCCGCAATCCCTACACCACCCACAACGTTGTCTTTCTGCTCACGTTCATCATCGCGTTTTGCGGCGCGTACTACTTGAGCCTTTATTTATCGGGAAGTAAATCCGCGGCCGCCGTCGCCGGCGTGTTATTCGCGTTCTGTCCCTACATGTTCGCGCGGACCGCGCATGTCCAGCTGCTGTTCATCGGACTCCTGCCGTTTTGTATGCTGGCTTTCCATCGGCTGGTCGATGCGCCCTCGATCGCACGATCGATCGTGCTCGGGGTTCTGCTGTGGGCAACCGCCCTGTCCTGCGCCTACTACGGGATCTTCGCTGGCCTGATGATTGGCCTGGGCACATTCCTCTTCGCCTACTCGCGGGCACTCTGGCGGAGCCCTGACTATTGGGTGGCGATAGCGTTGGCGGCATTCATCAGCATCGGGCTGACCTTGCCGTTCTTCCTGCCCTATATCTACGTGCAGGATGAAATGGGGTTTACCCGAACGCTCAATGACGCGCGCCAGTACTCGGCAAATTTCGGCGCATGGGGGGCCTCCGCCGCCTGGGCGCACCGCTGGTGGTTGCCGGCGCTTGGCCGGTTCAACGAAGTGCTCTTTCCCGGGATCATGGCCACTATCGCGGGAGTGGCGGGCGCCGTCATTGCCCTCAGACGCACCCGCGATGTCGCATGGCTTTACATGCTCATTGCCCTCCTCGCGTTCTGGTCCTCGTTCGGGCCTGACGCCGGTCTGTATCGAGCTTTTTACGAAGGGCTCCCGATCTTCTCGTTCTTGCGGGCACCGAGCCGGATGGGGGTCATGGTCACCATGTCACTGGTGGCGTTAGCCTCAATTGCGATTGCCCAATTGGGGCAGCGGTTTGGGCGACCGTGGTTGATCTCGGGTTGCCTGCTAGTCGCCGGCGCAGCCGAACTCGCGAGGTTTCCCCTGGAACAGTTTCGCGAGGTCGAGCCGGTGTCACCTATCTACCGGATTCTGGCCACCCTCCCGCGCGGCCCCGTCGCTGAGTTCCCGTGGTGGCATCAACGGTCGGAATATCCGCGACACGCCTATTACATGCTCAATTCGACAGCGCATTGGCAGCCGCTGGTGAACGGCTACAGCGACCACATCCCGCGTGAATTTCGGGAGACGGTGCTTCAACTCTCGTCGTTTCCGACCCGCGAGTCGTTCGGGATTCTCGGCCGGGCGGGCGCCCGCTACGTCGTGTTTCACACCGATCTCTACGACCCGCGCCTGCGTGCACGCCTGGTCGAACGACTCGGAACTTATTCGCCGTATCTCCGCCCGCTGGCGAAGGAAGGGACGGTGTGGCTTTACGAAATCGTCGCCTGGCCGAACTAGCCCTGGGTTTGAGGGTGATGGTGTGATCGTTTACCGGCTTAAATAGGCGCACGAGGCACGGAAGCACAGCAACACGGAGGTTCTTATTTAGCGTCCGTGCTTGTGCGTGTCCGCGCAACGTTCGTGAGTGTGGCCAAACGTTTCTCGGCCTCACGAATAGTCTCGTCCGTCTTCGAGAAGCAAAATCTCACCAGCGCGTGGCCATCACGAGGGTCGATATAAAAGCTGCTGCCGGGGATGGTCGCCACGCCGACGTCTCGGATCAGGTATTTCGCAAACTCAAGGTCGTTATCAAACCCAAACCCGGAGATGTCGGCCATCAGGTAGTACGCGCCGTCGGGTTTATAGCAAACAAACCCGTGTGGCTCGAGGATGCTGACCAGCCAGTCGCGCAACCGCTGATACTCCTGCGCCATATCGCGGTAATAGCGTTGCGGCAAACCAAGCGCGACGGTCCCCGCCTCCTGCATCGGTGACGGCGCCGCAACCGTCAGGAAGTCGTGCATCTTACGGATGCCCGCCGTCAACATTTCCGGCGCAATTGCCCAGCCGATCCGCCACCCGGTCACGCTGTAGGTCTTGGACAAGCCGCTAATCGTCACGGTCCGATCGGCCATGCCGGGCAGCGACGCAATCGGGATGTGCGTGGCGTTGTCGTAGACGATGTGTTCGTAAATCTCGTCTGCGATGGCGATCACGTCCCATTTCTGGCAGAGCTCGGCGATAAATGCCAGTTCGTCTCGGGTGAACACTTTCCCGGTGGGATTGGTTGGCGTATTGATGACGATGGCGCGTGTCCGGTTCGAGAAGGCGCGCGCCAGCCGATCGCGATCGAATGCCCAGCCGGGCGGGGTCAGCTGAATATACGCGGGTGTACCGCCGGCGAGAATCGCGCCCGGTCCATAGTTTTCATAGAACGGCTCGAAGACGATGACCTCGTCACCTGGATCGACGCAGGCGAGCATCGTCGCCAGCATCGCCTCGGTCGATCCGCAACAGACCGTCACCTCGTTTTCCGCATCCACCGGCACGCCATGACGGGCCGTGAACTGCGACCCTATGGCTTCGCGGAACGACGGCGTCCCGGAGGAGACGGAATATTGATTGATGTCCGCCATCACCGCGTCACAAGCCGCACGCTTGAGCGCGTCGGGTGCGGCGAAGTCCGGGAAGCCTTGTGACAGATTCACGGCGCCGTGGAGATGCGCCAGCCGGCTCATCTCCGGAAAGATGGAATCGCTAAACGCAGTGAGCTTCTGCGATCCACGGACTTTCGACAACATCGATCGAGAGTATCAAAAGCATCGACTGTTGCGCTATCGAAGCCGGACGCTAACGCCGGCGGGTGGTGGCCTTGCGGGGCGTTCGCTTGTTCGCCGGTGCGCGTTTTTTCGGCGTGGCTTTCTTGAGCGTCGGCTTCTTCTTAGCCGACCCTTTCTTGAGTGTCGGCTTCTTCTTAGCCGGCGCTTTCTTGACGACTGCGTTGCTGGTCGCGCGAGGCGCGGGACGGGCTACCGCCGTCGGCAGTTGGCCGTCGCCATAGAGGCGGCGGTAGTCTTCCGCCGTGCCGAGAATGCGCTTCACGTAATTCTGCGTTTCGAAGAATGGAATGTTGTCGACCCACTCATCTTGCGGCACGCCCGGAGCGTCTGCCTTCCACTTGTTCACGCGATGACCACCGGCGTTGTAACCGGCCAGCGCGAAGTGATGGCCGCCGTAGCGACGGACCAGATCCGCGTAGTACTTGGTGCCGAGGCGCGCGTTGATTTCGGCATTCTCGAGCGACTTCACGGAAAAGTTGTTCATCCCGACTTCCCTGGCCAGCTGGCGGCCGGTCGCGGGCATAATCTGCATCAGCCCGACCGCATCGGCCGGCGAGTGGATTGTCGCGTCGAACGTTGATTCCTGACCCGCCAACGCCACGATGATGTAGGGGTCGACGCCCTGGGCCTCGGCATTGCCCTTCAGCAGCGGCCAGTAATCGATCGGATAGATCACGCGCAGAATGTCCTCAGGCAGCGTCTCGCCGCCAGCGGTCATGAATTGCGGATAGGCGCGCTTCATCGCGGTGATACCCATCCGCAGATTGCCCATCTTGTTGTGGACGAGGGCGATGGTCGCCTGAAGCGGCACCGAATCGCCCCACATCTTTTGCGCATACTGCAGTTCGTTGAGCGCCGGGCGATACAGTCCAACGTCGATCAATCGGGCGATGCGGTCGGCGTTGGGCGCCGGCGGAGGTGGTGTCACAATTGCGCGCCGCGCGCCAGGCGTGACGTTGGTGTCATTGCGTTGTTCGAGTTGCTTCCAGGCCAGGCGGCCGTAATACGTATTGAGATAGTCGGTCGCTGCCAATTTATAGCGCCCGGTTGCAGACGCGCTATCACCCACCTGATCATAGGCGCGCGCGCTCCAATACAGCCACGAGGGCCGGAAGTCGGAACGCGCGAAGGTCGTAGGGCCGTGCTCGAACAGGCGGACGGTTTCGCGGTAATTTCTGGTGCGATACGCCCACCACCCGGCCTTCCAGATCGCCCGTTCCGCCAAGGGCCCTGCCGGGAAAGCCGCCACCATCTGCGTGTAGATCTCCGCAGCCCTGCCGTCGTCATCCTTGAGAACGTAGTAGCGCGCCAACTCGTTGAGCGCATCTTCGGCAAGCGGGTGCTTCGGATGGCGCGCGACGAAATCCGAGGTCAGCTGCTTGAACTCGTCTTCGCCGAGCAGACGAGTCGTCGTGACGATGCCGTGCTGCGCTTCGGCCGCGAGCTCAGGGTGCGCCGTGAACCGACGAAAAATTTCCCGCGCGGCGCGGGGTTGCCCGTTGGCCGCCTGAATCTGCGCGATGCGCAACGTCACGCGATCGCGGTCCTTCTCCTTGACCTTGTCACGCACCCGACCAAACGCGTCGCGGGCCGGTGCCCACCGCTTGGCTTTGAATAGCGCCTCCGCCCGCGCGAGTTCATCCTTCACGTCGTCGGAGTCGTCCAGCATCAATCCGCCGAGTCCTTCGAGCAGTTGCTCGGCTTCGGCAGCCTCCGCCGATAACGGGAATTCCTTGAGAACGCGACGATGAGCCTTGATCGCCTTGTCGCGATCGCCGGCCGCTGAAGAGACCGCCCCAAATTTCACCAACGCGATTTGCGGCGATGCCAGCTTCTTATCGAGCATGTCATCGTAAATGTCGGCGGCGCCCTTAAAGTCCATTCGAGCAGTAAGAATTTCGGCGTGGCGATACGCCGCCGCCTCACGCAACTGGCTGACGTGTTTACTGTCGGCGACCTCGGCGAATTCGATTTCCGCTTCCTCCAGCCGATTCAAACGGCTCAGCGCCAGACCGGTGTAGTAGCGTGCATATTCCGCAACGTCGGTGTGCGCCAGGGCGCTGTCGCTGACCAGCGGCAACGCGTCCGCAGCGGAGCCGTCAGTGTCGAGGAGCGCGACACCTCGCGCGAGATTCGCGATCGCCGGGGGCGTCGGCGCATTATCGGTGGCCCGCGCGTACCACATCGCCTCGAGCGTCGCCGGGACGGCTGGATGCGCCGTCGGATTGAGGCCGCCATCGCTCACGCTGCCGCGATCCTGGTCCGGGTGGCCGGTCCACGCCTGCACCGAGATCAGCAGCGTCGAAGCAACCAGCGGCCACGCCAGCCAGCGCCGACGCGGCTCGCGGCCATCGATCGACGTCGGACGGGTGTTTTGGGGCGTTTGCTCGTTCATACCGACACACCTGGGGGGACATCCGGTCCCGCGGGGGCGCCCGCGATGTCGGCTGCTAAGTTGTTCGGTGGTGCGGCCGTACCTTGCGTCGCTGCACCACGCGCGGACGTGGGACCGCCCGGCGGTACCCAGAATCGCGGCGAAGGCGTTGATGCTGCCTTCTGGACCGTCAAGGCCTCGAGACAACGCGCCGCATGACGCGACAAGACCTCAATCACCTCTGGCCATCCACTGGGAACTGCTGCATGTTCCCGGCCGTCGGCCGTCACGCTGTCGGCGTAGACCACCGCCACGACGCGACCGCCAACAATGACCGGTACGGCTAGACCCATGCGGTCCAGGGGCAGGTGCGTGAAGCCGGGACCTTGGGCAGCGGTTTCACCGTCGCGCGTCGTCGCCGGGCGAGCGGCGCCCACAGCCAGGCCGATCACCCCTGCCTCATTGAGACCCAGATCGATCGTCTTTGGTTGACTATCGCGCGCGCCAAAGCCAGCGAGCTTCCAGCCCAACAGACGATCGCCACGTAACACCAGGACCGCCGCGCGCGACGCCTCGCGGCCAGCCGCCTGGCCCAGTGCGTCGAGCACCTCACTCAGCGACGTCGCACCATCGAGACCGCGGATGCTGTCAAGAAGCCGAGTCCCGGAAGCAATCTGTGCCTCGCGTTCGCGGATGCACGCGGCCTCAACCGCTTCGTTGCGTTCCTGTTCGGCCGTTGCGCGCGCGTCGGTCATCGCGATGTGCATACGGGTCTCGCCGGCCTGCACGGCCTCGCTCGTGGCCTGCGCAGCTTCGATTTCGACCAGTCGGCGGATCTCAATCGCGTCGAGTTCGCGTTCGCGGACCCGCGCCTCACTCATCGATTGTTCCATCGATTCGCGAATGCGTGCCTCCGCCTCTTCAATCTGGCGTTGGGTGTCCTGCATCCCCTCGTCGAGGGCGGCGCGACGCGCAACCACGAGCGCCTCGTTCTGTTCTTCGTGAGCCGAGGTAAGCACCCGCTCGACGATGGCCCGGACGTCACCCTCGATACGGGTGCGGAGCTGATCGACAGCAAGCTCGACGGAGGCGCGAATGCGATCTTCGAGGGCCATATATCCATGAAATGGAGATTCAATACCCGTTCCGTATTGGGACCCCATTTAAAGAGGCTTTCACCCATGTTTGTCTCAGCTGGCTGCAACCAGCTACAGATCTGTCATCCAGGCGGGTAACGAACGCATCAGGGTCAAGTCATTGCATCTTGCGCGAATGCATGACCTGACCCAACTGTTGCGTCGATTATCGGTGAGCAAAATCGTGAAGTCAAGACCACGACACAGCTAAACCGATGAACTGGAAGGGGTTAGGGCCGGAGGTGCGCTTCGTCGACACAATCTGCCAGCCCACCAAGTAACGGCAGTCCGCGACAGTCGAGATGGCACGCCAATCCGACGTCGTCATCGTGGTCGGCGGCCGGGCGAGCAATAACACGCGCGCGCGTCCATCACGTGCAGACCGACGCAGACGTGCGCCCAGAATGGTTCGATGACGCGTGGACCGTCGCGGATGAAGTGAGGCGCGGGGTGTGCCATAGTGCACAGGCGCCGATTGATTGACACCGTACTATGCCAACGACCGCGTGCGATCGAGCATGCGTCTTTGCACAGGTGACTCATGGACATGGATCGAATTGGCGTTGACGACGCTCACCGCGAGGTCGCGCTGAAGCAAGCCTTGCTCGTCTGCGCCTACGACGACGACGCGAAGTGCCGGATGCTGGCGCTTGACGGCTCCATCTCGCTCAATGCGTTCGAGGCACAGGTCGCCTCGTTACCAAAAACCCAGGAAATTATTTTTTACTGTGCTTGACCGGCCGACGCGAGTGCTGTCGGTCAGGCAGCGAAGTACCACGCGCAGGGTTTCACCAACGTCAAGGCCTTGAAGGGCGGGGTGGAGGCGTGGAAAGCGGCCGGTTACTGACGAAGCGACGGCGCGGCGACAGGTCGGGCTGACCCGTTGTCGCGCGTCGCGCGACAACGATCACGTTACTTGCGTGCTGGCGTGCTGCCCTGTTCGGCGAACACCTGCGCGATCTTCAGGCCCACTCCCGGGGTGTCGGCGTAGGCACTATTCGACATCACCGCCACGGAGATGTCGTGCTCGGGGAACGTCATCAGCGACATCACCGTCCCGCCCAGCGACTCTCCATCGTGACCGATCACGCGCGTTTGTTGACCCGACAGCTTCACTGTCTCGAGGTCCCAGCCCAGACCGTAACCCGTCTCCGGCCCTGAAGTCAGTCGCTGGGACGTCTGTAACAACTCGACCGTCGCCGGCTTCAGCAACTTGCCGCTATGGAACGCCTGCGCGTAGCGCACCAGGTCGGAGGGCGTCGATAGGAATGCGCTGGCTCCGGAATAACAGGAATAGTCGATCGGGCGCATCAGGTCCAGGCCGTAGCGGGGATCCGCTGAGAAGCGTGGGAAATACGGCGCCGCGCGATCCGGGATCTCCTTGGTCACGGAGTCGGCTCGCGTGTCCTTCATCCCCAGCGGGTCGAAGACCCGGGTCTGCATGAACGTCATGAACGGTTCTTCCGCTGCAGCTTCAACCGCCGCGCTGACCAGGATCCAGCCGTAGGTCGAATAGCGGTATTCGCTACCCGGTTCAAACGACAGGGTCCCGGCCTCGAACACCAGCGAATTTTCCGCAAACTGCTTCACGCCTTCGACCGGACTGTCGCACGCCACCGAGTACAACGGCCCCTCGTCACCGCCGTCGTTGCCGACGCCGGCCAGATGCCCCATCAATTGCCGAAGAGTCACCGACCACTGCTTCTTCGGGAACTCGGGGACGTAGGTCTGAATCTCGTCTTCGAGTTTCAGCCGCTCTTTCTCCAGCAGCAATCCGACCGCGGCGGAGGTGAGCACCTTGGAGGCAGTGCCCATCCTGAAACGCGTTTCTGGCCCGACGGCGACACGCTTCTCGATATCCGCCCAGCCAAACCCTTCGGCCCATACGAGTTCGCCACCGGCCGCGACCGCCACCGAGAGTCCCGGTAGGTTCTGCTCGCTCAGACTGCTACGAACGATTTGCTGCGCTTGTCCGACGGCGCCTTGCCACTTTCCCACTAGCTTGGTATCCGTCTTAGACTGCACGTCCTGCGGGTTGGGGTGCACGACTTCCGCCGTGGCGCTGGCGTAGACATACAGCCCCATGATCGCCACCGGCAGCATGGCGAGGCCGACGCCGAACATCAAGAGCAGCGTTTTGGTCCAACTCTTCTTAGCTGCCACTCTTCACCCTGATGATTTGTCTTGATTATTCCGAACCCGCGCAACGTCTACAAAAAGTACTTTACTATACAAAGTAGATTCATTCCTGAGTGTTCGATTGTGTCGGCCGCCTACACCTGACTATTCTCTTGACGAGCGCCAAGCAGCGCGGAAGATCGTTCGAGGATGAGCTGATGAAAAATTCGGGCACGAGCCAAGACCAGTCGGCATCGGAGCGGATCTCGAAGAGAATCGCCGAACTTGCGGACTGGCGCGGGGAGACCCTCAGCAGAATGCGCACGCTCCTCAGGGACGCAGACCCGGACATCGTCGAGGAGTGGAAGTGGATGGGCACGCCGGTGTGGTCGCACGACGGGATCATCTGCACCGGCGAATCGTACAAGACGGTTGTCAAGCTGACCTTCGCCAAGGGCGCGTCGCTCAAGGACCCGGCCCGCCTGTTCAACTCGAGTCTCGACGGCAACGTCCGCCGTGCGATCGACATTCACGAAGGAGAAGAGGTGGACGCGTCGGCCTTCATGGCACTGGTTCGCCAAGCCGTCGCCCTCAACCGTTCTAGTAAGTTGAAACCTGCGAAGAGGGCGAAGTCGTAGGTTCCGAGCCAGCAAAGACTTAGGGCCGATGTCTGAAATTGACCAGGACCGTCATCTCTACTTCGATTGGCACGCAGTTGAGCGTCGTCATCGAAAACACCCACTGCTTCACGCGGCTGTCGCCGCTTCTTCCACATCTGGGGAAACTGTGTCGACTGCATGGACTTCTCGCACCGCTAGCGAGCACTTACGTCTTCAGTGCTGCGGCGATCACGTCGAGCGGCAGAACCATCTTCAACCGATCGTCGAGCAAGCGGAGCGCACCAAACCGTTCGTACCACGCCGCCGCACGATCATCTGTGGCGTCGATCGCCAGGGCCACGCCGCCCACCTCGCTGGCGACAGCTAAGGCCCGTGCGCCAGCCGCCAGAAGCAAATCGCCTCCCTGCCCGCGCCCCTGCATGGACGCAGCAACGGCCAGGCGTCCCAGGCGAAAGACCGGCACCTCCTAGCGGCCGAGCCGCTTGGTCACAGTCGGCGGTGCCTTCGCGAAGGCAATCGCGCCGGGACGGATCGTGTAGTAGCCAAGAATCGTGTCGGGTGTGGTGGCGGCGACGGCGACGACGGTTTTGGCGCCGCCGCTCTCGTGGTTCTGCCGTGCGTAGCGCTGCAGGTACTCGTTCAACGCAGCGGTGCCGCAGTCGAAACCGGCGCGGTCATGATGGCGCGCCAAGGCCCGTTCGACCCAGGCGACGCGTGGGGTCACGACTTGTTCCGTCGTCTCCTGGCCGCGGCGCGCAACGCAGCGGTCGGCTTCGGCGGATCCTCGAGGAGTGCCAGGACGCGGGCGCTGTCGCGCGCCGACAGTGTGATGCGCTCATGGCGGGCCATGATCTCCTGGGCCGCCGGCAACGCCGCACGTAGAACGAACGTCGTCAGATCGAGTCGTTCGTACGCGGCAGCGGCAGCGGCAGCGAGCACCCGCTTTTCTTCACAAGACGCGCGAAGCTCAATCCGATCATCACGTGTCGCCGTTGAAGTAGCCATTGTCGTTACCTCCGCACCATTTTAGCGTACGGGCGCTGTACGGACAAGGACACAGACGACCAGCGGCGGCCCAGTTGATGGCACGCATGGAGACGGCAAAAGTAGTGACGTCCCCGACGATTAGCGCTTCGTTTTTCGCTCGTGACCACGTCTTCAGTTGACGCTCCCGCGCGAGCGCTAGCCCTCTGCTTTCGAATTGCTCCTGATAGATGAGCGACACAGGCCGTCTCGTTAAGGTGAATGCCGACCGGCCTTCATTGTGAGCGGCGACACGGCGATCGACGTCGTTCGTCTCTCCGATGTAGAGCGCGTCGTCAGCGCAGCGAACGATATAAAGCCAATGCACTTCCGACGACGATGCCATCGTCCAACTGAGAGTGTCGAATGGAAATAAAAAGCAGTTTGGCTGGGGCCCTCGACTCGCTCCGCTCGCTCGGGGCACTCTCCCTGGAGGTGGCTTGCCACGAGCGAACCTTACGGTTCGCCAAAGGCGAAGCGTAAGGTGAGTCGAGTGGAGGCGGCGGGAGTTGAAACCTTAGTTCGTGATTCAGCTAAGTGGCTGATGGTGCACGAGTTCTGGGCCTAAGGTATTGATACGTCGCCAGATAGCTATTAATTCTCGTTGTACTGCAGCCGACTGGAGTTCGCACTGTTCGACCTGAGTTGTGGAGACATTGTGGAGACGGGAATGCAAGTGACCGGAGGCAACCATTGCTGACGCGCACGGCTCGAACAGTGAAGACGTCCGGGCTGCCATGAGAACGAATAGCGCCGGTGGCTGGAAAACCGGTGGGCGTGAGTCAGGGGCGCTCATGCGCTGGATGTGAACACGCGGTGTTTGGGGACTGCTGTTTCGGTGAACGAGAATGACCAAAACGCGAATCACCATGAGGGCCGAGAAAGCCGTGCGCCAGCTAACCGTAGCGGAGAAGCACGAGCGCAGGAAGCCCGTGGACTGGTCTGACGCCGCGCTCAAACCTGTGCACGCTGAGCGCGCCCGCCTTAAGGGCCGCGAGCTGCTCGCCGCGCCTACCGAGCTGGTGGGCTCCACCCATACAGAACTGGTCGCCGCGGAGGACCCGGACGAACGGCAGTCCCAGGAGCGGCTGCAGCTGCGCGAGACGCTCAACAATCCGGATGTGATCGGCATTGATGCGTCCGAGCAGCGCGCGGATGTCGCCACGCGAGCGGGCGTTCTGTCGCCAGCGCTGGACGCGTCAACGTCAGTCGGTGCTACCAACTCCCTCGAACGAATGATGTGCCATCAAATGGCGGCTGCCCACATGCACGGGATGGAGACGCTGGCGCGGGTCCACCAAGACCCCGACCTTCCTGCCAGCGACCATGCGCGGCTCCTCACCGCCTCGGCGAAACTGTTCGACGCCTTCAACGCCGCCGCACTGACGTTGCTCAAGATCCGCACCGGGGGCAAGCAGCACGTGGTCGTGCAGCATCAGCATGTCAACGTCGCCGCCGGTGGGAAGGCGGTCGTCGCGAATGCGATCCGACAGGGATCGCGGGAGGGAGGGGTGACTCAAGATGACGAATAAACCCCATGCACGACGGAACGATGCGGCATCGACCCC
>DATLXN010000039.1:0-31015 GCA_035575715.1 Vicinamibacterales bacterium | reverse complement strand
GACGCAACGTCTCAGACGATGGCAGCTCGACGTCACCGCTCGCCAGCACGATGGCGGTGCGAGGACTGATGTCCTGCACCTGGCTCGCCAGCCATAAACCCGAGCGCCCCGGCATGTGGACATCGGCGACCACGACCATCGGCGGGTGCGCATACACCTCCGCCAGCGCATCGTCGGCATTGGTCGCATATCGCAGCCGGAGCCCGCTGCGAGCGAGCATCCGGCCGATCACGTCGCGCACCGGCTGTTCGTCATCGACAATCAGGACATACGGATCGGCGGTCATGACCTCATCGCCCCGTCAAGCGGGTTGGTCGAGTCTGGCAGAGCGGGCGGATTGATCGAGCCAAACAACAGAAAGCGTGCCGCCTCACGCAGGCCTCGCGCCGTGAATGGTTTCTCAAGGAATGCTGAACCGGCCTCGAGTTCATTGCGATCGCGGAACAGCATGTCGGCAAAACCGGTCTGATACAGCACCGGCAGGTCGCCGACGTGGGCGCGGATCTTGTCAGCCAGTTCGCGGCCGCGCATGCCGGGCATTTCGAAATCGGTCACCAGCAAATCGATTCGGCCGTCACGAGCCAGGCTCTCGGCCAACGCTTCTGCCGGACTGGCGGCGACGACAAGCTCGTAGTTTTCCTTGCCCAGAATCCGCACCATGGTCTCGAGCACCTGCGGCTCGTCATCGACGACCATGACGGTTCGTCGCGGCAGCGGTTTGAGCTCGGGCAAGGGGGCAGTGGCCCGCGGCCGCCCGGGGCGATCAATCAGTGGCACCTCTGGCAGCGGCAGCGGATCAGCCCAGATCGACTGGGGCGGACGCGCGAGCGCCGCAACAAGAGTCGAAAGCTTCTTGGTCATCGTGTTCCTGCAAAATGGGCGGCGCCCGGCATGAATACCTGCAGTGCCGCAATAACGTTGACGAACTCCGTGTTCAACTGCCGGAGTAGTTGCTGATTCCCGTCGCTGCCGGTCCGCACGCCGTCCTCGATTGCCGCACTGAGCGTGCTCATGCGCAGGGCACCAATCGCCCCGCACATCCCTTTGAGACTGTGAGACGCATCACGCGCCGAGGCGTAGTCGGCTGCCTCCAGCGCGCGGCCCAACTGTTCGACTCGTACGGGGGGCGTCCTCGAGAAACGCGGCGGCGAGTTCTCCGGCCGGGTCGGGTCCGTTCGGAACGCGCAACGCGCGATAGGTTGTCAGGACCGATTGGTCGAGCGTCGGCACCGCGCTTGCGACAGATTGGGAGTCCGCCGACGTGTCGCCGGACCGCGCTGCTGCCGCTGCCCCCCGCAACGCGTCTCCGAGCGCCTGCTGGAGTTGGCGCAGGTTCAGCGGTTTGGACACGTAACCGTCCATCCCAGCGGCGAGACATCGCTCGCGATCGCCCTTCATCGCATTCGCGGTCATCGCGACTATCGGGACCCGTTTCCCGTCGCGCTCGCGGCGACGAATTTCGGCGGTCGCCTGGTAGCCGTCCATCTCCGGCATCTGGCAGTCCATCAGAATGCAGTCGTAGGACTGAGCCGAGACGGCGTCAACCGCCTGTCGTCCGTTATCGACGACGTCGGTCTGCACACCTAGCCTGCGCAACATCAGCAGCACGACTTTTTGATTGACCTGGTTGTCTTCAGCAACAAGGACCGATACGCCGGCGAGCGCATCGGCGGCCATGACATCCAACGCCGGCGCCAGAGGGCTGTGGTCGACCTCCAGACGGCTGTGAGCGACCTCAAGCGGTCTGGCCGTGCTCATTAATGCGTTGGCGACGGCCTTTTGCAGTTGGTGGCTGTGTGCAGGTTTGGTCAGGTAGGCGGCAAACCCGGCCGCGCGTGCGGCGTCGGCGTAGTCCTGACCAAGCGAGCTCAGCATGACTAGTGGAGTGGCGGCAATCGCCGGATCGGCTTTGATCGCCCGCCCGAGTTCCAACCCGTCAATGTCCGGCATCTGGAAGTCGAGGATGGCGACGTCGAACGGCTCGACGGACGTCGACACGTGCAGCAGTTCCAGCGCGTCTCGTGCGCTATCGACGACAGCGACACGCATCCCCCACGACTCCAGCTGCCGCTGCAGAATGGTGCGGTTGGTCGCGTTATCGTCGACGACCAGTCCGCGGCGCCCGGCAAGCGCGGTCGCCGGCACGTCCGCCAAACGGGAGCGAACCTCCAGCGGCAGCGTCATCCAGAAACAGCTGCCTTCGCCTGGCGTGCTCTCGACACCGATCCGCCCGTGCATCAGCGTCGTGATCTGTTTGGAAATAGCCAAGCCGAGGCCGGTGCCGCCAAACCGCCGGCGCGTGGAACCGTCGGCCTGTGTGAAAGGTTGAAATAACCGAGCCTGCGCCTCGGCGCTGATCCCGATCCCGGTGTCCCTGATCTCAAAGCGCACGTGCACCTGGTCGACGGGCGCCGGGCTCGGGTCGAGCGTCACGCGCAGAACCACTTCGCCTGCGCTGGTGAACTTGATCGAGTTGCCGAGCAGGTTGGCCAGGGCCTGGCGAAGACGACCCGGATCGCCGCGAAGCGTCGTCGGCACGTCGTCGTCAATGGTGTAGGCAAACTCGAGTCCCTTGCCGTGTGCCGCGATCGCGATCGCGTCGCTCAACTGTTCGACGACCTGGCGCAGGTCAAAATCAATCACCTCGAGCTCGAGTTTTCCGGCTTCGACTTTCGAGAAATCGAGAATGTCGTTGAGCACGACGAGCAAGGCGTCACCGGACGCGCGCGCGGTTTCGGCATATCCGCGCTGCACCGGCCGCAACTCCGTCAACAGCAGTACCTCCAGCATCCCAAGCACGCCATTGAGAGGCGTCCGGATCTCGTGACTCATGTTGGCGAGGAACTGAGACTTGGTTTGGTTGGCGGTTTCTGCGGCGTCCTTGGCCTCGCGCAATTCACTGGTCATCCCCGCCGCCATTGCCATCGCCCGTGATCGCCCGGTCGCTTGCGCGCGGACGATCACGAACAGCAGACCGCTGATCAGCAGGCCGCCGACAAACACGGCTTGAGCAGCCAGGTGGTCGGCGGCGCCGTAGTCGCTCGCGCCGCGGAACCGGACGCTCCACAGGCCGCCGCCGACGTCGAGGGTGGCGACCTTCTCGAAACGTCCTTCGCCGGGGTCGCCGTCACCGAGCCGCCGGTCCGTCTCGAACAACTTCTGGCCCGTTGCGACGTCAGCGTGATCGAAGATCTCGACGCCGGGCGCGTTGCTGCGAGCGGTGACCGCGGGCCCGAACAGATCGGCGGCGCGCACCCGATTGACCACGAAACCGACAAGCGCGTCGCGTCGTTCACTGACACTTTGTAGCGGTGCGCCGTTGCGATAAATCGGCATCATCATCAGGAATGCCGCCTGGCTCTGCATGTCCGCGATCAGGTGCAGCCGCCCGGTGACCACGGGTTTACCGCTATCCCGAGCGCGGAATAACGCGTCACGCCGCACCGGCTCTGCGCTTTGGTCGTAGCCGAAGGTCGCGGCATTCAGCGCAAACGGTTCGACAAACACGTTAACGAAGGATTCCTCCCCCCGCCTCGCCGGCCAGATGTCGAAATAGGGAAACCCTTCTGGCGACACACTGCGGTCATCCTGCACCGAGCGCACGAAGCGGTCGCGGTCGTCGGCCGCCACCCGCGTGACGAAGGTCATCCCGACAATCCCGGGAAATCGTTCCGTCGGGTTGAGGCCGGTCACAAACGCCGCCCATTCATCGCGGGTCACTTCAGTGCTGGAAGCGAACAGCGCCCGTGACGCACTCAGCAGGTCCATGTAGGCGTCGACGCGTTGTTGCAACGCGTGGCGGACTTCGTCGGCGTCGCCGATGAACCGTAACCCCGCGCGCTCCTGCAACGCCGCGAGTTGTTGCGTGGCGACGCCGACGGTGACGGCGAGCGCCACCGCGAGAACCGCCCACGGCGCCGCCGACTCGCGAGAGCTGGCGCGGACGCGCCGACCGATCTTGAAAATGTTCACGTGACGACCACGGCTGCAAGGCGCTTGCCGCTTCGGCAGCGAGCATCGACCCATGTCCGACGGCACAAAACCCGTCGCCTGCAGTGTGCGGGGCCGTGCGATCGTGCGGCACGAGTGTGCGCGCACATGTGCGGCGGTCGCCCGCTGTGGGTTCTCATGGACGGCCGCCCCGATCGCACGGCGGTACGCATTCTGCTGTGACCGCGGGTATGGCCTCCTCGCTCACCAACATCTCTCATCTTCGCGTCGCCAAGTCAATCAACGATCCAAGTCGTGCTCTGGCGTCGTACCTTGAACGACACGCGCTCATGAGCGCGGAGGATGTGGTCAGTGCCACCGAGCATGCCGCGCGGACGGGGGTGCCACTGGTGGAAGCCGTGGTCGCCTTCGGACTGCTCAGTGAACCGGTCGCTTATCGCGCCCTCGCGGCCGCGATCGACAGACCATTTGTCGACCTGACCGCGCAGGCGCCGACGCCGATGACGCTGCGGCTGGTGCCGGAACGGGTGGCGCGACGCCATCAGATCGTGCCGTTGTCCGAAGACAACCGCACGCTGACCTATGCCTCGTGTGTCGGCGCCGACGACGATGTCGAACGCGATCTCGCCTTTGCCTCCGGGCGTCGACCGGCCGTGGTCATTGCGACCAAGTCACAGGTCATCGGCGCCATCGCCGCGGCCTACGCACACGCCAATGATGTCGAGGAGCTGATTAATCGCATTCGCCACGCCGGCGCCGTCAAGTCCGGCGATATCGAGAACGCGGACCGCCGCACTGACTCGCCGGTCGTCGATCTGTGTAATCGCATCCTTGCCGCCGCGATCAACGCTGGTGCGAGCGACATTCACCTCGAGCCAGGCAGCGACGGCGCGGTCATCCGCCATCGCGTCTGCGGCATCCTCGAGCCACTGCTGTCGCTGCCCGCTGCGGCGCTCGGTCCGGTGACCAATCGCTTCAAGATCCTCGCCGGCACCGACATCACCACCAAGCGCAAACCGCAGGATGGCGCGTTCCGCGTGTCGATCGATGGACGCCCGATCGACGTGCGGTTGTCGGCGCTGCCGACCACGCACGGCGAAAAATTGGTGATGCGCGTGATTGACAGCGGCACCTCGTTTCAAACCTTCGATGACCTCGGCTACAACGCCGAAGCCTCGGCCCAGATCCGTGCCGCATTGAGCAAGCCTGATGGCTTGGTCCTGATGACCGGACCGACCGGCTCCGGCAAGACCACCGCGCTCTACGCAGCGCTCCACTTTCTGCGCACCGGTCGCGTCAATATCGTCACCGTCGAAGACCCGGTCGAGCGGCATCTTGAGGGGGTTTCGCAGATCCCGGTCAATTCGCGTTCCGGCAACGGCTTCGCTTCGGTGTTGCGTTCGGTGATGCGTCAGGATCCCAACGTCATCATGGTCGGCGAAATCCGCGATAACGAAGTCGCGGACATCGTCGGCCAGGCCGCCTTCACCGGCCACCTGGTGCTCAGTTCACTCCATACCAGCGACGCCGCCTCGGCCATCACACGACTGTTGAATCTGGGCCTGGCGCCATTCAAAGTGGCGGAGAGCCTCAATGCCGTCGTGGCGCAGCGCCTGGTACGGAAGCTGTGCACCAACTGCCGGACCATTCACGACGAACACTCAGCCAAGCGATTAGGTGCGCTGGCCGGTCTGCCTTCGCTGGCCGCGTCGCCGGGAAAGGGCTGCGATCAGTGCAAACAAACAGGTTACCGCGGGCGCGTCGCCGTGCCGGAGGTCCTGATCCCCGACGAGGCACTGCGTGCCGCGATTCGCGACGGCGCGGGAGCGCGCGAAATTCGCGCGGCGATGCGAGCCGCCGGCTGTCCATCGATGCGCGAGACGGCGCTGGCTCTGGCCGTCGCCGGCATCACCTCGCTTGAAGAAATCGATCGCGTGCTGAGCAATCACGACGAAGGAACGCCCGCCGCACCTGTGGTTCGCGACAAGATCCGCGTGCTCGTCACAGACGACGATCGCATGATCAGGATGCTGATCCGGCTGTTGCTCGAAAAAGACGGCTACGAGGTGCTCGAAGCCGAGAACGGCGCGAAGGGATTGGAAATCGCTCGACGCGAGCGTCCCGACTTGCTGCTGATCGATTTGATGATGCCGGATATGGATGGCTTTGAGGTGCTCGGCCGCGTCCGCCACGATTTGATCCTCGCCGCCGTGCCGGTGATGGTCCTCACCGCCGAGACCGGATCAGGCGTCGAACAGCGCGTGCTCGAACTGGGCGCCGATGATTACCTGGTCAAACCGTTCGAAGCCGACGTGCTGCTGTCGCGCGTGCGCTCGGTGATGCGACGGGTGGCACGGACCGCTGCGGCCTAGCCGGCGACACCGTACTTTTCGAGGAGGCGGTAGAGCGACCGCCGGCTGATCCCCAGATGCTGGGCCGCCGCAGCTTTATTGCCACTCGCCGCGGCCAATGCCTCCACGACCATGTCGCGGGCCGGCAGCTCGGTCACCGGTCCACGTGCTGCGGTCCGCGGCGACGACCCGTCGGGCGTGCCTGAGCCGAGCGCCCGTTCGATGTCGCGTTCGGTGAGTAACTGCCCTTCGCACAACAAACACGCGCGCTCGATGATATTGCGCAACTGGCGAACGTTCCCGGGCCAGGCGTGCGCCGTCAATAGGGTCTCGGCGGGAGCGGTCAAGCCCGAGATCGGCTTCTCGAACGCGGTTGAGTACTGTTGCACGAACGCCGCGGTGAGATATGGGATATCCTCGCGGCGCTGCCGCAGCGTGGGCACCGCGAGTTCCACGACATTCAACCGGTAGAACAGGTCGCTGCGGAACGTGCCCTTGCCCACGTCGTCGTCAAGGTCGCGGTTAGTCGCCGCGATGATGCGGACGTCAAAGACTTTGCCCTGGGTGGCGCCGACGCGCTGCACCTCGCCGCTCTCCAGCACCCGCAGAAGTTTGGCCTGAACCGCTAGCGGCAGTTCCCCCACTTCGTCGAGAAACAGCGTGCCGCCATTGGCCGCTTCGAAGAGCCCTGCCTTGTGCTCCGATGCGCCGGTGAACGCCCCGCGCACATGGCCAAACAGCTCACTTTCGAAAAGTGTTTCGACGACGGCGGAACAATTGATCGTGACAAAGCGCTTGTCGCGCCGCGGCCCGACCTTGTGCAGCGCACGCGCGACAAGCTCCTTGCCTGACCCGGTCTCGCCCGTGATCAGGACGCTCCGCGCATGTGGCGCCAGGCGCCGGATCAGGTCGAACAGGTCGGACACAACACGCGACCGGCCGACCATGCCGCAGAACTCGAGTCGCTCGGCGAGCGCGGCGTCGCTCGCCAACATCAAGCCGCGGTTCTCGAACCCTTGCCGGACCGACGTCATGATCTCGACCACGCGTGGCAGGTCGAGCGGTTTCTGGAGGTAATCTTCGGCACCGAGTTTGACCGCCTCGACCGCCGATTCGATGGTGCTCTCGCCGGTCATCAGCGCAATATGGGTCGCCGCCTCTTCGCCGTGAATGGCCCGCAGCACCTCGAGGCCGTTCATCCCCGGCATGTGCAGATCCACGAAAGTGAGGTCGACGTGGCGGCGGCGCAGGACTGCCAGCGCCTCGGTGCCCGACTCGCACGCAAGGACGTCGAACCCCTGGCGGGCCGCGAGCGACGAGAGGAACGCTCGGACACTCTCTTCATCATCGATGATCAGCAGCAGAGGCTTCGCCGGGACCATATCTCCCAAGAGTATGCTACCGGCGCAGACGCGGCCGCCACCGCGGTCCCGAACTCCCGCGAGGTCCACATTGAACCGCATCACCGCCTTTCTGTTCTTCGCCGCCGTCCTGGTGTTCACCGGCACGGCGTCCCATGTCGCTCAGCGCCAGGACCCGGCCGCACCGCCACGCATTGACGTGACTGTGCAGGAAGGCACCTCGATGGCAGTCGCCGTGTCGCCTGACGGCCGCACGCTCGCCATGGACTTGCAAGGCAGCATCTGGACTGTCCCGGCAACAGGCGGCGCAGCCACACGGCTGACGGACGTCTACGACGATGCCCGGCAGCCGGTGTGGTCGCCGGACGGTCAATGGATCACCTACTTCTCCTTTCGCGACGGCGGCTACGACCTGTGGTCGATCGCTCCGGATGGCAGCCGGCAGCACCGCCTGACCTGGGGGACCTTCGACGATCGCGAACCGGCCTGGTCGCATGACGGCACGCGTGTCGCCTTCTCCTCCGACCGTGGCAACCCGCTCGGCAGCGACTACAACATCTGGGTCCTCGACGTCCGTTCCGGCGACGTCCGTCAGATCACCAAAGACCCCAGCGAGGACTACATGCCGTCGTGGTCGCCCGACGATCGCGAGATTGCCTTTGCCTCGACGCGCGATGGTTCTCAATCGGTGTGGGCGGTGAACCCCGCCGATGGCACGCAACGCAAGTTAGCCACCGTCGCCGGCGCACGCCTCGACGCGCCCTCCTGGGGTCCGGGCGGACAGGTGGTCTATCACGTGTCCGCACCGAATCAGAGCCGCTATGAGATCGATGGCAAACCGCTGACCGGCAGCGAGAACGTGTTCGCCTTCCGCGCCTCATGGCTGTCGCCCGACGAGTTCACCTATGTGTCAGATGGCAAGATCCGTCGACGCAGTCTTTCTGCAGCCACGCCCCAGACTGTCGACTTCAGTGCGACGCTGCAGGTGACCCAGCCGCACTACACCCGACGTGCGCGCGACTTCACGTCAATCAAACCGCGCAAGACGCTCGGCATCGTCAGGCCGGTGATCTCTCCCGATGGTCGTCAGGTGGCGTTTGCCGCCGTCGGCGATATCTACGTCATACCCACGGCCGGCGGGAAGGCGGTCAATCTGACCCACGACGCGGCGCTCGACACCGACCCGTCATGGTCCCCGGACGGCCGCCGCCTGGTCTACTCCTCGGACAAGACCAGCCCGCATCTGCAACTGTGGGTGCGCGACATGAGCAGCGGGCAGGCGCGGCAAGTGACGACGATGGAGACGCAGCCGCAGGGCGCGTCGTTTTCACCGGACGGCAAGAGGATCGTCTTCTTCAACGTCGACGGCATGTGGCGCGTCGCCCAGATGTCGGTGCTCGATCTCGCGAGCGGCGTAGTCACCCGGATCCACGACACGCTGCCGCAGCCCGGCACGCCCACGTGGTCGCCGGACGGCACGCGCGTTGCGCTCGCCTCAGTCGCGCCGCTAACCGTCCGCTTCCGTGAAGGCACCAATCAGGTGTTGACGATTTCGACCGAAGGCGGCGCCGACGAGTGGCACGCACCGATCCCGATGTTGTCGATCGATTCGCGCGGCGGCGGCGGCCCGGTGTGGTCGCCGGACGGTACGCGGATGGCGGCGATCTATGAAGGGACGCTGTCGGTGTGGCCGGTGTCCAGGAGCGGCGCGCCTCTGGGCCCACCGCGGCGCGTCACCTCCGAAAGCGCTCATGCCCCGTCGTGGCAAGGCGACTCGCGGCACATTCTCTATCAGTCGCTCGACACCCTGCGCATCGTTGACATTGAGACCGGCGAAACCCGAACAGTGCCCGTCGATCTGCAATGGACGCCGGCGATCCCGACCGGTCGCGTGATTGTCCACGCCGGTCAGTTGATCGACATGACCGCGCCAGTGGTGCGCCGCGATGTCGACGTCATCATCGACGGCAATCGCATCTCGCGGGTGGTCGCCCACAATGCCGCGAATCATGCGGGGGGAACGTTGGTCGATGCCTCACAGCAGACGGTGATGCCCGGGCTCGTCGAATTCCATTCCCATCTGCAGAAAGACTTCGGCGCGGCGCACGGGCGGGCATGGCTCGCCTTCGGCGTCACCACCGTGCGAAGTCCGGGCAACACGCCGTATGAAGCCGTCGAGGACCGCGAAGCCAACGAGGCAGGCGTGCGGCCCGGCCCACGTGTCTACGGCACCGGCTACCTGATGGAATGGGGGCGGGTGTATTACAAGATGGGCATCGCGATCTCCAGCGTCAGCCAGTTCGAAATGGAGTTGCAGCGCGCCAGGGTGCTCGAGCACGACTTGATTAAGAGCTACGTGCGCCTCCCCGATGCGCAGCAGAAGCGGATGGTCGAGTTCGCGCACGGCATCGGCGTCCCCGTCGCGACGCACGAGATCTTCCCGGCCTCGCTGATCGGCGTCGACAATACCGAACACACGGCGGCGACAAGTCGCCGTGGTTACTCGCCGAAAATGGCCACGCTGCAGACCGCCTACGACGATGTGATCCAGCTATTCGGGAAGAGTGCGCGAATCCTGTGCCCGATGATTTCCGGCGGCGGCGCCAGGCGCCTGTTCGAAATCGATGCGTCGCTCAAAACCGATCCGCGGTTTGCTCTCTACCCGCAGTGGATCCAGCGGCAGGTGGCGCAACAACCGGTGACAGCGAACCCGGGCGGCGGCGGCGATCCACGCGGCGGCAGCGGCAAGATGGTGCTCGACGTGATGAAGGCGGGCGGCTTGATCGTCGCCGGGACCGACACGCCCAATGCGATTAACTTGCACGGCGAGTTGATGTCGTATGTGCTGGCCGGGATGGCGCCATTCGACGCACTCAAGACGGCCACGGTCAATCCGGCCAGGGCGCTGGCACTCAATGCCGGCACGATTGAACCGGGTCGGCTCGCCGACCTGATTATTCTCGACGGCAATCCGCTCGTCGATATCGCCAATACGCGCAAGGTATCGCGAGTCATTGCCAACGGAGGGGTGTATGACGTGGCGCAGTTGGTCCGCGCCCCGGGGCGCTGACATACCACGGCAATCATGCGATGATGCGCCAGATGGCCCGCAAAAAGCCTGAGGCGTCCGCTGCTCCGCCGCCGCACTTCGATGTGCACGCCTTCCTCGCCTCGACCGGGGTCTCGCGGCGTGTGGTGCGGTTTACGGGCGGCACCCAGGTGTTCGCGCAGGGTGCACCGGCGACCAGTGTGTTTTACATCCAGGAGGGTGGCGTCAAGCTGTCGGTCCTGTCCGCGACCGGCAAAGAAGCGGTCGTGGCGATGCTCGGACCGGGTGATTTTTTTGGCGAGGGTTGCCTCGCGGGACAGCCCCTCCGCATCGGCTCGGCCACGGCCGTCACGCCGACCAAGGTGCTGCGCATTCAAAAGCGTGAGATGGTCCGGACCCTGCACGAACAATCGGAATTCTCCGACCGCTTCATCGCGCACATGCTGACGCGCAACATCCGCATCGAGGAAGATCTCGTCGATCAGTTGTTCAACTCGAGTGAAAAGCGGCTGGCCCGGACGCTGTTGTTGCTGGCCCGCTACGGCAAGGACGACACCGTCACGCACGTGCTGCCGAAGCTGTCGCAGGAGACGCTGGCCGAGATGGTCGGTACCACGCGCTCGCGCGTCAACTTTTTCATGAATAAGTTCCGCAAGATGGGCTTGATCGAATACGACAACGACGAGCTCAAGATTAACAGTGCGCTGTTGAGCGTCGTGCTGCACGACTGATCGCGCGTGGTTAGTTCACGCCGTTCACGCCGGGGAAGGTGCCGTCACGCAAGCCGTGCAACACACGCCGGGCATCTTCCAACACCTTCATCTGCTCCAGCGTTGCGCTGAGTGATTCGGTGGTCGCGGACACGGCCTGAATGACCGCGTCGCGCGCCTCTTCGGCAGCCTGGCGGGCATCCTCTGCGGCCGTGCGGGCTTCTTCAGCCGCTTGCCGCGCACTTTCGGCGACCTTCCGCAACGCTTCTGCATCAAGCCGCTCCAACTCAGCGTGATGGCGGCCATCTTCCGCGCGCTCGCGGCGCTGCTCGGCGTCGAGAAGGGTGGGGGCTGGGGGCGGAGTTCTCATAATTCTCGTCGGCCGCCTTGTGCACGGCGCTCTCCTCCACACAGCGTTACAGCATTCCACTGTCGACTCTGTCCCAAACGACACAGAGCCTCGACCCCTGAGCAGGCTACGCTGTAGAGGTGAGACAGTCACGCATCGCTCAATGGATCGCGTTGATCATGACAACGGTGTCGTTGGCCGGGGTCGCCGTCTCTGCGGAAAAGCCCTTTCGCTATCGCAAGTATCAACTGGAGACTTCCGTCGAGGCGGTCGTCAAAATCAGCGGCACGCATCTGCGCAAAGACTGGGGCATCTACACACGCAAGGGCGTCGACGACAGTCCCGCGCGTCAACCCCTCGCGCGAAACGTGCAGGAAATAGAGTGGCGGCCGGAATATGTCCCAGCCGACACCAAGCACGCCGATCCCGTTCGCGACGTGAAATTCCGGTTCTATGACGACTTGCTCTACCAGGTCGTCGTGACCTATGACCGCGACCGCGTCGCAGGCCTGACCAACGGCGACGTCATTCAAGCGATCGCGAAAGCCTACGGTGCGCCATTACCCCGTGTGGCCTGGACCGCCCACGGCGCACTGCCGACCGATGTTCCGCCCAACGCGACGATCATTGCGCAGTGGGGCGACCAGACATCGCTGGTGACCCTGACCCGCGGCACCAACACGCCCAGACTGCAACTGGTGCTGATTTCGCGGACACTGGATGCCAAGGCGCGTGCGGCGATCATCGACACCCTGCGCCTCGATGAAGACGAAGCCTCGCAACGCGATCTCCGCGACGACAGCGAGGAGGCACCGACCACGGCCGCCGAACAGGAAGCGCGCCGCCTCATCAACAAGGCGGCGTTCAAGCCATGATCGTGCGGACCATCTCGCGAGTCCGACTGGCATATAAATGGTAGCTATGACCTTCGCATGTTGCGCTTTCGCGTTAGTGGCCGCCCTGCAGGTTAACCCCGGTCAAAGCCGGGTGCCGGCAGACGACCCCGCACTGCGCGGATTCGATCAGGAGGTTGACCGCTATCTCGCGTTACGCACCAAGCTCCGTGAGGAACTGCCGGTGCACGTGCCAAATTCAACAGCCAAAGAAATCACCTCGACATCGGACGCACTCGCCCGCGCGGTGCAGCGCGCCCGCCCGAAACCGCGCCGCGGCGTGTTCTTCACGGCCGCCGCCAGCGCCGCGATCAAAAGACGCTTGAACGAGGTGCTGTCGGCACCTGAATCGGCTGCGGTGCTCGAGGCCATCGACGACGAGCGACCGACCATCCGTGCTCCGCGCGTCTACCTGCGTTTCCCGGAAGCGTCCCAGTTGGCGACGATGCCCCCGTCGGTGTTGGCGGTGCTGCCGAAATTACCGCCCGAGCTCGAATACCGGATCATTGGACGGGACCTGGTGCTGCGCGATATGAGCGCGGCGTTGGTCCTCGACTTCATTCCCAACGCGGTGCCCCGGCCTTAAGGAACTTGAGCTAAGGGCGCAGGATCGCGGTGGGCTGCGGCTGCGGCAACCGATTGAAATCGGGCGGCGGCTCACCCTTGGGCGCGGTCAGGAAATACTCGATCACCGGTTTGTCGTCGCTCAGAATCGGCCCCTCGCCCAGCCAGGCGCGAATATCGTCCGGTCCGGCCACATATGTTTTGGCCAGCGTGTCGTAATTCCAGTCGAACAACTCGCGAAATCGCGGGTCCGCGTAGCGGCGATCAAAGGCGCTCCGGCTAAAGGTGAACGGCGTCTTGCTCCCAATCATCAACGTGCCGTCGCCCCACAACGTGGTGTGCGGGAACACCGACATGAAGGTACGCAGGATCAACCGATAGGTTGAATCACCCTCTGCGCCATTCCACTGCATCACCAGGCCATCGTCCTTGAGCGCGTCGCGGACCAGCGCGAAGTACTCGCGCGAGTAGAGCGCCGCCGCTCCGGCGTGCCGCGGCAGGATGATGTCGGCGGTGATGACGTCGTATTTCTTTCGCGTGGTCATCAGGTAATTGCGACCGTCGTCGACTCGTAACGTGACGTTTGGACGATCGAGCAGGCCGAAATTAATATGCGTGAAGAACGACGCCCCCCCGACCACCGCACTGGAGAGTTCCACCACATCGACGTTGACGCCCGGATACCGGGCCACGGCGCCGGCCGTCGCGCCGCCGCCCAGGCCAATCACCAGTGCCTCGGTCGGGTTGGGGTGAAGCATGACCGGCAATGCGCCAATGCGGTGATGTACGAACGTCATCGTGCGGAAATCACTCGCCTGGTGCATCCCGTCGAGATACATGATGCGCTGGGTGCGCCCGGCGCTGCCCTGCTCGTGAATGGCGACCGTTGTCTGCACCCCCTCCTGACGCCAGAGCAGTCGCTCGTCCTTCCGGGCGGAATCCATCGTGACGGCAAACGGGTCGGCGGCGTTGAGAGCGGCCATCCCGAATGCAATCGGCGCGACGACGATCATGAACCCGGCAAAGTTCGGTCGAGTCCGCCACTGCGGAACGGCCAGCATCAGGCACGAAATCAGGGCCAGTCCGGAAACGGCGATCAGACTACCGTGACTGCCGAGGGTCGGTAACAGGACAAAACCACCAAGGACCGCCCCCGCGATCGCGCCGCAGACGTTGAGCGAATAGAACACACCGATCCGGCGCTCTGAGCCATTGACCGCGCCAGTCCACAGTGACAGTCCAATCGGAAAGGCGAAGCCGAGCAGCAGCGTCGTCGGCAACATCGCGACGAGGCTCGCAACAACGATCGGGGCGAGGTACGGCTCCAGCCCGGCCCTGATCAGTGTCGGGCCAATCGCGTCGCCGAAGGGCCCGACCAGCGTCAACGCGTTCAGCGACAATACGGCCGCGATACTGATCGCCAACTGAATGACGGTGAGCGCCGGCAGCCAGCGCGTGCCGCGGCGCAACAGCGGCGAGGCGACCGCGCTGCCGGCGGCGATGCCGAACAGCACGGCCGTCAGCATCAGCGTAAACGCGTACGCGGTTGGTCGCAGCATCGTCACGAGCATGCGAAACCAGACCAGTTCGAGGGCTAACGACAACGCCCCCGAAAGGATGAACGTCCACAACACGGCGGTGCGCTGCCCGCTGGTCAGCACCGCGCTCGCAGCGCCGGCGTGGTGTGGTGTCACCGCAGCCGCGCCTGCGGGCGCGCTGACGATGCGCCGTGAGGCGACCAGCGCCACGAGACCGACGACCACGTTGATCAGGGCAGCGATGTAGAACGACCGCCCGACGCCGACGTCGGAGACCAGGTAAAACCCGGCTAGCAATGCACCCGCCACGGCACCGGCGGTGTTGGCGGCGTAGAGCAACCCAACCCGGCTACCAACCCCGGAATCGGACGCCAGGGCCGACCGCATGACCAGCGGTAAGGTCGCGCCCATCAACGTCGTGGGAATGATCAGGATCGCCGACGCTGCGAGGAAGCGCGCGACCGTAATGATCCACAACGACGAGGGCAGCAGCGGTTGGACGTCAATCCACACGCCTTTCAGGCCGCCAAATGCGAGCGGGGTCAGCAGCGCGGTAAGGCCGACGCCGATCTCGACCAGCCCGAAGGCGCGGAGCGGCGAGCGGAGTCGTCCTGCGAGCCGGCCGGCACTGTAACTGCCGATCGCCAGACCGGCCATGAAGCTGGCAAGAACAGTGCTGGCCGCGTAGACGGTCACGCCAAACACCAAGCCGAGCAGGCGCAGCCACATCACCTGATAGATCAAGGCGGCGACGCCCGAACAGAAGAACAGCAGCGCGAGGAGTGGCGTCAACCAGCGGATCATGTCCACTCTTTGTAGCAGAACGGCGCGATCTTCGGTGGCGAAACGCCGCGTTACCGGCTGGGTGCGTCGGACCGGCCGCCGACCGGAGGCACCAGGTCCAGCACGACAAGCGTGAGTAACGAACGGTTGATTCTGATCACGCTACCGCCCTCGATGAAGCCCAGCTTCCTGAACTTGCTCATGAAGCCGTTGACCCGAGACCTCGTGGTGCCGACCATTTCCGCGAGTGTGCCCTGCGCAATCGGCGGGAGCGACCAGGGCGGGTTCGCGTCGCTGTAACGGGCCAGCAGGAGCAACGTCCGGGCGAGGCGCTTCTCGGTTGAATTAAACAGTTGATCGACTAAGTCGGCTTCGATGCGGAGCTTCCGCGTGAGCAGATACGCAATAAAACGATCCGAGAAGGTCGGCTCGGTATGTAGCAACCGGGCGAGCACCCCTGTCTCGATGACGACCACGCAGCTGCCGGTTGTCGTGGTCGCGGTTTCGAGGCGGACCGGCTGGCCGGCCAGGGCGCCTTCGCCAAAAAAGTCGGTGGGCCCAAGCAGCGCCACGATGGCTTCCCTGCCTTCGTGCGACACCACCGACAATTTCACCTCTCCGGATTGAATATACGCAACGGTGGTTGCCGGCTGGCCTTGTGAAAACACCACGGTGCCGCGCCGGTACCTCGTCGGTTTCGCGTCGGCGCCGACCGCAGTCAGATAGCGCTCGACGTCAAATTTCCGGGTGCCGCGCTGCTCGACGGGCCGCCTTTTGGTCATCTGATGTCCTCAGACGTGAACGGACGCCGGCGTACCCGTTATTTTGACTGGAAGCACGAACGACATGACGGTGCCGTTGCCGGCGCTGTTTTCGGCCCAGATCCGGCCGCCGTGGCCCTGCACGATGCACTTGGAAATGTAGAGGCCTAATCCGAGACCGCGGCGATCATTCGGTATGAGCTGAACGAATTTTCCAAAGACATCCTCTAATTTATCAGGCGGGATCCCGACGCCTGTATCAGTGATTGAGATGTGGATGGCGCCCGCGACGAGTCCGGCCCGCACAACGACTTTGCCACCCGTAGGCGTGAACTTGATCGCATTGCTCAGCAAATTGCTGAGCACCTGGAGAATGCGTGCTGCGTCGAACGGGACGAGCGACATCGTCGTCTCCACCTGCGTTTCGATCGTCACCCCCTTGCGAGCCGCCTCCGTCTGGAAGCTTTCGACGGCCTCGGCCACCACGGTCGACGGGTCGCCGCGTTCAGGCGTGACCGCGAGACGCCCAGCCTGGATGCTGGCCACATCAATCAGGTCGCCGACGAGACGATTCATCCGCCACGCCGTTCGCTGGATGCGCTGGCCGTGAATGCCCAGATCATCGCGGCTGGTCGTAGCGTCCATGACCGCAGCTGCTGATCCAATAACCACGCCCAGCAGATTGCGCAGCTCGTGACTCACGATGCCGAGGAAGTCGTCTCGGGTGGCGAGCGCTTCATCGATCCGGGCTCGTTCACGGTCGAGATCCTTGTCGGTTTCTTCGCGCTCAACCGCCAGGACCCGCAAGTGCTCGGCGCGCTCGACACGCAGAGTGGCATCTGCCTGCGCTCGCTCCCGTTGCACTGCGTGATCTTCGAAAGCACGATTCCTGGTCAGCGTCTCCCCGGGCGCTAAATCCGGCACCGACTGTCTGCTGGAAAGATCCATCTGCGCACGAGCGCGCGCCAGGACGGCATCGGCACGCACGCGGGCCAGGCTGATGATGGCGTCGGCGGTTTCGTCAATGGCCGCCCAGTCGTTACCGGCTCCCCGGTCCGCCTTGTCGCGCTCATCGCGCAAGCTCTGGTCGGTTTGGTCGCGCTCAGTATCCGCCGGCCCGTTGTTGTCAGCTGGTTCACTCATGGTTGGCTCAGGAAGGATGAGGTTGGGCGACGTTAGTTCAGGTTGCAGGCTCGGACATGGTGCGGTGCGCGGCCGGGGCTCGCGGTATTTCGTCGAGGCTGCCAAGGTATTCGCGCGTTTGGGCAAGTGTCGACGACACGTGAGTGGCACCGGCCTCACGCAGTGCCTGCGTATTATCGTCGATCAGGACTGAGGGCGCCCATCGCCCGACGACGATGCGCAGCTCGGGAAACGCCGCGCGCAGCCGCTTGGTGAGATACCGGCTCTTCGAGAAAGGACTCGGTGGCAGATCGGCAATACAGACCAGCGATGCGTTGCTCTCGCGCACCAGCGTGACCAGTTCGGTTGCCAGCAACCGTGTCTTGGTGATTTCAATCGCGATCGGAAGGTCGTCAAGCAAATGCGCCAGCATGGCCAATGCAATCTCATCGGCGGCGCCATTGCTGGGATAGCCGAGAACCCGCAGCGGACCACGGGGTAGTGCGTCGGAAGGGCCATTCTCGGGGGTCGGGATCAGTGCGGATTCCACGCGCCGAATGGAGTCAGCCGCGTCTGTCACCAGCTCCCGCGTCGCATCAAGCACGGCGGCTTCCTCTTCCTGGGACAGGCGCTGCTCCATCCGATCGCGCTCAGCATAATTCAGGGCCGGCAAGAGAAGCACGTCGTAAACCGAGCGCGGCGCTTGGGTCTTGATGTAGGTCTCGATCAGATCGGCGGCTTCCGCCTGATCGCGGGCCAGCAACCGCTGGTAGTAGCCGTGTTCAGGCGCCAGCGCCGGCGTATCGGCCATGAGCAGCCCCACAAACTCCAGGCCCGGCACATGTTTGCCGAGCACCACGAGGCAGACCGTCAGCGGCGTCGCCATCAGCAGTCCCAGCGGTCCCCACAGCCAGGTCCAGAAGGCCACTGACATCAACAGGGCCACTTGCGAGACGCCTGCTGCGCCGGCATACAACACGGTTTCGAGCACCAGGTTGGTGAACAGCTCGAGCACGATAAATAACGCCATCACCTCAAATGGCCGGAGCCACCCGTCGAGTGCCGCGAGGCTGACGAGGATCGGCGCGCCGGCGCCGAGCACGGGTCCCACATACGGGATGAATCGAAGTGCGCCACCGAGTGAGGCCCAGAGCAGCGGATAGGGAACGCCGATGACGTACAAGCCGATGCCGGCAGCGATGCCGTAGACCAGATTCACCAGCGACTGCATCAGCAGCTGGCGACTGACACGTGTTCCCGCCTCATCGAACGCTTTCGTGGTGATCGCCAATTGGCCGTGTCCAAACAGGCCGATCAGCCGGTCGCGCAGATCACGCTGCTCGAGCAGCATGAAGATGACCATGACGACGACCAGGCCGGCCGTGCCGAGCGGTCCCAGCATCGACCCGAGCCACGCCAGTCCCGAATAATTGCCCGCCTCCTCGGTCGTGACGACCACCGGCTCCCGGGCGCCGCGAGCCGGAGTCTCGTTCGAGCCCATGTCGGTCTTGATGCCGGCGATGGCTTCCTGCAGGATCTCGACGGCACCGCCCTTCCCCGCCCCTCGGACATCCGAAATCTTGGTGCGAATGTTGTCCCGGTAGGTGGGCAGATCGGCGGCCAGGTGGTCGATCTGCCGGGCCACACCCCATCCGGCCAGGCCAATCACCGTGAAGACCATCGTCACCACCAACAGGACGGCCGGGACGCGACCGATCCAGCGCTGCAGCGCCGTGACCAACGGCGTCAGCACGAAGGTCAGCAGGATCGCGAGTGCAAAGGGGACGAAGATGTCTTGCCCGACATACAACACCGTCACGATCAGGATGCATCCGGCGAAGGTCACCCAGGGTTTCAGGGTCGTGACGGCGTTATCCATTGGCTGTCGGCGTTGCCCGAGGGGCAACCTCACCATGTCGTATGTTGGCGTCACTAGCTGTCCGGTTCTGCACACCGGCGCAGATCGCGTCGGAGGTTAGGGCTGTGGCGGCACCGCGTTGGCATCCATGTAAAACACGTGATTATTCTGACCGTAACGCCTGCATGACATCAACCCGCGCGGCGCGCGCCGCCGGGATCAACGATGCGGTCACCGCAGCCGCGATCAGGAGTGCCGCCGCGGCAACGATCGGCACCACACCGGGCAGCGGTACCTCGAGGAAATACGCGCTGACGATGCGCGACAGCGCAATCCCACCGACGATACCGGCAGCCACGCCGGCGCCGGCGATGACCGCGCCTTCGCTGAGGATGCCGGTGAGCAGACTGCGCGGCGTCGATCCAATCGCCAGCCGCACACCGAACTCGCGCGTGCGGGCGCTGACCGAGAACGCCAGCACGCCGGCCACGCCGACCACCGCAATCGCCAGCGCCACACCCGCGAAGCCGCCAAACACCAACGCGTTGAGTCGATCGGGCGCGAGCACCTCAGCACGGATGTCGGCCAGCGTCGCCGCCTGTTCAACCGGTTGGTCCGCCGACAGGTCGCGAATGATCCTGGTGATCGGCGGCACCAACGCATAGGGATCGGTGCGCGCGTGGACGAACAACCGTCCGCCGCCCATCTCTTGTTCGAGCGGGTGGTAGACCACCACTGCCGGTCCCGGCACGACATTCTCGTCGTCAAGATCCGCGACGACGCCGACAATGCGGCGTGGACCGGTACTGACGTCGATGAACTTCATGACCGGATCAGTCCAGAGGAAATTCCGGTTGAGCGGGTCCTGGCCGGGAAAGAGCCGTTGCGCGAGGCTCTGGCTGATCATGACAACCTTTTCGGCCCCGTCACGATCGTCCGCGTTGAAGTCGCGGCCAGCGAGCACCGGCACGCCGAGTGCGGAAAAAAATCCGGGCGACACCGTGCGAAACCGCGCCCGCGGATCGTCCTCACCGTTGGCCTTGTTGAAACCTTCGATGGTGAACTGCGCTTCGAACCAGGCGTCGGCTTCGCGCCATGGCACGACGGTACCGACTGCCACTTGTTCGACCCCGGGGAGTGCCGCGATCCGGCGCGTCACTTCGCGATAGAACGCACGGGTTTGTTGCGGCGGGCGCTCAAAGGATACCGGCACGTGGAGTGCCAGCACGTCGCGCGTATTGAGCCCGGTCTCGGCCCGCTGCAACGCAAAGAGTGTCACCAGCAACATGCCGGCACCAGCCAGCAACACGAACGATGCGGCGATCTGTGTGACCGCAAACAGACGCAACCGGCGATTGGTTCCGGTAGTGATCCGGACGCTTCCGTTGGACAGACCTAGCCCGCCTGCCGAATCTGCTGATGGCAACCGCGGCACAAAGGCCAGCAGCACTGACGCGACCAGCGCCAGACCGACGCCAACCCAGAGGATGCTGGCATCGACCGTGAGGTCCAGTGCGCGCACCGAGAAGCGCGATGCGTAACGCGCCAGCACCGCCACCATCGGGCGCGCAATGATCACCGCGAGAATCGCGCCCGCTCCGCACAGCACCAGGCTTTCCGCGAGTAGCGTCCGACGCAGCGCGCTCGCGCGTGCGCCGAGCGCCGCGCGGATCGCCAACTCCCCTTCGCGGCGCACCGAACGCGCCAGGATCAGATTGGCGACATTCGAGCACGCGATGACGAAAATCAGGCCCGACGCGGCCAGCAAGACCAGCAGCACGGTTCGCGCCGGCGAGGTGATCTGATCGCGCAACGGCACCGCGTTGACCTGATAGTCGTCCCTGGCCGGGTATGACTCGGCATGTTCGATACGCATCGCCGCGTGGGTCGCGCGCAGTTCGGCCAACGCCGCGTCGAGCGTGGCCCCGGGCGACAGGCGACCAAACAGCTCGGTCATCCGATGCACACGGCCATCGACCATGGTCGCTGACAAGTGATGCGGGCTCATCACCACGTTGGCGATGATTTCGGTTTGCGTCGGATACGGAATCGACGGTTCGAGCACGCCGACAATCGTCGCAGCGCGGTCGCCAAGTTTGACGGTTCGGCCAATCACCGCCGGATCACTGTCCAGGCTGCTGGTCCAGAATCGGTGCGTCAGCACCGCCGCGCCAGCCGCCTGCGGGCCATCGTCGGTCGCATCGAGCAGCCGGCCGACCACCGGACGCAGGCCCATCACACTGAAGTATGAGCCGCCCACCACACCGGCCTTGACGCTGCGCGGTTCGCCGAGGCCGACCATCGTGAAATCAATGGTTGAGAAGTCACCGAACGCGGCAATGCTCTTCACGCCGGCGCGAAGGTCCCGCAGTTCGGGCACCGAAAAGTTCGTATTCTCGGCGCCGATGCCGGGCGCGCTCTGACGGATGTAAATCAGGCGTTCTTCGTCGTCGTTGACCAGCGGACGTAACAGGACTCCTCGGACGACGCTGAAGATCGCGGCATTGGCGCCAATGCCGAGGGCCAGGGTCAGAATGACCGTCGCCGCCAGGCCTTTGACGCGTGCCAGCGAGCGAAGCGCGAAACGAAAGTCAGTGAGCAGACTCATGCGGGCCTCTGGAGAGTGGTCGAACGAACGTCACCCGGATCGACACCGAAACGCGGAGGCGTGGCCGGCAACCGCACCGATCAACCGTCACGGAGGATCTGGCGGACGGGATCGGGGAGCAGCCGGGTGCCAAACTTCCAGCAGGTGCCACAGGCTGCGCAGTCGTAATAGTGAATCGGCATTTGCGGCATCGACGCCGCTTGCGGGCGGAATGCGCCTGACGACATCTCGGTGTCCACGTAGGTCAGCGTCGCGCTGCAGGACGGGCACGGCGGGTCGAGTGGCCGCTCGGCGGCGGCGAAGAGTGGTGACATCGCGTTCTCGCGCCAAGGATAGCGCGCCGAGTCACCGTTTCGTGGCGAGTTTGGAATTGCCCAGGCGAAAGACAACCACCCCGAGGGCGCTATCTCACCACACCACATCGGCGCCGTACTTGCGGAAGACCCGATCGCGGGTGACGATGGGACAGCCCTCGACCAGGGCCTGAGCCGTCAGTAGGCGGTCGAAGGGATCGCGATGGTGCCACGGCAGGAGCTCCACTTTCGCCGCGTGCCCCCACGACACCGGGAGCATCCGGTAGCCCTGCGCGACTTTCCTGGCGATGTAGGTGTCAACCGGATCGGCGAGGCGCAGGCGACCCAGGCTGATCTTGATCGCCATTTCCCACACCGTCGCTGCGCTGACGAGCAGCTCCGCACCATCGGCCTCGATCGCCCGCCTGGCAGTTTGGCTCAAGCGACGATCGCCCGCCTGAAACCAGAGCAGGACGTGGGTATCGAGCAGCAGCCTCACCGGTAGCGCTTCATGTCATCGAGCGGCGTGTCGAAATCATCGCTCATCGTGATCCGGCCACGATCCTCGCCGAAGGTCGGCCGGCGCAGTCCGTCCGACACAGGCCGCAGCTCGGCGACGGGCTTGCCGCGTTTGGTAATGCGATAGATCTGACCGCGACTGACGTTGTCCAGCAGCTCCGACAGACGTGTCTTTGCCTCGAAGGCGCCGATGTCTTCGCTATCCATCAAACTAGTTTATCCTACTGGTTGATTGGCGATGACCGCTCTCCCCTGCGGAGTGACGTCGCCCGCGGGATACGACGTCGGCCCCGTTCGGGCTAGCGCGCGATGACGCGAATCGTGCCGTCAGCCTTGTTCAGCAGGAAGATCTGCCCGGCGGCATTGGCGTCGAACCGCAGGTCGGCACGCACCGCGGCCGTCTTGCCCTGGGCCCGGTTTTTCTCCTGCACGATCTGGAGGAACGTGCGCGGCGCGGCACCCGGCGCCGTTGCAAAAAGCACGCGGCGAATCGAATCCTGACCACCCTTCGGGAGATCGTCGGCACTGACGTGAAACAACTCACCGCTTGACATGTCTCCGAACAGCAGCCGGCCCGTAAGCTGCGGGACGGCGGTGCTGCGATAGACAATCACGCCAACAGCGGCTGAAGAGCCGTTGGGCAACATCACCGGATCGATCTGTCCCCACTCGACGATCGGGTAGGTCATCTTCGGATCGCTGCGCGGTGCTTCGGTCAGCACCGCCTGCCGACTCACGAAGCGGTAGCTGCCCTCCCAGACATTCCAGCCAAGATTCGCCCCGGCGGTGACGGGACTCACCTCCTCGACGATGTTCTGGCCGATGTCTGACAGGTACATCGCCCCATTCCTTGAATCCCAACCCAGGCGCTGCGCATTGCGGACGCCATACGCAAAGATTTCTGGTAGCGCGTCGGGCGTCGACCGAAACGGATTCGCCGCGGGAATGCCGTACTTGCCGCCACGACCGTTGCTGCCGAGCGGGTCGATGCGGAAGATCTTGCCGAACGCGGAACCCAGATTCTGCGACAACCCCATTGGATCGCCGCCGCTCCCGCCATCGGCAATGCCGACGTAGAGCATCCCGAAATCGGCGGTGCCCGGGCGCGCCGTTGAGTTGAACGTGATCGCACCACCGTTGTGATTGGCGAATGGTTGGCGGAGCCTGATCAACTCTCGCGGTCCGGCACCGTCGTAGGCCGCCGCGCTCGGTGTGTTCGCCGTCCACTCGAGCAGCACCGTGTCGTGGGTGGTGGCCGGATTGGCCGTTGTGAAGTCCGGCGCCGGCGTCTGATTCGAGACATCGGTGAAGGTGTAGAGCCGGCCAAATCCGGGCGTGCCGGCCTGGGCGAACTGCGGGTGCAGGACAAAACTCTGCATCCCGCGTTCGCGGCCCGTCGACTGCACTGCAACCGCCCATTTCGCATCGCGCAGATCGAGGTACGGCGTCACCGTCTGGCCATCCGGGCTCACCGTATAGAGCACGCCGCGCATGTCGCTGACGAACAGGCGACGCGTGCTCGGCTCTTCGACGAGGGTCATCGTTCGTGCGGCGACGTTGTCGATGTCGGGCAGCGACGCGAACTCACGCAGCGTGACCACGATGACGCCCTCAGTGCTGGCGATCGGCTGCGGGAACGGATCGTTGGTCTGGCCCGCCGGGAGTGCTTGCGCCGCTGGTGCCTGCGCCGAGAGGAAGGGAGTGTTGGATAACGCGAGTACGGCGAGTACTACGAGTGCGACGATCAATGTGTGCTTCATTCTCGCTGGCGCCTTGATGTAGTAACCGAGCAAGCCATCCGCTCGCCTTGGGTTCGTGTGCGTGATCGAAGGATGGCGGAGAGGGTGTCCGCCTGTGTCAATTCCCAAAGCGTCCGACAATATCTCATTCCTCTCGTAAATACTGGACAAGCCGCAGGCCGACCGTCCGGTAATGACCATTGCGTTCCTGCCAAATCCCACATAAAGTGTGGGCTCAAATGAGGGAAGCACAGGGACATCCACAGCGCGCGCTCAGTGCACGGTCTGTCGCGACGGCGAAGTCGTCTAGGATAACGCGCCGCGTTGCAGACGGCGGTGGGTTGTACCTCGTGGTGGCCCCGAGCGGCTCGAAGAGTTGGGTACTCCGCACAGTGGTGAAGGGAAGGCGCTGCGACATTGGATTAGGAAGCGCCACGCTGGTCTCCCTCGCTGAAGCACGTGACGAGGCCACTCGTCTCCGCAAGATCGCGCGCGCCGGCGGAGATCCGCTCAGCGAGCGGCGGCGCGAGCGCCGAACCGTGCCCAGCTTTGAAGCTGCCGCTCGGCAAGTTCACGCCTCGCACTCCGCAGCATTCAAAAACGACAAGCATCGTAAGCAGTGGCTCTCGTCGCTTGCAACTGTCTTCCTCAAATTTGGCTCGAGGACCGTAGATGCGATAACCAGGGCCGATATTCTCTCCGCTTTGGGACCTACCTGGCTCGCAACACCAGAAACATCACGCCGCGTCCTGCAACGTATTCGCACGGTCCTCGAATGGTCTAAAGCGCAGGGTTTTTATGCCGGGGACAATCCGGCAGATGGTCTGACACAGGTGCTTCCCAAGCATCGCGATGCGCGCATTCACCATGCGTCTCTTCCGTTCGCGCAAGTTCCTGATTTCATACAGTCGCTACACGCCGCTAATGTCAGCGAAATGGTGAAACTCGCATTTGAGCTCACGATTCTATGCGCGACGCGGACATCCGAAACACTCAACGCCACTTGGGACGAAATTGATGTTGAAGCGAAAAGTTGGACGATTCCTGGTTCGCGGATGAAGGCGGGCATTTCCCATCGTGTGCCTCTATCCACCCGCGCCGTGGCGATTCTGGAACGCGCACGGGAGCTCAGCGATGGCGGTCCGTATGTGTTCCGCGGGCGTGCGTTGAAAAAGCCGCTATCGAACATGGTCTTCCTCATGGCGCTGCGACGGATGAACCGAAGCGACCTCACTGCTCACGGCTTTCGGTCCAGTTTTCGCGATTGGGCCGCGGAGTGCACGAGTTCTCCACGGGCCGTGTGCGAAGCGGCGCTTGCGCACACGTTGCGGGACAAGACGGAAGCCGCATACCTTCGTTCGGACCTGTTCGATTTGCGACGCGCACTCATGAACGCGTGGGCAGATCATGCGTCTCCGGTTTCCCCCAGATCGCCATCGCAGCATCAGGCGGAATTACCTACGTTTGAAGTCAAAAATGGCCCGTCCCCGGACGCCCGAATCACCGCGTCGTAGCAGCACGTTCAACAAGGAGCAGATTGAAGAGTTGCGCAAAATACTTGGCGCAACTGTTCTCCAGCAGCTGTTGCCAGAGCTCGAACTTCTTGTTCGTTACGCGGCCCCTCTACTCAGGGAAGCGGACCGCCGAGGCCAGCGGCACCGAGAGCTCGCTCTCAAGTACGCCGCTGCTGCAGCGAAGCTCGAACGACACGCGCGACGCATACGGCCGGTTCTCGCTTCACTAGACCAATTATTAGATGACGCGTCTTCTGAATGGTATATGCCGCACCCGAGGCTTCGCGGAATAAAACTGTCTGACTTAGTGCACGGCGGCCGCGCCCTTTCGAGGCCATCTGTCTTCAGCGCACTGCGCCTCGAACTCGCCGAGGCCGTGTCCTTCGCTCAGAAGTGGCGAATTCAGGCTGATGAAGGTCGAAGAGGCCGAAAAGATGGCGGGCGTCGAGCATTCGCAGTCGGAGTTGGCGAAGCCCTCGCCGCTGAAGGCCTAAAGTTTGGAAAGAGCGGCTGTGGAGTGTTCGCAGAGGTCTTGCGAGTGGTCTATAAAGCTGCCGCCCTAACAGCCCCGGTCGAACTTTTCGATGACGTGGCCTATGCTGTGGCTGAGTTGACTCAAAGGGGGTTGTACCCCCCTAAAAAACAAGTTCGCAAAAGTTAGCCCACTATCCTCGCCGCGTCTGGTGCGCTCCAATAGTGTCTCCCTTGGTAAAAACCAGGGCCACTCAGAGGTACCATGCGACAACAGTCAGAATTTGCAATCCTCCGGCGCCCGCAAGTTCAAGCCGAGAGCGGCTATTCAAGGTCGACAATTTACCTTCGGATCACGGAGGGGCTCTGGCCGCGACCCGTCCGTCTTGGACCGCGCGCTGTTGGATGGCCCGCTCGCGATGTCGCGGCAATGAATGCTGCGCGTATCGCGGGTAGATCGGACGACGACATACGGCTGCTGGTCGTGCAGCTGGAAGCAGCCCGGACAAGTAATGCCGAAAATGCCGTTTCAGGCCTTCACGACATCGCCGAAGCCGCCGCGCCTCCGGAGTCGGTGCGATGACGCAGCAGTCGCTGAACAAGCATTGCGAACGCATGACACCGCTTGAGCAAGCGCTCGCGCTAAGGCTTCGCGGATGGCTGTGACGTTCGGAGCCGTCGTCGAACGCTTCGGGGCCCGTCCACACGGCGCGGGCTGGATGGCCCGCTGTCCGGCACATGATGACGCAAAGGCATCGTTGTCGATTGCGCCCGGTGACGACGGGCGGACGTTGATCAAGTGTCACGCTGGTTGCTCGACGGAGGCCGTGCTCGCGACGCGCAACCTCACGCTGAAGGACCTGCAGCCGACGCGCACCGATCGACCGGAGATCGTCGCGACCTACGACTACAACGACGAAGGCGGGACAATGCTCAATCAGGTCCTGCGTGACAAACAGAAGAATTTTCGGCAACGACGACCCGATGGCGCCGGCGGGTGGACTTGGAAGCTCGGCGACGTGCGGCGCGTCCTGTATCACTTAGACAAGCTGCAGGACCAGGCGATCGTCTACAAGGGCGAAGGCGAGAAGGACGCGGATCGGTTGTGGGCGCTCGGCCTGCCGGGCACGACGAACGCCGGAGGCGCCGGCAAATGGCGACAGGAGTACACCACGCAACTCGTCGCGGCTGGCGTGAAGTTAATCGTCGTCTTGCCCGACAACGACGATCCGGGCCGCGCCCATGCCGCACAGGTGGCGGCGTCGTGCCACGCCGCGGGTCTGCAGGTGAAGGTTGTCGCCCTGCCCAATCTGCCGCCGAAAGGCGACGTATCCGACTGGTTGGACGCGGGACACACGGCCGAAGAATTACTCGCGCTGGTCAAGGCGACCCCGCAGTATCCGGTGACGATGCCGTCAGTCGAGCCCGATGCACCTCTCGGGCTCAGTGGCGCGGAGGGCTTGGATGACGTGCTCGTCGAGGTCGAGCAATTCATCCGACGCTACGTTGTGCTGACACGCGATCAGTCCACGTTGACGGCTCTCTGGGTCGCGCAGACGCACCTGATCGAGGCCTTCGAATATGTGTCGTACTTAAACATTCACTCGCCGATAGCTGAATGCGGGAAGACGCGTCTTCTCGAGGTTCTCGAAGCGATCGTGCGCCGTCCCTGGCTGACTGGACGCGTGACCGCCGCGGTGCTTATGCGGAAAGTGGACGCCGAACATCCGGTGTTGTTGCTTGACGAGAGCGACGCGGCATTTTCGGGGGAGAAGGAATACGCCGAGGCGCTCCGCGGCCTGCTGAACTCCGGTTTCCACCGAACGGGAAAGGCCAGCGCGTGCGTCGGACAGGGCGGAAATATCACCTACAAGGATTTTGCGACCTTCGGACCCAAGGCGATTGCCGGCATCGGCAAACTGCCGTCCACCGTGGAAAGTCGGTCCATTCCGATCGCGTTGAAACGTCGGACGAAGGACGAAGTCGTCGCGAAGTGGCGACGGCGAGAAGGTTGGGCCGGAGCGGAACGACTCCGGGCAGCGTTAGGGGCGGCGGCGGCAGGCGGCGCTGCTGTGACTGCCATGACGGACGCACGACCAGAGTTCCCGGACGGGCTGTCGGACCGTGCCGAGGATGTGCTGGAGCCTCTTTTCGTCATCGCCGACAGCGCCGGTGGGGTTTGGCCGCATCGCGCCCGACTGGCAGCGCTGCGCTCATGGGATACGCGGCACGCGTCGCCCAAGAGTCGAGTCAGAGCCTGGGGCTCGAATTGCTGACCGACATTCGAAGCGTCTTCGAGGCGCAGAACAACCCGGACGTGCTGGCGTCAGCGGGTTTAGTGAGCGGGCTGGTCGCGCTGGACGATCGTCCGTGGGCGACGTTCACCAAGGGCGACAAACCGATCACGGGGCATCGACTATCACGACTGTTACGTGGCTTTGATGTCCACCCCGGCGGGACGATTCGAGTGGGCGAGAAGGTGTTCAAAGGCTATCGCTACGCCGCGTTCGCGGAGGCGTTCGCTCGCTACCTGCCTATTGAAGCGTTACAGCGTAACAAAACCAATAACGACGGCCCTCAACTCGACAAAACGGAAGCGTTACACCCTGAGTCTGTAACGGATTCAAAAACGTCAGTTTGTGCCGATAAACATTGGGATTGTTACGCTGTAACGCTCTCAACCCCAGATCAGCGGGCCGAAGGGCAAAACGCCGCGTTCTATCATCCGGATCTGCTCTGGCGCGACCCGGAGGACGGATCGGCCGCGGCCGCCCCTGTGCTGCAACTGTCGCCAGACCGTTCCGATTGCCGACCTGAGTCCCCGTTACCTAGCGAGGATGTCGCCGACGATGGACGCTTCTGACTTCGGCGCCGATCGCTTCGTCACACTCCGAGGGCTCGCCGTTCCGGTGCCAGCGGACGCCTACCGGCTGTTACTCAACTTGGAGGTCCGCGCCTTCAATGTCAGCCGCGAAGGCGATCGGGTGCTCGTGGTCGAACCACACCAGCGGCTAACCCCTGAGGACCTGGCGAGCATTCGCCGCTGGAAGTGGCACCTCCTCATCCTGATTGACTACTGCAACCAGCCGCACCTCGACGCGCATCTGTTTGATAACCGGGCGGCCGACAGCCGGCGGCTCGCATGACGACAAAACCGTCACGACCGTTACGCGCCCGCGGTGTACCACCGCTTACACGGCCCACCAAGCGAGCACCACATGAGCCGTGGGCCTGGGACGCACCAGCGGGCGGTTGTGAAGGTGTTGGCGATGGTGACCCACACCCCTTGAAGGAACTTGAAAGAGAGGATCGAGTCGTGGCCCAGCACATCCCGATAGTAGAACTGTGGTTAAGGATCGTCTTCGCTATCGTCGGTTGCGCATCTGACGTCCGACCCCATGGACCGAGGTGACCTCATGGACCTTTCGATGTATCAGCAGCCGTGTAGCGCTAGGAGCAAGACGACCGGCGTGCGCTGTCGGCGGACCGCGATTCTCGGCGGAACCGTCTGCTACTACCATGGGGGCGCGGCGCCACAGGTGAAGCGCGCCGCAAAGGAACGCCTAAGAGAACTGCTGTTCCCGGCACTGGACAAGCTCGAGAAGCTGATGGAACAAGACCAGTTTCCCTCGACGGCCATGACCGCGGTCAGCAAGATCCTTGAATGTAACGAGATGATTCCAGAGACCAAACGCAAGCATTCCGGGCGGGTGACGACGGTCAACGAGGACTTGCCCACGGACCTGATGGCGCTAGTGGCGCTGGTGAACGAGATTATGGCGGGGGCGCCGCCGATGATTACCATTCCTGCGAAAGTGAAGAAATAGGCGTGAAATGCCAAAGTCTAACGGGCGGGCAACAGGGGCAATGAACTTCGACCCCGACGCCTTTGCTCGCCTCCCGTGCCGAGGACCGTGACCGCCTGGTGCGGGCCGCGTTCGAGATCCGCAGGCTCAGCAATCAGAAGTTTTCCAGCTACTACGATGACTAACGTCATTGGTAACTGCCTCGCAACGGCGGTCGTGGCGCGGTGGGAAGGCCAGCTGGCGGATGGGCCAGTCGACACGCTCGTCAACGAGCCAGAGATTTAGTAAAGACGGAAGACGAAAGACGAAAGTCGAAAGATATGCGGGCTGGGCGATCTGCCCGATCGCTTCAGCTTGCCGCGCAGCCGTTCCCTGGCGCTCCAGTTGACTACTGGCTCGCACGCCAGGTCGCCCTGCGCTGGCATCGCGCTTGCTCCTATGCTTCAGCGGCACGTCTATTGATGTGCTTCACACCTTACAGGAGGTGCCGATGCGTTTTCTCAAGAAGGCCCTGGTAGTTGCTTTGACTGTTTCGTTTCTCGCGGCGCCTGTTCGCGTGCAGGCGCAGGCCCCGCAGGCCCTGACTCCGGGAGCCATCGAACGGGCGCTGCTGGAACGCAGCGCAGATGTCGCCGCTCAGCGCGGGGCAATCTATGCCGCCCTTCAGCAAACCGAGGTTCAACGGGTCGCGGCGCGACTCGGCGTCGACGTGTCACGCGCCGAACGGGCCGTGGCCACGCTCGGTGGCGTGGAGCTGAATCAAATGGCGGCGCAA
>DATLXN010000038.1:0-98051 GCA_035575715.1 Vicinamibacterales bacterium | reverse complement strand
GTTGAGCGCCATCGGCACGAAGCCGAGGCTGGCGACTAGCGCGGTCATCAGGACCGGACGCAGCCGCGTCAGCGCGCCCTCGCGGATCGCGTCGTCGAGCGCATAGCCGGCTTCGCGCAACTGGCGGATGAAGGTGAGCATGACGACGCCGTTTAGCACTGCCACGCCCGAAAGCGCGATAAAGCCGACCCCCGCCGAGATCGAGAATGGTATCCCGAACAGCAACAAGGCGGCGATGCCACCGGTCAGGGCCAGCGGCACGCCCGAAAAGACGATCGCGGCATCGCGCGCCGATTTGAACAACGCCATCAACAACCCGAAGATCAGCAGCATTGCCAGCGGCACGACGATCTGCAACCGGGTGGAGGCCGACTGCAGCTGTTCGAACGTCCCGCCATAGTCGATCCAATAGCCCTCAGGCAGATCGACCCCGGTATCGATTTTCTGCTTCAGCTCGCCGATAAACGACCCCAGGTCGCGCCCGCGCACGTTGGTGGTGACGACGGCACGACGCTTCCCGTTCTCGCGGCTGATTTGATTGGGGCCGGTGGTGCGCTCGATCGTCGCGATTTCCGACAGCGGGATCGATCCGGCGCCCTGCGGCAACGGAATCGGCAGGCGTTCGAGCACTGCAGGATCGGCGCGCAATGCCTCGGGCAAGCGCACAACTATGTCGAAGCGACGGTCGCCCTCGAAAATCTGACCCGCTGCCGTTCCCCCCATCGCGGTCGAGACCACCGACTGGACGTCGTCGACGTTGAGGCCGAGCCGGGTAAGCGCCGGGCGATCAGGAGTGATCTGGATGAACGGCAACCCGGTCACCTGCTCGGTCTGAGCATCCTCGCTGCCCTCCACCGACGACACCACGCCCAGCACCCCGTCGGCGGTTTCGGCGAGCTGATCGAGATCGTCGCCATAGACCTTGACCGCGACGTCCGACCGCACGCCTGCGATCAGCTCGTTGAACCGCATCTGGATCGGTTGGATGAACTCGTAATTGTTGCCCGGCACCAAGGGCAACTCGCGCTGGAGTTGTTCGACGAGTGCGGCCTTGGACCGGCGCGGCTCCGGCCAGTCCTCGGTCGGCTTGAGCATGACGTAGGTGTCGGCAACACTGGGCGGCATCGGGTCGGTGGCGATCTCGGCGGTGCCCACCTTGGAGAACACGTAGGCCACCTCCGGATAGGTCATGAACTTTCGCTCGAGCGCATGCTGCATTTCAACGGCGGTGGACAGACTGGTGCCCGGAATACGCAGCGCGTGGACCAGCAGGTCGCCCTCATCGAGGCTGGGGAGGAATTCACTGCCGAGTCGCATGGCCATGGCGCCGGTCACCAGCATCAATGCCGCAGCCCCAGCCACCACCGCGGCGCGATTGCGGAGCCCGAGACGCAAGGCCGGCAGATAGCCGCGCGCCGCCCAGCGCACCAGCGGATTGTCCTTCTCCGACAGCCGCCCGGTGACGAAGGTCGCGACGGCAGCGGGCACAAACGTCACCGACAACACCATCGCCCCGAGCAACGCCGCGAGCACGGTAAACGCCATCGGGTAGAACATCTTGCCCTCGATGCCGGTCAACGTCAGGATCGGCAGGTAGACGATCATGATGATCAGCTCGCCGAACATCGTCGCGCGGCGCACCGCTCGCGACGATTCGAAGACGACGACAAAGCGCTCCTCGCGCGTGAGCAGACGTCCCAACTGACGTTGCCGCTCGGACAATCCGCGGATGCAGTTCTCGACGATGATTACCGCGCCGTCGACGATAATGCCGAAGTCGAGCGCGCCGAGGCTGAGCAGATTGCCGCTGACCTCGCCTTCGACCATGCCGGTGATCGCAAACAGCATCGACAGCGGAATGACGAAAGCAGTGATGATTGCCGCGCGAATGTTCCCGAGAAACAGAAACAGCACGACGATGACCAGCAGCGCACCAAGGGTCAGGTTGTCGCGGACGGTTCTCAGGGTCGCATCGACCAGCGTGGTGCGGTCGTAGACCGTCTTGGCCACGACGCCCGCCGGCAATGTGCGGTTCACTTCCGTCATCTTTGCCGCGACGCGTTGTGCGACGGTGCGGCTGTTCTCGCCCATCAGCATCAGCACGGTGCCGAGGACGACTTCGCGGCCGTCTTCAGTGGCGGCACCGGTCCGTAATTCGGACCCGAGCGCGACATCGGCGACGCTACCGAGAAAGATCGCAGTGCCCTGGTGATTGCCGACCACGATCTGGCGAATATCCTCGAGGGCGTTGATTTGGCCGGGGACACGAACTAAGTACTGCTCGCCACTGCGCTCGATGTAGCCGGCCCCGACGTTGCTGTTATTGCGCTCGAGCGCCTCGATGACGTCGCCTAAGGAGAGGTCGTACGACTGCAGCGCGTCGGTGCGCGGCATAACGTGGAATTGCTTGGTGAAGCCGCCGATGCTGTTGACGTCGGCCACACCCGGCACGGTCTTCAGTTGCGGACGGACGACCCAATCCTGAATCGTCCGCAACTCCATCGTCGTATACGGCTGCCCCTCAGCATTCTTGGCCGATGGTTCGGCCTCGACGGTCCACAGAAAAATCTCGCCCAGACCGGTGGCGATTGGACCCATCTTCGGTTCAAGGCCAGGCGGCAGTTGGTTACGGACCTCCTGGACCCGCTCGGCAATCAACTGCCGTGCGAAATAGATGTCGGTGTCGTCCTCGAAAATTACCGTGACCTGCGACAGGCCGTAACGTGAGATCGAACGGGTCTCGAGGAGCTGTGGCAGACCGGCCATTGCGGTTTCGACCGGGAAGGTGACGCGCTGTTCAGCCTCGAGCGGGGAAAAGCCGGGCACCTCGGTGTTGATCTGCACTTGGACGTTGGTGATGTCGGGCACCGCATCGATCCGCAGCCGCGCATAGTTGTACAGACCGAGTGCGGCCATCGCCGCGGTGGCAATCAGCACCAGCCAGCGCTGGGTAATCGAGAATTGAAGGACTCGCTCGAGCATGTCGTCCTCTATCGCCTAATGATCGTGCGACGCGCCGAGCTTGCCGATCTCCGCTTTGACCGCGAAGCTGTTGGCGCCCGCATATCGATCGCCGACTGTCAGACCATTCAGCACCTCGACCCACGTGCCGTCGGTGCGGCCGAGTTTCAGGGGGCGCGCCTCAAACCAGTCGCCATAACGCACGAATACGACTTGCCAGTCGCGAAACGTCTGAACGGCGTCGGCGGACACGGCAATCGGCACGGCCGCACTGGTTCGCGTCAGCGTGACCGTGACAAAGACGCCGGGCCGCCATTCGCCCTGACGATTGGGCATGATGATCCGAGCGATCGCGGCACGCGTCTCCTGTCCCACCAGCGGGCCGACAACACTGATTTTGCCGGTCGCCTCCTGCGCAGTGTCCTTCGAGACGATGGTGGCGGCCTGCCCGGCGCGGACCGCGCCGAGGTCCTTGGAGTGAACGGAGACATCGACCCACACGACCGAGAGATCGGCGACAGTGAACAGTTGTTTATCGGCGGTGACCGCCTCACCGACGGTGACGTCACGTTCGAGGACGGTGCCGTCGAGCGGCGCCCGCACTTCGAATCGTGACAGATTGGCTGCCGGCGAACTCGCCAGAGAACGCAGGCTGCCAGCAGGGACGCCCAGCGCGACCAGTTTCTGTCCGGTCAGATTCCTGGTGAGCTCGGCTTCGTCGAAATTGCGTTTGGCTGCGAGAAACTCCTGTTCGGCGGAGATCTTTTTCTTCCACAGCATCTCTTCGCGCTCGAGCGCCACCCGGGCAAACTCAACTCGCTGTCCGGCGGCCAGGTATTGCCCTTTCGCGTCAGCCAACTCGCGACTGGTGAGCACGGCCATCACTTCGCCGCGACGCACGCGATCACCCGCCGCCTTGGTCACCTGCGTGATCACGCCCTGTAGCGTGGGCACGACATGGGCCAACCGCGTTTCATCAGCCTTGACCTCGCCGGGGAGCTCAATCACGGTGACGATGTCGCGTGGCCCGGCGGTGTTGATCACAATCCCAGCGCTCTCGAGTTGATCGTCGCCGAGTTGCACTTTGCCCTCGACCTGCGAGTACGACCACTGGTGCGGGCGTCCCGCATGGTCGGCAAACACCTTGACGTCGAAGGAATGCGGCTCCTCGACGACTTGCTCACTGCGCAGGTAGTTGGCCTCCGGCACGAAGGTCATCTGATCGACACGCCCGCCGAGGCGATGCAGCTCGACACGCAGTTTCACGGTCGACGGCGCAATCGACTTGCCGTCGGTGTCGAGTGGAAACACGCGGAAGTGCGGGTCTACACCCGTTTCGTAGATCGTCACTTCCATTTGCAGGCCGGCATCCGACAGCAGCCGCCCGTTGTGGGGCCCGCGCGCGTAGGCCGCCGCCTCGGCCTCGCCGCCTTCGTCCTCTACGCCTGGCGCTCCGCGGTCCGTTCTCAACACCACCAGCGCCGCTGCCACGCCGAGCAGCACGATGACCGCGACGGTAATGAGGCTCTTCGTTCTCATGATCAGTCCTCTCTCACCGTGGCCGGTGGCAGCAGCGCGACGCCGTCGAGACGGGTCCCGGTCAGGCGCTCGACATCGGCGACCGCCTTATGAAATTCGGCCAGCGCCGTCAGTAACTGGGCGTTGTAGGTCAACAGCGCGCGTTGCGCCTCGAGCACATCGAGGTAGCCAAAGCGTCCGAGGCGATAGCCTTCGCTGATCGCCGCAAACGTCTCCTCGGCGCCGGGGATAATCGCCGCCTTGAGCGCCTTGACCTCGGCGTCGGCGATGACCAGCGTCCGGTGGCTCTCGGCCAGGGCCAGCATCACCACACTCTCGGCCGTGCGTTGTTCCTCGCGCGCCTTGGCGACGCGACTGGCTGCTTCGGCGATCGCGCCGCGGTTCTTGTCAAACACCGGTAAGGGCATCGAGACGCCCACAACCACCGCGTTGCTGCCGATCTCAGCGTAGCGTCGATAGCCTCCGGTCAAGGTGAGATCGGGCCGTCGCTTCGACTGTTCGAGGGCCACCAGTGCCTGACGCTGCGCAATCTCGGTGATCCACCGCGCCAAGGCCGGCGTCTGATTCAGCCGAGACCGTAACTCTTCAAACGAGGGCACCGCCGGCAGGGCATCGAGATCGCCGAGCAACGGGCCGAAACTTGGCGGGGTCCCGATCACCGTTGCCAGGCGCACGCGCGCGGCGTCGAGCGTCCGCCGAGCGCGATCGCCCTCAAGACGACTCGCGGCCAGCAAGACATCGGCGCGCGTGGCCTCGATCGGCGACACGACGCCGGCAGTGACGCGGTTGGCGACTGCTTGCTGGGTTTCGGCGGCAAGACGCAACGTCTCACCACTCAACGTCACTGCACGCTGGGCCGCGAGGACATCGAGAAACATTCTCGTGACGAGAGTGAGCATATCGATGCGGGCCGCTTCGTAATCCCACGCCGCCACCTCGCGTTCGCGCGTCGCGAGGTCGCGTCGAGCGGCACGCTTGCCCCCCAACTCGATCAATTGGCTCAATTGAACGGTCGTCTGCGGTGGCACCAACGCCTCGCCGCTCGTCGTCGCCGCACTCCCGCCAAAGTCTTCGGCGCGGAGTTCCAACACGGGATTGGGCGCAACGCCGGCCTGGACGATGCGTGCCTCGCGGGCGCGCACCTCGGCCGCGTAGGCAGCGAGTTGCGGACTGTGAATCAAGGCCGCAGCAAGGGCCTCGCGCAACGACAGGGCTGCTTCCTGCGCGGTCGGCGACCCCGCGGCCGCCATCGAGATCACTAGACCGACACCACACATCCGCACACCGCGGACGCAAACGGAGGTCGCCATAAACAGGTCCTACACGGAAAACAAGCAGGTAGCCGCGCGCTGATGCGCGTGGCTCAGGAGCGGGCGGGGATGAATGCGGGGGGAGCGCGTGGCGAGCGTGGTCTGAGCGGTGGATCGTGGGTGGCACGCGGATCCCGCTGACAATGGCCGGCGACGGTCGCCAGGACCGGCAGCACCACCTCCGCGGAAGCTAGAGTAGCAACCGGCACCTCGACAGATCCGGCTCGCCCGCGGAGATACGTCTGCCTCAGCAGCGTGGTCGAATGCTCCGCGCTGGCCGATTCCAGTGCAAGCTCCGCTGCGTGGTCGTCGTCTTCGAGGTGGCGATGGTGGACGATCTGGTCAGCGTCGAGATGCCAATGTTCAGTCGGAAGGAGCGGCGCCAGACACACGATGGCCGCGACGAATGCGGCGGCGACTGGGCGCAGGTGACGGAACATCAACGAACGTCCAGTATTGTGTGAAACTTGGAGGGTGGTCAAGGCAGGCGTCCGGGCTGAGCCTCAGGTCCCACGGAGAACTCATGATTCAAGTATCACGCGTCCGCCTTCCGACTACCCTGTTCGTCCTGTTCGTCGTGCTCGCTGGCGTCGCGTCGCTGGGAGCGCACGAGAGCTTCCGGATTATCGGGACGATCGCCAAAGTCACCGCCACCACACTTGATGTGAAGCAGACCAAGGACGGCAAGGTCATCGTCATGGATCTTGATGAGGCGACGATGGTGATGCGCGGCGCGAAGAAACTGAGCATCAAGGACTTGAAAGCTGGCCTGAGCGTCGTCGTCGATGCGCGTGGCGACAGTATTGATGAATTGCTGGTGCGCAAGGTCGCGATCGGTGCGGCGACGACCAAGAAGTAGCCCACGGACCCGCGGCGGAGCCTGGGCGCTGAGCACCGCTGTCCTCGCCAGGAACCCGGGTGGAAAGTGGGGTGAATCGTCTGATCACGATCTTGGGCCTCCCCGTCTGCATGGGGTTGGCGTCAACTTTGCTTTGACGAAGGTTATGACAATACCGCTTGCTCAGCCGTTTCGTCTCGGGGTGATAGCGCTGGTGTTGGCGGCGTCGGTGTCCAGCGCTGCCGCACAAACGCAGATTACGCTCGATAAAAACAAATACACACCTGCTCAGGACGTCCAGATCGGGCAAGAGGCCGTCGCTGAAGTCAGGCGCGAGTTGCCAATGTTGAACGACCAGCGCGCTGACGCCTATGTGGAGCGGATCGGCCGCGACCTGGTCCGGGCCATTCCACAGCAGTTTCAGCAGGATGGCTTCCGATATAGCTTTGATGTGGTCAACCAGAAAGAGATCAACGCGTTTGCCCTGCCGGGCGGGCCGATGTTTCTCCATCGCGGGATGATCGAAGCGGCGAAGTCCGAAGCGGAAGTCGCCGGGGTTATGGCCCACGAGATTTCGCACGTGGCGTTGCGGCATGGCACGGCCCAGGCGACCAAGGGACAGAAGTTTCAGATCGGCTCGATTGCCGGTCAGATCCTCGGCGCGATTGTCGGTGGCGCCGCCGGTAGCGTGATCTCCCAAGGCTCGCAGTTTGGCCTTGGCGCCTATTTCATGAAGTACGGCCGCGAGTACGAGCGTCAGGCGGATCTTCTCGGCGCGCAGATCCTGGCGCGCGCCGGCTACGACCCGCGGCGCATGGCGGACATGTTTCGAACCATCGAGCAACAGAGTGGTGGCCGCGGCGGCGGCCCGGAGTGGTTGAGCAGTCACCCCAATCCGGGCAATCGTTATGACGCGATTCTCAAGGAGTCCGAGATGCTCCAGGTCGCGTCGAGAAACCGGTCGGAAGCGGACTTCCAAGCGGTCCAGTCGCGATTCAGAAGTATGCAACCGGCTTATACCGCCGAGCAGATTGCGCGCGCCAAACAGAATGGCGGGCGGTTGCCCAGCGGCCAGAACACCGGACGAGACGACCGTGACGACCGCGACCGAGACAATCGCGACCGAGATCACCGCGACCGAGATCACCGCGACCGAGACAACCGCGATCGAGATGACCGCGACAACTACCCGGTGCGCGGCGCCAACGGTCGTGTCGAACCGCCGTCCGGACAGTTTCAGTTGGTGACGCTGGGCAACTTCCTGCGCGCCCGCGTGCCCAGCAATTGGGAACAGCAGAATGCCAATGAGACGACGGTGACTTTCGCACCGGGTGAGGCGTTCTACCAGGGTCAGGGCGGCTCAACCGGGTTCACCCATGGGGTCCAGATCGGCGTAATGCAGGGTCAGTTCCGCGACTTGCAGGAGGCGACCGACCAGTTGCTTCAAGGTCTGCAACAAGGGAACCCGCAGATGTCGCGTCAGAACGCGAGTTACGTGCGCGAGCAGATTGGCGGTCGCAACGGCATCTCGACGACGCTGCGCAACGTGTCCGAAGTGACGCGCGGCACTGAAATCGTGAACGTGGCGACGGTGCAACTCCGGGACGGCAGCGCGCTGTATGTCATCAGCGTCGCGCCGCAGGAGGAGTTCGCCCAGTATCAGAACACCTTCCGCCGGATGAAACAGTCGTTGCAGATCAACGATCAGCAGCTGTCGCAACGACGATAACGATCGCGCGCTCAGGTATCCTTGGGGCTGGCATTGCGCCAGCCCCTTTCTTTTTCTTGCCGCCGACCGCCCTTCCGTGGTCGTCGTTCGCGGCAGTAAGATTCTGCCAATGGTCCGCTACGGCCGCCTGGCGGTCCTCGTCGCGCTGTACGCGGTCATCGCCTACCTGATCCCTCCGCCGGCGACCGTCACGCCGCAAGGCTGGCGGCTGGTCGCGATCTTCATCGCGGTGATCGCTGGGCAGATGTTGCAACCGATCTCCAGTGCCGCAGTGGTGATCCTCGGGCTCGCGGCGATGGTCGCCAACGGGACACCGATGAGAGAAGCGCTGGGCGGGTATGCCGAGCCGTCGGTCTGGCTGGTTTTTTTCGCAATGGTCATGGCGCGGGTGCTCATGGATACCGGCGCCGCGCACCGGATTGCCCTCGTCTTCATTCGCCAGTTTGGGCGGCGGTCGCTGGGCGTTTCGTACGCATTGATCCTGACCGACGTCACACTGGCCGGCGGTGTCCCGTCGATCACCGCGCGCTCGGGAGGCATGGTGATGCCGGTCGGCAAGGGGATCGCCGAACTGTTCAACTCATTCCCTGGGCCCTCAGCACCGCGTCTGGGACGCTTCCTCTTCGCGTCGATGTATCAGGGGTCCGCGGTCGCCTGTGCGATGTTTCTGACCGGTCAAGCCAGCAATATTCTCGGCGCTGGCCTCGCGCTCAAGCTGGTCAACGTCGAAGTCACCTGGATTAGCTGGTTCACCGCCGCCATCGTCCCCGGCATCATCTCGTGCATCGTCGTGCCTTGGATCGTGCATCGGGTGGTGCCGCCCGAAGTGACTTACACACCCGAAGCGACGGCGTTCGCGCAAAGCGAACTGACACGGCTGGGACCGCTTGGTCGCGACGAAAAGATTGCCCTGCTGGTGTTCGCCAGCGTCGGTTTGCTGTGGTTGACGTCAGGATGGCACGGGCTCGATGTGACCTTCGTCGCGCTACTCGGTCTGGCCACGTTGCTCCTGAGCAAAGCCCTGACGTGGGAGCAGGTCACCGGCGAGCGGGCCGGGTGGGACGTGTTCATTTGGTACGGCGGCTTGCTGAAAATGGGCGAATTGCTCAACGGCACCGGTGCGACACGCGTCTTTGCCGAGAACGTCGGCGCGATGTTCGTGGGATTTTCGTGGCTGACCGTTCTGCTGCTCACACTGATCGTGTATTTCTACGCCCACTATTTCTTCGCCAGCATTACTGCTCACGTTCTGGCGCTGTTCCCTCCATTCGTCATCTTGCTTACGAGCGTGGGCGTGCCGCCCCTGCTCGCCGTTTACAGCCTGATGTGCCTGGCCAACCTCACCGCGGGACTCACCCACTACGGCACGACGACGGGGCCGATTCTGTATAGCCAGAATTACGTGACTTTCGGCGAATGGTGGCGGGCCGGGTTCATCGTCTCGATCGCCAACCTATTGATCTGGTTGACGATCGGCTTTGGTTGGTGGAAATTTTTGGGCTTCTGGTAATGCGAACTTGTGAGCTTGTGATCTTGTGAGCTGGTGATCGGTTGATCTATACCCTCAGCGTCGCGGTCATCACCGAGTGACGAAGCGAAGCTGAGGGTTCAGATCGCGAGATCATCAAATCACGAGATCATCAGATCTAGAAGTTCAGCTTCAAACCAAACTGAATAATGCGCGGGTCGTAGGTCCCAGTGATCGTGCCGAAGTTGGCCGCGCTGCGATTCCCGACCGGTGCGCGGAAGTTGGTCCGATTGAGGAGATTGAAGAACTCCGCACGGAACTCGAAATTCGTCGCGCGCCACGGCAGCGCGAAACGCTTGGATGCGGCGAGGTCCATTTGCCACACCGCCGGGCCGCGATAGGCGTTCCGTGGCGCGTTGCCGAACGGTTGGCTCGGATCGGTGGGAAGGACCACCGCATCCCGGCTGAACCAGTTTTGCACCGTGCGCTGATCCTTCGGCACCCTCACCTCACCGACGACGTTCGGGCGGTAGTTATTCGCACCGCGGAAGTCCTGCTGAATACCTGACACCTGGAACGCGGCGCCGGGCGTGTAGGTGAGCGTGACGGTTTCGCCGGCGAAGATCGAGCTGACGCCGGCGACTTGCCAGCCGCCGAAGATCGCGTTGACCACCGGTGAGGCGCCGCTCATGAAGCGGCGGCCCGTCCCGAACGGCAGGTCGAGCACGAAGCTGGTGGTGTTGTTGTACGGCTGGTGATACGCACCAAGACCATAGTCTGCGTCGCGGTCATAGAAATTCTGCGGCGCCGGGAAGTTGCCGTTACTGTTTTCGAGCGAGCCGGCACCGTTGTCTTTGGTCTGCGACAAGGTCAGCGAGTTGAGGATCGAGAATCCTGCCCCGATCTTCCAGTCGAACTTGCCTTGGAATGCGTGATAGCGCGACTTGCCGCCGTTGAACGAGTAAGTAATGTCGGCGTATCCCGGAATCGGACGACGCGACTGCAAGGACAAGGTGCCGGCGCTATTGTTGGGCGTCGCCTGATTGAGATTGGCGAACAGCAACAGGCCGTCGGCGCGATTGCCGATATAGGCCAGATCAACCAAGGCCCCGCTCCACAATTCCCGTTGTACCGACGCAAACCAGCTCTGGACTTCGCTCGACTCGTAGTCCGATGGCATGTAGGTGATGTTCGCGGCAAGCGGATTGAAGCGGCTCGGGTCGGTCAGACCGACCGGATACCCCGCCTCGGTCGGACGGAAGTTTGGCTGCGCCGGAGTCTGCACGACGACCGCGTTAATCACCTGCGGTCCGTTGATCGGCAACACGTTGGCGCCACCGGCGCGGTGGAAGTGCACGAAGCTCAGGCCGTAACCGGCGCGAAACACCGTTTCCGGGGTGAGCGTGTAGGCGAGCCCGAGGCGCGGTGCGAAATTGTTGCGATCGGGCTTCAGCGTCGACCGATCCTGGAGCGACCCTTCCTTGGCGAAAATCATCGTCCGCGTCGTCGGGTCGAAGTTCGAAAGGATGTTGTCCTTCTCCACCCACGGCGTCGCGTATTCGTAGCGCAGCCCGAGATTGAGGGTGGTGCGATCGTTGACGCGCCAGTCGTCCTGCAGATACGTGAAGTGCATGTTTTGGCGGAGATTGGCAATCAGAATGTTGCTCAGCGCGTAGGTCGAGCGCAGGCCGAGCATGAAGTCGGCCAGGTTGTAGAGGTTGTTGGCAGCGACGCCGGCTGGGCGCGTGAACTGCCCGGCGTACTGATCGCGGCCGTAGAGCGGATTGACGTCCTGCACTTCTGTCTGAATGTGCTGGAACTCATACCCTGTCTTGAGCGAGTGGCGGCCGGCGAGCCAGGACAGGTTCACCTTCGGGTTATAGACGGTTGGATACTGCCACTGCGGATTGGTCGCCTGGCGGCCGAGATCGGAGAAGCCGGTGATCAACTGCGTCGGCAGGCCACCAACGACACGTGCATCCGTCGGGAGCCCGGTGATGCCGTAGAGTTCCTGCGCGCTGGCCTGGCCGGCAAACAGTGCGGCCGGATTCTTGCCGCCGCGGGTGTTCGACCACCCGAAGCGCACTTCCAGAAGCGACAGCGATGTCGGCGTGTAGGTCATGCCGAGCGCGAGCTGTTTATTGGTGGCGTAGGTTTCGGCGTTACCCGCGCCGCCCGACGGGAGCGGAATATTCGGATCGTCGAAGATGTCGACGTCGCGCCAGCCAAAGCGGCCCGACATGGACAGCCGCGGACTGAACTGGTAGTCGACCTTGCCACCAGCCTTGTCGGTCTTGTTCTCGAAATTCTGCGTCAACTGCAGGTTGTTCGAGGTCCGCGTGTTGGTTGGCGCCGGCAACTCGTTGAGCACCTTGCGGGCAAACGCCGTCATCGGAATCACCGTCCCTGCCGGGTACTCGACCCCGGTCAGCGGATTGCGGATGTCCACCGACAGGATGCCGCTGCGCTGCTGCAGGTCGGCGATCGTCGTACTCGCGGTCACGCCGCGGGTTTGCCTGAAGCCTTCGAAATCGGAAAAGAAAAACATCTTGTTCCTGACCAGCGGCCCGCCCAACACCCCGCCGAACTGATCGCGATCAAAGGCCGGCTTGACGTTGTCGGCGGGACGGAAGAACCCGGTCGCGTTGAGATCGGTGCGGCGGCCGAATTCCCACCCGGAGCCGCGGAACGTATTGGTGCCGCTGGCATACGCCACGTTGATCGTCGCGCCACCTGAACGGCCGTACTCGGCGCTCATGTTATTGGTCACGACCTTGAACTCGGCGACGGCGTCAGGCGCCGGTTGCATCACCTGGTTGGAAAACCCCTGGTTGCTGGTGCCGTAGGCGTTGTTATCGACCCCGTCGATCAGAAAGTTATTGAACGTCGAACGCAGGCCGTTGACGTTGAACGAGCCTTCGCGCCCGCCATCGGCGAGCGGCGAGCGGCGCACACCCGGCGACAGCAACGCGAGCGACGAATACTCACGGCCGTTGAGCGGGAGCGCACGGGTCTGTTCGCCGGTGATGACCTGGCTGCGGTCGCTCGAATCGGTCTGCAGTAAGACTGCGCGGGCATTGACTTCGATCGTCTCACTCACCTGGCCGATCGCCATCGTCAGGTCGACGCGCTGACGCGCGCCTACCGTGACCTGGACATTTTCGACCAAGGCGATCGAGAAGCCGGCCTTCTCGGCCGAGAGAATGTACTGGCCGATCCGGACGGTAAAGAATTCGAAGTTGCCATTCGCGTCCGACATGCGCTCGGAGCTGACACCGGTTTGCGTGTTGGTCAGTGTGACTTTCGCGTCACCAATGACCGCGCCGGAACTATCTTTGACGACGCCAACGACGGTGGCGGTCTCGAACTGGGCGAAGGCGGGTGTCGCCAACAGAAGCGCGAGAGCAAGCACCGAAACGGGTTTCAGCATTCCTGATCCTCTGGATTGTTGCGATCTAGCATGGCTACGAAGCGATGGCAAAACAGTGAGCGCCCGTCAGAAGCCCCACACATCTCCGTGTGGCAGCGCTCTGAGGCAGGCGCCCGTGGCAGCTCTTCCGAGCGGCCACAACTATATGTAGCAGTCGCCTTTGAACGCAAGGTGACCGGGACGTAAAACTGAGGTTAAAAAGGATAAAGGCGTAAAGAGCCTTCGCCCGGGGCGCGTCGTGATAGGTTTCGGCAATGACCCCCGACCGTCGCTTGTTCCTCAAGTACCTCGGCGCCGGCTTCACTGGCGTCGTCGCCGGCGCGCATGCCAGCAATCTGGGTCCGGTGGCGCAGGCGCGGGGCCGGATGCCGTTCCAGCCCACGCGCGCAGCCGCCGAACCGCTCTCGGCATTTCTCACGTTTGAGCCCATCCAGCCGACGACCGCGGACGATGTCGTGTTGCCGCCGGGTTTCACCTATCAGCTGATCATCGCGCATGGCGATCGGTTCACCCGCAGCGGAGAGCGGTTCGGTACCAACGCCGATTTCACCGCCTTTATTCCGCGCAACGCCGAGGGCACCGAGGGATTGCTGTTCGTCAATCACGAGTACACCAGCAGTGGCAGCGCCGAGAGCCCCGGTGTCTACGAGCAGGGCTTTGCTGCCGCCATCGGCGGGGTCCCTAACGTGGACGACATGAAGTTTGACGTTGGTGCGAGCGTCGTGCATCTACACAAGAATCCCAGCGGCAGTTGGGTGGTCATGCAGAGCGAGCTGAATCGTCGTTTCACGGCCGACTCGCTGATGATTGCCGATGGCCCGGCGCTGCACGGCGTCGCGGATGTCGGCGGCACCCTCGCCAACTGCTCGGGCTGTCATACGCCCTGGAATACCGTCCTGACCTGTGAAGAGAATTTTCAGGACCACGTGCCCGAAGATCTCGTGACCAACGGTGAAGGCACCGTCGGCGGCGCATTTGGCAAGAATGGCACGCACTTCGGGTGGGTCGTCGAAATCGACCCGCAAGACCCGGCGTCGGTTCCAGTAAAGCACACGTGGCTCGGACGGTTCCGGCACGAGAACGTGGCGTTGCGCGCGAAGGCCAACGAGATCGTCGTCGCGTACCTTGGCGACGATCGCACCAACGGTCATGTCTACAAGTTTGTCTCCAGCGGTCGATTCATCCCCGGCAGCGCAGCGAACAAAAGCCTGCTATCGAGTGGGCGCCTGTATTCGGCGTTATTCAATGCGGATGGCAGTGGATTGCTGGATCGAGCTGACACTCACCACCGCGCTCAATCCGTATCGGGGCCAGCCGATCCCGACTGTCCCGACCGGCGCAACCACGCTGGGTCAGATCTACGGCAGCCAGGGCAATCTGCTGATCGATGCGTTTCGCGCAAGCAATCTCGTCGGCGCGACGCCAACTGGACGCCCCGAAGACGTCGAAGTGCACCCCTTTGACGACAGCATCTTCGTCGCGTTCACGGCCAGCGCCACGGCGCAGGGCAGCCTCTTCACCAATATCTATGGCGAGATAATCCGCATCGTTGAAGGGGCTGACGACGGTACGGGCACCACTTTCACCTGGCAGCGCTGGAAAGCCGGCGGACCGAATAACGAGGCCCTTGCAGGTCACGTCTTTGCCGCACCGGACAATCTGTCGTTCGACAAGGCGGGCAATCTGTGGGTGGTCAGCGACATTTCAACGTCGGCTCTGAACGACGATGCGCGTTATTCGACGTTCAAGAACAACGGGATGTTCTACGTGCCGACGGCAGGGCCGCACGCTGGCAGCGCCTTTCAGTTTGCATCGGGGCCGTGTGAGTGTGAGCTGACCGGGCCCTCGTGGACAGCGGACGAAGAGACGCTGTTTCTGTCTGTGCAGCATCCCGGCGAAGCCAATGGCGTGCGCACGTCGCCTGCGATGGCACCGCGCGGGAGCAACTGGCCGCACCGCGCACATGGCGCCGCGTTGTCGGGCGTGGTCGCGATCTCACGACGCTAGGGCACGAATGTTGCTAAGCTCTTCCGGCAGTGGAAGCGACGCAGCCCTCACACACGCCTAAATCATTCGCTCGAAAAAAACATCATCACCGCGGACCCAGGGGACGTCACCGCTGGGACGCCTCTACCATCCGTCGCAGCTTGCGGGCCCGTGCCACCGACCCGCGTCACCGTCCGCCGAAGGGCCTTTACCCGTTTTGGACACGGGCGCGCCGATTACTGTGGTCGTGGTGGCCATGGTTTCTCGCAGCACTGTGGGCCTTTCAAGCGACCCGCTTCTGGACCGGGATCGGTCTGGGCGCGATGGCCGTGGTCAGTTACCTGATCGCGCCGGTCGAAACCCAGCCGGCCTATGGGCTCGACCACGACCTGACCGTCGATTCCGACGAATTCCTGACGACAATAACCGGCGCGACCGGCGCACCATTTGTCGCCGGCAACAGTCTCGAGATCCTGAACAACGGCGACGAGTTCTATCCGTCCATGCTCGCCGCGATCCGCAGCGCGCAAGTGTCAATCACGATCGAGGCGTACATCTTTTGGGATGGCGAGATCGGATTGGAGTTTGCGGAAGCACTTGCCGAACGCGCCCGCTCCGGCGTGCGGGTCAAGATCCTGCTCGATGCGGTCGGCTCGTCCGATATCGGCGATGACATCGTCAAAAAACTCGAAGCGGCCAGCTGTCAAATTGCCTGGTACAACCCCCTGCGCTGGTACACGCTCGGCCGTTTTAACAACCGCACCCATCGCAAGTCGCTGATCATCGACGGACGCGTCGCGTTCACCGGCGGCGCCGGCATCGCCGATAAGTGGCGCGGGCAGGCCCAGGATGCCGACCACTGGCGCGACATCCAGATCCGTCTCGAAGGTCCCGGCGTCACGCCGCTGCAGACCGGCTTCGCCCAGAACTGGCTGGAGACCACGCGGGAATTGGTATCCGGGCCGATGTATTACCCGGTGCTCGAATCGGCGGGCCCGCTCAGCGCGATGACGATCATCAGTTCGCCGGTCACCGGCTCCTCGACCGCGCGCACTATGTATTACCTGTCGATCGCATCGGCCCGCCGCGCCGTCTACATCGCGAACCCATACTTCGTGCCCGATCCGGCGGCGCTCGACACGTTGATCGAGGCCAAGAAACGCGGCGTCAACGTGCGGATTATGGTCGCCGGCGATGAGAACGAAAACTGGCTGTCACGCCACAACGCGGTGCGGTTGTATGGACGGCTGCTCGAGGCCGGCATCGACATCATGGAGTACGACAGGACGCTGCTCCACCATAAGACGATGGTCGTGGACGGGGTCTGGTCGACGATCGGGACGACCAACTTCGACAGCCGATCGTTTGCGCACAATGAAGAGAACAATGTCTGCTTCTACGACCGTGATGTGGCCAAACAGCTGGACGACATTTTCGAAAACGACGTCCAGCATTGCACCAAGATCGAACTGGAGTCGTGGCAGCGGCGCGGCCTGTGGCGCAAGCTGCAGGAATTCGTCGCCGCGTTCCTGCAAGAACAGGTTTGATATTGTGAGGACATGCGGTCTGTCCTCGCGATCATTCTTGGAGGCGGCCAGGGCAGCCGCCTCTTTCCGCTTACCCATCATCGGTCGAAGCCGGCGGTCCCAATCGGCGGCACCTACCGGCTCATCGATGTGCCGATCAGCAACTGCCTGCACGCCGACATCCGCCGGATCTACGTGCTCACCCAGTTCAATTCGGCGTCACTCAATCGTCACGTTAACTCGACCTACCGCATGGATTTGTTCAGCAGCGGCTTCGTCGAGATCATCGCTGCCGAGCAGACCCCGGACAGCGCCGCGTGGTTTGAAGGCACTGCCGACGCCGTGCGCAAGGCGCGGCGCCACTTCGAAACGCACGACGCCGATTACTACCTGATCCTCGCGGGCGATCATCTCTATCGCATGAACTACGCGAGGCTGCTCGACGCACATATCGAGCGGCGCGCCGACATCACCATCGCGGCGTTGCCATCGACGGCCGAGGATGCCACGGCCATGGGCATTTTCAGGTTCGATCGCTCCGGGCAAATCACCGGCTTTGAGGAAAAGCCGAATGCGGCGCGCCTGGCGCAGATCAAGGCCAGCGTGCCGGAAGGCTCAACCGTCTTGCCGACCGACGCCGACAAGCCGTTCACCGCGTCGATGGGCATCTACATGTTTTCGCGTCAGGTGCTCCTCGACATGCTCGATCAGGAAGGCAACGACTTCGGGCGCCAGTTGATCCCCGGTGCGCTGAATCGCTATCGGGTCTCGGCCTACCTCTATTCCGGTTATTGGGCAGATGTCGGCACGGTCGACAGCTTCTACGACGCCAATATTCAATTGACCCAACCGAACGCGCCGTTTAGCTTTTACGATCCGACCTGTCCGATCTATACCCACCAGCGCTTCCTGTCGCCGTCACGGCTGCTCGAGTGCACGGTGCACAACGGCCTGGTCGCCGACGGCAGCTTTCTCGATCGCTGCGAGGTGTCCGATACGGTCATCGGCATTCGTTCGACGATCCGGAGCGGCGCGCGAATCACCCGCTCCGTATTGCTGGGAGCCGACCACTACGAACGGGATCCGGTGTCGACCCGTGGTGCGATCCCCCTCGGCATCGGCGCCGACGTCGAACTCGACCGGGTCATCGTCGACAAGAACGCGCGCATTGGCGCCGGCGCCAAACTGGTGAACAGCACAAACGTCGAGCACTACGACGGCGACGGGATCTACATCCGCAACGGCATCATCATCGTCGCCAAGGACGCGGTGATTCCGCCCGGGTTTTCACTGTAGGCGGCGGACCGCAGGCCTGCCGCGAAGCGGAGTGAGTGGCCTTTTACCCACAATTAACGTCCCCGTCACTCCTCAGAAACGCCGTATCGATACCGTAATCACACGGAATTGATGCATACACACAGTCTCCACGCTGGCTCTACTGACACCACGTCCCTATCCAGCCGCAACCGGCCAGGGGCGCAACGCGGCAATGTCAAAACGCGCGTGCTGGTGGTCGAAGACGAACAAGACATCGCGGGCCTGATCAAACACACGCTCGAACGCGGCGGCGAGATGGACGTCGTGGTCGTTTCCAGTGGCGATGCGGCGCTCACAGCGGCGGCCGACCAACCGCCCGATCTGATTCTGCTGGACTTGAACTTGCCGGTGCTCAGCGGCCTCGAAGTCTGCCGCCTGCTGCGGTCGCGCCCGGTCACCAAGGCGATCCCGATCATCATGTTGACCGCACGCACCACCGAAAGCGATCGCGTGCTGGGTCTCGATGCGGGGGCCGACGATTATGTAAGTAAGCCGTTCAGCCTGCGCGAACTCGCCGCTCGCGTGCGGGCCGTGATGCGCCGTGGCCGGACCGATGCTGCCGCGCCGCCGCCGATCTATCGCGGCGAGCACCTGGTGGCGGATTTCGAGGCGGTCAACATCGCGGTCGACGGCATCGCGATTCGCCTGACCCGTCGCGAGTTCGAACTGCTCCGCTATCTGGTCGAAAACCGCAACCGCGTGCTGTCCCGCGACCGATTACTCGAGCGCGTGTGGGGCTACGACCGGCTGATCGAAACTCGTTCGGTCGACGTCCACGTCGGCCGGCTGCGCCACAAGCTCGGAACTGCCGGCCGCCAGATTGAGACCGTGGTGGGGTTGGGCTATCGGTTTGTCGAATAGCCGTGCGCTAGCGCTCCTCGCGCCAGCCGCATTCCTGCAATTGATTCAGCTCGTTCACAAATAACCGGCGCGCCCGTTCGACGCGGTGCCAGTCCTGGTAACTGGCTTGGCGGACGACACGGCTGTCCTGTTCTTCAATCACTTCCCAACCGGCGGCGCTCGACTGAATGGTGAAGCGGCGAATGTGGTGATCGTTGCGAATGCTCTTGGTGAATGCGTACATCACTTGGATCCTGGACGCGGCTGCCGAATGGCGTCAGCTGATCGTTACCGCGGGGCGGGAATTGCCCGCGTAAATTCGGTGTAACGCGTTGGGGCAGATGCCGGAACGCCTGTGTTTACAGAGCTGGCGCGCGAACGCGCAAGGCGCCAGGATGCGTCGTCACAGTCAGTTCGCGGTCGTCGACGCGAGGCTCGCCGTCGACATGAAACGCAATCGGTCCGTCCGCGGTGATGGTCAGATTGGCCGCCGCACGCATCGTGATGCCACGACGTGGCTGCAGGGTGCCGCGAAACAGTGAGGGTAAACGCCACGCGATGTCCAGCATCGACAGCTGCTCAACGACCACCACTTCTAACAACCCATCATCCAGCTTGGCCCCCGGCGCGATGAGGACGCGGTTGCCATACTGACGACCGTTGGCGAGGGCGATCAGCAGGGCCTGGTGCGAAACGGTCTGGCCATCGATGGTCAACGCGTAGGTCTGAGCATGATAGCCAATCAGCTCATTGAGACTGAGTTGCGCATACGCCATTGGCCCGCGCTGACGGAGACCGCGTTCCGCAAAGCGTGTCGCGATGACTGCATCGATGCCGATGCCGGCAATATTGAAAAACAGGCAATCGTTGATCTGTCCTGCGTCGATGTTCCAGGTGCGACCGGTGACTGCGAGTTCCAACGCCGCGCGTGCATCGAAAGGGATACCCAGGTCCCACGCCAGCCCATTGCCCGAGCCGGCTGGAATGATTCCCAGCGGCACCTCGGTATGGGCCAGGGCGCACGCCGCTTCGTTGATCGTGCCGTCCCCGCCCCACGCAATGACCAGGTCATAGCCGTCCGCAGCAGCCTGGCGCGCGAACTCGCGCGCATCGCCGGCGGCCGTCGTCGGCCGCACCAGCGCCTCGATGTCGTGATTGCGCAGGACATCCCGCGCGAGCGCGGCATGTTGCTGAATCTGATTGTCGTACCGGCCACGTCCCGACAGCGGGTTGATGACGACAACCGCGCGGGTCATCGGGCGATCTTGCGCAGGGCGCGGGGCGGCAGCAGCCAGCGGAGCGTCCCGGGGCCGGTCGGCATGGCCCCGTCCAGCTCGAGGCAGCACACGGCGCCCTTTTTGAACTCGATGGTGCCGCGCGAACGCAGCAGACGCACAGCGAGTTCGCCGAGGTCCGGTTCATGGCCGACCAGCGCAATGTGCTTGGCCCGTTTCGAGTATTTGCCGACCGCTTCGAGGACCTGCGCCATCCGGCCACCGGGGGACAACGCTTCCAATGTCTCCAGTCGCGGCTTGCCGCCGATCCCCGCGACCAGCAATTCTGCGGTGTGGGTCGCCCGTACCAGAGGACTGGTCAGAACCAGTTCGAGTTTGACGTCGAAGTCCTTCATTCCTTCGACGACTTGCTTGAAGCGTTGCACCCCTTCGCTCGTCAGCGGCCGGTCGCGGTCGTCGGGATAGTTCGGGCCTTGTTCCGCAGCAACGGCGTGGCGGACCAGGAATAGTTCGATGGTGGTAGCCATATTCTCAATCGACAGTCGTGATTCGCACTCGCCTACGCGACGGCGACGCCCTGGTCGGCCTCGGGCGGGATCACCGCTTCGCAGAGTTTGAGCAAGCCGGCACGGCGACGCATGTAGAGGGCGTGGTTGGTGCGGCATTCCTCTTCGAGTTGGCGAACCAGCCGGTCGAGTTCGGTGGCGAGTTTGCGATCAGTGGCGGCGACTTCGGCCTGCACCTGGCGGGTGCGATCGATCAGGATTTCAAAATCGTGCATACGGCCAAGCAGATCCTGAACGCGTTTCAATTGAGTGATTCGCGCCGTGGCGCGCGAACGCTTCAACTCCCGCTCGATCTCGAGCGCATAGCGGAGTTTTTTCGCCGCAATGCGAACGTTATGGAGGCGATCGGGCAGATACAGCCCGCCGGCGCGTTCGATGGCGGTCACCAGCATCTGGGCGCGCTTGCCGATCTGATGTTCCGATTCGTCGAGCGCCGCGGCGGTCTGCGGCGCCTGGGGACTGTCGCTGACCTGGCCAATGCGTTGACGCAGCTTTTCCACTTTGCCGGGCGTAATGGCGGCCAGCATCTCGCGCCGGCGGCTCAGGCGCTCGCGGGCCAGCGATTGCCGGACGCGGGCCAGCGCACGCGTCGAGACGATGTCGCGCGGCGCCAGCTCGTCAATGTTCGCGAGCGCTACGTCCAACTCGCGAACCGGTCCCAGCGCCCGCGTCATCCGCCGCACCTGCCGCCCCACCCGCCCCAGCGCACGTGTGCCAACCGACGCCCCGATCACGGGCAAGGCCTCACGCAGACGACGCGTCGCGACACGTGCTTGATGGACCGATCGCATATCGCCGGCTTGGGCCGCCGGCATCGCGTCGATGAGTGTCGTGAGTCGCTGCTTCAGCAGCGTCAGGAGGGCTGTCCGATCGTCCATGCTAGGATGACTGCTCGCCCTCCGATTATACCGTCCACGCCTCATGCGCCTTGCCGCCATCGACATTGGTACCAATTCGGTTCACATGATCGTGGTCCGGGTACGGCCCGATTTCTCGTTCGAAGTCATCGATCGCGAGAAAGAAATGGTCCGGCTGGGTGCCGGCGGTCTGGACGGTAAGAAACTGACCCACGAGGCGATGTCCTCGGCCCTACAAGCACTCTCGAAGTTCGAGCGGCTCGCCCGTTCGCATCAAGTCGATGAGATCCTCGCGGCGGCCACCAGCGCGACCCGCGAAGCGGAAAATGGCGGCGCGTTTCTGGCCGCGATCGAGCGCACCACTGGTATCCGGCCACGCATCATCACCGGCACCGAGGAAGCCCGGCTGATCCATCTCGCCGCCGTCTACGGCGTCGATACACCGAAGACGGCGGTGGTGATCGATATCGGCGGTGGCAGCGTTGAGATTACGCTTGGCACCGGTCAACAGGTGCGCCTCGCCCGCAGTTTCAAGATCGGGGTGATTCGTCTGACCGAGCGTTTCGTCAAGTCCGACCCGTTGACTGGCCGCGAAGAGCGCAAGCTGGTCAAACACGTCGGCCAGCAAGTCGATCCCTACATCAAACACGTGGTCGATGCTGGTTTCGATCGCGTCATCGGCACCTCCGGAACCATTCTCTCGATCGGCACGGTCGCCACCGCAATCGATCGTGGCAGCGTCCCGCCCGAAACACGCAATCTGCGTGTGTCGGCCAAAAGCATCAGGCGATTCCGCAAGGTCGCCGCTCAGCTGGATCTCGAGGAGCGCTTGCATTTGCCCGGCCTCGATCCGCGGCGCGCTGACCTCACTGTCGCCGGCGCGGTGCTCCTCGATTCGCTGTTGCGCAAGCTCAACGCCGAGGAAATTACGCTGTGTGACCTCGCTCTGCGCGAAGGCCTGGTGCTCGATTACATCGATCAGCACCGCTCCAAGATCGCGCGCGTCGATCGCTATCCGGATGTCAGACGAAGGTCGACGATTGAGTTAGCCGAACGCTGCAATTGGGAAAAGGCGCACTCGACCCAGGTCGCTCGGCTGGCGCTGACCTTGTTCGATCACACGCTGAGTATTCACGGCCTGGGCGACCGTGAGCGCGAATGGCTTGAATACGCGGCGCTGCTGCACGATATTGGCAATCACATCAGCTTCGAGCGCCATCATCGGCATTCGTACTACCTGGTCAAAAACGGCGACCTGCGCGGCTTCGAGCCCGAAGAAATCGAAGTCATGGCCCTCATCACCCGGTATCACCGCCGCGCCATGCCAGCGCGCTCACATCTTGGCTATCGCGCGCTCGACCATTCGCTGCAGAAAACCGTACGCACGCTCGCCGCCATCCTGCGGCTCGCCGAGACGCTCGACCGCAGCCGCAACGGCGTGGTTAAAACGCTTGAAGTACGCGAGCGTGCCGGAGCGGTTCGCCTCGATGTGTTCGGCGTCGAGGACATCGAACTGGAGGTGTGGGCCGCCACTCGCCAGCTGCCCGTGCTCGAGGCGGCGCTCAAGCGTCCGCTCACGATCGTCGCGCATCACGTGCCGCAATCAGAGGAGCCAACAGTTGCCCCTCACGCGAAAAAGCCGACCCGGTCGGCCGCGGCGCGGGTCGCTAAATCTCAGCCAACTCGCCGGCCGGTTATCGCCGCGCCGTCAAGAACCAGGGGCACCAACTGATGGGCTCTTCAGGCGTTACATCGAATTTACAAACCAGAAACTGCCCTGAAACCGCTACCCGCTACGGTGGATGGATGACTGTCGCCTGTATTACTCGGCTGCTGCCTTTCGCCCTGATCACCCTGCTCGCCGGGTGCGGCGGCGGCTCGAACCAACCCCCTCGCGCGGACGGGACCGCGGCGCCGTCAGATATCAAGGTCGATGGATCCAGCACTGTCTTTGTAGTCAGCGAAGCGGTCGCGGAAGAGTTCCAGAAAGTGCACAAGGATATGCGCGTGACCGTCGGTCAGTCGGGCACCGGTGGCGGCTTCCAGAAATTCTGCCGCGGCGAAACCGATGTCAGCGATGCCTCGCGGCCGATCCGGCCGACCGAACTGACCGCGTGCAAGGCGGCCGGGATCGACTTCTTCGAGGTGCCGATCGCCTACGACGGCATCGCCATCGTCGTCAGCCCCAAAGCGACCTGGGTCAATGACATCACCACCGACGAATTGAAGATGCTGTGGTCACCTGACGCGCAGGGCAAAGTGATGAAATGGAGCCAGGTCCGCAAAGGCTGGCCCGATCGCGAGATTCACTTGTTTGGCGCCGGCGTCGACTCCGGGACCTACGATTACTTTACCGAAGCGCTCACCGGCAAAGAGGGCGCAAGCCGCGGCGACTTTACCTCCAGTGAGGACGACAACGTCCTCGTGCAGGGCGTCTCCGGCGACGAGCTCGCCCTCGGGTTTCTGCCGTTCGCTTATTACAACGAGAACAAGACGCGGCTGAAGCTGGTGCCGGTCGACAACAAGAAGGCCGAAGACGGCGCCGGCCCGATTGCGCCGGATTTCGACACCATCCGGACGGGCAACTATCAGCCGCTCTCACGGCCGTTATTCATCTACGTCTCGGAAAAGTCGCTGGCGCGACCGGAAGTCCAGCAGTTCATGGATTTCTACATCGCCAACGTTGGGAAACTGGCGCAAGAAGTGGGCTACGTGCAGCTTGGTGACGAAGGCTACCGCCTGGTCGCGGAACACTTCAAGGCGCGCAAACCCGGGACGATCTTCGGCGAAGGCGGCTCTCAGGTCGGCGTCACCATCGAACAGCTTCTCGCGAAAGAGCGCCAGTAACGGCGCGCGCGACGAGTCCCCGCATGAGGAGCCGAACCACCGAGTGGGTGATCGAGCGCGCGCTGCTGCTGTGCGCGATTCTTTCAGTCTTCACCACAGCCGGCATCATCATCGTCCTGGCGATCGAGACCGCGGGGTTTCTGCGCGAGGTGTCGATCTTCGAGTTCCTGTTCGGAACCGAGTGGACGCCGTTGTTTGCCAACAAACACTTTGGCGTGCTGCCACTGGTGATGGGCACCGTCCTGGTCTCGTCGATTGCCATGGTCGTCGCCCTGCCCATGGGCCTGTTGAGTGCAATCTACCTAAGCGAGTACGCGCCGGCGGGAGTGCGGCGCATCGTCAAACCGGTACTCGAACTGCTGGCCGGGATCCCGACCGTGGTCTACGGTTATTTCGCCCTGATGTTCGTCACGCCGCTTCTTCAGCGGTTCATCCCCGGCCTGGCTGGGTTTAATGCGCTCAGCCCCGGCATCGTGATGGGCATCATGATTCTGCCGCTGGTCGCTTCTCTCTCTGAAGACGCGATGCGGGCGGTGCCGCGCGGGTTGCGCGAAGGCTCCTACGCCCTCGGTGCGACGCGGATGCAGACCTCGCTCAGTGTCGTCGTGCCGGCGGCGTTCTCCGGCATTACCGCGGCATCGATCCTCGCGGTGTCGCGGGCGATCGGCGAAACGATGATCGTGGCAATCGCCGCCGGGCAACAACCGCGCTTAACCGCGAGTCCCCTCGTACCGATTGAGACGATGACTGCTTACATTGTGCAGGTTAGCCTGGGCGACACGCCGCAAGGGACGCTCGAGTATCGGACGATCTTCGCGGTCGGGATGCTGTTGTTTCTGATGACCTTCACCCTCAACCTGATCAGCACCTGGCTGCGCGAGCGCTTTCGCGAGGAGTACGCGTAATGGGCGCCGTCTCGACGGATTTCCGGGCGCCGGACCTCGGTACACGTCGGCGCCACGTGGTCGATCGCGGTTTCGAATTGCTTGCGCTAGGCGCCCTGCTCCTCGCGCTGGCGGCACTGGCCGTGCTGGTTGTCGATGTCCTGTCGGACGGAGCGGGCCGGCTCAACTGGCAGTTCATGACCGACATGGCCTCGCGGCGGGCGTCGAGCGCCGGCATTTATCACGCGCTGGCCGGCAGTGTGTTCGTCATCGCGTTGACTGGGGCTCTGGCCTTGCCAATTGGCGTCGCGGCGGCGATTTACCTGGAAGAATACGGATCGGCGCGCAGCAAGCTGTCGCGTCTTATCGAAATCAATATTTCCAACCTGGCAGCGGTGCCGTCGATCATTTACGGCTTGCTCGGGTTAGGCCTGTTCGTTCGCACGTTGAGCATGGACCGGAGCGTGCTGGCTGGCGCCTCGACCCTGGCTCTCCTGGCACTACCGGTGGTCATCCTCTCGACGCGTGAAGCGCTGCGGACCGTGCCAAAATCAATTCGCGAAGGGTCCTACGCACTGGGTGCGACCAAGTGGCAGACCATCTGGTTTCAGGTTCTGCCGATCGCGATGCCCGGTATTCTGACTGGGCTGATCCTGTCGCTGTCGCGCGCGATTGGCGAGACGGCGCCGCTGATTACGATTGGCGCGTTGACCTACGTGCCATTTGCGCCCGACGGAATCTGGTCGGCGTTTACGGTGCTGCCGATTCAGATATTTAACTGGGTGTCACGGCCACAGGCCGAATTCCAGGAGAATGCGGCCGCAGGCATCATCGTCTTACTCGGATTGCTGCTGATCATGAACGCGGCGGCGATCTTTTTACGGGATCGCTTTCAGCAACAGGGGCGCGGATGAGCGTAGTGAGCCGTGGTGAGATTCGCCTGTCGGCGCCGGTCGTGCGCGGTGGACCGCCGGCGCCGCCGCACCCGACCAAGATCGACGTCCACGATATGAATTTTTTCTACGGCGACAAGCGAGCCTTGGAAGAAATCAACATCTGCATGCAGTCGAACCTGGTAACAGCGTTCATCGGACCCTCCGGCTGCGGCAAGAGCACGTTCCTCCGCACCCTGAACCGGATGAACGACATCATTCCTGGGACCCGCGTCGAAGGGCGAACCCATATCGACGGACAGGATATCTACGCCGAGGGCGTCGACGTCGTGCAACTGCGCCGCAAGGTCGGGATGGTGTTCCAGAAGTCGAACCCGTTCCCCAAATCGATTTTCGAAAATGTCGCCTACGGCCTGCGCATCAACAACATGGCGCGATCGAAGGCTGAACTGGGCGAGCGCGTCGAAGAAAGCCTCAGGGCGGCGGCGATTTGGGAAGAAGTGAAGGATCGCCTGCACGAGTCGGCGCTGGCATTATCCGGTGGGCAACAGCAGCGGCTGTGCATTGCGCGCGCGTTGGCGATTCGGCCCGAAGTACTGCTGATGGACGAGCCGGCCTCAGCCCTCGACCCGATTGCCACGCAGCGCATCGAAGAATTAATTTACGACCTGAAGAAGAACTACACGATCATCATCGTCACGCACAACATGCAGCAGGCGGCGCGCGTGTCGGATTTCACGGCGTTCTTCTGGCTGGGCCGGTTGATCGAGTTCGACCGCACGGAAAAGATGTTCACGGCGCCGACCGAGAAACTCACGGAAGATTACGTCACTGGGCGCTGCGGGTAGGAAGGGACCACTGTGGAGCGGGTTACACGGCACTTTCAAGAAGAGCTTGAGACGCTGCAGGAGCGTCTGCTGGCGATGGGCGGCCTCGCCGAGGAGCGCGTGCGCGAAGCGGTACGAGTGCTCTCCGCCCGCGATCCGGAGATGGCGGAGCACGTGCTCGTCGGTGACGCGCCGATCAATGACCTCCACATCGAAGTCGATGCCCGTTGCTTTCGCATGCTGGCGCTCCATCAGCCAATGGCCGCTGACCTCCGAGCCATTGTCGCGGCCGTCAAGATCAACACCGACCTTGAACGCGTCGGTGATCTCGCCGTCAACATTGCCGAGGCGGCGAAACGCTATCTGCAGCACCCGCCGGTAAAGCCGCTGATCGACATCCCGCGCATGGGCGACATCGCCCAGGGAATGTTGCGCGACTCGCTGGATGCCTTTGTCCGGCGTGACGTCGCGTTGGCCGAGGCAGTCCTGGCCGCCGACGACCAGCTGGACGGCCTGAAAACGCAGATTTTTCGCGAGTTATTGACCTACATGCTCGCCGAACCCTCAACCATCGAGCCGGCACTTGACCTGATCTTGATTTCCCGCCACCTCGAGCGAATCGGCGACCACGCCACCAATGTCGCCGAGGATGTGATCTTCATGGTGTCCGCGCGCGACGTCCGCCATCACGTCGGAGACCAATCCTGACGCAGGAGTGCTGGGTGCTAAGTGCTGGGTGCTACGTGCCGCGCCGGACCTTTGCACTACAATAATTCGGATGGATCGTCCGGCACTGTGCGTATTGTGCCGTGCGCACCCGATCGAGCATCGTTGGCGGCCGTTCTGCAGCCAGCGCTGTCAGATTCAGGATCAGGCACGCTGGGCTGACGAAGCCTACCGCGTTGAAAGTCCATCTAATTCATCCTCCGAACCTCAGGACGACGACGACGACGATGGCTGACACGCTGACGATTACCGACAACCGGACGGGCAAACAATACGAGCTGCCGATCACCGACGGCACGATTCGCGCGACCGACCTCAAACAAATCAAAAATGGGCCCGAAGACCTCGGGCTCGCCACCTACGACCCGGCGTTCATGAACACCGCCGCGTGTCGCAGCCGCATCACCTACATCGACGGCGATCAAGGGATTCTGCTCTACCGCGGCTATCCAATCGAACAGCTGGCCGAGCACAGCACCTATCTGGAAACGGCCTACCTGATCCTGTACGGCGAATTGCCGACCGCCACCCAGCTCGATGAGTGGATCCACAAGATCACGATGCACACGATGGTGCACGAGAACATCAAGAAATTCATGGAGGGCTTCACCTACGACGCCCACCCCATGGGGGCATTCATCGGCACGGTCGGGGCGCTGTCGACGTTCTACCCGGACGGCAAGCAGATCTTCGATGAGAAGGCGCGTCAGAAGCAGATTCAGCGCCTGATTGCCAAGGTGCCGACCATTGCCGCCTATGCCTATCGTCACAGCATTGGCCGGCCGTACGTCTACCCGGACAACGACCTCAGCTTCACCGGTAACTTCCTGAACATGTTGTTCAAGATGACCGAGGTGAAGTATCAGCCGAATCCCGCGTTGGCGCGGGCGCTCGACGTGCTCTTCATTCTTCACGCCGACCACGAACAGAACTGCTCGACCAGCTCGATGCGGAACATCGGCAGCTCGCACGTCGACCCCTACTCGGCGCTGGCCGGCGCGGCCGCCGCCCTGTATGGGCCGCTGCATGGCGGTGCCAACGAAGCCGTGCTGCGGATGCTCAAGGAGATCGGGTCGACCAGCAACATCCCCGGCTTCATCAAGCGCGTCAAAGACGGCGAAGGCCGGTTGATGGGCTTCGGCCACCGGGTCTACAAGTCATACGACCCGCGCGCCAAGATCATCAAGAAGACCGCCTACGAAGTGTTCGAGGTCACCGGCAAGAACCCGTTGCTCGACATCGCCCTGGAGCTCGAAAAAATCGCGCTCGAAGACGAATACTTCATCAGCCGCAAGCTGTATCCCAACGTCGACTTCTATTCAGGCTTGATTTATCAGGCGATGGGCTTTCCCGTCGAGATGTTTGCGGTCCTGTTCGCGATTGCCCGTACCGTCGGCTGGGTGGCGCAGTGGGAAGAGATGCTGCTCGATCCGGAGCAGAAGATTGCGCGGCCGAAACAGATCTATATCGGGTCGGGCACCCGCGACTATCTACCGATGGAGAAGCGGAAGTAAAACGTAGGGATCAGGGATCGGGGATCAGTTGAACACGCGCACCCTCTTGGCGCTGCTCATCGTCGTCTCTCAGGGCTGTGCCGTTGCGACGCAGGCCCCCCCGCCCGCTGCTGCTTTCGATAGCGCGCGCGCCTTTGGTCACCTGCGTGACATGGTCGCAATCGGACCACGCGTCTCGGGTACGCCCGAAAACGTCCAGACGCGGCAATACATCATCACCACGCTCGCCGCGATCGGCATCACCGCCACCGAACAGCCGTTCGACGCGCAGACGCCGCTCGGCCCGGTGAAAATGGCAAATCTCATCGCGACGCTGCCGGGCACTCGGCCGGAACGGATCATTCTCGCCAGCCACTTCGATACGAAGTTATTCCGAGAGTTTCGTTTTGTCGGCGCCAGCGACTCCGGGTCGAGTACCGCCGCCCTCCTGGAACTTGCCCGGGCGCTCAAAGACCGGCCGCGCCCATTCACCATCGAACTGTTGTTCCTGGATGGCGAGGAGGCGGTGGTCGAATGGGGTCCCACCGATTCGACCTACGGCAGCCGCCATTACGTGCGCGCGGCCAACACCGACAACACCCTTGGCACGATCCAAGCGCTGATCCTGCTCGACATGATCGGCGACCGCGATCTCAATATCCGTAAGGAGTCTGCCTCGACGCCGTGGTTGACCGAGATCATCTGGGCCGCCGCGCGGCGCATTGGTCATCAGCGCCACTTTCTCTCCGAGATCACACCGATCGAAGACGACCACATCCCCTTCCTGCAAGCGGGCGTGCCGGCGGTCGACATCATCGATCTCGACTATCCCGCGTGGCACACCGCGAACGACACGCTCGACAACGTCAGCGCGCAAAGCTTGCAGATTGTTGGTGATGTGGTGCTCGCGGCGTTGCCGGATATTGCAGCGCGGTTGGCAAAACAATAGCGACGGAGACCACGGACGGTGCGCGGAAGCGCCGAACAGCGGAACTTGTCTAGCCGACCAGGAGCGCAGAAATGAGCGATGTCTACCCGAAAAGATGGTTGAGTATCCTGGCGATGGTTGTGTTCGCTTCGGCAGTCGTCGACACGCAGCGCGAAACGATTCCTGAGGCTGTCGCACGAGGGTCAACGGGGCGCATTAGAACAGCGCCTTCGGGTTTGGCGCCAGCCATGACCGAGATTCTTCGTGATACCGACATGGTGGTCCGCGGAACCATTGGCAAGCCACGTTCATACCTCTCTGAGGATCAACGGGACGTTTACACCGACTACCCGATCATGAACTTTGTCATCCTGTATCAGGCACGGGTTCACGCATCGAGAGTATCCGGGGTAGCGCAGTCCGTGACGGTGACGCAGCTTGGCGGCACGATACTGATGAATGGCGTGAACTTCACACAGACCGAACACGGGCTGGGGCCTTTAGAGCCAGGCGCAGAAGGTCTGTTCCTTCTGCAGCGCATCGACAGCCGCGATCGGATCGCTGGAATGTTCTTCGGAGCTTTCAGCATCTCAGGAGGGGTAGTCCACCGACTAACGAAAGTCGAGAGCTTCGCTCCCGAGTTTCAGGGTGCACCAGCTGCAACAGTGGTTGCGGAAATAGTGGCCAGCGCGCGCGCACTGCGCGAGAAGCCCTGAGTTATGGCGGGGTGCGGAGCCAGTGCCAAGGCATCTTGCTATGGCCTGGGTCCCTCGGCGACGCTTGACGAACAGGAGCTGATGCGAGCTAGGTGGGTCGTCGCCCCCAGGCGTTCATCGAAAATGGATCCGAAGCTCACCCCAGTGCGGTAAAGCCTGCCTTCGTGAAATGAGGATCAAAGGCGAACACCCGTTCAATGTCGTGGTCACGCGCAACAACGAAAGAAACCGCGTCCGCTGCGCACGCTGATGGTGAACGTCGGTCGACACCAAGAGCGCCAGGACCGCCGACGTGCCCACGAAGAGCGAGCTCGTTCGTAGGCCTCTCGAAGATGGTCATCATGCCGCCGGGCGAGATCTGTGGCGCCTGCCCGGTCAGGGAAGGCACCGATCAGACGTGTGGCCGTCTCGTACTGGGCCGCTGGCTTCCGAGACTCGGCTTGGAGGACACGATCCACCGACTGCCTGACCAGTTCCGCGACAGCAATACCACGCCGCCGAGCGATCGCCCGCAGTCAGCGAGCCTGGTCGGTCGTGAATTGAACTTGAGTGCGTAACATGAACTCAGGTAGGCACATCATGATGGCAAGTCAATCGCCTACCCGGGTCGTCGTACCGACGCGCGAAGCTGGGTGGAACCCATTGATGCCGTGCTTCCGTGTTTCTGCGCCTCGTACGGCTTGCGCTTGACGGGTGATCACGTCACTGAGAGGACCGACCGAATTTCGTCCTCGGTCAGCACCGTCGGAGACGCCTTCGCCTTCTGAAAGATGCGATCGACGACATCGTCGGTCGGCTTGATCCCGCGCTTCTCCAGCCAGAAGATGACATTCGACTTGCCCGACATCGGACCGACGTCGATCTCCTGCTCGCGCCCGACCAGGCTCGCCGGGATCGCTGAGTAGACGGCATCCATCAGCTCTCGGTCGTTCTTCCGCCACGCCTTGATCACTGCCGCGGCATGGACGCCGGTGGCGGTCCTGAATGCGTCGCGTCCGATCACCGGATAGTTGTCGGGGATCGCCACGTCGCACGCGGCCGCGACCGTTTGGCAGTATTCGTTAAGCGTCTGGAGATCGCGCTCGAGATATCCCATCAACACGAGATTGACCAGCAGCAAGTCCATCGGCGTGTTGCCGACGCGTTCACCGATGCCAAGCGCAGCGCCATGCAGACGGGTGGCCCCGGCGTCGAGGGCGGCGATACTGTTCATCACGGCGAGGTCGCGATCTCGGTGGCCGTGCCAGTCGATGCCGACGTCGGCGCCGGTTTCGCGGATCACCTCGAGCACGAATTTCACCACCGCCGCGGCGCCGGTCGGCGTCGCGTGACCGACCGTATCAGCGATGCAAATCCGCTTGGCCCCGGCGCGAATGGCGCATCGGTAAATCGCCCTCAACGTTTCCGGGTCGGCGCGGGTAGTGTCCTCAGTGACATACATCACCTCCAGGCCTTCGCGCACCGCGAACGCGATCGCGTCTTCGGTGCACTTGAGCAGCCATTCCAGCGTCCAGCCCTCGGTGTACTGACGAATCGGCGACGAGCCGATGAATGTGCAGCACTCAATCGCGACGCCGGTGCGCTGGGTGATCTCGACAATCGGCGTGATGTCGGCGATGTGGGTCCGCGCTGCGCAATTAGGACGTACTTTCAGTCGCGCCGAGGCGATCTCACGCGCGAGCCGCTCGACATCGCGGACGACGTGGGGGCCGGCACCTGGCAAGCCAATGTCCACCGAGTCGATGCCCAGCGAATCGATCAGATGCAGGATGCTGATCTTCTGGTCGATCGACGGCGCGCGCACCGATGGCGACTGCAATCCGTCTCGCAGCGTCTCGTCGTCCAACATCACCAGCGGCGGCCGCGGCGAGGCGCCGACCTGGTTCCAGTCGTAAATCAAGCCGGGAATCATCAGCGACCCGCCGACCTGCCCACCCGCCGACCTGCCCCACTTCGCGCGATGACGGCGGCGCCGATGGCCAGGATCGCGGTTGCGGCCAACGACGCGTTCATCGCGGCGGCGCGAACGCGCGGCGCGTAGGCCTCCTCGATCAACGCCACTGCTTCGCCGCGCTGATGACGGACGACTTGTTGTCTCGTGAATTCGATCGCTCCGGCCGTCACACCGTGGTCAAACACGACGTTCCAGGCGACCCACGCGAAAGCCAGCCACAAAACGATGACCGTTCGGCGGCTCCTCATCCGGTAAACTTCACCACCATCGCGGTGACATCGTCATGCTGGGCGGTGCCGCGGGCGAATGATTGCACGCCGGCGATGACGCTATCGAGAATGTCGCCAGCTTCCTGCGTATGGGTGTCGCGCAGAATGGCCGCGAGGCGATCTTCGCCGAACTCGTTGCCTTGTGTATCGAGCGCTTCGGTGACCCCGTCGCTGTAGACGATCAGCACATCGCCGACGGTCAACTGTCGGGTCTGGTCGTTATACGGCGCGTGTTCGAAGAATCCCACCGGCATGCTGCTCGATTCAAGTTTCATCAACTCGCCGCCGCTGCCGTAGAGCAGCGGCGGGTTGTGGCCTGCGTTGCAAAACGTCAACTGACCGGCTGGACTCAGCGTCGCTTGGAAAATCGTCGCAAACTTGGCTTCGACGGCGCGGCGGGTCAGGCCGCGGTTGACGATGCGCATGGTTTGCGCCGGGGTGCCTTCGTCAGCCTGGGCACTGAACAACCCTTGAATCTTCGCGCTCAGCAGCGCCGCGGCGGGTCCCTTGCCGGAGACATCGCCGACGGCGAACCCAAAGCTGCCGTCCGGGCGATCGATGAAGTCGAAGAAGTCGCCGCCGATGGCGCGCGACGGAATCGAAGTTCCCATCGCCTGGTAGAACATGCCGACGTGACGGCCGGGCGGCAACAAGGCGCGTTGGATCTCTGCGGCGATCCGCAACTCGTGCTCGATTTTCGCCTTCTCCAGCGTCTGTCGGTAAAGGCGCGCGTTTTCGATCGCGACGCCGGCTTCGGTGGCCATCGTGTCGAGCGCCGAACGGGTGTGCGGCGAGAGCAACGTGCCCTTCTCGCGACTATCCAGGTACAGCACGCCGGTCGTCTTGGTGTCGCTGGGCAGATCCGCCTTATCGAGGTAGCGGACCAGACGCAGCGGCGCGCACAACACGTGGCGAATGCCGAGTGCGACGGTGCCCATGTGCACGTTGGCCAGGTCGCCATCGAGCAGGTCCGCCACGATCCGGATGTCGCCGGTGGCGAACACTTCTTCAGGGATCTTGCGGCTGGTGTCGAAGCGACTGCCGGGCAACGTGATTTTGCCGCGGGCGCGGGCCAGCTTCATCTCCAGTTCGCCGCTGTCGTTGGCGAGCATGATGAACCCGCGCTCAGCGCCGGTCACTTCGATCGACGCGTCAAGGACCAGCGCGAGGACTTCGTCGAGAACCCGGCCCGAACCCAGCGCGCGCAGGCCTTCGAGCAGTGCCGCTAATTGCCGGATATCACCGACGGCGGTCTGGTGGTGCCGTTCAGATAGCGGTACCGCGGACTCCTCTTCGATCTGGAACACGACATCGGTGCCCGAGGCCCGCCCGAACTGAATGCGGTCGCCGTGGCGTAGGGGGTGCTCAGAGATTTGCTCGCCGTTGACGAACGTGCCGTATCGCGAGCCGCGGTCGCGAATCACGTAGCTACCGTCGGCCAGCGCAATCTCGGCGTGGTCGCGCGAGACGTCGCTGCCCGACAGGCGTACGTCGTTTTCGCCCCGGCGGCCGATGGCGATGAGCGGCTTGTCGATCGGGATGACGCGGCTGCCCAGCCCGTCGTTAACTTCGAGGCGTGCTCCCTGCATGTCGGCGCTACGGCAGGCCTCGCGGCCGTGCCTTTGGCATCATAGCGCAGAGCGTCAGCGCCGCCGGCGGCGCGACCGCGGCCGGAGCAACCACACCGCGACCGCCGTCACCACGACGACCAGGCCCCACCCCGCCATCCGTTCGGGGCCATCGGGCAGCTGCGGCATGCCGACAACCGCCGCCGCAAGGATTACCAGGATCGCGACGATGACCGGCAGCGGCCCACGCTCGCGGGGTGGCGGCGGTGGCGCAATTTTGGGGTCGCTGGTGGCGGCGCCGCAGCGATAACAAATCAGGGCCTTCTCGGCAATTTCAGTCGAACAGCTCCGGCATCTCATGGCAGGGATCAGGGATCAGGGATCGGTTCGGCAGGGATCAGGGCCTAGGGATAAGGGATCGGCCAGGAAGCAGATCGCAGGATACTACTTACCTGATCCCGTGGACAACGGATCCCTGATCCCTGCCCGTATGCTGCCCATTCGAGACGTCATTCCATCGCACGGCATTCCCGTCGCGACGCTCACCCTGCTGCTGATCAACGCGTTGGTCTTCGCGGTGCAGCTGATGGCCGATGCCGTTATCGTCGTGGCGTGGCCGGCGTCGTTGTTCATGCATACCGGCGTGGCCCATTTTGTCGTCAACGCGGTGTTCCTGTGGCTGTTTGGAGAAAACGTCGAGGCGCGCATGGGCCGGCCGCGTTTTGTCCTGTTCTATATTCTCTGCGGCATTGCGGCCGCTTTGGTGCACGGCTGGCTCGGCGCCGAGGGACGGGCACCGATCGTCGGCGCGAGTGGCGCGATCGGCGGCGTGATTGGCGCCTACCTGGTGCTCTACCCGCGCTCGCGGGTGCTGATGTTTGTCCCCCTGCCGCTGTCACTCGTCGAGGTGCCGGCGGTCGCGTTTGTCGGGATGTGGTTTGTCCTGCAGTTTGCGATCACCGCGGCGGTGGTCCATGCGCTCGGCCTCGATGTCAGCGGCGCGGCACTGCTGATCTCACATCTGGTGGCGTTCGCCTCTGGCGGCGTGCTGTGCCTGGCGTTTCGCAGGCCGGTGGTATGGACCTGACCTGGTCAGGAGCGGCCTTTGATCTCGCGCGACACTTTGGCTAATTCGAGCATCAGCCGTTCGAATTCCGAGGTCCACGCCGCGGCCGGCAGTACGCCCTTCTGCTGCTTGAGGGCTTCCGCCTCCGCTTCGAGTTCGCGGCGGCGGCGGATCAACGCCGCGAGTGCCGGATCATTCGCCGCCGCCGGTGTGTCTGCATCAAGGTAGAGCAAGCGCGCCATTGCGCCGTCAGGGCCTGGCGCTTCCGCTTCGCGACCGACCCCGTCGCCGTTATCGTCGATCACGGCGCGCTCGGTGGTGAGTTGCCCACGCTGTTCGTAGTGCTGCTTCACCGCGGCGCTAGTCGCGGCAAACACTTCGAAAATGGACGTCCGGCCGTTCTTATCCATGTCGGTCGATGCGGCGGTCATCGCTTTCGCGAAATAGTCCGGAAAGACCGTGGCGTACTTCTGCGCAGCAGAATCTGTCGCCGTAATCACCACCCGGTTGGCGCCGGACAATCGTGCGAGAAAGGGAAAGCTGGCTTCGGTGGTGTTGACCATGACCAGGCGGGCCGGGACGCCGTCGAGCAGCGTCTTCCATTCGGCAGCCGTCAGGTCGGGGCCAACCAGGTTGAACTTGGCGATGTCGCCGTCGTAGGTGCCGTGCCCCAGCAGGACGATCACCAGCAGGTCCTGGCGCGTCATCTGCTTGCGCAATTCCGCCATCGCGGCGCGGACGTTTTGGGCCGTGCCCGAGTCGCCGGTTTTTACCGTCTCGTCGACGAACACGCGCACCTTGTCTTTGGGGAAGCCGTACCGATCGATCAACGCGGTGGAGATCGCGTTGCGCCACTCGCGCATCTGCTCGGCATACTTCGGGCCGCCCGACGCCCCGGATAACACCAGCGCGAACCGCTCTTCGGCGCGTGTATTCGAGACGGTGCCGGCGAGGACCAGCCCCGCGATCGCCAACCACAGCTTCATAGCTGCCACTTTAAGCCAACCCAACTCTCCGGCGCATCAGCCATTCCCCGCTCAGCAAAGCGACAATCGCTAGCAAGGTCCAGAGGTTATTCCACAGGTCGCGCATCTCGGTGGGCGGGTTGCCGACCGCACTCGCACGCAACAGACCCGGAATCGTCGATGCAGCGGCGGCGGGGACATACGCCCCGCTGGTCGTCTCGGCAATGCGGCGTAACACCGCCTCGTTCAAGCGCGGTTCACTCAATTCCACGTCAGCGCCGCCAACCAGCGTCGGTCGCGTCACTGTCCCCAGGCTGTGGCCGCCTCGCCGGACATCAGCGGCAATGGTGTAGACGCCGGGTTGATCAAAGCGGACGGCCGCGGCATATCTGCCGATGCGCGGGTCGGCCAACGCCGCCGGTACCGAGCGTTCGACACCGGCCGGGTCTTTGACGCGGACCGTGACTTCGCCATCGCCGATCGCTTTGAACTCTTCGTCGCGCACCAGCACACTGATGGGCTCGGTGGTCCCCGGCAACCCGACGGCGACGGGAGGGATTTCAACCGGCTCTCCTGCCCCGGCGCCCAGCCAGCGCGCCAGTTGCCGCCACACCATCTCGTAGGTCGTATCGCTTGCCGGTTTCAGCATGCGCCACCGCCATGCCGCTTCGCCGGCGAACACCATCGATCGCCCAAGGCCATAGCGCTGCGTGACGATCAACGGGCGGATCTCGCCGCCAGCCCCGCTCGTCAACGCGAGCACCTGGGCACCGGCCCGCGGGGCGCCTGCGGTGACCACTGCGGCAAGCGGCGGGAGTTGCGCCCACCGCTTGCGGCTTTCATCGATGGTCACGGCCAGCCGGGTCGCTGGATGGGCCGCCCCGTCGGCGGTGAGCGCCAACGCGTTGGCGGCGGGCGTCACGCCGCCGGAGCGGAGCGCCGCCCCACGACGGTCCGTCAAATCAAGCGGTAACACTTCCTCGAGCGGCGTCCCGAGCAGCCCGGCGCGATCGAACGACCGCGCGCCCAACACCAGCAGGCCGCCGCCGCGTAGCGAGACAAAGTCCGCGGTCATTTCGAGCTGTTCGCGGCTGAAGAAATCGCCTTCGATATTGCCGAAGATCACCGCGTCATATCGGTACAGCTCCGCGCGCTTTGTCGGGTAGCCGCCGGCCAGCGCCGCTGAGCGGCTCGACGACGCCTGGATGAAAAACGTGTCGCGACCCTGGTCGTTCTGCCCCTTACGCACCACCGAGTCCACCGTCAGCGAGCGATCGCGGCCGAGTGCCCGTTTGAGAAAGGTGTGTTCGAACCCTGGCGCGCCTTCGACGATCAGCACGCGCCGTTGACGTCCCTGGGGCGGCACGACCAGGCTCCGGACATTATTCTCGGCCGCCAACTCACCCGCTTCGGCCGGTATCTCGATCGCATAGACCGTCGCCCCGTCCGAGGTGGGCGACACGGTAAACACCTCGTGCGCGGGCGAGCCCTCGACCGGCGCGATCTGCCGTGTTTCGATCAACCGCCCGTTCTCGGTCAGCCGCAATTGCATCGGCGACGCGCCGAAGCCGGCACTGGTCACCGTGGCGCTCAAATCAATCGACGACTGAGTCAGGAGCGGTTCGCCCGCGGTGAGGTTGACGACCTCGCGGTCGCGCGTAATCACCGTGTTGCCAATGCCGACGGTGAAGACCGGGACGCCAAGCGGTCGCCCACTGCCTGCTTCGGTCGCGGCGGTATCGCCGCCGTCGGACAACACCACCACTCCAGCCAGGCGCTGCCCGCGGAACCGCTCGGTCAGCGCGGTCAACGCACCACTGAGGTCGCTGCGCCGCGCGTCGGCAGTCAGCTGGGGCAACTCGGCACGGCTCAGCGATTCCCCAAACGTCAATAACTCGGTGCGATAGTCACCTGCGATCTGCGTTTGCAAATCAGTGGCGAGCGCCCGCGCCCGCTCGATTCTTGGCGCGCCGTCATCCGCCAGTCGCATGCTGCGTGACACGTCGACAAGAATTGCGACGACGCTGTCGCGCGCACCAGCGGCGGTGACCAGTCGAACCGGTCGGAGCAGGCAGATGACGATCAGGAGTAGCGTCAGGGCGCGCAGGGAGAGGAGCGTCGCCTGTTGCGCGCGGGTCAGCGCGGCACGGTTGCGCGCATACGCCAACCAGGCGAAAAGAAGGGCGGCGGCAAACGCCGCCGCGTAGCCCCACCATGGCAGGGCGACGGCAAACCTCACAGTGGGACCCGTCCCAACTACCTTTTTCGCGGCGCCGCAAGCGAGCGGTAGTACTTCTCAACCATGTCGCGATACGCCTCGCCGACCGCTTGGTGGCCGCCTGCATTGAAGCGTTCCTTGTTTTCGCGGTCGCGTAATTCGTCGGACACTTTCGATTCGACCCCCTCGATCGCGACCAGCAGGTTCTTCTTCAGCGATTCCCAACGCGCGAAGTCTTGCTTGAAGGCCTCGGTCCCCGGGGCCGAGAAGCTGCGCCACCATTCCTGGCTCTGCTCGCCTTGCATCCCAGGGTTATCGCGGCGGAGGTCGGCGGTCAGCCGTTCCGCCTCGCGCATGCGCTCGTTGACCTCGCGCTGCAACTGCTGGACTCGCCCACCATCGGCACCGGTGCTGCCGCCTTGTTGTCCACCGGCGCTTTCGCGCCCTTGCGAGGCCTGCTGTGCGCCTTGACCTGGCTGCGCCTCGCGCTGTAATTGTTCGATCGAACGCTGGAGTTGGGCGACCGAGTCACGCAGTTCCTGGGTCTTGGACAGTTGATCGGACAGGCGCCGCGAGTCGGCATCTTTCGTTCCGGCGGCCGCGCCGAGTTGATCGGCGATCTTGTCGAGCCCTCGGGCCACGGATTCCCCTTCCCGGTCACGGCCACCCGGCTGGCGGAGCGATTCGGCCGAGGCACGCATCCGCTCGGCGAGTTTCTGCTTGTCAATTTCCCGCACCGTCTCGGAGGTCGCGGTGCGCTCCTCCGGTTTCCCCTCGCCGCTTCGGGACAGGCGCTGGACTTGATCCTTTAAGCGGTCCGCGCGGTCCGCCAGTCGGTCTTGCTCACCTGCTAACCGCCGCCGCGCGTCATCGCCCGGTTGTCCTTGCGAGGTCCGGCCAGCTTCGTTGCCGAGTCGGCGTTGCGCGTCGGCGAGCTGTCGTGTCTCCAGCTGCAAGTCGCCAAGCGCCCGACGTCGGTCGTCGGGACGCGCGCCCTGCATCTGCTTTTCGAGGTCGCGCAGGCGTTCCGCGGCGCGACCGCCGCTGCTCGACGCCTGCTGAGGATCCTGACGACTCATGCCAGTCGCGGCATCGCGCATGTCCTGGGAGATGTCCCGGAGCGACTGTCCCCCTTTCGCCTGGCCAGTCTGCGATGGCCGGCCTTGCGATTGGCCGCTCTGCGACTGGCCGCTCGACGATTGGCTGCTCGGTGCTTTCGAGGCCTGCTGCATCTGTTGGGCAAGCCGTTCAGCCTGCTGCCGCAGCTCGTTCTGGTCGCGCGTCAGGCGTTCCAGTTGCCGCTTCAATTCTTCAGCGGCCACCCGCTCGCGATTGCGTTCGAGATCGTGCTGTTGCTTGTTGAGCGCGTCCTGCCGGCGCGCCAGCTCGCGAATGCGCTCGAGCGGATCTTCCTGCTTCTCGTCCTCGCGCGTTTCCGTCGAGTTCGGGCTTTCGTAATTGGTCTGCTGGCGCTTACGCAGCTCCTGATCGAACAGATTGGACAGGTCGGCTTCTGAGCGGTTCACGCCGCCACCGCCACCGGCTTGCTGTTGCCGCGACACCTGCCGCCGCCGCACATCAGCCTCGGCCTTCAACAACTGGTTGAGCGCCTCCATTTCGTGGGTGAGCGCGACCGAGGTGCGAGCAGCGTCCAGTTGATGCACCGCGCGACCCATGGCTTCCACCGCTTTGCCGAGCGGATTCTCGCCGGGCGGCGGAGCGCCCCGGCGCCGCCGCGGATCGGTCGCCCGTGACGCCTGCGCGCTGGCGCGCTCGGCGCGGACGCGCAGGTCGGCTTGCGACTTCGAGACGGCTGTGATGTCTTGCCGCGAGCCGGCATCCTGCGCGCGTCGCGCGCGCGCATCGAGTTTCCAGGTCGCGACGATAATTTCCTTCTGGGCCTCGGCGAGCGCCTGCAGATCGTTGGCACTTTGCGATCCGCCCTGCCCCATCGATTGGCTTTGCGCCGCGACGAACTCTTCTTCGAATGGCTTTACTTCGAGGAAAAAAATATCGCTGCGCGCTTCCGTCGACCGGCGACCACGGCCGACATCGCGGGCGCGCGCGTAGTACGTCACAAAGTCGCCGGGCTGGACGCCCAATTCCTCCATGAACAAGGTATGCAGGCCCGCGGCGGTCAGCCCGCCCTGCCTGCCCCGCAGCGCAACCGTCTTCTGCGTGCCGGTGACCGATTGAAAGACCAGGTCGAGCGACGCGATGCCGTAGTCGTCGTCTGCGCGAGCTTCGATCGTGACTTCTTCGAGGGGTGTAACCTGCTTGTCGCTGGCTGGCCGGATGATCCGCACGTCCGGCGGGCGATCGGCGAGGGTCCGGATGAAATACTCCGTGTCGCCCGCGCTAGACAGACCGTCTTGATCGGCGAGCGCGATGCGGTAGGAGCCGTCGTCGCTGATAGTGAGCGCGCCCTCTAATACAGCGGCGGCGCCGGCGAGCGCTACCTGTCTACCGTCGTCGAGCACCAGGAAGGCGTTTTTGATCGGCTTGTCTGCAGTGACCGTCAACTGGACGCGGGTCCCGGCAGGACCATAGATGTCGCCGCTGTCTTGGTCTGTGCGTGGGGCAAGCCCAAGGCCACGCGGGAATTCGTAGCGCAGGTCGATCCGTTCCACACGCGGTGGCTTGATCACCGTGATGCGATAGTCGTCGGATCGCGCCGCTGCGGCGTCGACTCGATACGCGAAGGACTCGTCGACACGCTCAATGGCGACGGCAAATGTGCCCGCGACCTCGGTCGTGACCATTCGCACGGTTCGTGTTTCATCGCCGATCTTGAGGGTCAAGGTCGGGATCACTTCGCCGGCCAGACCAGCAACTCGGGCGGTGATTGCCAGCGGCTGCCCGGCGCGCAGTTTACCGGTGCCCGGCGTCACCTCCAGCGTCAGACGCTGCGGAAACAGATACGCGCCAGCCACGTTGGCGCCGCGTGACACCTTGGGCGCAAACAGTCCAATGCTGACCGCCAATGCAATCGTCGCCACACCGGCAGTCACCGCCGCTAGCCGTCTCGATTTTTTCGGGATGAGCAGGTCGAGATCGATCGCGGCAAGGGCGCGTGCGGCGTCGGCGGCGAGCGCCTCACGCATGCGCGCCGAGGCCTCTGGCCTGGCGGCGTAATCAACAGCCGTAACCACCACATCGTCGAGGCCGCCGGTCCGCTCTTCGATGAAGCGGGCGATCTGGGGCTCTTTGGGAGCGTGTCGGCAGGGCCATAGCGCGCGGGCGATGGCGAAGACGGCGACGATCAGAACGACGGCGGCTGTGATGAGGAGCGGCAGACCGTCTCGCGCGATCAGCAACGACGCGACGAAGCCGACCAGCACGACTGTAGCAGCCGCAGCAGCCCCACGTGTCCATGCGCGCAGCCATGCCCGCTGCGTCCACTGACGCTTGATGCCGGTGAGAGTGGCCTGGAGCTCAACCGAATGCTCGCTCATCTCTTCCGCTTTCCACGAGGTCGGGGCCGTCATGCTTATCGTAGTGCATGGGCGACTCCTGAGGGCTCAGCGCGATCGGCCGATCAGACCCTCCCCGGCGAGGGCCACGAACATCACTAACAAACCGATCTGCCACAACCGCTGCCGATCTTCTTGTTCGCGCGCTACTGCCTGGGCGCGCACTGCCGCGACTTGATTCAAACGCGCAATGGCACCAGTGAATTCTTCTGCCGTGGTGCGAGTGGGATTCGATTCGCGGACATCCACGTTGACCGCGACGCGACGGTCAGGGTTGCTGAGCTGATAGACACCAGGTGCGGCCTCACTGCCGAGCGGGTGTTCCGGCAGCACGAAGTCCTGCCGCTGCTCGCGTCCGTGGGTGAGATAGCGAGCCGTCTCAATCGCCCACGGGACAAACGACGGATTCAGGGGGAAGCGGTTCCACTGGTTGTCGAGATCCGAGGCAAATAACAACAGCCGTCCCCTGCCTACCGGCTGTTCCGTAAAAGCGTTGCCCGCTCCTGAGAATCGTGCCAGCACCGTTCGGCCGCTCTGATCATTCAGACGTCGGTACTGCTCGATATAGACGTCCCCTAACGCGCCGCTCGGCCTGAGAAAAGGACGAAAAATGGGATGGCGGCCGTCGGTCGCAACGAGCGTTGCGGTGCGCGCGGCGGCGGCGGGCACTGGCTCCACATCGATGGCGCCACCGATCGCATCCGGCAAGGTCGCCAAGTCGACGTCTGGACCGAGCGTGACCAGGACGCGGCCGCCTTCATTGAGATAGGCGGCAATGCGCTGGCGACCGGTACGATCCAAGGTCGTCGTGCCGAGCACGATGAGCGACGCCGGCTGGCCAAACCGTTCCACAGACAGCGACGAAAACGCGCGCCCATCGATGACCTGCGGCGCGAAGGCGCGACCGTCATCAGCAACACTCAGCGCGCGTTCGATGTAGAGCCCGGCGTTCGAGGAGTCAGGGGCGGCAGCGGTGATCACTAAAATCGACACGGCGCCGGGCGGGTCGAGCACGAAGTGCCATTGGTTATCACCCTGATAGCCGGCCGCATCGTCGATGACCACCGACGCCGCCCCGCGCGCGGGTAAGGTCGCTGACAGTCGGACCTCCGCGGCAGATTGCGCGGCGATGTCGGTGGCCTGCGTGACGACGTCCTTGTCGGCCACGCGCAGGTGTACCGGCAGGCGGATCGGGCGCGCACCGTAGTTATGGATCGCCGCGATCACCGCCGCGCCGTCACGCCGAACTGCCGTTACGGCGACGTTGCCCGGCGGTGCCGGCACTTCGCTGACCTCAATCCGAATACCGTCGGGCACCGCGCCTTCATCTCCCGCCTCCCAGCCGGACTGCTGGAGATCGCTGACGACGACAATTCGGCCGGTCGCCCCGCCGATCACTTCTGCCGCGCGCGCCAGCGCGGTTCGATACCTTGTCGCGCCCGCCGCTGCCTTCGCGGCATCAATCGCGGCGAGGACACCGCCGCGGTCGGTGGTCGGCGGCACCACCACCGTCGCTGAGTCGGCAAACGTCATCAGCGCAACGGCATGCGTCGACGGCGCCTCGTCCACGGCGCGACGCGCGTGCGCTCGCGCAGCCTCCCACTGGCCCGGTGCCGAAAGGCTCAGCGATATATCGAGAGCAATGACCGAGACTGGTGCGGGCAGGGCGCCGGCCCCCTCATCGAAGTATGGGCGCGAGAAGGCGAACGCCAGCAGCGCCAGGGCGGTGACCCGCAAGGCCAGCAACAGGAGTTCGCGCAATCGGCGACGACGATGTTGCTCGACCGGGCCTTTCCGCAAGAGCCGGACGGCTGGGAAGTCGACAACCCGCTCCGTCTTTCGACGAAACAAGTGCAGTGCGATCGGGATCGCCACTGCGGCGGCAGCCGCCAGAAACAACGGATAGAGGACGTTCAGGCCAAACATCAGAACGCTCGACGCCGCGTCAACAGGTACGCCGAGAGTGCCGTTTCGAGCGGAATCGACGTGTCAAGCGTGACGAAGTCAATGCCCGCGAGTCGCAACTCGCGCCGATAGCGCTCCTGCAGATCACTGATCGCCTTGAGATACTCGTCGCGGACCGCGCCCGGCACTGCCAGCAGCTCCTCGGCTGTTTCGGTGTCGCGAAATCGCGCCGCCTGCTCGAACGGAAAACGCAGTTCCGCAGGATCGAGCACCTGGAAGACGATCACTTCGGTGCCGCGGTAGCGGAAGTGCTTCAGTCCTTCGAGCACCCGGCCCGGATCATCGAGTAAGTCGGAGATCAAGACGATCAAGCCGCGTTTGCGGATAGCCTCCGCCAGATCCTTCAACGGCTTCGCCACATTGGTTTGCGCGCCGAGCTGTAGGCGCTCGAGCGTCACCAGCAACGAGGTGAGGTGGCCCGAACGGGCGCGCGCCGGCAACAGCCGGACAATCTTGTCGTCGAAGGCAATCAGGCCAAACGCATCGCGTTGCCGATTCATCAGATAGGCCAGCGACGCCGCGAGATATGACGCGTATTGCAGCTTGCTGACCGTGCCCGACGCATACCCCATCGAGGCACTGACATCGAGCATGATGTGGCAGTCGAGATTAGTTTCCTCTTCGTACTTTTTGATGAAGTGCCGGTCAGTCTTGCCGTAGACCTTCCAGTCGAGCGTCGCCAGGTCATCGCCCGGCAGGTACTGGCGATATTCCGCGAATTCAACGCTGAACCCCTTGAAGGGGCTGCGGTGCAGGCCGGTCAGGAAGCCTTCGACGATGGTCCGCGCCTTGAGTTCGAGCGTACCGAGCCGCGCGAGCGTCGCGGGATCCAGGTAACTTGTGCGCGCGTCGGCCATGCTGGGTGGTCGCTATAAACCGCTCGACGGCGCCGGCACGGCCTCGAGGAGGTGCTCGACGACGCGATCCGAGGTGATGCCTTCGGCCTCCGCGTAAAAATTGGGAATGACCCGATGGCGCAGGATCGGCTTGGCCAGCGCATGGATATCTTTCACCGACACGTGGTGACGGCCGTGAATCAGTGCGCGCGCTTTGCTGCCCAGGACCAGCGCCTGCGAAGCGCGCAGCCCGGCACCCCACTTGACCCACTTTTGAACGAACTCGAGATTCGCACCGCGTCCAGGCCGCGAAGTATCGACCAATCGAACGGCGTAGCGCGCGACTTCGTCGGCGACTAACACCTCGCGCACACTTTTTTGAAAATTGATGATCGCTGGTCCGTCCAGCACCCGCTGCGGCACCAGCTTGACGGCACCGGTGGTCTGGGTCACCACGCGCACTTCATCTTCCGGCGTGAGGTAGGTCATCACCACGTTGAACATGAAGCGATCGAGCTGCGCTTCGGGCAACGGGTAGGTGCCTTCGAGCTCGATCGGATTCTGCGTGGCCAAGACGAAGAACGGCCGCTCCAGTTCATAGGTGCGACCGGCCGCGGTCACGTGATACTCCTGCATCGCCTCGAGCAACGCTGCCTGCGTCTTTGGCGGGGTGCGGTTGATTTCGTCGGCGAGGATAATCTGGGCGAAAATCGGCCCCTTCAGGAACCGCAGTGCGCGCCGGCCTCCCTCCTCATCGAGAATCTCGGTGCCGGTGATATCCGCCGGCATCAGGTCAGGCGTGAACTGGATGCGTTTGAAACTGAGATCGAGGATTTCGGCCAGCGTCTTGATGAGTAATGTTTTTGCCAGGCCCGGCACACCAGTCAGCAGGCAATGACCGCCGGTGAACAGCGCGATCAGCACCTCGTCAACGACGTCGTCCTGGCCGACGATGATCTTGCGGAGCTCGCGGAGAATGCGCTCCCGCCCCTCTTGAACTTCCGCCGCCAAACTGTTCACGATGGGGACTCCGTTAGTGAGAACTAAAAACTAAGAACTAAGAACTAGGAACGGGACGAAGGACCGACGACCGACGACCGACCACCGCCCCCCGACCTCGCTCGACAACCTCACGGCTAGTGCGTCAGCGTATAGATGACTTCATTGATCATCATCTGGTAAGCCTGGGCGGTCCATTTGAGGTACCCGGGATAGTCCTCGGCATTGGACCACTCCATGCCGTCGCCCATGTCAGTGTTCCAGTTGATCAACACCATCGGACGGCCCGCGTCATCGAGGATGCCGCGCAGCCGCGGGACAAATCCACCCTTCTCCCAGCTCCGGCCGGAGAAAAAGGATCCAAGGCCCGGCACTTGTGGATATTTCTCGAGCTGGTAGAAGCAGGTGTAAATCGGATGCGGCGGTTCGATCTCGACGATCTCGCGATCCGGAAACACCAGTTTCAATTGCTTGACGGTGAGGTCCCACTCGTAGGGACCATGGAAGTCGTCGAGGGTCAGCGTGCCGCCGCGCAACAGATGTTCGCGCAGCGTCGAGGCCTCCCGATCGCTGAGCGACAGATTGCTCGGCTCGACGATGTAGAGCCAGGGATACTGCCAGATCTTGTCATCGTCAAAAGTGATGACCACCGGGTCGGTTACCTGAATCGCGGTCACCGTGCTGAGACGCCTGGTGAGATTCTGCTCAGCCGCGGGAGCGTCAATGGCCCACGGTTCTTCCCAGTATCCGACACGGAGGTTGGTGCGTGCGTCGCCGGTCGAGGCGTTGTATTTGATGCGCGCGAAGGTCCACTGCAGGCCGGCGAAACGGTCGTCGGCGCCGTGGGTCATTTGCGCCACCGCAAGGGATGCCAGGGTCGGTCCGGCAGCCAGCAGCAGACCTGCCAGCAGCGCGATGCCTCCGACGCGGCGCAAATGGAACATGCCTGCTCTACCGTGCTCCATCCGTTAATTTCAAGAGCAGTGCTTGCGCACGTTCGTAGGTGGGCGCAATCTCCAGCGCTGCCAAGGTCTGGCGTTTCGCTTCGGGGCGATCGCCGACCTGAAACAACCCCTCGGCAAGGTCCGCGTGCGCCGAGGCGCGATCGATCGGGCCGGCGGCCAGTGCGACCCGAAAGGCGCGGACCGCCTCGGGCAACTGGCCCGACGCGAGCGCCAGGCGACCAAGCGTCGTGTGTGACGCCGAATCAAAGGGGTCGATGGCCACCACGCGCTGGAGCGCGGTGCGCAGGCGATCCGTGTCTTTGTCCGGGTCGAGCAAAGTCACGAGCTGGCGCGCGGCTGCGACAGCCGTGTGATCGTGAAACGTCATCGCGTCCAGTGCCTGCGCCGCCCGCGCTTTGTCCTGGCGGGCCAAGGCGACTTCGACGATCTGCATATACGGACTTTCGGGCCCGGTGATCATTGGCGCCAGCTGCGACGCACGATCGAACGCTTCGATGGCACCGGCCGGGTCCGTCGCGCGCAGCGCGCGCCCGAGACCCATCTGCACGGCATAGCTGCCGGGATGGGCCGCCGCCGCGGCTTTTATTTTGTCGAGCGGCAGCTCGAACGAGAACCCGTCCGGCGCATCGAGGGCTTTGCGGAGCGTGCCGAATCGCTCACCCAGGAACGTATCAAACGTCCCCTGCAAGGCGTCGATGTCACTGAGCAACACCCTTTTTATCGCGGTCTCGGTGTCGATGCCGTCGGCAAACGATTTCACCAGCGCCCGTAGGGCCGGCTCGCCGTGTTTTTGTACGATGTGCTCGACCAGCAAGGACGCTTGGTAGTAGGCCAGGGAAATGGTCTGCGGATTCTGGAAGCCGGCGTTCAGGTCGCGCAGCTTCATCACCTGGCCTTCGTCGATCGCCCGCGCGAAGGGTACTTCCATCTCGCGGCCCCATTCGGGGCGCGCGCGCTTTTCTTCAAACACCGAAATGCCTTCGGTCAACCAGCGCGGAATCCGCTGATTGGACAGTTGCAAGGTGATGACATGGGCGATCTCATGCCACAGAGTCGCGCCCCAGTTGAAGTCGCCTGGCTCGCGAGCCTTCGGAGAGTCCATGGTCACGACCCGGCCGAAGCACGCGCCCAGGGCGCCAATCATGCCAGTCAACCCAACATTGCGGACGGCGAAGTCGTCATGGACGGGAAACACCTCGATCAGGATCGGTCCTTTGGGCGTGAACTCCCACCGCTTGCTCAACGCGGCCAGCGCTTCCTTCGCCAGCGCCGGCACGTACTCGCGCATCACGCCGAACTCATCGCGGTGCAGCTTGATGGTCAGCAGGCCATCGGTGATCGTTTCAAAGGTCTCGAGCTTGTCGAGAACGCCGAGCAGGTTGTAGGTGATGACGTCGAAGGGGTCGGCGCGGAAGGCGGTCTCCAACGCACGACGTGCGTTGATTTCATCGCCGGTGCGCATCAAGTGGGTGCCGAGGTCGGCGTGAGCGCGGGCATTTTCTCGATCAATGGCAATGCCACGACGCACCTGATCGACCGCTTCATCAAACCGGTAGTTGCTCGCCGTTACCGCGCCAACCACGCGGTGGGCTTCGCCGTACAGTGGATTGATCTTGAGGGCGGCGGCGATCGCTTCTTTGTAGGCGGCCTCTTTGTCTTCGACGAAATTGAGCGCCGCGACCAGCGCGTGCGCTTCAAGACTGTGCGGATTGATCGCCTGCGCCTTGGCAATCGCCTCGCGCGCAGCATCCTTCTTATCGTTGTCGAGCGCGAGCTGGGCGATGAAGAGGTGCGCGGCGACATCGGAGGGATTCAGGTCGAGCGCCCGGGCGGCGTAACGCGCGGCGGCCGGTGGATTCTCCTCCGCGACCGCGCGCGCCATCCCGAGCTGCGCCGGACCGTAGTCGGGTTGCGTTTTGAGCGCTTCCTGAAACGACTTGGCGGCATCGGCGCGATTGTGTTTTTCGAGGAACAGTTCGCCCCAGGCGCTATTGATCGCCGCATCGCCCGGCGCCAGCGCGACCGCCTCCCGGTAGTAACTCTGCGCGTCATCAAACTTGGCGAGCACGCTCGCGGCGCGTGCCGAGCGCAGGTAATCGCGCGCTTGTGCTGAGCGCGGGTCAGCAAGCAATAACAGCTGCAAGGTCCGGCGCCCTTCGCTGCGGCGGCCAAGGTAAAGCTGAAGAAGACCTAACTCCAGGGCCGCATCGCTGGCGGGTGACGCGGCAGCGGCGGGGGCGAGCACGCTTTCGGCTTCCGCGTATCGGCCGCGCGCACTCAGTGCTCGGGCGCGCAACGCCAGCATCGCCGCGTCGGTGCTGTTCTGCGTGAGTCCCTCGACCTCGTCGAATCGACCGGTGCGCAGGGCGCGTTCAGCGGCGGCGCGCGTCGACGTGACGCCTTGCGCACCGCTTTGCGCCGGCGCCGACGATTGGAGCGCCAGGAGAACTGCCGCGACGGCGCACGCCCAGCCGAGCCGTTGAAACTGTCTCATTGAGGCGTTTTCAGTATAGCGCGGGGCCTGAAGCAGACCGCTCACTGCGCCAGCCGGCGAGTCCTTAGTAAAGCGGGCGCCAGGTGAAAAACAGCGCCGCGCAGATCGCTTGCAGCATCGCAAAGACGCCAAGCCATGCGGCTCGATGCGACGGCGGAATCACCGCGCCAAGCCACAGGAAGGTTGGGAACAGGACCGAGGTGACGCGCCCGATCGAGAGCAATCCGCCCATCATGACCGGGAGCAGGACATTGACGACGATCATCGCCGCATAGGCCAGGCCGAGCCGTCGATACACCGGCCACACCGTGACGAGCACGAACAGCAGTGCCGCCAGTTGCAGCGAATCCACCGTCCGCGTCGCGGCATAGGTATAAAGACCGTTCTCACTAATCAACTGCGCCTGCCGCGCCGCGAAGACATCAAGACCGGCGTAAACGCGACCCCACGCGGCGTTCTGGAGCGCCCACTGCAATGGGTGACCGGTGAGCTGCCAGATGTAAGTCGAATAGATCAACATGCCCACGCCCGGCGCCGACGCCACCGCCATCCGTCGCGCCAGCCGCGACCACCCCACCGGCGGCGGCAAGGCAGGTTGCCACAATCGCTTCGTGTCAGGCCACACCGGGGGAATCGCGATCAACGCCAGGACGATCGACAACAGACAGCCATTCGGTCGCGACAAGCCGGCCGCCAGTCCCCACCACATGGCGCGCCACAGTTCGTCGCGTTCGAAGTGATAGCACGCCGCGACGATGGTCAAGAGGAAGAGTGCTTCGGTGTAGGCGGTGCTGAAGAAAAACGCGAAGGGGTAGCATGCGATCAGGCCCACGCTGGTAATCGCCGCCTCGTCGCCGAGGCGTTGCCGCGCGAGCCGGAACAAGTAGACCAGCGCGGCAAAGAACGCGACCCATGAAATCGCGACACCGGTCCACATCGTGTCGCGCCCGAACAACAACGACCCATAACGCATCAACATCGGGTAGACCGGAAAGAACGCGATGTTTTGCTGCTGGGTCGAGTGTGCGCGGCTCCACTGGTAGCCGTTGATCGCCACATCCATGTACCAGCCGGTGTCCCAGCGGGCGGGGAGATTCGCGATCTCGTTCTGATGCACGCGCCACGGTACCGGCACGTCAGCGCGATAGCCAAACAATCCGATCGCTAGAAATCCGACCAGCAACACGGCGGCGCGAGTGCTAATCCACACGGGAAACACCGCGCGCGTCTCGGGCGCGCGCCAGAACGCGCGTGCGCTGTCGACGTAGCGCGAGACGATCGTGGGTCGCGGCTGGAGCCAGTGACGGATGGCGATCAGCACCAGCGCGATCACGAGCGGGCGCACGACCGAACGGACCGACAGCAAACCAAAGGGGGTCCATTCGCGGAAGCCGCCGGTAAACCAGACGGTGATCCCGATCAGCAGACAAACGACGGTGATGACATCGAGCACCCGCGACAGGATGCTCGCCGGCGGCGGCGGCGGAGGAAACATCAGGCGGACGCTATTGTCTCCCGAGCGCGCGATCTTCGATAGCGATACGGCGCATCAATAACCAGCCAAAGCCGCCGAGCGCCAGGGCGCCGGTGATGGGCGCCCAGACAATCAGGGCGATGCCGGCCAGTTCGCCCAGAACCGCGACATAGTTCGGGTGGCGAATCACGGCATAGGGTCCGCGCACAATCAGCGGCGCCTCGGGCAGCACCAGCACCTTGTAGGTCCAGCGGACACCGAGCGTACTGATCGCCCAGATTTTCAGCGCTTTGGCGAGCCCAAACACGGCGAAGCCGATCGCCATCGCGTCGCGGGTCGCAGGCCCCCGCAGCGCCCCCTCGACCGCCAACAACATGAAACAGGCCGGGTACGCCCACCGCATCGTCCCATAGACGTCGTCCCGCGGCTCGACGGCACCGCGTTGGCGGAGCACGCGTTCGTTGTGGTTGGACAGGACGGCTTCGCCCAGCATGATCCCCAGCGCGGCAAGGATGGCGGCGGTCGCGACCGCAGCAGCAGCGGACATCAGTCCAATCGCGCCGCAGCGCGGGATTGGCCGACGTGACAGTCGCCGGCGTAGCGAATGACTCTCTCAAAGACGAGCGGCAGCGCGCGTGCACCGAGCGCCGCCGCCGAAATCGCGCCCGTCGAACCAACCAGTGATCGAAGCGTACGGTTAAAGCGCCATTTCGCGGCGAACGCGGTGCGGCGCGCCGCGGTCAGCCTCGCACCCGCGTCGGCTGGCGCCGTGCGACCGGTCAAGACGTCGCCAGCCACTGCCGCGGCGAGTTCGGCACCAGCGAACGCCAGATGCAGCCCATCGCCAGTCATCGGGTCGATAAACCCGGCCGCATCGCCGGCAAGCAGCAACCCGGCCGCTCCGGCGGCCGTGCAATCGACCGCCATCGGCCCGAGAACATGCGGCGGGTCGACCAGCTGCGCGCCCGCGAACCGCGGACCAAGTTCGGCATCAGCGGCGAGTGCCTCGGTCAACGCCCGGCCCGGCTCGCGCCACGCCACCGGTCCGGACTTATGGGGCACGACCAGACAGGCGTTGGTCAACCCATCGGCCATGGGGGCGACGCCGATGTAGTGACCGGCACGCACATGCATCTCACCGATCGGGTGCAGCGGCGCCACGCCTTCAAAATACCCGCCGATCGCCCAGCGCCGCGGGTGGCTCGCATATCGGGACAGGCCGAGTGCACGCGCCAGCTTGGATTCGCGGCCGTCGGCGGCAATCACCAGGCGCGCACGTTCTGATCGCAGCATCCCACCAGGCCCGCGCACACTCACGCCGCAGACGTTTCCGTTGGCGTCGAGCATCGGCGCGGTGACCGCCACGTTGTCGTCAAATTGCGCGCCCGCCGTGATCGCCTGGTCGATCAACAGCGCATCCAGCACGCGTCGCGTGATCGCGCGGCCGCACAGGCCGTCACCGTAATCGCCGCGAACGTGCACCCCACCGGGGCCGGTGAGCAGCATGCCGGTGAGCGCCAGCGACTGTGCGAGCAACGGTTCCATTGAGATATGCGCGCCGAGGACACCCATCGCTCCCGGATTCAGGGTGTCGCCGCACAACTTGCCGCGGGGAAACCGCGACCGCTCGAACACTTGCACCCGGGCTCCGGCGCGGGCCAGGATGGTCGCCGCAAGCGATCCGGCCGGCCCGGCGCCGATCACCAGCACATCGGTCATACCGCGCCGAGCACCAGTGCGGAGTTCTTCGACCCGAAGCCCAGACAGTTGCACAGCGCAGCAGCGGGTCGTGCGGCGCGGCCCTCATTCGGCAGAAAATCGAGATCGCACTGCGGATCCTGATGGTGCAGGTTGATCGTCGGCGGCAGGAACCCTCGCGACATCGCCAGCGCCGAGGCGACGACACCAGCGGCGCCGCTCGCGCCTTGCGGATGGCCGATCATCGACTTGGTCGACGACCCCGGCACCCGATCGGCGTGCGCGCCCAACACGCGCCGGGTGCATTGGGCTTCGATCGCATCATTCAATTGCGTCGAGGTGCCGTGATAGTTCACATAGCCGATCTCTTCGATGGCGCGGCCGGACCGCTCGACCGCCTGGGTCATGCAGCGGACGATCTGCGCGCCGTCGGGGTCCATTTGCACGCGGTGATAGGCATCGCAGGTGCTGGCATAGCCGTCGATGGTGGCGTAAATGTGCGCGCCCCGCGCGCGCGCGCGCTCCTCACGCTCGAGCGCCATCATCCAGGCACCCTCGCCGAGCACAAATCCGTCGCGGTCCCGGTCAAAGGGCCGCGAGGCGGTCGCCGGGGCATCGTTGTAGTGCGTCGACACCGCACGCATGCGAGAAAAGCCAAAGATCATCCCGGGCAATACGCAACCATCGGTGCCGCCTGAGAGCAGCACATCGAAATCGCCGTTCTTCAGCAGCATGGCGGCGTAACCCATGGCATCGGTGGAACTGGTACAACCGGTCGACAGCACGTGGCTGATGCCGTGAAGCCCGAGCGAAATCGAGATCTCGCTCGAGACCATGCCACAGATACCGTTGGCGATGGCGTAGGGCGTGACGCGCTTGCCGCCGTTGACGAAAAACTCGTAGTACTGACGCTCACCGACATCGATGCCGCCGCCACCGGTGCCGATAATCACGCCACTATTGGGTTCGCCCATCGTCAGCCCGGCGTCGTTCCAGGCTTCGCGCGCGGCCAGCACGCCAAACAGCGCGGCGCGAGAATAGCGCTTGGGATCGGCACGGCCGTTCCCGTTACCGTGACCGTCGCCGTCCAGCGATTCGCCGGCCAGTCGTTGCGCCTCCGCGAACGTGACTGGCGGCACGGCCGCCGCGACACGACAGGGAAAGGCGGACGCGTCGAACTCGGTGATCGCCCGCGTGCCGCTGACGCCGCGACTGATGTTGTCCCAGTAGACCTCCCGGCCGAGGCCGAAGGTGGAGACGACCCCGATGCCGGTGATGGCGATCTTCACGTTCTCTATATTATTGGCGCGTGCAGCTGTTTGCGTGGGTCGGCGCCGCAGCTTTCGCAGTCTCGCTTACCTATCTCGTCTATTTCTACGCAGTCGTCCTGGGCATCGCGGCGGCCGATGATGGCCGAACTGTTCGCGACGTCGCAGTTAACACGGCGCTGTTCTCAGGGTTCGCCTTGCACCACTCGCTCCTGGCGCGGTCCGGCGCCAAGGCGTGGATCAGCCGCTACATTCCGGCCGGCAGCGAACGCACCGTCTACGTGTGGATCGCCAGTCTGCTCCTGCTCGCGGTGTGCACGCTATGGCAGTCGCTGCCGGGCATGGTCTACCAGTTGCGAGGGATCGGCCGATGGCTCGGCTACGCCATTCAAGTCAGCGGCGCGTTGGTTGCGGTGCGCGCAGCTGGCGTGATCGACGTCTTCGAGCTGGCGGGCATCCGACAGGCCCGCACCGCACGCTCGACCGAAGTCCTGCGCGTGGTCGGTCCATTCCGCGTGGTGCGACATCCGATCTATCTCGGATGGATGCTCGCGGTGTTCGGCGCTCCAACGATGACCAGCGACCGGTTGCTGTTTGCGACGATCAGTTCGGTCTACTTGCTGCTGGCGATCCCGCTCGAGGAGCGATCGCTAATCGCGGTGCACGGGAATGACTATCGAAGATACGCCGATGCGGTTCGCTGGCGAGTGATTCCCGGCGTGTGGTGACTGAGAGATAACCCCTCTGCGTCAATCCGTGATTAACCGCGCCATCCCTTCGTCGGCCGCGTAAACCGCTCGGGCAGCGCCGGTTTCTTTGGTGGCGTGGCGTCACCGGGCGTAGCGGCAGCCGGCGGCGGCATTGGCTCGGCCTCATCGTCGTCCTCGACATCCTTGGGCAGCCCCTCGAGCTGGTCGAGAAACTGGAGTGATTGCAGGGACGGGATCTCGAAACGCTTGCCGCACGTTTTGCAGGTGACCTCGTCATCGAGCCGCAACAGGTGGTCGCGCAACTTGGCGAACTTGGCGCGATCGCGCTCGTCGGCGCCCTGGGGGATGCGGTCCTTCTTCATCCGCCGTACCCACCGAATCGAGTAATCGTTGGCGCGGCGGCACTTGGTGCAGGTATAACGGGCCGGCCGGGTTTCGTTCTTTTCAGAGAAGAATGCGCGTTCGTCCAGTGACACGCAGCGATCATACAGCCGTCGACAAAGCTCAGCCGATCGAGTCTGCGAGCCGACGTATGATCAGCCACAACCGTGGCCGAACCGACTCTTGCCGCCTTCCCCGCTGAGCTTCCCGTTCTCCCGCTCCGTCGTACCGTCGCCTTTCCACTGACGCTGCAGCCGCTCGCCGTCAATCGGCAGATGTCGGTCGAAGCCGTCAATACCGCGCTCGCCGGCGACCGGTTGATCCTGCTGCTCCTGCAGCGGGGCGACGACGAAGAGCCCGACGCCGAAAAGATGCATGACATCGGCACTATCGCGATCATCCGGCAGATGGCGCGTGGGGCGACCGGATTGAACATCATCGCGGAGGGCATGGCCCGCGCCCGCGTCGAAAGCGTCAGTGTCGATTCAGGCATGCTGCGGGCACAGCTGAAACTGGCGCCGGAACAGGTGGACAAATCCGTCGAAGTCGATGCGTATATCCGGCGCATTCAGGAATTGGTCGATCAGGCACTTTCGCTGACCTCGGGACTGGCACCGGAAGTGCGGCAACTGGTTGCCGGGATCGAGGATCCCCTCCGCTTGTCCTATCTGCTCGGGACGATGCTCGATCTCAAAGCCGAAGAAAAACAGCAACTGCTCGAAGCCGACCCGCTGGCGAAGAAACTCGAACTGGTCCACTCGCTTCTGACCCGCGAAGTGTCGGTGCTCGAGATCAAAGGCAAGATCGAGAACGCGGCGCAAGCGGAGATGACCGACGCGCAGAAGCAGTACTACCTGCGCCAGCAGATGAAAGCGATTCAGGAGGAACTCGGCGAAGGCGAAGGCGACGAAATCAAGGAACTGCGCGAGCGCGTCGAGCAAGCCAACCTGCCGGAAGCAGTGAAGCTGGTCGCCGACCGCGAGCTCGATCGGCTCGCACGGATGGGCGCGGCGTCACCGGAATATCAGATGATTCGGACCTACATCGACTGGGTCCTCGAATTGCCCTGGTCGGTCGTGACCGAAGACCGGCTTGACCCGGTTGAAGCGCGCCGCGTGCTCGACGAAGACCATTACGATCTCGATAAGGTCAAAGAGCGCATCGTCGAATATCTCGCCGTTCGCAAGCTGAAGGGCGACATGAAGGGGCCGATCCTCTGTTTCGTCGGTCCTCCCGGCGTCGGCAAGACGTCGCTCGGCCAATCGATTGCGCGTGCGATGAATCGCAAGTTCGTGCGCATCTCGCTTGGCGGTGTCCGCGACGAAGCGGAGATCCGCGGTCATCGTCGGACATATATCGGATCGATGCCCGGTCGCATCATCCAGGCGCTGAAGCAGGCCGGCTCGGCAAATCCGGTGTTCATGCTCGACGAGTTGGACAAGATTACGGTGGGGCAACAAGGCGACCCCTCGGCCGCGTTGCTCGAGGTGCTCGACCCGGCGCAGAACAATACGTTTCGCGATCATTATCTCGAGGTGCCCTACGACCTCTCGAAGGTACTGTTCATTGCGACGGCCAACCAAATCGGACCGGTCCACCCCGCACTACGCGACCGCATGGAGATCGTGTGGCTGTCGGGCTATACCGAGGAAGAAAAGCTGCATATCGCGCGTCGGTATTTGATCCCGCGGCAGCTCTCTGAACACGGCCTCGGTCCAGACAGCGTCAACATCACTGACCAAGCCCTGCGGGCGGTGATCAGCGAGCACACCCGGGAAGCCGGGGTGCGGAATCTCGAACGGCAAATCGGCGCCATCGCGCGCAAGATCGCCGCGCGTGTGGCCACCGGCACCGCGCCGGTCGATCCGGTCGTTGAAGCGTCTGAGCTGGAAACCTACCTGGGGCCGGCTCGGTTCAAACGCGACGTCGCCTTTCGGACGTCAATGCCCGGAGTCGCCACTGGCGTGGCATGGACCGAAACCGGCGGCGACGTGCTCTACATCGAAGCCAGCCTGCTGCCGGGTGGTCGCGGCCAGTTCATCCTCACCGGACAGCTGGGGGATGTGATGCAGGAGTCGGCGCGCGCCGCGGTGAGTCATATTCGGGCGAATGCCAAGGACCTCGGCGTCGAGTCGAACTTCCTCGAAAACCGCGACCTCCACATTCACGTGCCGGCTGGCGCGATTCCAAAAGACGGCCCATCGGCTGGCGTCACCATGGCGACCGCAATCTTGTCGGCGGCGCGCAACGAGCCGATTCGCGAAGGCGTCGCCATGACCGGCGAGATTACGCTGAGTGGCTTGGTCTTGCCGGTCGGCGGCATTCGTGAAAAGGCGCTCGCCGCCAAGCGACTCGGCCTGCACACCTTCATCCTGCCGCTACTCAACGAGCCGGACCTGAAGGAATTGCCGGAAGAGGTCCGCAAGGACATGCGCTTCGTGCCGGTTGCGACACTGGAGGAAGTGCTGAAGATCGCACTTCCGGCGACAGCGCCGGCCGTCGCACCGGCGACCACGCCGCCAGCGACACCGCCGGCGACGAGCGAACCGGCGTAGGCGTCGGTGTCGGTGTCGACCATCGTCTTTTACGTCTCCGGTCATGGCTTCGGCCATGCCTCGCGCGTGATCGAGGTGATCAACGCGCTCTTCGCGCGACGCGCCGATCTCCGCCTCATCATCCGCACGCCGGCCCCGCGGTGGCTGTTCGATCTGACGGTGACCGGCCGCGTCGAGTATCACCAGGTCGAGACCGACACCGGTGTTGTGCAGATAGATTCGCTGCACCTCGACGCCGCGGAGACGGTCCGCCGCGCACGCGAGTTCATGGCGACGTTTGACGCGCGCGTCGCGGCTGAATCCGCGTTTCTCACACAGGCACACGTCACGATGGTGGTGGCCGATGCGCCGCCACTCGGCGTGGCTGCGGGCGTCGCGACGGGGGTGCCGACCATCGTGCTCGGCAATTTCACCTGGGATTGGATCTATTCGCGCTACGCCGGCACGGCGGAATTGGTTGCCGAGTTGAGCACGATTTACGCGCGCGCTGATGGCGCGCTGCGCTTGCCGATGCACGGCGGCTTCGCATCGGTCGGCAACGTCGTCGAGCTGCCGTTTGTCGCCCGCCGCTCTCATCGTGAGGCCGCCGAGACGCGGCAATCCCTCCAGTTGCCGCGCGATGAACGGCTGGTGCTGGTCTCGTTCGGCGGCTATGGTCTCGATGGTCTCGATCTCGAGGCGCTGTCACGGCTCGAACACTACACGGTGCTGGTGAGCGGCAGCGTACCACTCGGGAACTTGCCCGAGGGATTGCGCGGCGGACGACGCGGGAGTCTGATGCCGTGTGACGAGTCGTCGATGTACGCGGCGGGCGTCCGCTATGAAGACCTGGTCAAGGCGGTCGATGTGGTGGTCACCAAGCCGGGCTACGGCATCATCGCAGAGTGCTTAGCGAACGACACCGCGCTGCTTTATACGTCGCGTGGCGACTTCATCGAGTATCCGGTGCTGGTGGCGGCGATGCCGCACTTTCTGCGCGCGAGCTTTATCGACCATCCGGATTTGTTTGCTGGCCGCTGGCGTGCGCACCTGGACGCCGTGCTGGCGCAACCCGAACCGCTCGAACGGCCGGCGGTGAACGGTGCCGAGGTGGCGGCGGCTCTTCTGCTGGGGATCCTTTCCGAACGCCTTTGCCACTGACCACCGACCGACCACTGACCACCGACCACTGACCACCGACCACCGACGACTGACCACTGAACACTGACGACCGGCCACCGGCTACCGGTATGATGACGCCACCATGATCAATCGACGCTCCTTCCTCAAGGCCGGACCACTCGCCGCCGGTGCGCTTGGCGTCGCCGCGCTGTCGTCCGCCGACGCACAGGAGGCGCTGCCGCCGTCACTCGCGTCCCTGCAATCGATGCGGCATCTCGCCACACCGATCACCGCCGCCGAACGGCGCGGTCGTATCGACAAAGCGCGGCGTCTGATGGCCGCCGAGAAAATCGACGCGATCATGCTGACGGGCGGCACCTCCTTGGTGTATTTCAGCGGCATCCAGTGGGGCCTCAGTGAGCGTCTGTTCGCGATGGTCCTGCCGTCGAAGGGCGAGCCGTTTTTCGTTTCGCCGGCGTTCGAAGAGGAACGGGCACGGGAACAAATCGCCAACGGGCCTGTCGGCGCCAACGCCGACGTGCGCACATGGGAAGAACATGAAAGTCCGTATCTCCGCGTCGCCCAGGGCCTGAAGGACCGCGGCATCGCGGCGGGCCGCATCGGCATGGAAGAAACCGTACGCCACGTGTTCAGTGACGGCGTCGCGCAAGCGGCGCCGGCGCTCAAGGTGGTGAGCGGCACGCCGATCACCGCCGGCTGCCGGGTGATCAAGGATGCCCACGAACTCGAGTTGATGCGGCTGGCGTCGAAAGTAACGCTCCAGGCCTATGAGGCGGCCTACAAGGCGCTCAAAGAAGGCATGACCCAGCGCGACTTTGCTGGCCTCGTTGCGCTGGCGCATCAACGCCTCGGGTTCACCGGATCAGCAGGCGTGCAGGTTGGTGAGTACTCGGCGTTGCCGCACGGCTCGATCACCCCGCAGGTCGTGCGCGAAGGGACGATTCTGCTGATCGATGGTGGCTGCAGCGCTGAGGGCTACACCTCAGACATCAGCCGAACATTCGTGCTCGGCAAAGCGACCGAGAAAATGAAGAAGGTCTTCGAGATCGAGTTGCGCGCGCAGACCGCCGCACTCAAAGCGGCGCGCCCCGGCGTGCCGTGCGAAGACGTTGACGCCGCGGCGAGAAAAGTCATCGTCGATGCAGGTTATGGCCCGGATTACAAATACTTCACCCACCGGGTCGGCCACGGCATGGGCATGGACGGGCATGAATGGCCTTACCTGGTGCGCGGCAACAAACTGCCGCTTGCGCCGGGCATGACCTTTAGCGACGAACCGGGGATCTACATCCGTGGCGAGTTCGGTGTGCGTCTGGAAGACGACATGGTGATTACCGACACTGGCGCCGAGCTGATGACGCCGCAGAGCCCGTCGCTCGAAGATCCCTTTGGCCGCATTTCGTGACGCCTGGAGAAACTGACGCGGGCCCCACGCCGGAGCGCAGGGTGACGTCCGGTTCCCCCGAACCCAACTGGGAACCGGTTGCACCATTCCCATCCGGCAACGCGACTCGGTCCTTCGTCTCCGGCAGCGAAGCGGCTGGCCGCACCCGGATCACTTATTACCGCGCGCCGGGCATCGATCATCTGTACGCGACGATCTGGTTCGGACCACTCACGGAAGGACCGCCAGACACAGTGCACGGCGGGGCAATCGCCGCCGTGCTCGATGAAGCCATGGGCGCGGTGTGCTGGATGAACGGCCATCAGGTTGTCGCGGCGCGAATCACGATCAATTACTTGAACATGACGCCGTTGGGATTCAGCGGCCGCGTCGAGTCATGGATTGAGAATGTCGAACGCCGCAAGCTGTTGATTCGGTGCCGACTGACCGATGACGCCGGCGGCGTGTTTGCGGAAGGTGACGGGCTATTTATTCAGCTGTCGCCGGAAATGATGGCGCAGATCGAGCAGCAGCGGCAACGCTCTGGGTATCAGTGACGGTGTGGTCACTCCTTGACGCAGGTCACCAGTGTCCACATGTTGAGGAGGTTGACCTTCTCAATCGAGCGTGGTTTGAGGTGGGCCTGGGTCAGGAAACCGTTGAGATCGAGGTCGGACTTGAATCCGATATGAACGGTGAGCGGCGAGATCGCTGTTTCAATCCGCGACAGGATCGGGTTTGAACTCTTAAAGTGATTGAGAATGACGATGCGGCCGCCGCGACGGCAGACGCGGTGCATCTCGAGAGCGACCTTGACCGGATCCGGCACCACGCTGATCAGGTAGGGAGCGTAGACGACATCGAATGATTCGTCGGCGAAGTTCATGGCCGCCGCATCCATTTCCTGGACGCGACAGTTGTTGAGGCCCTGCTCAACGATACGCTCGCGAGCCTTGCCGAGCATGGGAGTCGAGAGGTCGATACCAGTGATCGCGCAGCCGGAGGGGTACAGCGGCAGGTTGATACCAGTACCAACACCTACCTCGAGCACGGATTTGCCCGGCTGGATATCCATCTTCTGGAGCGCTTCGACACGGCCCGGGTGTAGCGTCGGGCCGAAAACCACGTCGTAAACCTTCGCCAGCTTCTCGTACACGCGCGTATTGAAGTCGTTTTCGACAACCGTGACCGAAAGGGCCCGCGTGGCCGCGTCACCGCTGAGACTGTCGCGTTCCGCCTTGTTGTCGAACAGCGCCATGTGAGGTCCTCCGTCTAGCTACCTGCCGAACGCCGATGTAAGCCGATGTAAAAAGTAAAACGCAAGATCGGCGCCAATTCGTCACGCCGCAATGCCTTTTTACCCGCCGACTTGTCCCATTCGGCGCGATTTCTCGGCCGGATGGCACTATATCAGATGTGTAACAGGGGGAGAGTGCTGAGTGCTTGAGTGCTGAGTGCTGGGTGCTGAGTGCTGAGTGTTTGAGTGCTGAGTGCTGAGTGCGGGGTGCGGGGTGCGGGGTGTTAGGGGCGCAGGCCGGCCAAGGTTCGCAGCGCGAGATCGAGGCGCCCGGACGGTGCCGAAACGTGAAAGCCCTGCACCAGCGGCCGCAGCGCGCGACCAAGCTCCTGCGCAATGCGGATCCCTTCGTCAACGCCGGCCTCGTCCGTTTCCGTTGCGCGCATCCGTTCGATTAAGGCCGGCGGGACGGTCACCCCGGGGACTTCGTTGGCCATGAACTCCGCGTTCAAGGCGCTTTCAAACGGCCACAGACCGGCGATCACCGGAATCCGGAAACCGGCCGCGCGATCGAGAAACTGTGCGAGCTTGGTGACGTCGAACACCGGCCGCGTCACGGCGAACTCGGCGCCGGCGTCGACCTTGTATTCGAACCGCCGCAGCTCGGCGTCGGGATCGTCCGCCGCCGGATTGATCATCACGCCGACGTGGAACGCGGTCGGCTCGCCGATCGCCTGTCCGCCGATGTCGAGCCCGTGATTCAGTCGGGTCAGGACATTGGTCAAGCCCACCGAATCGACGTCGAACACCGCTGTCGCATCGGGAATGTCACCGATGCGGCCGACATCGCCGGTAATGCCAAGCAGGTTGCGCAGCCCCATGGCGTGCGCGCCGAGCAGATCCGACTGAATGCCGAGCAGGTTCTTGTCGCGACACGAATACTGCAGCAGGGTTTCGACACCCGCTTGCTGCTGCAACAGCACCGCGAGTGACAGCGCGCTCATGCGGGCGCCCGTGCGGGGGCCGTCGAGGACCGTGATCACGTCGATCGCCTGCCCGGCGAGGGACTTGATCGCCTTAATGGCCCCAGCCGAGGCCAGGCCACGCGGCGGCATCAACTCGACGCCAATCACAAACCTGCCCTCAGCCAGCGCCGCAGAGAGGCGGGACTTAGTGGCACGCGCGACCGGTGGCTGCGCGTGCGGCGCCTCGGTGACCGAGAGCGCCCGGTGGTCGTGGCGATCGCTGGCCCGTGTTTCGCCGGGCGCCATGCGTTTCACCGCCAGCTTGATCTGCTTGATGTGCTCCGGCGTCGTGCCGCAGCAGCCGCCAACCAGGCGTACGCCGTTGGCGACAAATCGCCGCGCGTAGGACGCCATGTACTCCGGCGACGACAGATAGATGTTGCGCCCTTCGATGTCGCGCGGCTTGCCTGCATTCGGCAGCGCCGAGAGGCGCGCGTCGGTCACGGCCGACAAGCGCTCGATCGACTCGAGCATCGGTGCCGGCCCGACGCTGCAATTGACGCCGACCACACTCGCGCCGAGCTCCAGCAACTTCGGCGCGAACTGCTCTGGCGGCGTGCCGTCCAGGCTGTTGCCATCTTCTTCGGTGGTCATCTGCGCGATGATCGGCAGGTCACAGAGCTTGCGCACCGCGCGAATCGCCGCGCCGATCTCGTTGAGATCGCGGAACGTCTCGAGCATGAACACGTCGACGCCGCCGTCGCGAAGCGCAAGCGCCTGCTCGCTGAAATACTGCTCGGCTTCATCGACACCGGTGCGTCCCCATGGCTCGACGCGGATTCCGAGCGGCCCGATCGCACCGGCCACGTAGGCGCGGCCGTTGGCCGCCTTGCGCGCCAGTCGCGCCCCCGCCTCGTTGATCGCCGCGACTTTCTCGCTCAGCCCAAACGACCGCAGCTTGATGCGATTCGCGCCAAAGGTGTTGGTCTCGATGATGTCGGCGCCGGCGCGGATGTATTCGGCATGGACGCTTCCGACCATGTCGGGATGCGACAGGTTGAGCGACTCGAAGCAGCGATTGATGAACACGCCCTTGGCATAGAGCTGGGTGCCCATCGCGCCGTCGCAGACCAGCACGCGTTCATCAATCGCTTCGAGAAAGGGTTTTAGGGGCACTGGTTACGCATCTTCCGTCGGATGACTTTCCCAGGCCAATGTTTCCGCATCGACCAGCAGGTACGAACGGCTCACACGATCGACGCAGACCGTCGGGATCCCCGCACGCACAAACGCCGCATGCTGGTGGTGATGACCGAAGCAGTGCAACTTCGGCTGCACGGCATCGGCGAGTTCCGCAATCGGTTCCTTGCCGACATCGCGCCGCCAGCGTTTCGACGGTGCGGTTGGCGACGGCAGCTCAATCCAGAAGGGCTTGGGCGCCTCGTGCGTCAGCAAGACATCAACCGGCCCGGCAGCCTGGGCCGCCTCGACTTCGGCGCGGACAAAATGACGACGCTTGTCGTCCTTCGGCTTGGTGGTCAGTTCTGACCCACTCTTGTCATACCAGGTCGGCGCAAACGTGCCGCCAACGCCGCCGACCCGGATCGAACCAACCTCCACGACTGTCCCGTTCGGGATGTAGTGCAGGTTGGGGATCATCTCCTGACCCGCCTCGAACGCGGTCAGACGATCAAACCCCTCGTTATTGCCCTTGATGAAATACAACGGCGCGGCCGGCGTCGGATACGCCCCGGTCGTGCTGACGAGGTCGCCGACGCAGAGCCAGAACGGCACGTCCGGGTGTCTCGTCAGAATGCGATCGAGGGCGGTGAAGTTCCCGTGGATGTCGCCAATGACTCCGAAAAGGGATTGTGCTGATGTCACCGGGATGACGCAGAAAGGGTTGTCCGCAGATTACGCAGATGACGCAGATTATAGGCATTTTGGATCTTGCAGGACGCCGGGGTGCCGGTCCGCCGATGGACGCACAGCACGATCAAAACCGCATCTGCGTAATCTGCGTAATCTGCGGATACCCGCTCTGCGTAATCCCGCCAAGGTCAGCGAAGTACAGCGTCAAATCAACGTCATCACTTCGTCGGCGCCGGAACCAACAGCTCGGTTTTGTCCCACACAAAATCGTCCTTGCTGTAGACCGCGAGCTCGTAATCCTTGCCCATGAAAATCGCCGACACCGGACACGCTTCTTCGCAGTAGCCACAGAAGATGCAGCGCGTCTTGTGAATCTGATACACCGACGCGTAACGCGGGCCGGCCATCACCGAGCCGTCGTTTTCCTCGGCCTCCAGATAAATGGCATCGGCCGGACAGGCCACCGCGCACAGACCGCAGGCGACGCACTTTTCGAGCCCGTTTTCGTCGCGCATCAACACTTGCTTGCCGCGATATCTCGGGAACATCGGGACCTTCTGGTCCGGGTAATTGACGGTAATCGGATTGCGGAATAAATGCTTGAAGGTCAGCGCGAAGCCTTCAATCAGGGGACGAATCATGCAGTAAATTGTACCTCTGATCGCCGATTAATGCCCCAAGACGTGCGACTCCTGTCGGCGGACCAGTTCCTGCTCGCGACCCTGGTCGGCAAACTCGCGGTGATGGCCGCGCTGGCGACGATGCTCGCGCGCTATCGCCGCTTTCGTCACATCTTGATTTTCGAACGCCGTGACTGGCCCGATCGGCTTGCCTTTGCGCTCGGGCTCACCTTGCCGCTGGCGCTCGGTGTTGTCTCACGCCTGTTGCTCAACTATGACGCCGCGGATCTGATGCTCGAAGGCGCCTTTCTGGCCGGACTGATCGCCGGCCCTTACACCGGGGCCATCGTCGGCGCCGCGATCGCATTGCCTGGCCTGGTCAATGGGGAATGGGGCGCGGTGCCGTTTGCGGTCGGCTGCGGGTTTGCCGGGGGCGGCCTACGCGAGGCCTGCCCCAAAGAGCACATCTGGAACTTCTCGCCGTTCGTGTTCTTCAGTCTGCCCCGTGACGTGTGGCGGATGCTGCGCAGCTTTGCGATTGAATGGCAGGTCGCGCTGCTCGTCGTCCCGATTGGCCTCGAAGCGATCCGGCAAGCCGTCGGCGTCCGCTTTGGTGAAGAGCGCTTGTTCTACTTCGAGGCGCCGTCGTTCTGGTTGACGGTGATGGTCTACGTCGCAACGGTGCTGACGGTATCAATCCCGATCAAGATCTGGAACAACGCGCGCATCGAGCATCGGCTGCAGGAACAGGAAAAGCTTCTACTCGCGGCCAAAATCGAGGCGCTCAAGAGCCAGATCAATCCACACTTCCTGTTCAACACGCTGACGTCGGTATCGTCATTGATTCGTTCGCAACCCGAGACGGCGCGCACCGTGATCCTGAAGTTATCAGGACTCCTCCGTCGTCTGCTGCGCAGCCAGGAGCAGTTCGTGACGTTGCGCGAGGAGCTCGAATCGATCGACGAGTATCTCGACATCGAGGTGATTCGTTTCGGCGACCGGCTGAGTGTGCGCAAACAGATCGCCGCGGATACACTCGACATCATCGTGCCGAGCATGATCCTACAGCCGCTGGTCGAGAACTCGATCAAGCACGGCCTGACCCGCAAGGTCGGCCCCGGCCGCATTACGCTGCGTAGCCGTCGCGAACGCGACTTGCTCATCCTCGATGTCGAAGACGATGGCCTGGGGATTTCTGATGAGCGGTTGCAAATCGCCAAGTCGAGCGGCATCGGCTTGAGTAACGTCGACGAACGGCTGCGGGTGATTTATGGCGCGACCGCGAGCGTCGTGCTGCGCGGCTCGCCCGGCAAGGGCGCGTGCGCCCATCTCGAGATTCCAGTCCTTGTCGCCGCACAACAGGCCTCCGCGTAGTGGCCGCCACCCTCACCGCCCTGGTCGCAGACGATGAGCAGTTAGCACGCGATGAGTTGTGCTTCCTGCTGGGCAGAATCGAAGGCGTGGAAGTCGTGTCGCAGGCCTCTGACGGCGTTCAGGCCCTGGAAGACATCTCGCGGCTCACGCCGGACGTGGCGTTCCTCGACGTGCAGATGCCGGGCCTGACCGGTTTCGAGGTCGCCCGCCGTCTCCTCGAGGATGGAACCGATCTGTCGGTGGTTTTCGTCACCGCGTTTGACCATCGCGCCATCGAAGCGTTCGAGGTCAACGCGGTCGATTACGTGCTCAAACCGGTCGAGCCGTCGCGGCTCGAACAGGCGGTGCAGCGGGTCAGGAAACGGCGGGCAGAACAGCCATTAGGCGACCAGCTCGAGCGGCTGGTCAAAATGATGGCCGGGCAGAAAGATCGGCGCAATCAGATCGCCGTCAAAATGGCCGACCGGATCGTGCTGGTCCAGGCGGAAGACATCATCTATGCCTCCCTGGTGGAGGATTCGATTAGTATTGTGACGGGGCAGGTCTCGGGCACGTCTAACTATCGGACACTCGACGAGTTGCAGGCCCGGCTGGACCCTGAGGTGTTCTGGCGGGTTCACCGGTCTCACCTCGTTAACATTAATAAGATCAAGGAGATCGTGCCTTGGTTCAGCAGGAACTACATCCTCAGGATGAAAGACGCGAAGGCGACGGAAATACCAGTCAGCCGATCGCAGACCCGCCGGCTCCGGGAATACCTGAAGTTGTAGAACAGCCGCAGACCCTGCCGGGGTTTGAGGCGCCCGTCACGCTTGGTTTTGACAGTGCCGACCGCTTCGACCGGCCGTCGCTGGATCGCGCCTTTCCGCCGCCCGCTCCCCGTTCGGGCGGGCACCTGGCGGCTCCCGACGGACCAGCGCTGCGCATCGAGCTCGAGGACTCCACGTCCGCCATGATGCGCCGCGTCGATGGCTGGCGCGACGAGTTCGTCGCATGGGTCAAGACGCTGGCGTCAGCGGCCCTGTACGCGACCTTGATCGTCACCTTCGGCTTTCAGGTCGCGCGTGTGGAAGGCCAGAGTATGGCCCCGACCCTGGCCGACCAGGATCGATTGATCGTCAACAAGTTCGGCTATCGCCTTGCCGATCCGCAGCGCGGCGACATTGTGATGCTGTATTACCCCCTCAGTCCCGAGAAGTCGTTTGTCAAGCGAGTGATCGCCGAGGACGGGGACGCGGTGCGGATTGTCGATGGCCGGGTGTATGTCAATGACGAGCCGCTGCGCGATGATTATGTTCCGCCCGAATATCGCAGCCATGACGACTGGGGCCCGCAGGTCATTCCTGAGGGCTACTATTTTGTGATGGGCGATCATCGCAACAATAGCCACGACAGTCGCCATTGGGGCTTCGTGCCGAAAAAGTACATCATCGGCAAGATTCAACTGCGGTGGTGGCCGGTGCCGAACGCGCGGGTGTTCTAATCGACACTGCGGCCCGGTCAGCTGGCGTCAATCGATGAGAGCCCGTCTCTGCACACAGTTAGCCTGACGTGAAACGCTTCGCCGCCATCTCGCGCGTCCTGACTCGCGTGCTCTTCCTCAATCTGGCGGTGGCGGTCGCCAAGATCGTGCTGGGCTATTCCAGTGGGGCCGTCAGCGTGTTGTCCGATGGCTTCCACTCCCTCACCGACGCTGCGTCAAACGTCGTCGCCCTGGTCGGGATACGCATGGCGCAACAGCCACCCGACGCCGATCATCCCTACGGGCACCGCAAATTCGAAACGATGGCCTCGATTGCCATCGTCTTGTTCCTCCTGATCGTCGTCGTGCAGGTGCTCTGGTCGGCTGTCGATCGGTTGCAGGCCGCGACCGCCCCCACCGTCGAACGGCTGACCTTCATCGTCATGGGCCTGACCCTGTTGGTCAACGTCGGCGTGGTCTGGTACGAGAGGCGCGCCGCCAGCCGATTGGGCAGCGAAGTGTTACTCGCTGACTCCCATCACACGCAAACCGACTTGCTGACATCGGCCACGGTGATTGCGGCGCTGGTCGGCGTCCGGCTCGGCTATCCGATGTTCGACCCGATCGCCGCGGTGGTCGTCGCCGCCTTCATTGCCTACGCGTGCTGGCAGATCTTCCAGGACACCACGCGCATTCTCGCCGATGAAATCGTCATCGCTGCCGCGGACATCCAAGAGGTCGTGCAAGGGGTGCCGGACGTGCTCGGCTGCCACCGTATTCGATCGCGCGGGCCCGCGGACCACGTCTTTGTCGACCTTCATGTCTGGATGAAGGCGGATATGCGGCTGGACGAAGCGCACCGCATCTCGCATGTCGTCAAGGATCGCATCATGGCGCGCTACCCACAGGTGAAGGACGCGATCATCCACCTCGAACCGCCGCCGGAGTCGATACCAAACCAGGCGCGATCGAGTCATACGGAAACCATTTTTTCAGGCGATTGATCGGCTGCTCGAGCAGTCGCCAGGAAAGCGCAGCGATGCCCACTGTCAGTGTGGTCAACACCAGTAAGCGCCACGGCTCCGGAATCGCACGACTGAACAGGCCGACGCCGCCGAGGAGATCGCCGGCGAAGCCGTGCACGAGGTAGATCCCGTAACTGATGCGGCCGACATAAACCAGCGGGCGCGCCGAAAGGATGCGGCCGGCCATGCCGCCGAATCCCTCTGTCGCGCGCAGAACCAGCCAGGCGAACACCAACGCCTGGAAGGTTTGCTTCAGAGCCATCAGCCCCAGCGGCACGATCACCCCGTTGGCTTCGGCGACCAGCATCGCGATCCAGACGACCGCCGCCGGTAACGCCGTGTGTCCGATCACACCTGTCGCGCGCGGCTTCAGCGCCGCCAGCAATGCGCCCAGACCAAGCGAATCCAGGCAGCCGGGCATCAGCACGGCAAGCAATGTCTCGCGATAGCCGGCCATCGCTAACACCGCGCGAAAGACCGGGGCCGACACGATCGCGGCAACGATCGCCGGCATCACCCAGCGCCTTGGCGCGAAGACGATCAGCCACGGCCACAGCAAATAAAACTGTTCCTCGACGGCCAGCGACCACAGGTGGCTGAGCGAGCCCGGCCACGTCTCGGTGAGAAAAACCTGCACGTTGGACAGGTACGCCGCGTGCCATCCCCACGTGTCGCGGATCGGAATGACGTTGCCGAGCCACGCCAGCGCCAGGGTCAGGTAAAAGGCGGGAAAGATCCGCAGCGCCCGGCGAATATAAAAAGCCCGCACCGCGCCCAACCGATCGGCGTGCGGCCGCAGATCGAGCAGGATGCTGGTAATCAGGAAGCCGCTCAGCACGTAAAAGAGATGGACGCCGGCGCCAAAGGGGACGCCGTACTGATAAGGACGTTCCCAGTGCGACCAGGCGACCGCTGCGACCGCCACGGCTCGCAGGCCGTCGAGTTGCGGGCGGTAGCGATCAGTAACCAAGCGAAGGCTCGATGCGAAATCGCACCGGCTCGCCGGCCAGGTAGCGGCGCAGGTTGTCCGCGAAGATCGCGAGGACGTCGTCCCAATGGCCGTGGCGGAAACCCGACGTGTGCGGCGTCAGGATGACGTTGGGCAGCGCCCACAGTGGATCGTCAGACGGGAGCGGCTCCTGGTGAAAGACATCGAGGGACGCGCCGCCGAGTTGGCCTGAGCGCACGGCGTCGGCCAACGCCAGGTGATCGATGATGCGCGCTCGACCAACATTCACCAGGAGCGCACCGCGTTTCATCCGCGCGAGTTGCGCGGCACCAATCATCTGGAGCGTCTCTGGTGTCAGCGGTGCGGCGATCACCAACACGTCGGTCTGGTCAAGCAATGCAGGCAGATCGCCAGGCGCGAACGCCTGATCGATGTGCGGGCTGTCGACAGTCCCGCGGCGGGTCAGTGCCACCACTCGCATGCCGAACGCGGCACCAAGACGCGCAATCTCGGAGCCAATGGTACCGGCGCCGATCAGGCCAAGCGTGCGCCCGTTGAGGAGCCATGGTAGCCGGTCACCGACCAACTCGTTCTGCGACCAGTGACGCTGTTGTTGCCTGGCAAGGACGAATGGAATTTGTTTGGCGAGGGCGAGGACCACGGCAAAGACGTGTTCGGCGATCGGTGACGATTGCACGGCGCGGGTGTTACTGACGATCACTCCACGCGCGAAGAGCTCCGGCAGGCACAGCGTCTCGACGGCGACGGCGGAGGTGTGGAGCCATTGCAGGCGCGGCGCGGCCGCGAGTTCGCCGGTGGAAAGAATCCACGTGTAAGCAATCTCGGCATCACGCAGACCGCGGGCGCGTGAAGCGTCATCCGTCGCGTGGACAAAGTCGATGTCTGGAAACTGCGCCCGCAGCGTGGCGACGCCGGCGGCGGGAATCTGCCAGGCATGAACGGCTTGCTGGATCGAAATGAGAACGCGCACTTCAGGCTTTCCTGGCGCCTGCCCTCGGGGCCCTGGTGTAGGTGCCGGATTTGCCGCCTGTCTTCTTGAGCAGACAAATCTCACCGATCACCATCTCTTTATCGACGGCTTTGATCATGTCATAGAGGGTCAGGGCCGCAACGGCGACGGCGGTCAGTGCTTCCATTTCAACGCCGGTCTGCCCGGAGGTCCTGGCAGTGGCTTCGATGGCGAACCCACCACGGGTGGGCCTGATGTCGACGCCGACGTGGGTCATCGGCAGCGGATGGCACAGCGGAATCAGTTCAGAGGTGCGCTTGGCGGCCATGATCCCGGCCAGTCGTGCCGTCTGCAGCGGGTCACCCTTCTTGACTCGGCCCGACGCGATGAGGCGACGCGCGGCAAGCGACATCATCACCGTTCCGCGGGCGACCGCTTCGCGCGCGGTGACGGCCTTGTCGCCGACGTCGACCATCTTGACGCGCCCGTTGGCGTCGACGTGACTCAGCTTGGGTGCCATCGTGACTGATCCCTGATCCCTGATCCCTACTCGTCCGGATCAATTCCCTGCGCGAGATAAAACGAGAGACTCTCGAGCGAGACCGTGAGGTCCACGCTCTTCAGCTTGATCCCCGGCGGCGCCTTGAGTGTACCCGGCGAGAAATTGAGCACGGCTTTGACCCCGGCCGCGACCACGTGATCGAGAACTGGCTGGGCCGACTCCGCCGGCACGGCGATTACCGCGATGTCGATGCGCTCTTTGCGCGCGACGCGCTTGAGCTCGCGGATGTCGAAGATTGGCACGCCGCTTCGCGATTCGTCACCGATCTTTGAATCGGCCACGTCGAACATCGCGACGATCTCGAAGCCTTCGCGGCGAAACCCTGGATAGTCGGCGAGGGCGAGGCCAAGGTTGCCGGCGCCCATGACCGCCACCCGCAACTTGCGATCGAGTCCGAGAATGTGGCGCAGGTGGCGTTTGAGATCTTTGACGTAGTAGCCGACACCGCGCACCCCGAACTCGCCGAAGTAGGCGAGGTCCTTGCGGATCTGGGCGGCGTTGAGATGAAACTGGTCGGCGAGCGCCTGCGAGGAAATGGTCTCGACGCCGGCCGATTCAAGCTGGGTGAGACAGCGGAGGTAGACCGACAGGCGGTTGGTCGTGAGTTCGGAGACCTGCTCGTTGCTGGCCTTCCGCTTGTTCTGTGAATTCACAAGCCGTCCGCCAGAATAACACGCCGACAGGACCGCGCGAATCGTTCGTGGTCGGCTGCCGCGTCACCGTCGCCAGCGCGGGCCTGCTATCATGCCGCCCCATGGCCCATATTCCGCCCCTACAGACGGGTCCGCCCGTCCCGCCGGTTCGCACCTTTCAGCCATACGTTCCCGCCTCCGAGTCACCCGCCGAGTTCACGGCAAAAGCGATCATGATTGGCGTCCTGTTTGGCGTCATTTTCGGCGCCTCGACGGTGTATCTGGGACTGCGCGCGGGTCTGACGGTCTCGGCGTCCATCCCGATTGCGGTCCTGGCGATTTCAGTGCTCAAGAAACTCGGCGGGTCGACGATTCTCGAGAACAACATCGTCCAAACCATTGGGTCTGCCGGCGAATCGGTTGCCGGCGGCGTCGTCTTTACCATCCCGGCGCTGTTGTTCTTACTGCCGCACGGTCCGGCCTATTTCAATTACACCCAAATCCTCTTGTTGTCCTTTGCCGGCGGCATCCTCGGCGTCTTGATGATGGTGCCGCTGCGACGCGCACTGATCGTCAAAGAGCATGGCATCCTTCCCTACCCCGAGGGCACGGCGTGCGCACAGGTGTTAGTCGCCGGCGAACGCGGCGGCAAGTTGGCATCCTTGGTGTTCGCGGGCCTGGGCATCGGCGCCCTGTGGAAGTCGCTGTCTTGGATTTTCAATCTGTTTCGCACCGAGGTCGGCCATTCACTGGCCCGCACCGGCATCCTGCCCAACGCCACGGTCGCGGTGGACATCTCCCCTGAATACATGGGCGTCGGCTATGTCATCGGCCCGCGGATCGCGGGGACGATGGTCGCTGGTGGTGTGTTGTCATGGCTGGTCCTGCTGCCGATGATTTCGATCATGGGCGCCTACATGACCGTTCCGTTCCCACCGATCACTCCCGCGAACGCGCTCAACCCAGCGACCGGGGGGCCGTTCCTGATCTCCGAGATGAGCCCCGGCCAGATCTGGAGCGCCTATATCCGTTACATCGGAGCCGGCGCGGTACTCGCGGCGGGCCTGATTACGCTGGGGCGCACGCTCCCGACGATCATTTCTTCCGCGCGCGAGGGGCTGAAAGGCTTCGGCGCCGGCGCCGCGACCAGTCAGCTGCGCACCGAGCGCGACTTGCCGTTGAACGTGGTGCTGTTTGGTTCGCTGGCCCTGGCAATCTTCCTGATTGCGATGCCTGGTCTGCCGACGCAAGGCAACGTGCTGGTGTCGGTGCTGATCATCGTGTTCGGGTTTTTCTTCGCGACCGTCTCGTCGCGAATCACCGGCCTGATTGGCTCGTCATCGAACCCGATCTCGGGCATGACCATCGCCACGCTGATCATCACCTGCGTGATCTTTGTTGCGCTCGGCTGGAATGACACGATCTATGCGCCGGTGGCCCTGTCGGTCGGCGCCATCATCTGTATCTGTGCCGCCAACGCCGGCAATACCTCACAAGACCTGAAGACCGGCTACATCGTTGGCGCGACGCCGATGTACCAGCAGATGGGTCTGGCAATCGGCGTGATCACCTCGTCGTTCGTCATTGGCTGGACGCTCCTGAGCCTGCACCAAACATTCGGCATCGGCTCAGAGCAAGTGGCCGCGCCGCAAGCGACGCTGATGGCGACCTTGATCCGTGGCCTGCTCGATCAGCAGTTACCCTGGGGCTTAGTCCTGGTCGGCGTGTTCATAGCGATCACGCTCGAGCTCTGCGGCATTCACTCACTATCGTTCGCCGTCGGCGCCTATCTGCCGATTGCCACCACGGCGCCGATCTTTCTCGGCGGTCTGGTGCGGTGGTTCGTCGAACGCAAGACCGGGGCAACCTCGGACTCCGATATCAGTGCCGGCACGCTGTTCAGTTCAGGCCTGATTGCCGGTGGCTCGCTGGCCGGAATCCTCTACGCGATTCTCTACCGGCTCGAACTGCTGCCGACCTTTGCCCAGATCGGCAACGCCCTGCCCTTCCTGCACGGCGAGGACGCGATGGGCCAGATCTTTGGCGCGCTGTTGTTCCTGGCGCTGGCCGTGCTACTCGCGCGCTTCGGTCGGCGGAGCATCGACTAAGGTGATCCCTGATCCCTGATCCCTGCAAGCAGCACCGCCAGCCACGTCGCCATCAGCGGGTCGAGCGTGAAGCGGAGGCGATTGTTTTCGCCGTACTCTGCAAGATTGCTGGCGACCGTGACCCACAGCACCGTCACCAAGACGTAGCCTGCCGCGGGTCGCAAGGCCGCGAAGCGGTGGCCTTCGAGTAAGGCAATCGCACCACTGGTCAGCAGCGTCAGCAGCAGGGCCAGTTGGACCAGCAGCAGCGAGCCGCCTGGGTAGAGTACGGCGGTGTACAGGGTCTCGAGCCATCCCGCATACCGACGGTTGGCGTCGACAAATACGTAGAGCGACGCCGGTTGGGTATAGGTGCGGAAGCCCTTGATCACGGTTTCCTCGAAGAGCACCGAACGTTCGCGGACGACCGCCACGCTATCGGCGGAAAGCTGCCGCGAGACGTCCCGGTAGATCAAGTGATTGAAGTTCGGTTGCCCGTTCGGCTTCTGTTTGAGCCGCAGCGCCTCCACGTTGCCGTGACGCAGCTCGATCTCGCGCTCGGCGCTGCGCACCATTGCGGCGTCATACATCTCAACCGGCTGAAACGGGCCCACGGCAAACGTTGGCGAGACGACGCCGCGCGCGACCAGCGCCGGTGTCTCGCCGAGCATGGCGGTGACTGTCAACTTCGCGACGTTCATGCCGTACCACGAACTGCTCGTCCAGACGTCAAAGACGACGCCGTTGCGGGCCGCCAGGAGCGCACCGACGATCAGCGGCGCCGCGAGGCCAAGCCAGTGCCTCCGTGCCAATTTCGGTGATGACCACACGGTCACGATCACCACCCCGAGGGCCCAGATTGGCTGGAACGTCGCCCGCATCAGTGCGAGCAGACTGGTCGCCCACGCGTAGCCGGTCCATCGGTGCGCGCGGTCGCGGCCTGGCAGCAGCGTCAGGAACGCCAGCAGGACGAGCAGAGCCTCCGGGTAGCTGTAGAAATAAAAATTCTCATACAACAGCAGCGTCGGGTTGAGTCCCAACAGCAGCGCCGCCATGTGCGCCAGCCATCGTCGCGCCCCAACAGCGCGAAGGCAGCTGAAGACGGTCAACGGAAAGGCGACGCCGATCACCACCCATAGGATTCGCCACATCGAGAGATAGTCACCAGGAAGCTTCAACAATAGGCCGACGAAGATGTTGAACAACGGCGGCTGGCTGTGGAGATGCCACACGCTCTCCACTAGCCGCGATTCGAGCAGATCGAGCGGCAGCAGCTGCCACAGAATCTCTGGCACGCTGCGATCGGGAGCCAGTCCCGCCGACGCGGCGATCACCCGGCTCGCCGCGAACCATGAGACGATGAGGACCGCATCGAGCCAGCGCACGCCACGCATTCTCTCAGAATGGCCCGCGCCATTGCAGCCGCACTCGTCCTCGCGCTGCTGGCGATCCCTCTTGCCGCAATTCGATCGAGCGGCGACCGGCTAACCATCCTCCCCAGTCTGCAGGTCGACGCGCCGGCCTACGACGCAATCGCCAGCGCGATCGCCCGCACCCATTCGGTCGATCCCATTCCGCCGCTGCAGCCGCCCGGCTTCGTGATGACGCTTGGCGCGCTCTACGCGATCACCGGGCATTCGTGGCTGGCCGCCAAGGTGTTCCTGTGGTGCACATTGGTTGCCTGTGTGCTGATGGCCGCTCGCCTGGGGTGGTTGATCTATCGGCACGAGGCCGCGGCCTGGGCCGCGGCGTGGCTGACTGCCGCGTCGCCGATGCTCCAGGCTTACACCGGCACTATCCAATACGAGTTGGTCGCGGCGTGCTGGCTGCTGGCGCTGCTCCTGATCGCCGATTGGGTGACACGACGGTCGTCGCGAGGAGGGCATCTCGCCGGAGCAGCCGCGCTTGGTGCACTCGCCGGCGCCGCGATGTTGACCCGCGAAGTATTTGTGGCCGTCATCCCATTGCTCGCGCTCGCGGTGGTGGTCCTTCGGCCGCCGTGGAGCCGCGGCAGGGAGCCTTGGGTCGCTGGGCTGGTCGTCCTGACCTGCGCGACCATTCCGGTCGTGTCGTGGGCCCGCGTTCAATCGCAGCGCGCTGGCCGAGTCGTCACAGTCTCGGATAAGGGGCCGCTGGTGCTCGCGTTCGGCAACAATCCGTTCGCCAATGGGACGTTCAACGCGCCGCTGACCGGTGTCGGTGAGCCCTCAGGCGTGGCCTTCATGCGCGCGCAGCCGCGCCGGACGACCGAACTGCTGGGACGCAAGTTCCTCTACTTCTGGGGGGTCCTCCGCGATGGATGGAACGTCCCGCGCCTGGCCGCCATCTGGATGGTGCGCGCGACCGTCGGCGCGCTGCCGTTGGAGCTCGCGTTGGCGATCGCGCGTGGCGGCGGCATTCTTCTGCTGCTCTTGACCGCGCTCGCGCTGTGGCCGTGGCGACGCTGGCAAGAGTGGTGGCTGCTGCCCGCAGTGATCAGCGGCATTCTCGCCATCCATCTGGTGACGGTGTCGTCGCACCGTTTTTCCGTGCCGGTGCTGCCGGTGGTCTTTGCCATCATTGCCGGTCCGCTCGCGAGCGCGGCGCGTCGGCTGACGGCAACCGGCGGCCGCCGGGTGGCGCTGGTCGCGGTGGTTCTGATCGTGACTGCCGCGCAATCGGCCTCCCCGCCGCTGCGTTACACGCTGCGCGCCAGCGAGATGGACGGGCGCGACGCCGAGAATGTGACCGATGCCGTGCGCGGCCGGGTGCGATTCGCGTCAGCATCGCGAGGTCCGCGTGCCGCGGTGTTGCTCGGCGACGAATACCTCGCACGCGGCCACTTCGCAGTCCGGGTCGCCCTGCGCGCCGACGTCAGCAGGGCTGCGCCGCCGATTCGAATGTGGCTGCAGCATCTTGATGCGGCGCGCATTTGCGAGATCACCCCGACCGTGTCAACGTCGAAATGGACCGACGTCATCATGCAGTGCCAACTGCCGCGTGATTCGGTCGTCACGCTGGTGGTCGAAACGACCGCCGTAACCGACGTGTGGTTCGAGTCGGTCGCTTTTACCTGGCCATAGCGGGCAGTTCAACATGTCCTTCGCGTCTGCGGTGCCTGCGTGGCTCAATCAAGATGTTGGTATTAAGGCACAAGACGAAACGCATAGCTGGCCGTCTCTTTTTTGTCACCCGCCTGCATCGCAATCTCGACCACGTAGTCGCCCTGCGCGAGCGGCGCGAGCGTGAGATCGGCGACGATCATCCGGACTGAGGCGGTGGCATCGACGCGTTCGCTCAACGTCACGCCTACCGCGATCGGTTGGGCGTCGCGGCCAAGCAGCCGCGCCGACACGGTGCCGGACTCGGACAACCGTGGCACTTCCAGGCGCAGCCGCTCCGTGCGACGGAATCGCGCGTCGGCGGTCGAGACATATTGCAGCCCTGTTGACGGACCGCGCCGCGCGGCTAGACCGGTCGCACTGATCAGTGCGCTACGCTCTGGGACGCTGACCTCCACCGTCGTCTGCAACGGCACCGCGAGATGTTTTGGCGTCACCTGCACTCGAATCACGTAACGGCCGGACGCAACGGCGGTCCCCGCTGGCGGTGTCACGCTGAATGCCCGTTGACCGGGTGCTAAGGTCACATCGACCTCCGCGCGTGCGGCGGCGCCGCTCTCATGTTCGAACGACACGCGGGCGCGCCCCCCTTCGAGCCACTCCGGCTGCTTGGCGGTGGCCGCATCGAGCTCTGTCGTCAACCAGATTTGCGATGGCGATGCCGTGACTTGCACGCGAACCGGCACCACACCGCGCACCGGCGTGAGCGTCTCCAGCGCGCGGGCAAACCCCGGCGGATAACTGCTGTGCCCGGCCGCCGCGCCTTTCATCAAGGCGTCGACACGCGATGACGCCGCTTCGGCTTCGGTCGGTGCGAGATAGCCCGGCCGGGCGCGGACCTTCGCGTCGGGGCGTTTGACCCGCACTGAGATCTTGCGGAACTTGCCGTCGAGACGGGTATTGGTCGAGTAGTAGCCGAGCAGATAGTACGCGCCGGTGTCCTGAACCATGCGCTCCAGCCCGCCACTGACGTTATTGGTGTTCACAATCGCGACCCCGTCGGTGTTCTCGGCAAGTTCGCGCAACGAGTCCTGGCGGGTGGACAGGCGTGCCTGGTCCCGGCCGATGTTGAGCGCCCGTCGACTCGACAGGTCCGCATCAAACGCAGTGAGCCCGCGCGGATCAACAGTGTAGAAGCTGATGTTGGCGCGATTGGCGCGCTGCAACAGGAGGCGGAAGTCGGTCTGCAGATCTTCGGACGCCAACCGCAAGCGTTCGCGCTCACAAGAGTCGAGGTTAGTCAGCTTGCGCGGATCCTCGGTGGTCAACTTGCCCGTCGGGCCGACGGCAATCGGCGACACCGAGGGCACGTTGCCGTCGAGCGCGCGTGACAGCTGGTCGTTGCGGCCGGGCAGGACCCAGCCCTCCGACAGCATCACCACGAACTTACGCTCTTCACGTACCCCTTCGAGATGGGTAATCAGATCGTCAATCGAATCGAGCGTCTTTCGCTCGCGGCGCCGTTCGATCATCTCTTCGGCAATGCCGGCGGTCGAACGTGCCGGATTATCCGAATAGCAGCTCAGAATTTCCTGTTCGCGCGGATCGCGCGGTTGCACCGCATCGCGCTCGCCCCAATACCAGTAGTCCTTGAGGATGCTGTCGATGGTCGAGGTGCGCCGCGCCAAAGTCAGATTGCGGGCGGACATCTCGGTCGTCATCACTCCGACCATGTCGTCCTGCCCGATCACTTTGTTCAATAGGTTTGAGATCGGCGCCTGCGCGCGGAACGACCCGGCCAGGTGCACGTGCGCAATGTCCATGAACAAAATGAACAGGCGCGAATCGCGATCGGTGGCCATCGCCCGCGATTCGGCAACCGTGTTGGGCTCGACGCGCGCACTTTGCGACGCCGGTCCGCGCGGCTTAATCAGCTCGAATGATTCGACGCGCTGCGGCACATTGTCTTCGAGCACGTCGAAGTCCTGCACCGTGAGATCGGTCAGCGCCGCCCCGTCTGCCGCGACGTAGGCGTCAAGCCGCACCAGGTTGGCGCCGGCTCTGAAACGCGGCGTGCCCTGCGGCGGCGGGGCCGGCTGCTGGGCTGACAGCACGGGGCCGGCGAGCAGGGCGGCGGCGGCGATGAGGCGTAGGCTCATAGGGTCGGTACCGGCTTTCCAAGTCCGCGAATTTTTCTGACCATCCATCGAATGGAGAACACAATCACGATCAGAATCAGCACCGTGACAACAAAGGCCGCGATCGGAAATTTGAGCGCGAGGATCCCGAGTCCGATGACAAAGAAGTCTTCAAAGAAACTCAGCGCCCAGTTCGAGAACGGTTCCGGGCTCGCATTCGCGGCGACACGGGTACTCGCCTTGGTGAAATGACTGCCGGCGGCGATGGTCCCACCAAGCAGCGCAATCATCCCCTCGAACACCGGTGAGGCGCCATCAGCGACGGTCGCCGCAGCCACCGCCGCGCCGCCAATTGGCCGAATGAAGGTGTGGACGGTATCCCACATCGAGTCGATATAGGGGATCTTGTCGGCCACGAATTCCACGGCATAGAGCACCAACGCGGTGCCGATAATCCAGTCGCTGGCGAACACTTGGTATTGCGGCGGCAACGACACCCAGTCAAAGCGCGCCGCCAAGCCGAGGATCGCCACGGTCGCATAGAGATTGACGCCGGAGGTTAATGAAAACCCCAGCGTGCGTCCGAGCGAGACCAGCAGCTCCATCGCTGCAGTATTTCACGTTCGCGCGACCGTCTATACCCTTGTGGCAGCTGCGTATTGGCGGGGCGCGGTGGACGGCAAATGGCGCGGCGTGGCAAGGGTGTGCGGGCACGGGCCTTGCAACTCAGCCATTCGCATGGCAGCTTCACCCGGTTCGGTCGATACGACCAATATTCTCAGCGTGTGCGTCACCGATGGCGTGGTCGACCCTGCACTGCTCAAAGAGATGCTCGGGTATTTCATCGACGAAAATCACCGACGCATGACCCAGGCTGCGGCCGCAGTGGCCAACGTCGATCGCGAAGCGCTGCGTCAGATTGCGCACGCCGTGCGTGGCAGCGCGGCGATGCTCGCCGCCGGTTATCTGCAGCATCTCGCGACTGCGCTCGAGCGCGACGCCCTTGTCGGCGACCTCGACTCGCTCACCCAAGCGGTGTCCGCGATGAAAACTGAGTTCATCGCCGTGCTCGCCGCTCTCCGCGCACGCCATCCCGACGCCTGCGCCTGATGGCCGAGCCCATCGAGTCACCGCTGAACCCGTTCGAGCGCATCCGCTCGACCGAAGGAAAGGTGTCGCTGTTGATGGGCGGGCTGGCGGCCCTGTGCATCGCCTTCGACCTGTTCGAACCGATCGACCCCCCCTGGACATGGTGGCTGTTCGAGTTCGCCGCCGTCACGACGTATATCGCTTTGGGGACGCTCGGCACGATGCGCATTGTGGCGCGACCGGTACGTCGCGCCAAAAGCCATATCGAGGCGATCGGCGCCGGCGACTACACCCGGCCGGTCCTCACGCGTCGTACCGACGAATTCGGCGACTTGCTGCGCGGGGTCGAGCAAACGCGTCAGAACCTCGTCGCGGCGATTCGCGCGCGTGACGCGGCCGAACAGAAATACCGGGCCATCGTCGAACGCTCGGTCCAGGGCTTTTATCAAAGTAACGAAGCCGGCGAACTGCTGGCCGCCAACGATTCGCTGGCGCGGATGCTCGGCTACGAGTCGCTCCAACAGTTGCTGGCGGAACCGGCCGGCATCGCTAAACGATTGCATGTCGACCAGGTCCGGCGCAGCGCGTTTGTCCGGCAGATGAACCTGCATGGGTTTGTCACCGGTTTCGAGGTCGCGCTGCGTCGACTTGACGGCCGGGTCATCTGGGTCACGCAGAGCGCGCGCGTCGTCAGGGACCATCTCGGGCGCACTTATTGGGAAGGCTTTCTTGATGACATCACCGAGCGCAAAGAAGCCGAGCAACTGAAATCTGACTTTGTCTCGTTTGTCACCCACCAGCTGCGCACGCCTCTCTCCGGCATTCGCTGGATGCTCGAGCTCGCGCAGGGCTCTAATCGCGATCCCGAAACAGCGTCGTATGTCGACGACGCGCATGCCTCGGCGCAGCGGCTGATCGGGTTGGTCAATGACCTGCTCGATGTCGCCCGGCTCGAGGCCGGCCGGCTGACCACCGAACCGCAGCCGTTCGACCTGCACCGCATGGCGGTGGAAGTCGTCGCCGAACTCACCACGCTCGCGGCCGCCAGGGGTCAGGAGACCACCGTTGACGGCGCCGGCGACGCGGTGGCGCTGGCTGACCCGCAACTCGCGCGACAGGCGGTGCTCAATCTGATCTCCAACGCCATCAAATACACCCCAGACGGCGGGCGTGTCAGCATCACGACTGCACGTGAGACGACGCACGTGCGCCTGTCGATCCGCGACACCGGGATCGGTATCTCCGAAACCGCGCAGCGGCGGTTATTCGAGAAATTTTTTCGCGCCGACAATGCACAGGTCGTCGATACTGAGGGCACGGGACTCGGGTTATATCTAGTGCGCTTGATTGCTGAACGGTCGGGGGGTGCGGTGACCTGCACGTCGGTCGAAGGCGCGGGCAGCACATTCACGCTGACGTTGCCAGTCGCCGATAAGGGAAGAGCTGCTCCATGACCGCCGCGCCGACCATTCTGCTCGCTGAAGATGACCGTTTCTTGCGACGGGCGGTCGAAGTCGCTCTCACCAAACGCGGCTACCACGTGATCGCCGCGGTCGATGGACAAGAAGCGCTGGACAAGGCACGCGAGCACAAACCCGCGTTGATCCTGCTCGATTTATTGATGCCGCGCCTGACCGGGATGGAGGTGCTTGACGCCCTGCGATCGGACCCGGCCATGAACGACGTCAAGGTGTTGATCCTGTCGAACTCGTCCAAGGAGTTGGCGATGCACGACGCCAGCCGCCTGGGCGTCTCCGGATATTGGATTAAAGCGAATTTGTCACTGCAAGAGCTCGGCGACCGCGTCGCGACCTTCCTGCCGCCCGGCCCACCGCCGACCACCGCTCCCTAGAATACCGGGCCCTCGCGCAGCAGCGCCTCAATCCGTCGTCGCACTTCTTCAACGACCTCGTCGCGGTCGGCGCTGGTTTTTCCGATCGTGTCGACCGGCTGACCGATGCGAACGGTGACGCGCACCGGATGGACGATGGCGCTACCTTTGCGCATCGCCTCACGACCGCCCATGATTGCCACCGGCATAATCGGCGCGTTGGCTCGCAGCGCCATTACTAACCCGCCTTTCTTGAAGGGCAAGAGCGCATCGGTTTTACTGCGCGTGCCTTCGGGAAAGATCAGGAAGGAATTGCCGGCGCGGATCGACGCGGCCGCGTGTTCGATCGAGGCAAATGCCCGGTCACGATTTTCGCGCTGCACGGCCACGAAGCCACCAACTTCGAACACTTTGCCAAGCACCGGAATCTTGCGCAGTTCCGCCTTATAGAGAATGTGCAGCCGGCGATGCAAGGCCTGGAACAGCACCGGCGGATCGACGTTGCTTTGATGGTTGGCGCAAAAGACGACCGCCTGCCGCGCCGGAATATTTTCGCGACCGACGACTTTGAAGCGGATGCCGGACAGCCCGAGCGCCAGCGCGACGCCCCCATGCCCGAGCTCGTAGAGCAGAGCCTTCCACTTGAATGGAACGGCAACCGCAAGCCCAATCGTGCCGACGATCAGGACGTAGAGCGAGATGAGGATATAGGTGAGAACCGAGCGGAGGAGGGACACGGGAGAACTCAGAACGAATCACTAAGAACGAAGAACGAAACTAAGAACTCGGTTCACCGTTCCGTTCTTCGTTCTTCGTTCTTAGTTCACTCAGGACGCCCTGGCCTGCCGACGGGCGGTGGCCGCGCGGGTGGTCGTCGCCTTCGCAGGCGTCGCCTTCGCAGCGGTGCGGGTCGCGGTGCGCTGAGCCGAGCGCGCCTTCATCATGAAGCAGCGTTCGAGCGCTTTTTCAACGCGGTCTTCGACTTCTGCGACCGTCTGCCGCATCACTTCGGAAATCTCCGAGATGATCAGCGACTTGGCGCGATCGAGCATGCGCTTTTCACGGAACGACAGACTCTTCGACTTCGCGAGGAAGGTCAGGCTCTTGAGCACATCGGCCATGTCGTAAATCGAGCCGGTGCGCATCTTGTCCGAGTTGTCCTTGAAACGCCCTTTCCAGTTTTGATGATTATCGATTTTGCCGTCGCCGAGCAGGTGGAACAATCGTTCCACTTCCTCGTCGGTAATTGCGCGTCGCAACCCGACGTTATCAACGTTGATCACTGGAACGAGGACCGTGGTCTCGTTCGAGAGGATGCGCAGATGGAAAAATCCGCACGTCGTACCGAGGATTGTTTTTTCCTCGATCTTTTCTACAACGCCAAGACCGTGATTCGGGTAAATGACCTTGTCGCCAACCTGGAATGACACGTGCCCCTCGCTTCGGGTGGTGATTGGGAGGACCTAGAGACCGTAATATCGAGAAGCCAAGTATACCCCACCGAGGGCGTGAATTCAACGGAAATGGCCGATAAATAGGCGATTTTTGATATCCCTGAACGCGGTACCTCGTCACAACACCAGTAAAACCTTAGCCTCGACCGCTCAGCTTTCGCGTTCGGATATGCTGGTACCTATGGAAAGAGGCGGGTTTCGCGTAAGCCTAGGTTTGGCGGTGGCGCTCGCCCTGATCCTGCCCTTCACGGTACCAGTTTTCGGTCAGGCGACGCCATTTCAGCTCCGTCGACCCGACGCCACGCACCTGGCCCCGTACGTTCCCACCCCCCAGCAGGTGGTCGACCGGATGTTGCAGTTGGCCGCGGTCGGTAAGGGCGACGTGGTGTACGACCTCGGATGCGGCGATGGCCGTATTCCGATCACCGCCGCCAAGGTCTACGGCGCGCGCGGTGTCGGGGTCGATATCGACCCACAGCGGATCGCGGAAGCCAATGCCAACGCCAAGCAGGCAGGCGTCTCGCACCTGGTGTCCTTCAAGTTGCAGGACGCCTTGGCGACTGATCTCAGCAACGCCACGGTGGTCACGCTGTACCTGTTGTCGTCGTCGAACCTGAAGCTCCGCCCGATCCTTACCTCCCAACTCAAACCGGGCGCGCGGATTGTCTCGCACGCGTTCAGCATGGGCGACTGGCAGCCCGACAAGGTCGACACCTTCACCGATAGCACGAACAACACCCGCACCTTGTATCTGTGGAAGACCGACGGCAAGGTCCGGCAGTAGAGACGACCTATCGCACTCGCCTGGCCGAACGGCTCGCCGAAGCCGCGCGCCTGGACCGTCGTCACGCCACGTTGGCGTGGACGCGCCTTGTTGTTTTTCTGGCCGGCGCCGTGCTCATCGCGGTACTTGGCCGCACCAGTCCTCCGTGGATCGCGGTCGGGGTGCTGATCTTCATCCCTCTGCTTTATTTTCACGCCAGGACTCTCAACGCTCGCGACCGAGCCACTCGCGCCGCGGCCTTTTATCAGCGCGGCATCGCACGGCTGACCGATAGCTGGCACGGTTCGGGCGAGCGCGGCGAGCGCTTTCGCAATCCGCATCATCTCTACGCGGAAGATCTCGATTTGTTTGGCGCCGGTGGCCTGTTCGAATTGCTGTCAACCGCACGCACGACCGGCGGCGAGGAGACGCTCGCGCAGTGGCTTCTTGCGCCGGCCCCGCCCGCGAGCATCACCGAGCGGCACGGTGCGGTCGCCGAACTGGCCACCCGCCTCGACCTCCGCGAAGACCTGGCGGTGCTGGGGCCGGATGTGCAGGCGGGGGTGCGCACCGAGGATCTCAAGGCGTGGGCGGCAGCGCCGCCGCAACTGCGCGGCACCTGGCCGCGGGCCGTGGCGCCAGTCCTGTCAGCGATTTCAACAGGCCTCATCGTGCAGTGGATCTGGACTGCACAGCCGCCCGAGTGGCTGGTGCCCGCCCTCGCCGTTCAGGGCCTGTTCGCCTGGCGCTTCCGGCACGGCGTCCACCACGTCGCCCACGGCATCGAACAGCGCGAACAGGAGCTGCTGGTCGTCGCCACGCTGATGGATCGGATCGAGCGGGAGGACGTAACCAGCCCGCTGCTGCGCGCCATGCGCGATGATGTGCGGGCGAGCGGTCGATCACCGGCCGCTGACGTGCGGCGGCTCGCTCGAATGGTCGAGATCGTCAGTTCGGGGCACAACCAGATCTTTGCGCCGATCGCCGCGCTGCTGCTGATCGGGACGCAATTCGCGTTCGCCATTGAACGCTGGCGCGCGCTCTGTGGGCCGATCGTGCCGAAGTGGTTGGCCGCCATCGCTGAATATGAAGCCCTGTGTGCCATCGCGACCTATGCGGCAGAGCATCCCGCGGATCCCTACCCGGAACTGCTTGACGGTCCCGCCTGTTACGACGGCGAGGCAATGGCCCATCCGCTGCTTCCCGCCTCCACCGCGATTGCGAATGACGTCCGGCTTGGTCGCGACGCGCCCCCTCTGGTGTTGATCAGCGGGTCGAACATGTCTGGCAAAAGCACCCTGCTGCGGACGGTGGGCCTCAACGCGGTCCTTGCCCAGGCCGGCGCGCCGGTGCGCGCCCGACGCCTGCGAATGACGCCGTTGTCGATCGGCGCGACGTTACGGATCCAGGATTCGCTGCAGGCGGGCCGGTCGCGCTTCTTTGCCGAAATTACGCGGATCAGCGCCATCGTCGCGACCTCCGTCCCCCCGACCTCCGTCCCCGCCGTGTTATTTCTGCTCGATGAACTGCTGGCCGGGACCAATTCGCATGATCGGTTGCAGGGTGCCACCGGTATTCTCAGCGGGCTGGTCGATCGAGGCGCGATTGGTCTGGCCACGACGCATGACCTCGCATTGACGACCATGGCGGACGGACTGGGCGCACGTGCCATCAACGTGCACTTTGAAGATCGCTTTGTCGACGGAGCGCTGCAATTCGACTACAGGCTCAAACCGGGTGTTGTGCGGTCAAGTAACGCGGTCGCTCTGATGCGAGCGGTCGGCCTCGAAGTATGAGTGCTCAGTGCTCAGTGCTCAGTGCTCAGTGCTAAGTGAGACGTATGGATTTTGAAAAATTAGGAATGTTCTATCTGGGCCAGCGAGTGGACCCCGAGACGCAGAAAGCCACCGGCGTGCCGCTGCTCTACGATGCGGCCGATCTGGTCACCCATGCGGTCATCCTCGGGATGACGGGGAGCGGCAAGACTGGATTGGGCATTGGCCTGATCGAAGAGGCCGCGATGGACGGCATCCCGGTGATTGCGGTCGATCCCAAAGGCGACCTGTCAAACTTGCTCCTGACCTTTCCAGCGCTGCAGACGGCGGACTTTGCCCAGTGGGCAAATCCGGACGAAGCGCGGGTGTTGGGACTCGACGCAGGGGCGTTCGCCGAGCGAGAAGCGGTGCGGTGGCGCACCGGTCTCAGTGAGTCTGGGCAGGGTCCGGAACGCATTGCACGCCTCCGATCGGCGGCGGAATTTTCGGTCTACACCCCGGGCAGCCGCGCCGCGCGACCGCTGTCCATCCTGCGCACATTTCAGGCGCCGCCCGGCGGGGACCCGGAGCTGCTCTCCGAGCGTGCCTCGGCGGCGGCGACCAGTGTGCTGACGCTCGCCGGCGTCGACGCCGAGCCGCTGCGTGGCCGTGAACATATCTTGATCTCGACTCTCCTCACCACCGCCTGGCAACAGCATCAATCGCTCGACCTTGGCGCGTTGATCGCGCAGGTCCAATCGCCGCCAGTCCAACGGGTGGGCGTCCTCGAGCTCGAGGCGTTCTACCCCGCTTCCGAACGTTTCAAGCTCGCATCGGACCTGAATCGCCTGCTCGCCGCGCCGGACTTTGCCGTGTGGCTCGAGGGCGACCCGCTGGATATCAATGCCCTCCTCTACACACCGCAGGGCAAGCCGCGCGTGACGGTGCTGTCGATCGCTCATCTCGACGATCGCGAGCGCATGTTTTTCATGTCGCTGTTTCTCAACGAGCTCGTCGGGTGGATGCGTACGCAGCGTGGCACCTCGACACTCCGCGCGATGGTCTATATCGACGAGATGATGGGGTTCCTGCCGCCAGTGGCGATGCCGCCTTCGAAACCGCCGCTGCTGACCCTGCTCAAGCAGGCGCGTGCGTTTGGTCTGGGGATGACGCTGGCCACGCAGAATCCGGTCGATCTTGACTACAAGGCCTTGACCAACACCGGCACGTGGTTTCTCGGTCGCCTGCAAACCGAACGCGACAAGGCGCGATTACTCGATGGCCTGGAAGGGGCCAACGTCGCCTCCGGGCAAGGCTTCGACCGCACGACCACCGACCGTCTGCTTTCGAGCCTGGAAAAGCGTACCTTCCTGCTCCATAACGTCCACGACTCCGAGGCCGTGCTCTTTAAGACGCGCTGGACGATGTCCTACCTGAGGGGCCCGCTGGGACGCGATGAACTGGCGCGGCTGGCGGCGTCGGCGACAGCGTCGACGCCACCACTCGACCGCACCGCCGCCGCCCGCGACCTCGTCCCGACACCGGTTCCAGAGACCCCGCCGCAGCGGCCCGACCGCCGCAACAGCGGACCGCTGCCTCAGGCGAGCGCCTCCGCCCCCTTGCTAGATCCGAGCATCCCGCAATTCTTCGCACCTGCCACTGGCCCCGGCACTTTCTTTGCGCCGATGCTCCTGGGTGCCGCGCGGGTCACCTATGCCGACGCAAAAACCGGCCTCGACGAGACGCGTGACATCGTCGTCACCACCCCGATTGCCGATGGCGCCGTCGCTGTCGACTGGGATCAGGCCGAGCCGGCCGCGTTCACGATTGGCGATTTGCAGCGCGATGCGCCGCAGGGCGCAGCCTTCGCGCGGTTGCCTGCCGCCGCGGGTGCGCCGCGCAAGTACGCGCAGTGGGGCAAGGAGTTTTCCCAGTGGGTCGCACGCGCGCAGACCATTGAGCTGCTCAGGAGCCCGCGCGCCAAGATGGTCTCGGCGCCGGATGAATCAGAGCGCGACTTTCGCCTCCGACTGCAGACCACGCTCCGGGAGGAGCGCGACGGCGAGATCGCCCGCGTGCGGGAGAAGTATGCGTCACGCCTGTCGACGCTCGAGGATCGCGTCCGACGCGCCGACGCCGCGGTCAAACGGGAACAAGGGCAAGCGACCGAATCCAAACTGCAAACCGGCGTCTCGGTGGCGGCGACCATCTTCGGGGCGATGCTCGGCCGCAAGGCGGTCAGCGCGACAACCTTAGGCCGGGTCACCACCGCGGCGCGTGGCGCCGGCCGGATCGGCCGCGCCGCGCAGGATGTCGCGCGCGCAGAAACCGAACTCGCGGCGCTGCAAGCGAAACGTGACGAACTGAATCAAACGTTGGAGCACGAACTCGCCGCGATCGCCGCCGCATGGGATACGCAACATGCACCGCTCGACCGCGTCCTGATCAAACCCAAACGTGGTGGAGTCAGCGTCCAGCTGGTGGCGCTGGTCTGGGTGCCCGGTGCCTGAGAGCTTCGTTGAAGTCACGCGCGGAGATCGGGTCGAGTCGCGGCATCGCATTCACGTGGCGGTGGTCCACGCCGAGCGTGGACTTGTGGCTGGCGCCGGGGCCGCGACGTATTCGAGCTTTGTCCGCTCGGCGATCAAGATGTTTCAGGCGCTACCTCTCGTCGAAGACGGCGGCGTGAGCCACTTTGACCTCTCCGGGCCAGAACTCGCGGTCTGCATGGCCTCGCATAATGCCGAGCCGTTTCATGTCGAAGCGGCGGAGAGCGTGTTGCGCAAAGCCGGCGCAACCGAGGCGGATCTCGCGTGCGGCGCTCACCCGCCGATGCTGCGCTCAGCAGCGGTCGCGTTGACCAGGGCCGGCCGCGCACCCTCACGGATCCACAACAACTGCTCCGGCAAACACGCCGGCCTGTTGGCGCTCTGCCGGCTCAATGGCTGGCCCCTTGACGGCTATCATCACGTCGATCATCCGTCGCAGCGTCGGGTCGAGGTGACCTTGGCGACCTGGTCGGGTCACCGCGAGATGGAGATCGCCGTCGACGGCTGCGGTTTGCCGACCTTCGCCTTGCCGCTCGATGCGGCCGCCCTGGCCTGTGCGCGCCTCGCCGCGGCCGCGGCGGATCAAGCGCCGGCCCCGATGAGAGTCGTTTCGGCAATGACCACGCATCCCGAATATGTGGCTGGCACCGATCGCCTGTGCACCGATCTGATGCGCCGTGCGGGCGGTCGCGTCTTTGCGAAGGTCGGCGCCGAGGGCTACTACTGCGCCGGCGTTCCCGGGCAGCGCCTCGGCATCGCGCTCAAGGTCGAGGACGGCGCCAAGCGGGCCTCTGAACCGGCACTGCTTGCGGTGCTGCATGCGCTCGACGTGTTGACTTCTGCTGACCTCGACGCGCTTGCCTCCTACGCGCGACCGGAGATACGCAACACGCGTGACGAACCCGTTGGCGAGATACGCGCGCGGATCGACCTGCGGTAGTATTCGCGCAGATGCGCACTCTGTGCCTGTCGCTCGCCGCGTCGCTGACCGTTGTCGGCTGCAGCTCCGCACCCGCCCCGCCGCCCTTCCGGCCCGTCGCCGATACCAAGCAGTTGATGGCGTCGATCATCGAACCTGCCGCAGAAGTCTATTGGGATGCCGTCGGCACGGTGATCGACGCCAACGGCACCATCGAGATCGAGCCGCAGACCTCAGAAGAGTGGGATGCCGTCCGCAACAGCGCTTACGTGGTGGCCGAGTCCGGCAACCTGTTGATGATGAGCAGCCGCGCCAAAGACGGGGCCGAGTGGATGCAACTCTCACAGGCGATGATCGCAGTCGCGCAAAAGGCGATCAAGGCCGCCGAATCACACGACACGCAAGCGGTCTTCGACGTCGGCGCCGAACTGTATGACAGTTGCACTGCCTGCCACGCCAAGTACGCCTTAGAAATTCAACGCCCGAACTTTACCCCGTGATCGTTATGCCGGTGGCTTGGGCTTGCCATAATCAGGCCGATAATTTTTGTGACAGGTCACGCACGATTCGTACAACTGATCGCTGAGCGCTTCGAGCGCCACCACATCTTTCGCCTTGGCCGCCTGATACGCCGCCCGTCCCGCATCGAGCATCAGTCGGGCGTCCTTGATCCAGCGATCCTGGTCGCGCGCGCGGCCCGGCATCATCAGCAGGTTCGCCGATTCCGCCAAGGTCAACGTCTTGGCCTGCAGGTCGGCCCACTCTGTATCTGTTTTTGGTGTTCGTGACAAAATATAAAACACCGCATCGGAGGTCGGATAGATCATGTGGATCATGAGCTCGCTCATCGTCCCGACCCGTGCGGTGCCGTCGCCGCGGGTCGGACCTGGCGCACCGGGCACGGTCTGCGCGGTCAGCGCGGCGGCGGCCAGCCACACGATCAGCACCATCGATGTCGTCGTTCGCATGGCTGCCGAGTCTATACTTAGCCCGCCGTGTCGCTACTAACTTTCCTCGAGTGGCTGGCCAGCACCCATTACAGCGTGGCGCTGCACGAGTCGCTGTTCATCTACCCGCTGGTCGAGTCGACGCACGTCCTGGCGTTGACGCTGTTTGTCGGACTCGCCGTGATTCTCGACCTGCGCTTACTGGGGATAGCGCTGCGCGGGGTGCCAGTCAGCGATCTGACGCGCCGGGTGCTGCCGTGGACCAAGGTCGGTTTCGCGGTGATGATGATCACCGGACTGCTGCTGTTCTACGCCATCCCGGTCCGCAACTACCAGAACATTTTCTTCCGCATCAAGATAGTGATGCTGGTCCTGGCCGGCCTCAACGTCTGGATCTTCCACAACCGCACCGAGCGGTCAGTCGCCGAGTGGGACACCGATCCGCGGCCGCCGCGTGGTGCGCGCGCCGCGGCAATCATCTCGCTGGGCCTGTGGGCCGCGATCGTCGTCTCCGGGCGGATGATTGCTTATAACTGGTTCGACTGCGACATCCAGCCGCAGTCTGACGTCATCAACTGGGCGGCTGGATGCACCGTCCCGCCGAAGTAGCCGATGTCCCTGTTGCCGTTTTTTGAATGGTGTGAAGCGACCTGGATCGGCGAAGCGATCCGCGGTTCGCTCTGGCTGTTTCCAGTGATCGAAGCCGTACACTTGCTCGGCCTGTGTGTGCTGGGCGGCGCCGTTTTGATCATCGACTTGCGCCTGCTCGGCCTCGGACTTCGCAACCACCCGGTCGCGCAGCTGACCCGGGACATCCGGCCGTGGCTGATCGGCAGCCTGGTGGTCATGCTCTCGACCGGGACCGCGCTGTTCCTCTCCGAGTCGATCAAGTGCTACTACAACACGTCGTTCTGGGTGAAGATCACCACGCTGCCGATCGCATTGCTGTTCACGTTCGCCATTCGCAATCGTATCGCCAGCCGAGAAGGGTTGGCGACCACCGCGACGAGCAAACTGGTCGGCGCCATCTCGCTGACGATGTGGTTTGTCGTCGCGGCCGCCGGCCGCTGGATCGGCTTCTCGTAGCGTTTACTGCGGCGGCGGGATGGGCTTGCCGTTGAGATCGACAAACGAGATGTTCGCGAAGGCGCCGAGTTGATCTTTCACCTTGGTGTAGTCGCCAACGATCACAATCACCGAATTCTCTGACCCGAGCAGCATCTGCGCGCCAGTTTTGACGGCTTCCGGCGACAGGCTCGACACATGCTTCTGAAATTGCTCTGGATAGTCGTTCGGCAAACCAAAGCTATACATCGTGTTCAGGGTGTTCGATAGACCCGCCTGCGTGGCGTTCTGGATGACGAACAACCCGCGCGCATACACCTTGGCGTTGTCGAGTTCGGCAACCGCCGGCCCGTCCCGGCGGAACGTGTCGATCTCGCCGTAAATTTCTTTTAACGTCGCACCGGTCACCTCGTTGCGGACGTCGGCGGCCGCGCGATACAGGCCAGCCTGCCCCATCGCCTGGAACACCGATTGCGGCGAATAGGTATAGCCCTTGTCTTCGCGAATGTTGCGCACCAGTCGCGAATCAAAGGCGCCGCCGTAAATCTGGTTGGCGACGTTCAACACCGGCCAGCGCGGATCGTTGCGCCGAATCGTAAAGTTGCCGACCGAAATCGACGACTGCACGCTGTTCGGGCGCTGCACGAAGACGATCCGGCGACCCTGCAGACCGGGAACAGGGGCAGTGGGCGGCGGCGGCACCACCCCGCGCGTCCAAGTCGCAAACACCTTTTCTGCCGCGGCAAACGCCGCGTCAGGCGTGACATCGCCGGTAATCACGAGAAACGCGTTGTTCGGCCGGTAGTAGCTCCGGTGGTACTGCACGATCGCTGCGCGGTCGATGACCTTCACCGTTTCCGGCGTCGCCCCGACGCGCGCATAGGGATGCGAGCCGAACAGGGTCTGCCGATAGACCCGGTTCGCGACCATCTGCGGCGACGCCATCTGCGCCTGCAGGCGCTGCTCGGTGTTGGCCTTGATCAGGTCGACTTCACTTTGCGGAAACGTCGGGTTGCGCACGACATCGGCAAGCAGCGCCATCATCTGCGGCAGCGTATCGGCGAGACCGCGGATGGTGAACGTCGTCGTGTCCTGGCCAGCCGTGCCGGTCAGGCTGGCGCCCATCGCGAACACTTCCTGCTTGATCTGACGGCTGTCGCGTGTCGCGGTGCCTTCCTGAGCCACGTCGGCTACGAACTGCGCCAAGCCCGCCTGATTCGCCGGATCGGCCGCCAGGCCTGATTGGACGGTCAGTGCGACCGAGACTTTTGGCACCGTAAGAAAACGCACCGCAATCACCTTCAGACCATTGGGCAATATGCGCTCGACCCGGGGCGGCGGCACGAATGCCCGTTCAGGTCCAATCGCCGGCCGCGCCGTCGATTGCGCGGTCGACCCAGCGGGCAGCCCGAACAGCGCGACGACAACCGCCGTCAGGGTGATCACAACGCGTTGCGTCAAGCGGTTCACTGCCCACCTCCGGTCGTCGGCTTGCTGACTGGTCTGCTATCAATCGATGTGCGGTTGGTCGACACGAACCACCGTCCAGCGGCAGCCTTCACGTCGTCGAGTGTGACTTTGTCCAGTTCGTCCAGAATCGTATTGACCCGTTTGGGGTCGTCGTCGAACAACGCAAACGCGGCGAGCAGGTTGGCGCGGCCGAAACGTGGCATGAAGCCTCCTTCCATATCTTCGAGGAACGCCGAACGCAACGCTGTCTTCGATTGGGCCAATTCCGCAGCGGTGATCCCGCTGGTCCGCACGTCCGCGAGTCGTTCTTCAGGACCTACTACGCGCCGAATAATGCGGTCCTGGTCGTGGTCGGTGATACCACCGTTGCCGAAGTCCGACAGCTGGCCGACAAGCACTTCGCCGCGCTCCCCCGTCAGTCGCTCCCGGCGCCGTCCGATGTCAGCGAGCCGCCGCAGCGCGAAGAACGGCGCTTCACCAAGGAAGACAAGCTGGCGCGCACGCCGGCGCTGGCAATCGGCTGGCACCGCACGTCGTCGAGCGTCGCGGCCTCGAGGTCGGCGAGGTCACCATAAAAATTATGCGCGTTGGCCCAATTGCTGTTGGCGCGCTGCCAGAGGTCGAGCCACTCGAACGAGCCGTGCGGCTGATTCAACACGTTGACCCGCACTTCCTCGCTCACGACGTTCTGCTGATTTTTGAGATTGTCGGCGCTGACGTCGAGCGACTTCATCCGGTCCGCTTCGAGCCACAGCGCCACGTCGAGTGCATTGGACGGCAGAGCTTGAAAGTAATTGGTGTAATCCAGCCGCGTCGACCCGTTCACGACACCGCCGGCCTGCTGCATGATGCCGACATGCTCCATCTTTTTGACCTGTGCCGAGCCCTGGAACATCATGTGCTCGAACAGGTGAGCGAACCCGGTGCGGCCTTTCGGCTCGATGCGGAAGCCAATGTTGTACATGACCTCCACCAGCACGACCGGTGCACTGCGGTCTTCGCTGACCACCACCTTGAGCCCATTGGGCAGCGTGAAATATTCCACCGGCACATTGAAACGCGCCGGGGTTTGCGCGAGCACGGTCAACGGCGCGAGGAGCAGCAACGTAAAAGCCAACACAGTGTTCGTCACAGGGCCTTCCTTAAACTGAAAAAGTTCCAAGGCGCCTGGCGAGCGACCTTGAAACTCTGTGAAGTGCTAAGTGCTGAGTGCTAAGTGATGAGTGCTGAGTGCTGAGCACTTATTTCGGCGGCGGCGGTTTCTTGGCGCCGTCAACCGGGTCGCGGCCGTCCTTCGGTGCGCCGGTTCCTGACGAACCCATAAACATCTTGCGTCCGTCGGTGAATGTCACGTCGCGACCGTTGGCGCGCTTGAGGGAGTGGTCCTTGGTCTGGTAGCCGTCGACGACCAGCTCAGTGCCGACGGTCAACGAATCGCGGGTCAAGCCGCGGCGCAGCAGCGTGTTGGGCGTGCCGCCCTCGACCATCCAGACTTCGTTGGTGCCATCCGGTTTCTTGACGTCGATATGGATCCACGCGTGAGGATTGACCCATTCGAGTTTGACGACCTTACCCTGCAATCGGATCGGCGCATCCGGATCGAATTCGGCGCCAAAGGCATGGTGCCCCCTGACTGGCACGGTGGCCGCGAGAAGAACCAATCCTGCTAAGACCGTAAAGGCTGTTGTTCGCATAAGTTTCGTATCCCCGTCTTGCTCCTGGGGCCTGGGTTGAGCCCTGGGGCCTGCCATCTACTGTTGCGGCTGCTTGCGTTGGGCTTCGCGCTTTTCACGACTACGCTCGCCGCTGAGGACATTTGCCAGCGCGTAGTTACCTTCGTGGCACGCGTACTCATAGATTAACTCGTCGGTCCGGTTAAAGGGAACCTCACCGCTCCACGGGGCGGTGAAGGTGGTCGGGTCCTCGATGGTGAACTTGTAAAGAATTGTCTCGGGCCCGGTCCGTGTGAACCGCTCGGTCACTTTCAGGTTGTCCGACGCCCCACGGAAACTCTGCAGGGGGTGAACCTTGGTCGTTTCGACCACCAACGTGTCGCCTTCCCAGCGGCCAATCGAATCGCCGGTCCACCGTCGCACGTGCTTGGGTAAGCGTTCCCCACCCATTCGAATGACCCGGACGTCGTGGACCATTTCCACGAGGATCATGACGTGGTCCTTGGTCTGCACGATCTGATAGTTGTTGTTGTAGAAGTAGTTGGGCAACATTGGCGGCCCGGCGTTGGACCCGAACGACATCAGGCAGCGCTCAGCCAGTGGGCGCATTTCGGGATGGTCGTATTGGCCACGCCCTTTATTCAACGCCAGCCGTTCCTGTGTCCGCTTCCGCGCTTCGGGCGTCGGCGGCGGCACGCGGCCGTTGGGTGGATCGACGATCAACGACCGGCGATATTCGCCGTTGACCCTCGCGACGCGGTCACCCGGATCGATCCAGAAGTTGTTGTAGCCGCCAACGTTCCCCGCGGCCCCCGTCGACCCGTCGCCGCCCTTTGGCGGAGCGGGACGATTCGGATCAGAGGCTTCGGACAAGCGCTCGACACGCTCCGAGAATCCCTTCTCCATCCTGGCGGCTTCGTCCGCCGACATCACCAGCGACGAACCCTCGGGCCGTTCGAGCTGGGTCAGCGTGGCGTTGTTCCAGGTGCCTTGCAGGTCCGGCTTGCCGTCTGCCGTTCGCGGCATCGTCCACGGTTTGGCAATGCCGACAGGCGCCTGGTCTCGGTCGCTCGCCGTTCTGGCGAGCTGCGGTGAGGCGAGCGCGGCGGCCACGACAACGAGCCCGGCACTCAGCGCCTTCATTGCGGCTTCTTCATTTTCTCGGCGTCGCGCTTCTCTTTCGAGCGTTCGCCGCTGAGCACATTCGACAACGCGTAGTTGCCTTCGTGGCAGGCGTACTCGTAGATCATTTCCTCAGTCCGATTGAACGCCAGTTCCGCCGTCCACGGCGCGACAAACGTGGTCGGGTCCTCCACCGTGAAGCGGTAGAGGATCTGGTCGGGACCGGCGCGCGTAAACCGCTCGGTGATCTTCAAGTTCTCGGACGCGCCGCGGTATTGCTGTTGGGGATGGAAGTTGGTGGTTTCGACGACCAAGGTGTCGCCGTCCCACCGGCCGATCGAATCGCCAAGCCACTGACGCACCGACTTGGGCGGATGCTCGAGTCCCGCGCCCATCCGGATGATCCGCGCGTCATGGACCATCTCGGTCATGATCATGACGTGATCCTTGGTCTGCACGATCTGGTAGTTGTTGTTGTAGAAGTAATTCGGCACCATCGGCGGCCCTGCGTTCGAGCCGAACGACAGTAAGCAGCGCTCGGCTAATCCCCGCAGTTCCGGATGATCGAACTCACCGAAAGCTTTCGTCCCCGCCGCGCGCTGCATGGCGCGCGTGCGCGCTTCCGGAGTCAAGGCCGGCACCCGACCGTCGGGCGGATCGATCACCATGGCACCGCGCGGCTTGCCGTCAATGCGCAGGACCCGTTCGCCCGGATCTAACCAAAAATTGTTATAGCCGCCGACCTTGCCGCCGGCAGACGCGGAGATCCGCTCGATGAACGTCGGCTCGCCGGGCGGCAGGGGCCGATCTTCGCCGCCTTTGACGGGAGGCGGGCGATTCGGATCGCTGGGCGCGTCGCGGAAGGCGGCAACTTCCTTGGTCCGATTTTCGATCTGCGCCGTCTGCGCGTCGGTGAGGATCAGGCCCTGACCGGGCAGGCGCTCGAGGGGCGTTAAGGTCGCGTTGCTCCAGGTGCCCTGCAGATCCGGTTTGCCATCAACCGTGCGCGGCATGGTCCAGGGCTTAGCGGTGGCCGGCGCGGCTTTCTGCGCGGTCGCCGCCGCAGGTGTCGCTTGCCCGCCGTCGCTTGACTCATTTTCGAACCTCGGCCCCGCTGCGACCGGGCCGAGGGAACAGACGACGGCCGTCGCCACGGCAAGTGTTCCAATCGAGAGAACTGAGCGGTATTGCATGTCGACCTCGGTTACTGCACCGGCGTTTTACGCAGGTGGCCATACATCAGCTCCTCGACGAATTCGACGCACTTAAACTGGTTCAGCCGCGCGCCTTTCTCCATTCGCCGATAAAGCGGAAAGCTGATCTTCCACGGCCGCGTAAACACGTTTTTGTCTTCGATGGTCGCTTCGTAGTTGATGTGATTGGGATCGACCATCGTGTAACGCTCGGTGACCTTGAGCGCGTCACTGTGATGATTGCCGGATCGATCGAACCAGCTCTGATCGATGAATCCGTTTGCGTCGATAACAAAGGTGTCGCCTTCCCAGCGGCCGACCGATTGGCCCATCCACGAATCGACTTGCGGCGGACCAGGGTCTTTCAGGTAGACATTGCGATACGCGCCGGCAAACTCGTAGGCGATCGCAAACGCTTTGTCACTCTGGAAAATCTGAAACGGAAACGGCATGTAGTTGGCGCGCGGCACACCGGGCAGGTAGCACTTGATCTCGGGGTCGCGCGTCAGCCAGTTGTCCTGGTTCTCTTTTTTTTTCTTGAGGCCTTCCGGCGTGTACGGAATCTCGCCGCCCTCGACCACGCCGATACCACCAGGCACGGCACCAATCGCACCAAAGGCGAGCACTTCTTTGGCCGGCACCGGGACGATCGGCCCAGGTCGCATGGCCAGCGCCGGACGCGCCGCGTGCGCTTCGAGATCCCAGTTCGCGGTGTTCATGGCTTGCCAGATGCCATTGAGATCTGGCTTCCCACCGAGCCGTGGCAATCGCGGTCCCGCCGGCGCCTGGCCGAAGACGGGCAATGCCGAGTGGAAGACAACAGCCATGACGACGGCGCCTGACAGGGCGAATAGAGCGTTGCGTAGCGTGTTTCGCATCAAGCGGACCCCTCCCGAACGGGGTGAGTCTACCGCACCACTGTGCGCTTCCGATAGAATGGGTTCCTCCTCGCCGGAGTGGCGGAACTGGCAGACGCGCGGGACTCAAAATCCCGTTCCCTTACGGGAG
>DATLXN010000037.1:0-29567 GCA_035575715.1 Vicinamibacterales bacterium | reverse complement strand
TGCGCGTCTTCGCGCGTTGGCGCTCGATGAGGCCGAGTTTCGCGATCACATCTGGCCGCAGCTACCGGCGGCTCGCCCCGAGCGCAATCTGCCGCTGAGCTATGTGTGGGGTGACCTTCACCAGAAGAGCGACAATCGCCTTCGACTGACGCTTGCCGAGCACCGCGGCAAACGGTACGAACTGCAGCGGGTTCGATTCGACGGAGAGACCACTGCGTATGCCGGGTTCAACGTGCATCGCCAAGCCGTGTTTGTGGTGCACGACAGCAGTGGTGCGGAGCAAGATCTGCGCGTCGCTGGGTCTCTAGTCGAGATGGACGGCGTCTGGAAAGTGTTCAGCTTCGTCGTCGACGACTAATCCGGGCGGCACGGGCTACGATAGCGGGGCATGTGTCTTGTTCGGGTCGTTGCCCTCGTTGCCCTCGTTGCCCCTGTCGCCGCGCCGCCACAGGCGCAGCAACCCACTGTTCCGGCCCCCCTGCCAACCCTGTTCGAGTGTGCACGCCTGGTCAATCCTGGGTCACCGCGCGCTGTGTGGTCCGGCGTCCAGGTGGAGTGTTAACGCGTTGCGAAAATCCTCTCGCGTCCGGACGGGCGACCCGGCCGTCGATAATGTCAAAGCGGTCGCAAATCTCGAACGTGACGTCCGGCGGGCCGCCTCGCCCGGCGAACGTGTGGCGCACGCGTTCAGCACCATGGTCGGGCAGATCGGGTTCGTCATCGCGCAGTTGGTCGCGATTGCGGCCTGGATCGCCTGGAACACCGCTGGCCCGGAGCCTTCCCGCTTCGACCCCTACCCGTATGTCTTGCTGACCTTGATCGTGACGTGCGAGGGGGTGCTGATTGCGACGTTTATCTTGATCGCGCAGAACCGCATGAGCAAGCAGAACGATCAGCGCGATCATTTACATCTGCAGATTAATCTGCTGGCGGAACAGGAATTGACCTTGGTGCTCAAACTGTTGCGGCGGGTGGCTGACCGGCTCGAGGTGGCGTCCGACACGGCAGACGATCAACTGGGGGCGAAACTTGCCGAAGAGACCGACATCAGCCAACTCGTCGAGCGACTCCGTCGCGAACTGTTGAAGATCGACGACCAATAGTGCCCACTCAGGCCATCGTGGGGATCGGGAGGTGCACGGTGAAGACGGCACCGCCGCTCTCGCGGTTCACTGCGGTGACCTCACCACCGAGCACATGCACAAGGTTTCTGACAATCGCCAGACCCAGCCCGGTGCCCCCCGGACGCGCGCGTGATTTGTCGACCCGATAAAACCGCTCGAACACCCGGGTCAGATCGGCGGTGGGGATGCCCGGACCGGTATCGGAGACCCGTACACGAAACCGCCCGTCGATGACATCGGCGGCGACATCGATGACGCCCCCTTCCGGCGTGTAGTTGATCGCGTTCTCGACCAGATTGCGGATGATGTCGTGAAGCTTCGCCGGGTCGACCAGCAGGACGCAGGCGTCGGGTGCCACTTCAATCCGTAACTGCTGCCGTTTGTCGTGCGCCGCAGATTCAAAGTCCGCAACCAGACTGTGAATCATGGCGCGCACATCGCAGTTGGCGAGTTCCGATATTTCTTGCCCGGCATCGAGGCGTGTCAGCCGCAGCAGGTCTTTGACCAGCCGCTCCATCCGCGTCGAGTGACGATGAATGATCTCGAGGAAGCGATGGCGTGCGTCCGTGTCGTCGGGTTCATCGAGCAGGGCCTCGGCATAGCCCTTGATCGCCGTCAGTGGAGTCCGCAGTTCGTGCGACACGTTGGCGACAAAGTCGCGCCGGATCTGGTCGGCGTGACGCAGATCGGTAATGTCGTGCAGCACCAGCACGGCACCGCGGCCGGCGGCGACCACTGGCGCCACCCGCGCGACCAACGTCCGGCTGACGTCGCGGGTGACCGATAGCTCGAGTCCTTCAGGCTGTTCGCCGCCGAGCACGCGCGAGATCTGGTCGACGATGCCGGGATGGCGAATCGCTTCGACGTAGGAGTGGTTGATGGCGTCGTGATCGAGGCGCAGCATCCGCCGGGCCGCATCGTTGACGTGTTGCAGCCGGCCCTGTTCATCGACGACCAGCACGCCCTCGACCATGCTTAACAGGATCGCGACCATCCGCGTTTGATCGCGCGACATCGCGTCGACACGCCGGCCGAGTGCCTGCACGGCACTGTCCATGGCCCGCGCCACAGCACCGAGTTCGTCGTCCCCGTAATAAGGCGGGGGGCGCCGCAGATCGCCGACCGAATAGCGTTGAGCCACCGACAGGATGCCGGTGACCCGTTGCTCGAGCGGCCCGGCCAGCGCCGACGAGACGAGAAACGCCAGCACGATCGCCCCGCCGAGTCCGATACCGGTCACGGTCAGCAGCTGGGTTCGCGCCTCCACGGACAACGGGTTCGCGGTCGCGGCCAGGACGAAGACCAGCGCGAGCGCCGCCGCGCCGAAGACGCTGAGGAAGATCGTCAGTCGGTAGTGCGAACGCATAAGGGGTGGGGACCCGTCAGTCGCGGGCGAGGGGGGATCGCGCCGCGACTGGCGCGGGTTCGACCAGCTTGTAGCCGAACTGCTTGACGGTCATGATCGCCTCGGTGAGAAACGGTACCTTCTCGCGCAGGCGGCGGACGTGCACATCGACGGTGCGGGTACCACCGGTATACGAATAGCCCCACACATCAGAGAGCAGCAGGTCGCGCGACAGGACGCGGCCGCGGTGCTGCATCAGATACTGCAGCAACAGGAATTCTTTCGCGGTCAGGCGCACCTCGGCTTCGTCGAGGCGTACCAGATGGCGGTCGACGTCGACCGTGATCGGCCCATAGGTCAGCCGGCCGTCCGGGGGCCCGGTCCGGTGCGTGCGGCGCAGCAGCGCGCGAATGCGCGCGATCACTTCATTGGGGCTGAACGGCTTGGTGATGTAGTCGTCGGCGCCGAGTTCGAGACCGACGATGCGATCTGATTCCTCGCCCTTGGCAGTCACCATGATGATCGGAATCGAGGCAGTGTGTGCGTCGCTGCGGACGGCGCGGCACACTTCCAGGCCGTCGAGGCCCGGCAACATCAAATCGAGCAGCAGCAGGTCTGGCGGAGCTTTTCGAATGCGCGGCAGGACGTCGCGACCCGAGGACACCACGTCGGCTTCAAAGCCGGCACGTTGCAGGTAATGCGCGAGCAAGCTCGCGATGTCTGGATCATCCTCGGCCACGAGGACCCGACTCATGTCGGCAGTATAGCTGACGCCTTTGCGGCTGGGCTGGGTCTGGCCTGTCCTCATCAGGACGCAGGCACTGCGTCCTCGAAGAGACAATTGATGACAGATGACACAAAAACAAGCCTAAATCGTGACGGGAAGAACAGGGAAGTGATGGCACGGTCCTTGGACTATGCAGGGCGTAACGGCAGATACGCCGCGTTGTTCGTCAAGGGAGGGTGGAGTCATGATGAGAGCCATTTTGGGATCGGCAATCGGCGGCGTGGTCGCTGGTGCAGTCGCTCTCGTGGCGTCGGCGCAGGGGCGCAGCGCTCCCGAGGCGACGTGGCCAGGTGCGGCGCAGGCGAATGCGCCTTACGCGATGACCGTCGCCAACACGAGCGGCCTCAACCCGGCCGCGCCCACCGTCGTCCACTGCGAGCCGTATCAGGAAGCCGTGATGCAGCGATCGCTGGTGGCGAATCGCGAAGTGGCACAGGTCACTTGCGTCAATCGGATGGCGCCCGCGCCCGCGTATGCGGCGCCGGCCTATGCGACTCCGTATGCGGCCCCGGCGACCTATTACGCGCCGCCGGTGTACTCGCAGCCCGACATCGTGCAGCGGCCGGCCCCTCGCCGTCAAAGCGTTCGTCCGCGTGCACAACGCACGACTTACGTGCAGCGTGAAGAAGTGCAGCCGCGGCGCTCGTGGAAGAAGACGGCGTTGATCATCGGCGGCAGTTCGGCCGCCGGTGCGGGCGTCGGCGCCATCGCCGGTGGCAAGAAAGGCGCTCTCATCGGCGCCGCGGTCGGCGGCGGGGCGGCCACGGTTTACGAAGTCATCAAACGGAAGTAACACCGCCGGCAGTATTGCTGGGGTGTATCCGCGCCGCGGTATCAGGCATCATACGTAGACGATGCTGATGACGCGGCGCTTTTTTGTACTCCTGATCCTGCTGGTGGCCTGCTCAGGCCCCATCGGGGCGCAACCCGACCCGGCCACCCTTGGCCCACGCGTCGGCGCCCAGGTCCCTGAGTTTTCAGGGGTCGATCAGTTCGGCCGTCGGCAAACGTTGCAGACGGTGCTGGGCGCCAAGGGCGCCATGTTGGTGTTCTTTCGCTCGGCCGATTGGTGACCCTACTGTAAAACGCAGCTCGTCGAGCTGCAAGGTCGCGCGGCGGAATTGAAACGTCAGGGCCTTGGCCTTGCCGCCATTAGCTATGACGCACCAGAGACACTGAAGAAATTCGCTGACGCGCGCGGCATCACCTTTCCGCTGATCTCAGATAGCGGGTCGGCGATTATCAAGCAGTACGGGTTGCTTAACACCACCGTCCAGGCCGGCACTCGCACCTACGGGATTCCGTTTCCGGGCACGTTCATCCTTGATCGCGCAGGCGTCGTGCGTTCGCGGCACTTTGAAGCCGCCTATCAGGAGCGCAGCACCGTGGCGAGCATTCTGGTGGGCCAGGGAATCACGCCGTTCGGGCCCGCGACCACCTCGGAGACCGCCCATTTGACGGTCACCGCCGGCGCCAGCGATGACACTGTCGCCCCAGGTAAGCGACTGTCCCTGGTGTTCGACATCACCCCCAAGCGCGGTATGCATCTCTATGCGCCGGGCAAGCACACCTACCAGGTCGTTCGGCTCACCCTCGATCAGCAGCCCTGGATGCGGGCGCACGAGCCGACCTATCCGGCCTCGGAGATTTATCACTTCAAGCCACTGAACGAGCGCGTCGAAGTGTTTCAGAAACCGTTCCGCCTGGTGCAGGACGTCACCGTGCTCGCCACTCCAGAAGTGCAGAAGCTGCTCGCCAAGGAGACCAGCGTCATCATCACTGGTCGGCTGGAATACCAAGCCTGCGACGACAAATTGTGTTATTCGCCACAGAGTGTCCCAGTGAGTTGGACGTTGGCCCTGAAGCCGCTCGACCGCCAGTAAACAGTCGAACGCCTATCACACCAGATTCAATGCTGGTGTCGATACTGGTATAATCCGCGAGTGGAAGTAACCAAAGTCACGGTCGAAGTCCCCGCGGAGTTGCTCGATCGAGCCCGCGAATCGACTGGCGAGGGGATCACCGGGACGATCCGTCGCGGCTTGGAGATGGTTGCTGCGGCGCGCGCACACGACGAATTACGACGCCTGCGCGGGCGCGTCCGGTTGTCGATCGATGTCAAAAAGTTGCGCGACGATCGATGATCGCGCTCGACTCCAGCGCGCTCATCGCCTATCTGCAGGGCGACGCCGGCGCCGTTACCGACGCCGTTGAGATCGTCCTTGGCGAGCGGCAGGCCTGCCTCCCGCCCGTGGTCCTGACCGAGGTGTTGAGCGATCCGAAGCTGCCCGACGAAGTCGCTGAGCTGCTCAGAGCGCTCCCGCTACTACTGCCGACCGACGGCTATTGGGACCGGGCGGGTACTCTTCGTCGCGCATTGTTGGCGCACGGCCGCAAGGCGCGACTCGCTGATACGCTGATCACACAGAGTTGTCTTGATCACAACGTCAGCCTGGTCACCGCTGATGCAGATTTTAAAGTGTTTGCCAAGCGCAGCGGCCTCCAACTGCTCCCGTAGCCGCACTCAGCACTCAGCACTACAGATCCCTGAGCCCATGATTCCGGGTCATCGTCACTAACGCGACCGTCGTCAGTAACGCGCCGTTGATCGCCAGGGCGATCGGCGCCGACCCGAGTTGGATGACTAACCAGCCCGTAATCAACCCGCCAAGCGGCGACCCGCCGCGAAACGCGACCATGTAGATACTGACCACGCGCCCGCGCATTTCTTGCGGCGCGAGCAGTTGCACCAGCGAGGTCGTCAGCGAGAAGCAGGTGACGAGAATCGCGCCGCCGATGAACAACAGCACCTGGCTGACCCACAGCACCGTCGATAACGAAAACCCGACCGCGATCAGCCCGAGCAGCGCCTGCATCACCAGCAGCATGATGCCCATATGGCGATGCTTGCCAAGCCACGCCACGGTCAGCGCGCCAAGCACCGCACCGGCGCCGGCAATGGTCATGAACTGCGTGTAGAGCCCGACACCCTGCTGGAACACATCCTTGGTGATGATCGGCAGAAAGGTGAGCAGCGGCAGACCCAGAAACGCCGAGATGAAGCCAAGGATGGTCAGCGTTTTCAACTGCGGCTGGTCACGCACATAGCGCAACCCGCCCTTGAGTTGATCGCGCATGTTCCACTGGCCGGTCTGCCGCACGTGCGCCACGTGCAGCGCGAGCAGCGCCGCCATCACAAAGAGAAACGAGATGCCGTTCAAGCCAAAGCACGCAACCATCCCGAACGCGGTCAGTGCGGCCCCCGCCATCAACGGGCCAATGACCCGGGCCAGATTGAACTGAATCGAATTCAGCGCGATTGCGTTGGGCAGATGCTCTTTCGGGATCAGCGACGGCACCAGCGACTGATACGCGGGTCCGCCAAACGCCTGCGCGATCCCGGTCAGAAACGAGAGCGACAGGATGTGCCAGATCTCGGCGCGGCCCGTGAAGACCAGCACTGCCAGGGTAAAGGCGGCGGTCATCTGCACGCACTGCGAGACCAGCAGCAGATGGCGTCGATTGCTGCGGTCAGCGACAACCCCACCGATTAGCGTGAAGAGCAGAATCGGCACCTCGCCCAGGAACGAATCAAGGCCAAGGTAAAACGCGGATGCCGTGCCGGTCAGCGTGACGATCAGCCACGCCTGCGCCACCTTCTGCATCCACGTCCCAATGCTGGAGATAAGGGCGCCGAACCAAAGGAGGCGAAAGTCACGATAGGCCAGGGCCGCCGCGACGCGGCGCCCGGCCTGCATTACAAGCGCGAGCAAGACCGGTTCATCCTACCCGCCTACCTGCCTACCTGCCTACCTGCCTATAATTTGACTTTCGCTTTTTATTCACCTATAACCTGTAGCGAAAGTATAGCGAAGAGGACTGACATATGGCATTTCCTGCAGCAAGCCCGGCCGTCGCAAGTCCCTGTGAAACCCTGAATAAACGCGCCCCTGTGGGGCGGGACGGTCTGGAAGCGCTGCTTCGCGCGCGCAAACTTGATCGCACGCTGACCACCACACTGCCTGGCACGCTCGGCGCCGATGCCGTCGCCGCGTTTGGGTTGCAGGCGCTTGATGGGCAATTGCAAGGTGGATTGCCGCGCGGCCATGTGTCGGAGTTGATCGGGCCGACCTCGTCGGGCCGCACCACCCTGGCGTGGACCTGGCTTGGCGCCGGGACTGGTCGCGGCGAATCGGTGGCGCTCGTCGACACGTTCGATCGCTTTGATCCGGCCACCGCCAGCGCGTGCGGGATCAATCTGTCGCGCCTGCTCTGGGTGCGTGGCCAGGCCATCACCAAAACCGCCAGCGCCGTCGATCCGGCATGGCTGCCCGGGGCGCGCACCGTCGATGGTCCCGGCACCCTGCTCGAGCGGACCATCGACCGCTCGCTCAAGGCGCTCAATCTGGTGCTGCAATCGGGCGTCTGTACCGCGGTCGTCCTCGACTTTGCCGACGTGCCGCTCGCCGGTATTCGCCGCGTGCCGCTGACCACCTGGTTGCGGCTCCACCGCATTGTCGAAGGCACCGACACCGCCTGCCTGCTGGTCGGTCCCGTGCCGCTGGCGCGCAGCGCGGCCGGCCTCACGCTCACGGCCGGACCGCAAGGGCTCTCGTGGAACGGTCCTCACGAACGGTCGCGTCGTTTCGGCGGACTGGCAATGACGATGCGGGTGGCGTCGCCGCGGCGGACGGTGCAGGGCAGCATCGCATCGAGGACGGTGGCCGGGCGCGACGAGCACGCCACGGCCCGCTCAGCGGTTCAGGCTGCGGAATAGGGACGCGTCATGTTTGCCTGCCTGTATTCGTTGTCGGCGCCGATCGCATCATTGGTCAAGCTTGCCGAAGACTTCACGCCGCGATTCGAGGTGGTCGAGTCGATGGTGATGATGGATGTCGGCGGACTGTCGCGATTGTTCGGTTCGCCGCAGGACATCGGCGAGCACATGCGCCGTGCGGGCAGCGGGCCGATTCGCATTGCGTTGGCGCCGACGCAAACCGCGGCCGCCCTGCTGGCCTTGGGTCGGCCGGGATTGACCGTGGTCATGCCGGGCGAACAGCCGGAACGGCTGGCGTCGTTGCCGGTGACGTTGTTGGGCGACTTTGATCGGCTGCGTTTGACTGGTGCACGTCCGAGCACTGTCGCCGCGCCGCCACCGGCCGTGCAGCCGCCGTCGGTGTCGGAAATGTCCGACGTCCTGCCGTATTTCAATTCCTGTCTCGACCGCACGACGCAAACCGTGGTGGCCGCGCATTGTGGCGGTGGCGGGTGGATGCATCCACGCGATTCGCATGCGGCTAATCACTCGCGGCGGACCAGACGTGAACCGGAGGCGGCGCGCGATACGGTGCATGCGAATGTCGGTGCTGCACTCAGCACTCAGCACGCAGCACCCGGCACTTCGTCTGCACATAGCACTGAGCACCAAGCACCTAGCACTTCTGCCGTGCGCGGCACCGCGATCGCATTGAAAGAGGTGCAGTCCCTCCAGGACACGCTGCGCCGCTGGGGCATCACGACCTTTGGCGCGCTCGCGATGCTCTCACCGGGCGATGTCTACCAACGGCTCGGCGCACGCGGGGTGCTGTGGCAGCGTCTCGCACGCGGCGAAGACAGCACGCCGCTGGTGCCGTGGATTCCCGAAGACCCCTTTGAAGGCGCACTCGATCTCGAGTGGCCGATCGAAGGACTCGAGCCCTTGTCGTTTGTGCTCGGCCGGCTGCTCGAACCGCTGGCCGAACGGCTCGAACGCGCCGATCGTGGCGCCGCGATTCTGCATACGCATCTCCGGCTGGTCAACAAGCAGGTCCACGCTCGGACCTTGCAGCTGCCGACGCCGATGCGCGATCCGAAAACGTTGCGCACGTTGATCCTGCTTGACCTCGAGTCGAATCCGCCGGCCGCCGCGATCGATCACGTGCGCGTGCTGGCCGAGCCGACGCCGGCGCGGGTGACCCAGTGGATGCTGTTCGAGCGTGCCCAGCCGTCACCGGAGCACGTGTCGACGTTGGTCGCACGCTTGTCGGCGCTGATGGGTGAGACGCATGTCGGCTCACCGAGGCTGGTGGATTCGTGGAAGCTCGGGGCTTTCGAGATGGCCGCCTTTGAAGTGCGAAGTGCTGAGTGCAAAGGGCTCAGTGCGGCAGGTGCACCAAGCCCCGCACTGAGCACGCCCGCACTGAGCACGCCCGCACTCAGCACTCAGGACTCAGCACTCAGCACTTCTGCGTCCGCGCTGCGCCGCTTCCGACTCCCTGTTCCCGCCCGGGTGCAGGTGCAGGAAGGCCGACCGGTGCGCGTGATGACGGATCGTCGCGGCGTCAATGGCGGCCCGGTGGTGCAAGCCGCCGGTCCATGGCGCACCTCCGGTGAGTGGTGGAACGACGCCGAGCCGGGGCAGCCATGGGATCGTGACGAGTGGGATGTCGCGATTGGCGACGGCACCGTCTATCGCATTTACGTCGAACGCGACATTGGCCAGTGGTTTCTTGAAGGAGTGGTCGACTAGCGCATCTGATGATCTGTCGAGCTCGCGATCTCGCGATCTGACCTCTCAGCTTCGCGACCGCCAGATCACTAGATCACTAGATCACTCGATCATCAGATGTACGTCGAGCTTCACGCCTCGTCAGCGTTTTCCTTTTTGCGTGGCGCCTCGCTCCCTGAAACGCTGATCGAGCGGGCCGCGGCACTCGGCTATTCCTCTATCGCGTTGCTCGATCGCGACGGCGTCTACGGCGCGCCGCGCTTTCATCGCGCCGCGCAAGCGGCCGGCCTGCGCGCGATCATCGGCGCGGAACTCACGATCAGACAGCAGGCGTCGGGCATCAGGCATCAGGGAGCAGGCTCCAGGCCCCGGACGGCCTCTGATTTCGTCTTACCCGTTCTCGTCGAGTCCCCGGACGGGTGGCGCAATCTGTGTCGCTTGATTACACGCATGAAATTGCGTTCGCCGAAGGGCGAAGGGGCGCTGACGCTCGATGACTTCGAAGGCTGCACCACCGGTCTGATTGCACTCGCCGGCCGACCGCTGCTCCTGGCCGAACGCTACGGCGTCGGTGGCCTGCTCGATCAACTGCTGGGCATGTTCGGTCGCCGCAATGTCTATGTCGAGTTGCAGCGCCATCTCCGCCGCGATCAAGAAGACGACAACGATGCGCTGGTCTGCCTGGCCGAGGCGTTCGGTGTGCCGATTGTCGCCACTGGCGGCGTCCGGTTCGCGGCGCCGGAAGACCGCGCCCTGTGTGATGTGCTGACGACGATCCGCGAGCACACGACGCTCGATCTGGCGGGCCGGTTGCTGGCAGCGAACGCCGAGCGTTATCTCAAGCCACCGGCGCAAATGGCGCGGCTGTTTGCCGACCGGCCCGAGGCGGTGCAGGAGACGCGCACCCTCGCCGATCGCCTGCAGTTCACCATGAAGGATCTCGGCTACCGTTTTCCTCGTTATCCGGTGCCGCCGGGTGAAAGCGAGATCTCATTCCTGCGCAAGATCGCCGAGGTCGGTGCGCGTGATCGCTACCGGCCCTATCACGACCGCGCGCGCGCGCAGATCGCCCGCGAACTCGATCTGATCGAGAAACTCGATCTCGCCGGCTACTTCCTGATTGTCTGGGACATCGTCAATTTCTGCCGGCAGCAGGACATCCTGGTGCAAGGCCGCGGCTCGGCGGCGAATAGCGCGGTGTGTTACAGCCTCGGCATCACTGCCGTGGATCCGGTCGGCATGGATCTGCTGTTCGAGCGCTTCCTGTCGGAAGAGCGCGGCGAGTGGCCCGATATCGATGTCGATCTTCCGAGCGGCGATCGACGCGAGCGTGTGATTCAACACGTCTACGAAAAGTACGGCACGCACGGCGCGGGCATGACGGCCAACGTGATTACCTATCGCGGGCGCAGCGCGGCGCGTGAAGTGGGCAAGTCGCTGGGATTGGAGCCGACGCTGATCGATCGCCTTGCCAAGGTGATGAATCAGTTCGAATTCGCCGACCCGAGCGAAACGATCGGCCGCAACATGGCCGCGGCCGGTCTCGATGTCGGCAATCGACGCGTCCAGCATTTCGCGCGGCTGTGGTATCAGATGCAGGATCTGCCGCGTCATCTCGGTCAGCACTCCGGCGGCATGGTGATCTGTCAGGGGGATCTGTCGTCTGTCGTGCCACTCGAAAACGCCAGCATGCCGGGCCGCGTCGTGGTGCAGTGGGACAAGGATGATTGCTCCGAGATGGGGTTGATCAAAGTCGACCTGCTCGGTCTCGGCATGATGGCGGTGTTGCAGGATGCCATTCGGTTAGTGAATGAACCGGGAGTCGACGACCAACGGCCGGCCTCCGACCACCGACCCCTGGCCACCGGTCACCAGATCGATCTCGCCCATTTGCCTCAAGACCCGGCCGTCTACGAGATGTTGCAGAAGGCTGACACCATCGGCGTGTTTCAGGTCGAGTCGCGCGCACAGATGGCGACGCTGCCGCGGCTCAAACCGACCTGTTTCTACGACCTCGTCGTGCAAGTAGCGATCATCCGCCCGGGGCCGATTGTCGGCCAGATGGTCCATCCCTATCTCAATCGCCGCGCCGGCCGCGAAGCGGTGGTCTACGACCATCCGCTGCTCGAGCCGGTGCTCGGCCGCACACTCGGTGTGCCGCTGTTTCAGGAACAGTTGCTGCGCATGGCCATGGTCGTCGCCGGATTCAGCGGCGGGCAGGCCGAGGAACTGCGTCGCGCGATGGGGTTCAAGCGCTCTGAAAAGAGGATGCGGCAGATCGAGGTGCAGCTGCGCGAAGGGATGGCCAGGCACGGCATCTCGGGCGCGGCGGCCGATCGCATCGTGCTGTCGATCACCTCGTTTGCCCTCTACGGGTTTCCAGAATCACACGCCGCGAGCTTCGCCTTGCTGGCCTACGCGAGTGCGTATCTGAAGGCGCATTTTCCGGCGGCGTTTTTTACCGCGCTGCTCAACAACCAGCCGATGGGGTTCTATCATCCAGCGACGCTGGTCAAAGATGCACAACGCCGCGGCGTGCGCTTTGCGCCGATCGATGTGCAGAGTTCGGACTGGGATTGCACCGTGATGCCGGACGGCACGATTCGTCTGGGTCTGCGCTATGTCAGCGGCCTGCGCCAGGAGATTGGCCAAGCGATCGCGCTCACCAGACCTCAGGCCTCAGGCATCGCGCCGGCGTCAGGCGTCAGCCATCAGGCATCAAGCGCGGCTGCGGCGACGTGTCCGAAATGCGGGTGCGATGATCCGTCGATGATTGAGCGGTCGGCTGAGGCCGGGGGCCAGGGGCCGGCGGCCTCTCGATTCTGCAACGTCTGCTCGCATCAGTGGACCGCAGCGGTGATCGAGCCACGTCGCTTTGTCTCGATCGACGATCTGACGCGGCGGATTCATCTCCGCCGCGACGAGGTCCGCGTCCTCGCCGAAGTCGGCGCGCTCAATTCGTTTGGCATGGACCGTCGCTCGGCGTTGTGGCAAGCCGAGCGCGTCATCCGCCCGGCCGGCGAATTGTTTGAGCGCGATGCTGATGAGGAGCGGTTTGACATGATCCAAGGCCGAGAGCAGACGGCTGACAGCAGAGAGCCGGCCGCTGACAGCCCGTTGACCCCGATGACCTCGAGCGAGCGTCTCGTCGCCGACTACGCCGGCACCAGCCTGACCATCGGCCCGCATCCGATGACCTTCAGGCGTCACGAGTTATCGATGCGCGGGATTCTCCCGGCGATCGAGCTGGCGCGCACTCGTACCGGTCGACGGGTGCGCACCGCCGGAATGGTGATCACGCGGCAGCGGCCCGGCACCGCGAAGGGTTTCGTATTTCTCACCCTCGAAGATGAGACCGGGGTGGCCAACATCATCGTGCGGCCGGATCTCTACGATCGTGACCGCACGGTGCTGATTGAAGCGCCGTTCCTCATTATTGAAGGCATTGTTCAGACCGAGGATGGCGTCACCGGCGTGCGCGCCGAGCGCGTTTTCAGGCTGGACGGGTTGTCGGCGGGGTCGGCGATTGAGTCACATGACTTTCATTAGCGCGACGGCCCACAACATCGCAAGCAGCGGCAGTAATAACGGCTGTTGACGGGGCGACGCGACGTCACCAGTCAGGAACCAGCGCGGTTGCAGCAATCCCAGCGGCACATGCAACGTGAAGATCGCCGCCACCACCCACACCGCGCTGCGCGGCATCGGATGAACCAGGAAGCCCACCAGCAACGTCAGCTCGCCGATGACATACAGGACATGCAGCCAACCGGCGACCGATAGATCGCGATGCCACGAGCCATGTCGCCGCGTCGGCCACATGTGCTCAGCCGAATGAGTCGTTTTGTCGCCGCGATACCAATGCACGTGCACCCACAATGAGGCGACCGTCGCTGCCGCGATCGCCGGGGCCAGCCATTGGCCGCTGGTGAGATGCGGGACGATGGCGGCGTTGGCAATCGGCAGCAGGATCAGGTCGCCCCACATGCCGCCGTGATTGACGAATCCCATCGCCAGCCCAGGACGGCGGCGGCAACTGCCTTCCCACCAGGCGGTTGCGCCGGACATGAGCACCGCTCCGACACTGACCAGCCACGTGGTCTCACTCCATTCCACCGCTCCACGCTACCGCAAGATCCGGGGTCGGGTCATCAATCCTGCACTGCGCACGGTTCATCACCTGATCCCGGATCGTGCGCATCGTGACGAAAGCGGCGAGATAGCGGAAAATGTTGCGATGCACACAACGCTGATTGCCTGGCTGGCCGGATTGCTGGTGGTGGCGGCGGGGCAGGCGCCTCACGGTGGGGCGCAGGATCATCACGGCCAGATGAACGCCCGGGGTGATCAGGCGATGGGCTTCGATCAAGCCGCCACCACTCATCACTTCTATCTGTATCAGGACGGCGGCGCGATTGAGGTGACGGTCAAGGACCGGCGCGACAAGGTCAATCTTGCTGCGATCCGCGCGCATCTGCCGCACCTCATCAGGATGTTCGCGGCCGGCGATTTTTCGACGCCGCAGTTTGTCCACGCGCAGGACGCCGGCGGCACCGGCGAGATGGCCCGCTTCAAGGATCGCATTGCCTACGCCTACGACGACATGCCGCTTGGCGGCCGCATTCGCGTTACGACGCGCCACGCCCGGGCGCTGCTCGCGGTGCACCAGTTTCTGCAATTTCAGATCACCGAGCATCAGACCGGCGATCCGCCACGTGTGACGGCGGAGAAAGCAAAAAGCCCCGGGACTACTTGACGGCGACGAACATGATCTCGACCAGCCCGTCCGCATTGACCAACCCGGTCCGGACCGTCGCCCGCGCCGGAAAGTCCTTGGTGAAAATCGTCCGGTAGCCGCGATTCATCGCGTCGAAATCCTTCACGTCGGTGATGTAGACAATCCCGTCGACGACATGCGCCCAGTCGTAGCCGGCCGCCTTGAGCGTCCGGCCGATGCGCGCCATCATCTCGACGGTCTGCGCCTCCATGTTCCCCTTGTTCTCGGCGTTATTGCCGAGGATCCCGGAGACATACAGGCGGTTGCCGACCTTCACCGCGCTACTGAGAATCGCACTCGGCCGGCCCGGCGTCCCGTCGGCATTCGGCGTGGTGAAGACCTGCTTCGGCAGACGCGAGGCGGTCAGCGTGATCTCCACCTGATACTGCGGTCCCATTAGCGGCGCGACGACGGTCGCCCGTGCCGGCGGCTCTTTCGTGAAATAGGTCGTATAGACCTTGTTCATGTCCTGAAACTTCGTTGCATCGGTGATGAAGACGCGTGACGACACGACGTGATCGAACGACATACCCGCCGCCTTGAGAATCGCCCCGGCGTTGTCGAGCACGGTCTTGGTCTGCGCTGTCATATCGCCGTCGACCACGGAATTGTCCTTGCCGTTGCGCGCGATCAGGCCCGACAAAAACACCGTGTCACCGGTGCGGATGCCGTAGCTATACGGGTTGGGCGAGGTGATCCAATCAGCGGGATGAATCACGACGCGCTCGCCGCCGTTGGGCACCGCAATCATCGACAGTTCGACCAGCGCGCCCGGGATCACCAGGTCTGACACGATGGTCGTCCGCACCGGCGGATCTTTCGGCCAGAACGTGCGGTAGACCTCGTTCATCGCGGCGAAGTCTTCCGCTTTGGTCAGATACACATGCACCGACGCCACGTTGGCCAGGCTCGAGCCTGACTTCTGGAGCACCGCGCCCATGTCTTCGATGGTTTTGCGCGTCTGCGCGCGGATATCGCCGTCGGGCGACAACGTGCCGGCGCCGTAAATCAGGCCGTCGGCTTTGACCGCGGCGCTGAACGGAAGATTGGGCATGGGACCTGGATAGACCTGACGGCCTTGCGCGCCGAGTGACACGCCGAGGACGGCCAAGCCAAAAAAGAGAACACAAGACACACCGCGCACGGTGCCACCTCCACTGCAGGAACAACGCGTCCCTAGCGCGCGTGAGTATACAATCGATCCCCGACGCATGCCTGCTCCAGTTATCCTGCCGAAAATTCGCCGCCGCAAATCGAAACTCCATGGCTTCGGCGTCTTTGCCGTCGAACCGATCAACAAGAACAAGCGGATCATCGATTACGCCGGCGAGCTGATCACCAACAAGAAAAGTGAAAGCCGCGAGGACCGCTATCTCCGCAAGGGATGCATCTGGGTCTTCCGCGTCAATCGCGCCTGGAGCCGCGACGCCAACGTCGGCGGCAACGACGCGCGTTTCATCAACCACTCCTGTACGCCCAACTGCTGGGTCGAGGTCGTCGACAAGACCATCTGGATTCGCGCCGCGCGCAACATCAAGCCGGGCGAAGAGCTGGTCTACGACTACAACACGGAAGGGGATAAGACCATCCCATGCCGGTGTCGCCCCGGGTGCAAGACCAAGCTGTAACGCGCCTGCGTCGCGTCGCACCGTTTCTGCTTTGCTCGGCGATCGTCGCCGGCGGTCTGGTCGACCTGGTCGCGCGGGCCCAGAACGGCGCGGCGTATTTTGTCCGCTCGCTCGAGAACTCCCGGGCCGATCGCCGCGAGGCGCGCCCCGACATTCTTGATACGCCGATCCTCCCCGGGTCGGTGATCAAGGCGGTCACCCTGGTCGCTGCGCTCGAGAGCCAGGTCATTGAGCCCGACACCGCGCGCATCTGCCGTCGCACGGTGACCATCGCGGGACGACGATATGTGTGTTCGCATCCCGATCTGAAACGCCCGTTGACGCCGGCGGAGGCGCTGGCGCATTCGTGTAACGACTTCTTCGTGTCGTTGGTGCCGCGCCTGTCGCGCAGTGCCTTCAACCACGTCAGAACGGGACTCGGCTTGCCGCCGGTCGCCGACCGCGCAAATCTCGCCGCCTCGTTGGTCGGCCTGGACGGGCCACGCATCAGCCCTCGGGCGTTGCTCGACGCAATCGCCAGCCTCGCCGGCGCCGATCCGCAACGCCCGATCGCGATGTCGGCAGCAACTCGAGCCGTGTTGCTCGAAGGGATGCGCGGCGCCGCGACGTATGGATCGGCGCAGGCCTTCAGCGAAGTCGGGGTCTCAGCGCTAGCCAAAACCGGGACGGCCCCGATGCCCGGCGGCTCGTGGATGGGGCTGGTCGTCGCCCTGTCACCGGCCGACAAACCCAGGCGCGCGGTGGTCGTTGTCGCGCCGGGCGCTGCCGGACTCGACGCGGCGGCGATCGCCGCAGACCTACTGGCGACCACCGTCGGTGTCGGCGCAGAGCCCGCGAGGCCGGCGCGCGCACCCGCCGGAGCACTGGACCCCCCCCGACCATCGGCAGCCGGATCCTTGCCGGCACCTGTGCCCCCCGCACTGTCCGCCGCATCGGCCCCCACGCTGCGCATCGGGGTCACGTCCGCCAACGGCACTGTGCGCGTCACTGAACTGGAAATCGATGCCTACATCGCCCGTGTCGTCGCCGGGGAAGGCCAGCCGCGTGCCGGGGACGGCGCGCAACAGGCGCTGGCGATCACCGCCCGCACCTTCGCCCTCGCGAATCGCAATCGCCATCGTCGCGAACACTACGACTTGTGCGATTCAACACACTGCCAAGTGATGAGACCCGCGACCGAGACCAGCCGGCGCGCGGCCGAGGCGACCTCCGGCCGCGTCCTGATGCATCAAGGTCAGCCGGCCAGCGTCTTTTACTCTGCGTCGTGCGGCGGCCGCACCGAAGTTGCTTCAGAGGTCTGGCCCGGCGCTCTCAGCTACAGCGAATCGTCGCGGACTGACGATGCCTGCGCTGACGAGCCGGAGTGGACCAGCGAGGTCTCGGTCGCGCATCTCGAGCGCGCGTTGCGCGCCGCCGGCCTGCGCGGCGACCGCTTGCGTGACCTGCGCGTGATCCGTCGCAACGCGTCCGGCCGCGCCGCGCTGATCAGGGCAGAAGGCTTCACCCCGAATGAAATTTCCGGCGCCGACTTTCGCACCGTTGTTGGACGTGTCGCCGGTTGGCAGCGCATGAAAAGTACCGCCTTCGAGATCCGCCGCGTCGGCGGCGGGTATCAGTTCACCGGGAGCGGTTTCGGCCACGGTGTCGGGTTGTGTGTGATCGGGGCTGGCGGGCGTGCCGCACGCGGGGAGTCTGCGGACGACATTCTCAAGTTTTATTTCCCGAAGTTGCGGGTCAGCAATTTCGTCGGAGCGACGAGGTTGACCGCGACGCCACCGAAGCCCGCGCTGCCCGCAGCCCCGCCCAGCCCTGATCCGCAACGGGCCGAGACGCCGCGCGCCGATGTCCTGCTGGCTCTACCTGGCGGCGAAGAGGGGGAGCGCGCGCGACTGGGCGCATTGATTCGAACCGCCCGCGATCAGATCGCAGCCATGACCGGCGCTGCCGTGCCGTCGTCGATCCGCGTCACGGTGCATCCGACCGTCGAGTCGTTCGGTCGGGCAACTGGGCAGCCGTGGTGGGTCTCGGGCGCGACCGACGGGAGCAATATCGATGTGCTACCGCTCTCGATCCTCCGCCAACAAGGCCAGATCGAGCGGACGATCAGACACGAAATCGCGCATGTCGTGATCGATGGGGCGCTGAACAAGCGTCCGTTGTGGGTCCGCGAAGGTGCGGCGTTTTACTTCGCTGCGCCTGCACCAAGCGCCGACACGCCCGCGCGCACCAGCTGCCCGAAAGATGACGAGTTCCTGCGGCCGTTGTCAGTCGGCACCCACCGCGACGCCTACGCCCGCGCCGAAGCCTGCTTCAGGCGCGCTCTCGCGGACGGCAAGCGGTGGCAAGAGGTGAGATAGGTAGCCGGTGGCCGGTAGCCGGTAGCCGGCTACGCCCGCAGGATGCTTTCCAATTCATCCGGATGTCCGGCACGCGCGACGGCGTCGGCTTGTGTCACCAAGCCGGCCTTCACGAGGCGCGCCAAGGAATCTTCCAATGTCAGGGAGCCGTGCTTCCGCGTCAGCGACATCTCCTGATGGAGATGCTGCAGCGCATTCTTGCGGATATGCTGGCGCGCGCTGTAGCTGACCATCAGCAACTCGATCGCCGGGACGCGGCCGCCGCCGATCTTTGGTAGCAGAGTCTGGGTCAGCACCGCCGACACCGCCAGCGACAGCTCCTGGCGAATGGTGTTCTGGCGCTCGTTCGGGAACGAGTCGCAAATCCGCGCGATGGTCGACGCGATGTCGGTCGTGTGCAGACTGCTGAAGACCAGATGTCCGGTCTCTGCGGCCGACAATGCGATGCGCATCGATTCGTGATCGCGCATCTCGCCAATTACGAGGACGTCAGGCGCCTGACGCACCGCGGCTCGTAATGCGGTGGGGAAGTCGGGGGCGTCCTGGCCGATTTCGACCTGCTCGATCAACGAACGCTCGTGCAGATGCTCGTATTCGATCGGATCTTCCACAGTAATGATGTGGCGCGCATCGCGGCGGTTGATCTCGTCCACCAACGCGGCCATTCGTCGTCTTGCCCGCACCTGTGGCGCCGCCGATCAACACCAGGCCGCGGCCGAGCGATGAGAGCGCCGCGACTTCGACAGGCAGACCCAACTCGGCCAACTTCGGCACGCGCGGCGGCAGCACGCGGATCGCTGCCGCGGTGCGCCCGCGCTCGCGATGCAGGTTGACGCGGAAGCGGCCCAGGCTGGGCACGCGCAGTGACGCGTCGGCGATGCCGTGCTGTTGAAACTGTCGTTTGGCGTGCGGCGGCAACAGCCGCACTACCGCCTCCTCGACGTCAAACCCTTCGACGACCGGACGATCGAGGCGCACTACCGAGCCGTCGACACGAATGCCTGGCGCACTGCCGGCAATCAGCAACAGGTCGCTACCGCGCCGTTGGATCACTTCCGCGAGCAGCAATTCGACACGCAGCAGCGAGTCGGATGCCTTACTGCTGGAACTGGATGCATTGAGTTCCGTGATCAGCGCGTCGATGTCGTCATTGATGTCGTCAATCATTGCGGGACATTCGCGACGGGGACGGCTGCAACCGGCGCGTCGGGGCGGGAGGCAAGCATCACCAGCACCGCAGCGCCGAGCGCGAGACACAGCGCAACCACGCCGAGTCGCGCGGCGGCAATGGTTGGTTCCATCCAGTTCGGAGGCATGGCCGGGCGCCAATCGACAAGTTGCAGTGGCAACGCAAACAGCACCAGGAAGACGAGGGTCGATACCGCGATCGCCCGGATATTCCAGACGCGCCGCCACCAGCCCGCGCCGGCGCCGGCACGCAACCAACCGGCCAGCAATGACAGCGCCGTCAACGGGATGGCGACCCATCGCAACCATCGGCTGAGCCAGGCATCAGCCCAGAACAGCCGCGACACATCCGACCAGTTCAATTGCGCGATGAACCACGCGCTGATTTCCCCTTGATGCGCTGCCACCCACGCATCGCCGCGCAGTACGGCCCACCATCCGAGCGCGACGATTGCCAGCGCCGCGGCGAACCACGGAAGGCCTCTCGGCGCGCGCCGAATCGAGGGCGCGAATGCGTCACCGGCCGCCAGATGAATCCCGGTGTTGACCACCACGCCAGCCACCAGCACTGTGATCAGCGTGAGCAACGCGGACGCTGCCAGCATCAACGTGTTTGATTCCGGGGTATTGAGAAACGCCCAGTACAAACCAGCGACGGCGACGGCACCGACACTCAGCCAGAGCGTGACGCGCAACAGCCGGATCATTGCGGCGACCCCGCGACCGGAACCGAGACGATGACCGTCTGCGGTTCCGAAGACGCGGTCACGTCGGGCACGTACATCGGCGACACCTGCGCCGGCATCGCACGAAACTCGCCAGACGCCACGGCCTTGACGAGATACACGAACTCATACCGTCCGTCCTGGAATTCTTCCTGGAAGAACAGCGTCCGATTGTCGCGATACTCGACCTGTGAGCCCCACCACCAACGCCAGCGATCCTCGCGTTCCATCGGATACGCGGTGGTATCTGGAACGGCCTCGACGCCAGCGGGCAGAGGATCTTCAATCATCAAGTAGCGCCAGTCGCGCGAACCGGCAACAGTCAACCGCACTGACAAGACATCACCGGGGTTCATTCGCCCATCAAAGGGCTCTTCGCGATACACCAGTCGATTCTTGACCCGTGTCGAGACCAGCCGCGCGTAGTTGCGGGTGATCGCCAGCTGCCGGCTGCCACTCCGCGCCTGCGCCCCTTGCGTATCGTAATAGGTCCCGCGGCTCGACCAATACAGTGTGCCGCCACCTTTTTTAACCAGCCGCACCGTGTTAGTGCCCTCACGTGCCGCCGCGGTGATCACGATTGGGTCGGGTGCGGTGATCGACGCTGGCGTGAACGTTCTGGTGCCGGCACTGGCACCGTTCACGAACACTTCGACGGCAAAGGTTTCAGGACGTTCGTTCCGTGCCTGCATCACCTCGAGTAAACCGTAGAGCGCCATCGCCGTCTGTTTGGTCGTTGCCCAGTAGCCGCCGCGGCGATTCAGCATCAACCAGCGGATCGCCCGATCGACGAGCGGGTCCGTCGGATTGCGGCGAGCGAGAGCCCGCAAGGCGGTCGCGGTCGCCTCGACGCTCGTATCCGCGATGTCAAACAGCAGCGGGTCGCGGTCGGAAATCCACCAGGTCAGGTCGCCCTTGGTTTGCGCTTCGCCCGCGAGGGCGCGCGCCAATTCGTCTCCGCGCGAATCTTTCGCATCGTCCAACGCGAGCAACAACAGCGCGCGACCATATGCGGACATGTGGGCGCGCGCGTCCCACAGTGGCGTGAGGTCGACGCTCGCAGTGGCAACCTCGGATCGGCGGAGGACATACGCCATGTACGCCTTCAGGTCGGGCTCGGCGCGCGGGAATTCGGCATAGAGCGTCGCCAGCGCCCCGGCCCCGGACTCCAGGCGGCCTTCGTCGATCTGATAGCCGGCGCGCTTGGCTTCGATCAATCCGTAGACGGCATATGCGGTCATGAACGGATGGTTGTCGTCTGTCTTCCACCACCCCCACCCGCCGTCGTCATGTTGGTAGTCGCCAAGCCGTTGCAGTCCCTGCGCCACTTGGCGGTCCAGGGCGTTCAGGCGCTCGGTTGGCGCGATCTTCAGTTGCGCCAGCGCACGCGTGACCATCAAGTTCGGGATGAAGCTGGACAGCGTTTGCTCGGTGCACCCGTAGGGGTAGGAGTTGAGAAAATCAAGCGCGCCGAGCAGGGAACCGGCGAGTGACGGCGCCATGGCCACCGACACGACTCGGGATGTCGGGTTCGATGCGGCCGGAATGGTGACGTCCAGAGAGTGTTCCGCAGTCCCGTTCAACGTGCCGCTCGCGCCGGTTTCGCGTCGCAGCCCATAAGGCAATACCGGCACCGACAACTCGACGGCATCGACATCGGTATCGGTACGCGCGGTCGCCGTGACGACGGCCGTGCCAACGGTCGGCGCGCGGAAGCGCCAGTCATTGCGGCGCTCGCCGCCCGTCGCGATCGCGCCGGACGCCGTGGTCAGCCCGCTGGCCTCCGCCGGCTCGAGACCCTTCGCGGCGAACGTGACCGTGGTTTCCTTGTCGTCCTGCAGATAGTTGTGGGCGATCGTCGGCAACACGACTTGATCGCCTTCGGTGAGAAATCGCGGCGTCACAATCCGCACGATCAGATCTTTCGTCGTCGTGGTGCGTGCGATCGACGTTCCGGCGCGCGTGTCCCGCGTGATCGCGCGGGCGGTCAATCGCCAGGTGGTTAGTGCGTCGGGATACTTGATCGCGACGCGCCCCCGGCCGTTGGCGTCGGTGACGAGGTCGCCGATCCAATAGATGGCATCGGGGAAGTCCTTGCGGACCTGCGGCTGCACCTGCTTGTCACCCTTGAAGTCGGCCAGGGTAAAAGGTCGCCGCCGCCGCGACGCGAGCTGCAGGTGTTCGCTGCCGGAGAAACCAGTGAAGTAATAGTCGCGAGAGAACATCGTCCCGACGCGGCTATATTCGCGTCGATAAAAAAACCGTAGCGGATCCGGTGTGTCATCGGCACGGATCGCATAGACCGCTTCGTCAATCACGCCGAGACTCACTTGCGCCTGTACCGGTGCGCCGGTGGCGTCGACCACGTTGACGGTAAAGACGCCCGGCTCCTGCGGCTTTGCGGTTTCGCTATCGGCAGTCACCGTGATCTGTAGGGCGCGCTCCGCGGCAGGCACCGAGAGTCGCCGTTCCGCGCGATAGAGGCGTCCGTCGCGCATGAATGCGACGTGCACGTAGATGTCCCCGATGTCGGCGGCGTCGATCGGCACTTCGATCGCGTCGGTCGCGGCCGGACGAATCACGCGATGCCAGGTCACCTGCTGACCCTCTTTAGTGACGAGCATCGGACCGGAGACGGGCTCGCCGCGGACAATCAAACGCGCGGTCTCTCCGGGTGCGTATGTGCGCTTGTCCGACATCAGCTCCAGGTAGCGGTCGCCTTCTTCAACCGCACCGTCCTGTGGACCGGGGATCCACAGCCACCTCTCGACACTGACCTCGCGATCCCCGGCCTGCGCGCTCGTTCGCACGCGAAATGATCCGGCCTGATTCGGCAGCGTCAGCGTCGCGACCCCAGCGCCATCCGCACCAGTGGTGGCCGTTGCGCGCGCGACCTCTGTCACTGTCGGTTCGCTGTATCGGCCTTCGGGATAGGTCAAACGTTCGAGCACCGCGGTTACCGGCACCGCGGCTTGTGGCGCACTGGTGTAATCGACTGCGCGGATGGTGACGGGAACAGCTTGTCCAGGGCGAAAGATCGAGCCCCCGACGCGGCTGGTGATCAGATAAGAACCATAGGTCGCGTGCATCACGGTGTTGCCCGCCACCTCTCGGCTGCTCGCGTCCATCACCTGGGCTTCAATGCGCACGCTGTAATCGCGCCGCTGCTCGTCTAACGAGAGCGGCACACGAATTTCGCCGCGGCCCTGTGCATCGAGGCGCAGTTCACCTTCGACTTTCTGATCGTCGCCGTACCAGTACTGTTCGCCGCCTTCGTCCTCACCGTCGCCGCCATCATTCCAGCGCAGGGGCGAGTAGTAGCTCTGCTGATTCACCACGTAGCGCACGCGTGCGTTGGCGACAGGCTGGCCAAAGTAATAACGCGCCTGAACGGTCGCCACGGCGTCCTGGCCTTGCACGACAAACCGCGCCGCCGGCGTCACGATGACCTCGAACTCAGGTCGCCGATATTCCTGCACTTCAAAGGCGCTATTCGCTTGCTGGTCGCCGCTGGTGATCCGGATGTTGTAGGAGCCGAGCGCAGCGCTCATCGGCACCAAGAATGACGCGTGCACGGCGCCAAACGCGTCGGGCTTCAGCGTTTCACGCACGATCACCTTGTCATTGAGATCACTGACGGCGATCTCGGCGCTGGCCTGGTCGAACGGCACTAACGCGTCCTGTCGCCGCCATCGCAACACGGCTTTGACATGCACGGTGTGTCCCGGCCGATAGATCGGCTTGTCGGTGTAGATGTAGCCGACCAACTGCTGCAGCGGCTCGCTGGCAAACCAGCCGCCGGGGTCGGTGGCGGCCACCTGCGCACCGCAACGCACCACGCCGACAATGTGATCGACCGGACCGTCGGGAAGCGTGAGAGTCAGCGTGCCGTCAGCGCCAGTTTTGCCGTCGCCAATCGCTTTCTGATCAGCGAGCACGCGGACATCACAGCCGGGCTGCGGCTCGCCGCTGTGACGATCCGCGGCAAACATCAGGATCTGTCCAGGCGCGACCTTGGTCACCAAGCCGATGTCCGAGACGATGACGATGGTGTAGGCGCGAAGGACGCCGGAGACCGCCTCGACGAGATAGACGCCAGGCTCCTTGATGTCGAGCGGCACGCGGCGCAACTCCGCCTCGCGGATATCCGGCAACAGCTCACGCCAGGCGGTGACCAGCTGATCGGGATTGAGCAGCGGGACTTGCGCGAACGACGTCTCGTTGAGTGTCACGCGCTGGGCGATCTCTTTCCGTTCCTCTGAATCCCGCCGCCGGACGCGATACTCGCGCGTCACCTGGCCGCGAAAAAACGAACGGATCTCGCTGCGCTGACCGGATTTCCAGGCGGCGAAGCGTTCAAGCCGGCTCCGCTCCTGCGGCACCGGGCGTTCTTCGCTCCCCAGTTGATGCGGATCGCGCAGGCCGGCGAAAAAAGTGAAGGCGTCGCGGACGCGATAGACACGGAAATCCAGTTGCGTGATTTGACGAAACGTCAGATTGAACGCAGCGCTTTCCTTGGTGGTAAAGACTTCGCTGCTCGACAGCGTGAACGCCGGTTCATTCCTGCCGTCGTCGTCGTCGGCTTCCTGCGCAAACGACGGCTGCGTGGTCGCAAACGTGGTGATCAGAAACGACACGACAAAAAGACGGCGCGCAATGGTCATAGGGCGGTGAGGCGGAAAACGCCGATGAACTGTTGATTCGAGGTGGTTGGCCGCCACCGCGGTGCCGGGTGCTTCATCAGATCGGCGAGTCGCACCTTGCGTACTTCTCCCGGACCGTCATCAGTGGGGCCGGTGTGATAGACCACCCAGTCACGATGTTCGCGATCGAAAGACGAGCGCCCGATGTAGACCATCAGGTGGTCAGGCTGGGTCTGGCCGGGTTGCCGGAAATACAACAGGTCACCGGCCTGCACGGCCTGCGTCGAGCGGCTGACCGGTTTCGCATTGAGGCGGACCAGCGTACGCGCGTCAGCGAACTCCGCGTAACGCGGGACGGGTCCGGCCGTGACTCGGAACAGCGGCCAGTGGCCGGCCGCCGGCTTGGGTGCAGAGCGCACGTCGGGAAACGTCGGTGCCGACGGCAACGCGACACGCCGCGCCCACTCCGGGGTGTGCGCCCGCAACGCTTCGCGCACAGCAAATCGGATCAACGCGGCGCAATCGGTGACATCGGGCGCCGTCCGTTCGAACTGCGCGTCGGCGAGCAGGACGAACCACGAGCGAAAAGCCGCGCGGTCCGAGGCGTCGTCGAGTCGCAGTTGGGCCTGCGCCGGTCTGAAGCCAGCGCAACAGATGACGAGTGCAAAAAGGAGTATGGCGGGTCGTGGAGCAATCACGGTAGAGATGGCAACCACACTACCACTCCGGCGTAGTTGGCGTCCTCCCGCAACTCCTCGACTGTGCCGCCGTGCGCGCCGACCAGCATCGCAGCGATTGGCAAATCGAGACCGAGCCCGCCGCGTTTGAGATCGAGCGCCGTCGTGCTGGTCACCGCGCTCGGGCCAAGCGCCGTCATCGACAGCGTGATGCCGTTGCCGTCTCCCGCTGCGCGAGCGACGGACAACCGGATCTCGCCATTCACGGGTTGCGCGCGGACGACCGCCGTGATCAACGAAGCGAGCGCCGCAGCGAGTAGCGTCTGATCGGCTCGAACCGACGTCGTCGTGTCCCCATCGATCCCCAAGGTGAGAACTGGTTCGGGCGGCAGCGTTACCCGCTCGATCGCGGCGGAGAGGATCTCGCCGATTCGACTGGTGCTCAAGTCCAGCGGCGTTTGCTCGCGCGCCATTTGGGCGAGCGTGCTGGCCTGGGTCAGCAACTCAGCGGCGCGATCGCTCGCGGTGAGGGCCTTGCTGATCGCGAGTTGCTGGTGCTCGGACAGACGGGCAGCGCCCTGATCGAGGAGCCGTAGATAGCCGCGCATGACCCCGAGCGGCCCGCGCAACTCGTGCGATAACAATGACAAGACTCTTGGGAAGTCTTCAGAATCCATCGGCTGGCTGAACCTTGTTGTGGGGAACCGGCATCTAAATAGGGCAACAATATACTTGACTAACCATTAGAGAGTGGCTATCATTCTCTTCATGGACGCCCCGACCACTCTCCAGCAAGCAATTATCTACTTCTCGGACGCCAAACGCTGCAATGCGTTTATGACCGCGATCCGTTGGGTGGATGGCAAGGTGCGTTGCCCGCACTGCGATTCGACCCACGTGGTGTACATGGAGTCCGTGAACCGCTTCAAGTGCTACGGCAAGCATCCAAAGTCGCAGTTTTCGCTCAAGGTCGGAACAATTTTCGAGGATTCGCCGCTTGGCCTGGATAAGTGGTTGACCGCCGTGTGGCTGGTCGTGAACTGCAAGAACGGCATTTCGTCCTATGAGATGGCCCGCGATCTGGGCGTTACGCAGAAGTCTGCATGGTTCATGAATCATCGGATTCGCTTAGCCTTGCACGAAGGCTCGTTCGCCATGGCCTCGGGTGAAGTCGAAGTCGATGAGACGTTCATCGGCGGCAAGGCTCGCAACATGCACGTCGCACAGCGCAAGCGCCGTATCACCGGCACGGGCGGCAAGGACAAGACGGCGGTCATGGGCATTCTGGAGCGCGGCGGCAAAGTTCGAACGGCGGTCGTGCCGAACCGCAAGAAGACCGCGTTACAGGCCGAAGTGCAGAAGCACATCGAGGCTGGCGCAGCGCTCTACACGGATGCGCTTCTGTCGTACAACGGTCTTGAAGCGAAGTACGCCCATCAGGTCATCGATCACGCCGTGGCTTACGTGGACGGTAAGGTCCACACGAACGGGCTGGAAAACTACTGGTCGTTGCTCAAGCGCGGGCTGTCAGGCACCTATGTATCGGTTGAGCCGTTCCACCTATTCCGGTATCTAGACGAACAGGCGTTCCGCTACAACAACCGGAAGGACATGCAAGACACGGATCGGTTCACGCTCGCACTGTCGCAGGTCGTTGGCAAGCGTTTGACCTACGCGGAGGTATCAGGCAAGACGCACGAGCCTAGTTCAGCGGACTGAGAAGGAACGAAAGCGGCAGGGGCGCGGGAAGCGTCGGTGATGGGACGGTCGGGCAGCGCCAAATCTATGAGCGTTACAATAGTGGCGGTGGGTATGGTCATGTCCCCGCATCCCTCATTGGTCCCCTCGGAGACATGCGGAACGACCACCTTGCAGGCAGGTCCATCGTGGAGAAGCCAGCCGACCGACTTGCAGACCATCGGCGCGACATCCTCAACGGCCATCTTCTGCCATGAAGACGAGCAGCCGAACGAATCAAGCCACTCCACGTAAACGAGTCGCACTCGCTATTTCTTCTTTGAGCTGGGACGCTGCGTAAGGGCGGAGCCTGCAACGCTTTTCTGCGATTTGGACGAACCCTTGTTGGACAACTGCTTGGACGCTTTCGATCCAACCGGCTTAGATGTCTGCTCGTTTTTTGCCATCCGAACACTCCTGGCTATGACCGCACTTTTCGGCACGGTGGCGATAGTCTTCACGGCTTTGCGGAAGCGGTCAAACGCCGCCTGTCCTTCGTTCATCTCGGCGTGGCTGTGTTCGATCATGGTAAAATACTCCCTACCCATAGCAGGCAGGGCATCGCGGTACCAGCCGTGAACGCCTGACGCTATGCGGATCGATTCACTGTCCGCTCGGACGCCCTAGCAGCCCGTGGTTAAAAGGGGATCGACACGGTCGATCCCACGTACTACACTTCCGGCATGGCGATGGGTCGTCGCACGGATCGAGCACGGACGCCGGGATTGTGGATTGCCACCAATGAGTTGCCGGCGACGGGCGGACACCCGTTCTACCAGCGGCTGAATCAGGTGTTGGACGACCACGCGTTCGACGCCTTCGTCGAAGCGCAGTGTGCCCCGTTCTACGCGGACAAGCGGGGACGCCCGAGTCTGACGCCAGGCACGTATTTCCGGCTGTTGCTGGTCGGGTACTTCGAAGGCATCGACTCGGAACGCGGGATCGCCTGGCGGACGGCCGATTCGCTGGCGCTGCGTGGTTTCCTGGGCCTGGGTCTCGACGAGATGCCGCCGGAGCACTCGACGATCTCGCGGACGCGGCGCCTGATCGATCTGGAGACCCATCGTGCCGTGTTCACGTGGATTCTGCAGGTGCTGGCGACGGCCGATCTGGTCAAAGGAAAGACGATCGGGATCGATGCCACGACGCTCGAGGCCAACGCGGCCTTGCGGAGCATTGTGCGGCGCGACTCGGGCGAGACCTATCAGGAGTTTCTGACGCGCCTGGCGCAGGCCTCGGGCATCGAGACGCCGACGCGGGCCGACCTGGCGCGGCTCGACCGGAAGCGACCGAAGAAGGGCCGCAACTCCGAGTGGCGGCACCCGCATGATCCCGACGCCCGCATTACGAAAATGAAAGACGGCCGCACCCATCTCGCGCACAAGGCCGAGCACGCGGTGGACCTGGCGACCGGCGCGATCGTCGGCGTGACGGTGCAGGGCGCCGACCAGGGCGACACGACGACCATCGCGGATACGGTGACGGCGGCCGCCGAGGAACTCGAAGCCGTGGCCACGGCCACCGACGATCACACGGCGCTGATTGAGGAGGTCGTCGCCGACAAGGGGTACCACAGCAATCAGGTGCTCGTCGATTTGGCGGCACTCGACCTGCGCACGTACGTCGCGGAACCCGATCGCGGTCGTCGTCGATGGAGGAAGAAGGCGGCGGCACGGGACGCGGTGTACGCGAACCGCCGGCGCATTCGCGGCACGCGCGGGCGGGCGCTGCAGCGACGGCGCAGCGAACAACTGGAACGCCCGAACGCGCATCTGTACGAAACCGGCGGCCTGCGTCGGACGCATCTGCGCGGCCACACGAACATTCTGAAGCGCCTGCTCGTACACGTCGGCGGCTTCAATCTCGGTCTGCTGATGCGCACCCTGGTCGGCGTCGGCACCCCGCGCGGTCTCCAGGGCCGACTGGCGGCCGTCGTGACGATGATCGCCACGCTGGCGAGGCAGATCCTCGATGGTGGGCGCGCGATCGGCACGCCACTCACTGATCGCGCACGTCGCTTCAGGCCGCATCATCATTTCGAGCTGCTACCGACCAACGTGTCAGCAGAAGGCTTTTAACCACGGGCTGCTAG
>DATLXN010000036.1:0-59443 GCA_035575715.1 Vicinamibacterales bacterium | reverse complement strand
ACATGAGACACGAGCGCCGTTCGTGTCTCGCCCCCTATGGCAGCATCGACTTTCATGAGGAAGAAGATGCCTGCTGCTCGCAACGCAAACCGGCGCAAACCGCAAATTAACGACGTGCGCGACCGGGCGCTCGCGATGGCCGACGTGTGCGCGATTGTCACCGTCAGTGAGGCCACGCTCTGGCGTATGCGACGCCGTCACGAATTCCCCACACCGATCCAAATCTCGCCGGGACGCATCGGCTGGCTGCGGTCGACCGTCGATCAATGGCTCGCCACGCGCGCGCCAGCGGCCTAAGCGCCCAAGAAAACGAAAGGCCGCAACGTTGACAAGACGTTGCGGCCTGCTGAACTAAACGACGGAATGATGGGACCGTCCGGGCGATTATCGCACGGGGCGGTCGGCGCACACGCATCGCGGCGCACAACGCGATGCCAAGCCGGACCGCACGCACGTTTTTGCGCGGGGCCGCATGCCTGTTCCGGATTGGCTAGAAACCGGAGAACCTGCCTTCGAGACCAGAGGGCAAGCGAGCAACGTCCCCGCCGCCGACGACTCGCGACCCAAACCCGAGACTCCGCGCTCACGGAGTCGAAAGTCTTCTGGTCGAAGGGTGCGACATAAGTGCGATCGAGATGAGCGCAAGAGCACTCTCGATCGCGTGGGAGGCGCAGCCCGGAGCAGCGTGATGTTGGTGAACCCCTGATCTTAAGGATCGGGAGGTATAGGGCGGCGTGTGTGCGTCGACCCCATGAAGGACTGGACCCCATGAAGGTTTCGCGTCAATGCGTCGCCCGATCGAAACAGGCCAACCGCCGCTGCCAACGCGCGGCCATTCTCGGCGGCACGGTCTGCCGAGTCCACGGGGGCAGCGCGCCGCAAGTCAAGCAGGCCGCAGCCGATCGCTTAGCGGAGCTGGTCGATCCGGCGATTCACGCGCTCGAAGATGCATTGACGCAACGGCAACACTGGCCTGCGCTAATTTCGGCCGTCAAAGATGTTCTCGATCGCGCGGGACTTCGGCCAACCGAGAGTCTGGTGATTGACGATCACCGTTCGGAATGGCGCGAGCTAGACGCCGCCGCGTTTGCCGAGCGCCTGAGAAAAATGACGAACGCCGCGTATGAATTGGCCGACAAGGAACAGCACCGTCTCGAAGGGAAAACACACCATGACAGCAACCAGCACAAATAACGACACTCACACCGGAGACGATCGCGATCGTCGCTTGCACATCGCTACGGAACTGGTGGCAATTTACAGCGAGATGCTGCGCCGCGCGCAAGACGGCGACGAGCGGTCGCTCGACCACCTGATCAACTGCATCGCAAAGGAAAACAAATAATGGCCGAACATCGCGCGCACCACCAAAACCCGATCGCTGTCGAATTAAGGAGCGTCGAAACGGCTTTTCGTCAACAGAGCGCAATGTACGCCCAAACGATCGGCGAGAGGTGGCCGAACCAAATCGCGGGGTTCCGTCGCGATAACGACAGGTGGGCCGACGCTGTCGCCAAACTCGCGGCCGAGTCCGAGCGGCGGCAAAAAGATCGCAACCTATCGAATCAAGGTGTTCGCAGCGCCGATGCGGACGGTCTCCGAGCGCTGATTCGCGAGGTGGTCGACGAGCAGGACTCGCACCTCAGGACGCTTAAGCAGCGCAGCGCCGCCTCACTGAGCGAAGTTGTCCAGCGATCAGCGCCGCGTCAAGCCGACCCAACCGAAGCGATCCTTGACGACCAGCGCCAACGCGAATTCCGTGATCAGTTGCTCGATCTCGATCAACTGGCCGTTCAAAGCGTCTACCGTGCAGCCATGGAGGGCGATAGCCCAGATCACGCGTTTATCGCTCGCGCGATCGAGAATTCGCCGCCACGGCTCGTGCTTGCACTGGGTGCGAAGGTGCCAGCGATCGCACCATTTATCGATCAGAACGTCCGTGTCGAAGCGGCGCGCCTCCGGGCGAAGCGGCTAGGCACCGCGACGGCCACGCTCGATTTGCTCGAAAATTTGGCCACGCTGACAAAGATCTGGACGATCGTTTACGGCGGACTGGTCAACGACCTTGGACGGCTGATCCCGGCTGGCTCGACTCCAAACCCCGGTGATGGCAGCGATCGGATCGCACAAATGGCGGCTGGCATCGCCTAGGTTGCGCCATCGCTGCCCCTGTGGGCGCGTCACGGCCGCCGCCGACCAAGGGCGCGCCGAACGCCTGATCGTCGCGCGCAGGTCAACGTGGACGGTCTGGGCGCGCATCGGTGCCCCGGCCTGTTGGGGAGATCAGCGGTCTTCGCGCGCAGGGAGCGCGCTCAGTGGTGGCTCGTAATTAACGCGCGCGTCCCCATTGTGTCCCTGCGGGCGCAGACCCGGACACCGACGACGAAAACCGGAGACTTTACGCAGCAAAATGGTGGCCTGGGACAGAATCGAACTGTCGACACTACGATTTTCAGTCGTATGCTCTACCAACTGAGCTACCAGGCCGGCCGGTTGCGGTGCAGCCAATAACTATAACATCAACGCTTTGTGATGTTGATACCACGTGCTCTGAAAGCGCTCGTCCGGATCGTAGCGGCGCTTGCTCGCTAGAAATTCTCGCATCCGCGGATAACACCGTTCGACCTGATCACGGCGCGCCCACCGGTGATAGGTCAGGTAATAGCTCCCGCCTTGCGTGATACCGGCGTCGATCAATGCGCGAAACGCATCACTGGCTGCCGCGAGGGCCGCCGGCTCGTGCTCGACGTGCAGATTGAAGATGACGCAGGCCCACGGCTGGCGTGCCCACGCCAGGAAACTCTCCTCGTCCTGTTCGATCAAGCGCACCGTGCCATACACCACATTCGCCTTGGCGGCAATCAGCGCGACCCGCGCGTCTTCCATGAACGCCGCAAGCTTCTCGCGCGACACGTAAATTTCGGTGATCATCTCCGTCGCTTTGACCCGTGTCTTGAAGGCGCGATCCAGGTCGGCGTGATAGTTATCGACATACGCCGCCGACAGTTGCCAGTCGGCCCAATAGACCTGCCCTGCCGTGGCGAGATAACGCGACGAGAACACCTGGAAAGCCCGCTGTTTGAAGCGATGCGAGTAGTACGTCAGCCGCGCCCAGTCTTCGGGATTGAATCGCGTCGGCTTCTCGGTGAGCGGCGTGTCCATCGAGACCGGCTGGTAGCAGGAAAACACGCCGCGGCGGAGGAAGCTGTCTCGACTACTGTCAGTGGCGAACTGGTAGTCGCCATACAGATAACCGTCGCGGATGCGACCGTGCAGCTTGTCGATGATCGAACTGGTCTCGGCGAGTTCGACAATGCGACGGACTTTGACGCGCGGGCGAAGTTGCAACTGCACCTGCGTGATCAATCCAAACAAGCCGTAGCCACCGATCGCGAGGCCAAAGAGTTCGCGGTTCTCGGTCCGTGAGCATCGGCGGACCGTGGCGTCGGGGCCGATCAAATCAAACGACGCCACCTGGTCGATGATCGGCTTGAGCGTGAGCCCGCGGCCATGGGCGTTACACGACAGTGCCCCACCCAGGCTCAAGCGGTCCGCGCCGGTTTGTTTCTGGAAAATGCCCCATTGCCGGGCGCCACTCGCGTTAGACCGCTCTAGATACGCCAGCAGTCCAGGCCACTGGATGCCGCCCTCGACGGTGATCAGGCCGGCCTCAGCATCGAACGACAGCACCCGATTGAGTCCGCGCGAATCAATCAGCACCGCATCATCGGCAAACTGTTGCCCGCCCATCGCGTGACGGCCGCCGGCCACTGACACCACCCGACCCGCCGCAGCAGCCTGTTTGACGGCCGACTGCAACGCCGCGGTCGTCTGCGGTTTGATGATTTCCGCCACGCGCGTCGCATTCATCTGGGAATGCACGTCATTGACCCACGTGGAGGCGTCGACGTCCGGTATCGCCGAGACATTCGGCAGGCCGACGCGTAAGGCCGGGGCGCAGCCGCCCGCGGCGAGCGGCCACAGTGCTGCCGAAACGAACGCGCGCCGGCTCAGACCGTCAGATGGTTTGCGCATGGGGCAAGCCTGGCTCAAATTGGCCGGAAAGTCGTGAAATCCCTTTGAGAAAGTGTGAGAATCTGCTGCATCGTGAAAACCCTTCTCTGTTCGTGGCTTGGCATCGCCTCGCAGGCGGCCGCCGACGAGCAAAGCGCTCTGCGCGGCCTGCTGGAGGCGCTTGATCGGCTCGAGCCGGGGCGCGCCAAGCATCTGGCCCAGTTCGCCTATCTGCTCGGCCGCATTGCTCACGCCGATCAACATGTCAGTGCCGAAGAAACGGTGGTGATGGAGTCGTTGGTGGCCCGCGAGGGCGGTCTGCCACCCGACCAATCGGTGCTCGTCGTCGGTCTCGCAAAGACCAGCAATTTGCTGTTTGGCGGCACTGATAACTTCGTCGTCGCACGGGAGTTCGCGGCGGGCGCCACTCAGGAGCAGAAACTTGCGCTGCTGCGTTGCCTGTTTGCGGTTTCGGCCGCCGAGAACAATATTTCTACTGCCGAAGAGCGTGAAATTCAGCGCGTGGCCCGCGAGCTCCGCATCGAGCACGCGGCGCTGCTCGCGTTGCGGCTCGAGTACCGCCGGCATCTGCCAGGTCTGTCAGATCAAACTGCGACATGAGCTTGATCGCGGCGGCCTTCATCTTCGCCATCGCATTACAAGGCAATGGGCTGCCGTTCGGGCAGCCGCCAAGGACGCGCGTCGTCCGGCACGGGGACGATCGACTCGTCGGCATTACGACCGTGGATCTGGTGGTCGCTCCACTCTCGGCCGCTGCGGCTCGCTGTGATCTGCACCACGCCCGCCTCGCCGCAGACGGGTTGGCAGGACTGACGCAGCCGTCGCTCAAGGTCACGCTGAGCGCGAAAGACAGCAGTTGGTTTTATACGGTATTCGTCTCGGCGACGACGGTACTGGTCGAGGGTCGCTGTGTAACGACGGTCACCAGCCGGCTCGCCGCGCAAGTGGACGGGATGCCGGAGGCCGATCAGATTGCTCCGGCGGGGGCTTGGGGTTCTCTGCTGGTCGGCCGGTTGCCACTGATTGAGCAGTCGTCGACCGTCGTCGGCCCTGCGTCGAGCCACGTTCGCGATGTGCTCGCCGCATTGCGCCAGCAACTGCTGCTGATTGGCTGTCGCATCACCAGGGCAAATCTTCGGAGATAGACATGACACGCCTGACCACGCTCTTCTTTGCGATGCTTCTGGCGCCTGGTGTGGCGATCGCGCAGCCAGCGACCACACCCAATCTCAGCCGCCTGCAACGCATGGCGTTGCAGGCGGTCGTGGCGGGCGTTGACGCGGCGGCTCCGACCGAGCCGACCCCCGCACTGGATTGGCCCGTGCACCTGCTCCGCGCGTCGGACGGCTCGCACTATGTCGCGTTTCGGATCATTGGTACGCCCGCGTTCACGGACACTCGTCCGGTTGTGCTGTACGTGCGGTTGGCCACCGTAGCGGCGCGGCATTCGGCGACAGTGGAACGCTCCGCCGTTGCAGATTGGCTGGCCGGACGACGAAGCACCTTGCCTCCTCAGGAGCGCGGTCTGGCGATCGGCGACATGCCGGCATTTGGTGCCGGCGCGATCTCCAGCCGCGGGCAACCGACCCAGGATCTGCGCCTGCTCGAGCGGCGGCGCGAACAGGCACAAGAACGCCGCGAACAGGCGGAGCGGGAGCGCAAGGCAGCCCTCGCCGCCGAGGGGGGCGGCGCGCCGGTGGCACTGCTGCCCTTTGAGGATTTCGATCTGGCGGCCACGCCGGTGCGCGACTCAGCCGGACGCGTGACGCTGCAACGCAGTTTGACCGCCGGCCCGGGCGACTATGAACTCACGATCGGATGGACCGATAGCGCCACCAAGAACCGCGCCCCGGAGGTGCATGTGCTCAAGCGGCGTCTGAGTCTTCCCGTCGCCCCGACCACCGCCTTTGGTCTGAGCAGTGTGATTGTGGCCGACGCAGTGGTGGTCCGCACGATCCCTTTCAGTGCCGCGCAGCAAACGGCGCACCCCTACTCGCTGGGGACAACGGAAGTGGTCCCGGCCAGCGATTCCGCGCTGGCCCCTGACGACGATCTCAAACTCTTCGTTCAGGTGATCAATCCCCGGGGCGCGGCAGACGGCAAACCCGACGTGGTCGTCGGATTCAAGGTGTTTCGCGCTACCGCGGCCGGCGAGCAGGCGGTCGGGACGCTCACGCCGCAAATCTACAATCAGACGACTCTGCCAGCCGACTTCAGCGTCGTCAAAGGCCATCCGATTTTCGCTGCGGTGAAGGTACCGATGAAAACCTTTACTCGAGGCACATATCGCGTGCAGGTTCTTGCCGATGACCGTGTTGCCGGCGCAAGCGCGACCGCTGACACCGCGTTTACGGTCACGGCCACCACAGCAATGTTGTTGGCCGACGCTCCGATGTTGGCACCTGCGTTCCGTCGCGAGAGGTTGGTCAGCGGACCCTTGCTGGAGGCCTTGGTCGATTCGCTCGAACCGGCCAAGCCATCGGCGCCACTTCGCCGTGCCTTGACGGCGGCTCGCGAGCGGCGATTTATCGAGTTGATCCAAGACGACCAGGTCGATGCTCCCGAGCGCGGCGTGCGCGGGGTGATCCGGGCGCTCGGATTATTCGCGGTCGGCGATACACCGACGGGGATTGCCGTCGCCTTGCGGGACGCAGAGGTCTCGACGCCTGGCGTCGAGATGCTGCTCGGCGCGTTGCGCGCGCTCGAAGGCAACGATCGCGATGCGGCGGCGGCTTGGCAGCGCGCCATCGCCGCAGGTTTTCCTGCCTCGGCCGCGGCGCCGCTCCTGATCGACGCCTTGATCCGGCAGGGTGACGTGGCCGGCGCTGCACAGTCCGCCACCACCATCGATTCCGCCGCGCGCGCCGATGACGGACTATTCCGGCGACGTCTGGCGTCGGCACTGCTGGCCGCTGCGCGCACGGGCGAAGCGATCGACACTCTGGAGGATTGGCTTGGGCGGCATCCCGATGATCAGGATGCCCAATGGCTGCTCCTGCACGCGCTGTTCCAGGAGTTCGTCGCCGGCCGAGCACCGGCGACGACGCCGACGGGCCGCCTGCGATTCCGGGCGCTGGTCGACAGCTATGTGGCAGCGGGAGGTGTCAATGCGGCCCTCGCCCGCGAGTGGGCCACGGCGATGCCGTGACCGCAGCCAGAACGGGTGCGGGGCGCTACTTTCTTTTCGGACGGGAGGGCACGCCAGGAGTCTTCAGCGAATAGGCGCGACGCGACGCCACGGTGATCCCCGGGCGGTCAACTTTTACTTCCAGCGCCCTGACCCGTTGGGCCGGGTCAGGATTACTCGAGTAATAACCCAATACGTAGTAGTCACTGGTCTCCGCGTCAATGCGCTTCAGGGCCGACTCGAAATCGTTGTCGTTGACGACTGCGAACCCGCCAGTCTCCTCGGCCAGGTAGCGCAACGAGCTCTGCGACTTCTGCAAATAGGTGCGCCACTCGCTTTGATCCAATTGCTGGCCGGCGTCGACAATCCCGGCTAAGCCTCGCGGGTCGATGGTGAAAATCGTCGCATTGGCGCGGTTGGCTGACAATGTCAGCTCGCGCATTAAGGCATGGAGATCGCTACCGGCGGTGACCGCCGGCAGCCGGAAGTAGGGGTTCTCCTCGTCGAAGCTTTTAGCGGTCGGATCGCCGTAACGGCCGCCCTGGATCCGATCACGCGACGCGCGGCTGGCAGCAAACGGATCGAAATCATAGCCGGTGCTGATGTAGAGGATCGCCTTGCGTTTGTTCTGCACTCGCTCGAGGTCGGCGAGCACGCTGTAGGCGCTGTAGAACGCGATCTGAGCCCGTTGACGGACATCGCCCGGCCCTTGCGACGTCTCGAGTAGTTTGAACATCTCTCCAGCGGTCATTGCGGAGCCACGAATCTTCGACGCGCTGGCCGCGATAAGTTTGCGGTCGTAGGTTAACGGAATCTCGATGCTCGACGGGCCACTGGAGACCATCGCGATCGCGTCGCCTTCATGAAGCACCGTATCGACGATGGTTTGCACCAGGCGGCGGACGTGCGGCGAATACTCCGGTTCGAAATGCAGGTCGTCGATGATGATCAGCAGGACGCGGCCAGTCGCGTCGCCCACCAGGCGGCGCGGCGCCGTCGGCAGGATGATGCCTTCAGGAGCAACGGTGGGTGGCGCCTCAATGGTGTTAAAGGTTCGGCCACCGTGAACGAGTGCAAACGAGCTGATCGACTGCGCGACACCGTCCTCGAGGACGGTGAAGTTCTCGCGAGTCAGATCGGGGATGAAGCGCCCGGCCGAGTCACGCGGAATGACATCGGTCGTCACCAGGGTCACAGCCGACCGAAAGGTGGGCGTCTGAGGCGCGGCTTGCGCTGCGGGCCTCGCGATCGACCCCAACGCCGCGACAACAAGTAACGTCAGGGTGGCGCCCAAGCGCAAAGAAGGCATAAGGAATTATATTTCGATGATGACCACACGGATTGAGCGCCGCGACGTGCTGCGCGCCGGCGGCGTGTGGGGCGGCGTCGCATTCCTGGGCGGCACCGGCGCGCTGGTTGAGCAACTGATCGCGCAGGGATGCAGCGAGGCGCCGCGCGGCGAACTGCTTGGCGTCCTCCCCTTGCACAGCGCGCGACCGCGCGCGACGCCTTTCGGTCAGCTGGTCGGCGGCACCGGCCTCGACGCACGCCTCTTCACCGACCTCTCGCGAATCGAGCATGGGCGCCTGATCACGCCGACCGCTGAGATGTTTGTGCGGACGACCGCGCCGGCCTCGCTCAACCCGCCACCGGCGGCCTGGACGATTGCGACGAGCAGTGGTCGCGCCGTCACCATTGACGCGTTACGAAAGGACGCGCAGCCGATGGGCGCCCATCTCATCGAATGTTCAGGCAACGTCGACCCGGACAATTTCGGATTGATGAGCGTGACCGAATGGGACGGCGTGCCGCTGACCCGGCTCCTGCCACCCATCGGTTCTCGCACTGGCGCGAGTGGCCTGCTCGTCAACGGCGCTGATGATTATTCGCAGGATGCGCGCACGTCGCAGCCCGGCGCGAGCTGGGTCTTTCCACTCGCGCAGTTGGATGCGCTCGGTGCATTCCTCGCCGTCGGAATGAACGGCGCACCGCTGACCCTGGATCACGGCGCGCCGGTACGCCTCGTCGTGCCCGGGTGGTTTGGCTGCAGCTGGATCAAATGGGTCAACGAACTGCGACTGGTCGGCGCTGACGAACCGGCGACGTCTCAGATGATCGAGTTCTCGACGCGAACGCATCAAGCTGATCGCTCGCCGCTGGCGCGGGATTACGAGCCGCCGGTGATCGACCTGGCGGCAACGCCGATTCGCGTGGAGAAACGGCGCATCGACGGCCGGCTCGAATACCGCATCGTCGGCATCGTCTGGGGCGGCGACCGCCCGGTCGATCGCTTGATGATCCGTTTCAACGTCGGAGAGAAGCCGCAGCCATTCCCGATCTGCCCCGCGCCGCGCACGCACCGCACCTGGTCGCTGTGGGATTACCGCTGGAAGCCAGAATCGCCAGGCCTGTACAACATCGTCCTGCAGGCGGACGATCCGTCGATTCGAACCCGCCGGCTCGATCTGTCGTTCTATATTCGGCGGGTCGTAGTGGATGAAATATAGGCGGGTGGGCGGGTAGGCAGGTCAACGCTTGCTACCCGCTTACAGTCTTACCTGCCCACCTGCCCACCTGCCTACCTGCTTACCTGCCCGCCTGCCTAATCAATTCCCATCCGATGCGGCTGCCATTGCACGCCGAGCGCCATGATCCGTTCAAGCAACCGCGGATAGGACATCTTGGCGCACTTCACCGACTGCGCAAAGTCTTCGGCTTGCGCCAATTGAGGATTGGCGTTCGCTTCGATCACGTATGGCTTGCCGCTGGCGTCCATCCGGAAATCGATACGTGCGTAGCCGGATAAATCGAGGGCGCGGAACGTCCGCTTCGCCAGATGTTGAATCTTTGGCGCCAGGCCATTGGCCAGCTGCGCCTCGGCAGTGTCGATGCCGTGGCGCTTCTGGTACTTGACGCTCCACTTGACGCGTTCGGTGGCGATACGCCAATTACTGTCCGTCATTTTTGCGAAGGACATTTCCCACACCGGGAAGACGCGCAGGCGATGATTCCCCATCACGCCCACATACAGCTCGCGGCCATCGATGAATTGCTCGACAATCGCCGGCGTCAGGATCGTGTCGTGAATATATTTCACCCGCTTGACCAATTGCTCTTCGTTGGCGACTACCGATGCCTGTGAAATACCGATCGATGATTCATAGGTCAGCGACTTGACGATCATCGGATAGGCCATCCGCTTGGGGATCATCGGCTTGCGATTGAGCGGCACGACGGTGAAATACGGCGCCGGGATGCGGTGATAGGCCAGCAGTTTTCTGGACAGCGCCTTGTCCCGCGACAGCGTCAAGCCGCGTGGATTGCAGCCGGTGTACGGCACCCGCAACAACTCCAGGTAACTGACGATGTTCTGGTCGAAGACGCCGATGTCGGCAAACGCCTCCATCATGTTGAAGACAATCTCGGGTTTGAACTCCTCGATCGCCTGCCGGATCGGCGTCAGGTCGTCGTGCACGCCCGTCACCCGCAGCTCGTGACCGCGCTTACGCAGGGTGGTGACGACATCCCACTCCATGCGCCACTCGGGATTGACGTCCGCGGTGGACACATCCTCTTTCGGAACGAGATCTTTGTGACACAGAACGAGGACTCGATACGTCTTCACATCGCCCTCTTCATAGGGCGACCCGGTGACGTCCGCTGTGCAGATAGTTCACGGTCTGGACCGTCAACAACACCGTGAACTCATAGCGCGCCTGTTCTTCGGGAACGGCAAGCCGCAATTTCAACTCTCGGCAACGCGTGATCATGTCTTCGAGCACCTTGTCTATGGTGTACTGATAAATGCCGGTCCAACTCGCGACGACGCGGCGGACCGGCTGGCGAATCTTGCCGAGAAACTGCGCCGCGGTCATGTTGTGGGCGCATTCAGGCGCATCTGAAAACAGCCGTCGCAGATCCCGATCGTAAAACTTCGGATGTTCGACGCCGTGGTGACGGCGCTTGCGACGATAGTGGCGGCGCAGGGTGTGGCGCAGGCGCCGGATCGGATCGATCTCGTCGAAGTTTTCAACCAGCGGCTTGCGGTTGCGCAATGACCGCATCAGCGTGTCTACGTATTCGAGTTTGCCCAGGGCCGGCCAGCCGGCAAATCGTCGCTGCCAATTCGACTCTGGAGTCAGCCACACCGCGAACGTCTCGGCGAAATCTTCGTCGGGGTGGCTCTGCGCGTACCACGGGTCAATGTGCTGAACGAAGAGCTTGCTGTACGGCTTGGGGTCGTAAAACTCCGGATACGGCACACCGGAGCTACCAAATAAGTCGCGGCGCTGCCGACGGAGCCGCAGCTTGTAAACGTTGTCGATGACGTGGCCGGCCTCGTGACGCAGGATGCGCATGCACCATTCGTGTTCGCCGCCTTCGACCTCGAGCATCTGCGCCTTCTCGAGACGCTCGAGCCGCGGATGCGCCAGGTAAAACGGCACCGCCATCGTCGCCGTGCCGTCGGGAGTAAACCATTCGTCGGAAATATAGAAGTGGATCGGAAAGCGCAGCTCGCGGGCTTCGAGTTCCGCACGCAATTGCGCGATGCGGCCTTCGATGACCGTGCTCTCGATCTTCAGCGGCAGGTCGGAGAGACGGAGATTGAGCAGTTCCTCGTCGGGAAGTTCAGGCCAGTTCTCCGGAACGTCCGAACGCGACATTACACGTTCATCCGAGATGGATACGCGGCCGCCGCTCCGGCTGGCGTTCGGCCTGACGCAGCACCTCGCGCGCGACCGGCGCGGTGTCCCCTTCGCCAAACGCCAGGAAGCGCAACAGGTAGGTAATCGGATTGCCCTCCGTCCATCCGAAGTAGGCGTGCGGTGTGGCGCCGGTGCGATCGCGAAGATCCAACAGGATCGCGGCAATTGCATTCGGAATCGCCGGGCTTCGGGTCGACAGGATCTGGTGGCCGGCGACGGTGCGCGCTTCGACCTCGAGCGCCAGCGATGAAAACTCTGACGCGTCTCCTGGATAAACCTCGAGAAACACCACGCGCGCCTCTGGTGGCAGATGGTGCGCGTCGCGTGCCTCTTTGAGCTTGGCGTCGTATTCTTCCGGCAGCCCGCTGTTCGGACGATTGGCAATGATTCGCAGCGACTCGCCTGCCGACCCGGCAATAAAGCGTTCCGCCTGTTCGTTGTAACGCACGCCGTGGGCGCGCAATTCTGTCGATCGCATGACCCGAGACACCAGCGAGGTCGAGACGATGGTCACGATGAACCACGCGGCAATCCGGATGCCCTCGGGCCGTTCGATGATGTTTGCCGTCGTCGCATAGACAAAGATCGCGGTGACGATGCCAAAGCCGACCCGCCGTTTGGGCGTCGTGATGGTCGCGGCAAAGGCGACCGAGGTCATCAACACCAGAACGCCCGTCGCATAGGCCCCGGCCTGCGCATCGACGTCGGCACGAAACAAGAACGTCACCAGAAACGAGATACCGGTGATGATCAACACGACGGGTCGGTTGGCGCGGGCCCACTCCGGCGCCATGCCGTAACGCGGCAGATAGCGCGGCACCAGATTGAGCAGGCCGGCCATGGCTGACGCGCCGGCAAACCACAGGATCGCGATCGTCGACGCGTCATAAGCCGAGCCAAACACGTCGCCGAAATCACGATGAGCGATGTAGGCCAGGGCCCTGCCGTTGGCCTCCCCACCCGACTGGAACGCCTCGGGCGGGATCAGCAGCGTGGTCACGATGCTGCTGCCGACCAGCATCCCACTCATGATTAACGCGGCGACCAGGAGCAGCTTCTTCGCATTGCGGATCCGTTGCTGGAGACGCGCTTCTGGCGTCTCACCAGCGCCGTAGACCAGTGGCATCACCGCGACGCCGGTTTCAAACCCGGATAACCCGAGCGCCAGGCGCGGAAAGACGATCACCGCTGCGACGACGATCATCAGGTAATTCGGTTGTTCGGCGAACAACCCGCTGCGCCAGTAGGCAATCGTCTCCGGATGCGCCGCGATGTAGAGCAACCCGTTGCCGACCACCACCACGTTGAGCATGAGATAGATGGCCACGATCGAGACCGCCAGCCACACCGCTTCGCGCAGGCCCTTGACGAACACCGCGCCGAGCGCGGCAATCAACACCAGTGTGATCACCACCCGATAACCGCCCCACGCGCGCGCATAGGGGTTCTCGATGATGTGCGCCGTCGCATCTGCGGCCGATAGCGTGATGGTGATCACAAAGCCGGTCGCCGCGAACCCGAGGAGGCAGAGGACCAGGGCCTTGCCTCGCCATCGCGGCAGCTTTTCCTCGAGCACCGAAATGCTGCCCTGCCCGTGTGGACTGAGCTCGGCAATGCGCGAGTAGGCGGGTAGCGCGCCGAACAGCGTGACCAGGACGAGGATCAGTGTCGCGACAGGAGAGAGGAACCCGGCAGCCAGGAAGGCAATGCCGGGTTGATAGCCCAACGTCGAGAAATAATCGACGCCGGTCAGACACATGACTTGCCACCAGGGCGCCGTGTGCGCGGCGGCCCCGGAGGGAGCGTTAGGTTCTTCGAGACCTTGATGGAACCAGGTCGACAGTCGCCCGCGAGGGGCGGATGAAACGGCCACTGGTTCGGATAATAGCGCGCCCGCTGCCGGCGTGTGACCCAAAAACTTCACCTCCCTCTGCGTAATCTGCGTAATCTGCGGATTCCTGTTTGATCAATTCGGTATCGATGACGATCTTGATGTCGTCGCTGACCACGACGCCGCCGGCTTCATCGAACTTTCGCGTTGTTTGCGGCGGTGCTACCGTGCCGCTACCGCTGCGCGCGCTTCCCGCACCTCCGGCAGCCCCTGATCCGCCAAACGATAGTTGACGAGAAATTGCTTGTAGGCGGTGCGGCTCTTGCCCGGGTCACCGGCTTTCGCGGATGCGCGGGCCAGGCCGATGACCGCGCGACTGCGATTCGGGGTACGCGTCAGCGCGCGCTCGAACCACCCCACCGCTTCCTTCGCGTGTCCGGCCTGCAACAAGATTTCGCCATACAACTCATCGGCACCTTTTACCGGATACGGCCGTCCGATCGGCTTCGGCATCCGCGCCTGCAGGGCCGTCGCGGCATCCATCGCGGCGAAGGCTTCCTGCGACCGTCCTCGCATCATGGCTAGCAGTGCTTGGAGCTCCGGGAGCATGATCGCCGCCTGCTCGCGCAACCCCGCATCCTGACCCGCGGACGCCGCCGGACCGAGCGCGTTGATCACGTTACTGAGGCGCGTCGCGTTGCCCATTTTCGCGGCCGCCATACCGAAGGCAAATAGCTCGTCGATGTTTTCGGCGGCCGCCTGTCCCTGTGTTTCCTCCCACCGTTCGCTCTCGATGATGTAGCGCGCGCGCATCGACGCCAGGTCATTGCGCAGGGTCATCGGCCCGCTGCCGCGGCCAATGGCGCTTTCCTGATCGTGATGGCCGCCGACCTCTCCGGCAGTGCCGACGACGGCCAGGGCCTGTTGAACGAGCCGCGCGGCTTCGATGGATTTGGTGAAACGGCCCTGCTGTGTCCACTCGTACTGCAGCCACGCGAGGCTGTGGAAGTCGCGCATCGCGATCGAGAGCTTCTTGCTCGTCGCCCACGCAATCGATGCGTTCCACGATCGCTCGTCGGTCGCGGCCGCTTCACCCCACAGACCCAGCTGCACGAACGCGTGGGCCGGCATGTGGAGCGCATGGCTGGCGGCCGGCGCGATTTTCGCGTAGGCCCGCGCCGCCGCAAGACCGCGCGCCGCGAGTTGACCATGATCGTAGGCGTGCAGCATGTAGTGCGGTGCGCCAGGGTGCTGCGGATTGCGCTTGAACACGCGCTCGGCAATCGCACCGGCCTTGTCACGCAACGGCAGCGACTGATCGCCGCGCGGCAGGATCGCTAATAGCGATAGGGCATAGAAGGCCTGCGCCTCGTTGTCGTCAGGAAATTTTGCCGCCAACACTGCGAGCGCGTCGCTGTGCGCCTGATCGCGCGCCGGCTTGTTCTGCGTCGTGTAGAGCGCCTCGACGGCCGCGAGATACTGCTGTTCGCGCGGCGTCGCGGCCTTGGCCAGGCGGGCTGCGGGCGTGGGCGCCAGCTTGGCGAGCGCCGCCTGCCCCGCCCGTACATCTTCGTGAAACCACAGCGGCTGATTGAAGGCCATCGCTTCGCCCCAGTAGGCCATCACGAACTGCGGGTCGAGCTGCTGCGCCGCGCGGAACGCCGCGATCGCTTCTTCGTAGCCGAAGCTGTGGAGCCACTTCACGCCGCGGACAAACTCAGCGTGCGCGCGAGGCGATCCGCTCGCCGGGAAAGAGATCGTCCCTAGCGGCGCCGCTGATTGAGCGGCTCCCGTAAAGACTAACAAGCCACAGAGGCACCCGACTACGCAAAGACGCTTCGTCGGGCCAAGCAGAGACACAGAGAAGAAACGGATCATTCGGTTGTTCAATCGTAAACAAAAAAGGGGGCCGCTCCGCGAGGAGCGCCCCCTTTCCCTAACCGAGCGCCGTGAGGCGCGAGGTCCCACCGCGAAGCGGTCCCACCGGCCAACGGCCGGTCGCACCGCGGAGCGGTCCTAGAACGACAGGCGGAACATGAGCTGCGTCAAGCGCATGAAACCGCGCTGGCCGTTGACCTGGCCGAAGTTGGCAGCGCCGACCGCGGTGCGTGGGCCGAAGGTCTTCACCGTGTTGGTGATGTTCAGCACTTCGAGGCGAATCTGGCCGCGACGGCTGCCGCCGAGTCGCACATCCTTGCTGGCCACGAAGTCCCAGTTGTTGCGGTGCGGCGTCCGAATGTCGCCGCGCGTGCGCGGCTCGGTGCCGAGCTGAAAGAGCCCGGGGTTCGACCATGCTGCGGGATTGAGCCACAGGCCCGGGTTGGCACCGGTGTAGAAGAAGCGGTCCTCACGGTTTCCTGACGTTTCCGGGTCGGCACCTGTCGCGTTCGGGCGCTGCACCCGGAAGAATGCGCTCGATAAGCCATTCGAGCTGGTCGAGAGTGCGATCGGGAACCCGCTCTCGAACGCAACAATCGACGAGATGGTGATGTCGCCGAGAATCGCGGCGGCGACGCCGCTCGACGCCCAGCGCTTGCCGTCGCCGAAGGGCAGCTCGAAGATTGGCGAGATCACGATTTTGTGCGGCACGTCGAGCAGGCCGATCGAGTACTCGGCGTCGAGGTCATACGCGTTCTGCGCCTCGGCAGGTGTGAACGCATACGCGTTGGTTTCGCCGAACTGGTTGTCCTTCAGACGGCTGTAGGTGTAATTGAGGCGCCCGCCCCAGCCGTTGCTCATGCGCTTGTCGAGCTTGAAGATGGCGGCGTGGTACTGATTCTTGCCACTCGTGTTCTGGCGCATCAGGATGTTGCCAAACTGCGGGAACGGCCGCAGTGACTGCGCGCGCGTGACGGTCGCACCATTCAGGGGGGTGCCCGGCAGAAGCCCCGCAAACTGGTTCGGTACCTGCTGTGTGAGAGCCGCGCCCAGTGACAGGTGGCGAGGATCGAGCTGGTTGATGTTGAGAATGCCGTCATTGGCGCCGCCCAGCCCCAGGTTGCGGCCCGTTGCGCCGTTGTACTCGAAGCCAACCGCCATGTTACCGGCCAACTCGCGATTGAGATCGACCGAGTACTGCTGGACGTAGGGTGCCCTCTTATCCTGGTCGATGAATTCGATCTGGGTGCCGACGCCCTCGAGGGCGCCCAAGCTATTGCCACGCGGCTGATTGACCCCGCTGGGGAACGGGTTGGTCAGCGACGTCGTCGGGATGAACTCTCGCTGATTGATGAAGGTGTTCTGACTAAAGCCCACCTGTCCGTAATTGGCCGAACCCACGAACTGGTAGTTCCATGGCGCCTGGTAGATGCCATAGCCGCCGCGAATGACGGTTCTGGGGTTCACCGAATAGACCAGACCCACGCGCGGTGAGAACTTCGCCGCCGGCTGATTGCCCTGCTCGGTCGGTGCGCCGTCGACGCCGGCGTAGACCAGTCCGCCGCGTCCACCCGCAGCGCCGAGAGGACCGCCGGGATTCAGCGTGCGATCGAACGCCACCGTAAACCGATCTTCTTCCTCCCGCAGCCCGTCCTCGTGTTCGACCCGCAGGCCGGCGTTGAGGGTCAGACGAGGGCTGATGCGGAAATCGTCCTGGAAGTAGGCGCCGTAGTAGCGCGTGAAGTAGTTCGCCGGCGACGACACCAAAATACGGCTTTGGTTACCTGGGTCGCCAGACGGGAAGCCAAGCAGCAGACTGGCCAGCGCGTTGCCGGAGGGCGTCGCCCCATTGACACCATTCACGTTCGGGTTGAGGGAGGTATAGCGGCGGTCGAAGTTGAACACGCCGGCACCACCCGAGAAGGACTGCGTATCGAGGCCGATGGTGCGGAAGTCGACGCCCATTTTCAGAGTGTGACGCCCGACGAGCCGCGAGACCGCCCCGTTGGCGCTCCACGAGTAGAGATTACGATCCGACGGATCAATCGCGCCGAGTTGCTCGTAGTCGGTGATGTTGACGACGGGGAACTTCCTGGTCTGAATCGCACTGCTGAACGCCGGATTGAACCCGAGCGTGGCGGGATCGAAATCAATCGACAACGTGTCGTCGTCACGGAACCCGGTGAAGCCGTAGCGCAAGGTGACAACCGTACTGCTGCTTGGCAGCCAGGTGTTGTTCAGCGCGAGCACTTGCACCCTGCGCCTTAAGATGTAGTCGTTGGTGTCGATGAAGCGGTTCGGGCCGTCGAGCCCGGGCTCGAGGAAATTCCCGCACGGCTCGTCGGAGTGGTTGTAGAGATAAAAGCCGCTCAATGAGACCGCGTCGCTGAAGCGGTGATCAACTTTGCCGGAATAGATCGTCGCGCGGTCGTTGATCTCGGCCGTGCTGAAGAAATTGGCGGAGCCGTTGCTCACGTCGTTGGTGGGACTGACCAGGAAACTCAGCATATTCCTCGCCACCGGATTGAGACGGTTGTCGGGAATGCGGTTGCCTGGAAACGGGGTGCGACCGTTGCCGTTGGCATCACCGGTGAGCGGGTCGTAGATGACAACGAGATTGCCGGCGCCGTCGAAGCTCTGCGAGAAATCGCCGGCCCGCTCACGCGAGGTTGGCAGGCGAATGCCTGGTGAGCTGCGCGTGGTGTTCGATCCGTACCCTTCGACCGACCCCCAGACGAACGTCCGGTTGCGAATCACCGGACCGCCAAAGCCGCCGCCACCGAGATGAAAATAGGTTTCGGGCAGCGGCGAGCCATTGCGTTCGGAGAAGAAGTTGTTGGCCATGCCCCAACGCGGCCGGTTCTGATAGAACCCGCTGCCGCGCCAGCTGTTGGTGCCGGACTTGGTGGCCACGTTGAATGTGCCGCCACCGGTGCGGCCGGCCTCGGCGTCGTAGAGGTGGACTTGCACCGCGACGTCGTCGAGCGCCTCGATGCTGGGATTGGCCGACGCGCGGTTGCGGAGGTCGGTGACCGGGACGCCGTCGATCAAGTAGTTGTTACCGCGACGCGTGCCGCCGCCAAGCGACAGGAGCGAGGCGTTGGTTTGATCCTGCTGGCGATTGAACTGTGGGTCGCCCGACGCGACGACCGTGGGCAGCGTGACGGCGAAGAGGAATGCGGATCGACCACCGCTCGGCAGCGTCGAGAGCTGCTCAGTGGTGATGACGCCGCCGCCAGACGCGTTCGAGGTATCGATCAGTGGCGCCGCGCCGGTGACGGTAATCGTCTCCTGCAATTGCCCCACTTCGAGCCCGATGTCCAAGGTGACGAACTGCTGCGCGGCAACCCGCACCGCGCGGGTTTCGTAACTCTTGAATCCGGCCAGACTGGCTTTGACGGTATAGGTGCCCGGTGGCACCGCCGCAAAGTTAAACGCGCCCTGCTCATTGGAGACGGCTTCGCGCGAGGCGCCATTGTCGTCATTGATTAGCTGCACCGTGACGCCGGGAATGACGCCATTGGCGTCCCTCACCGCGCCGCGGACACCGCCGGTAAACGTCTGCGCCGCCGCCGAGCCGGTAATCGTCATCGACAAGGCGATGACGGCCAGCATCTGAAACACTTTCATGGACTTGGGGCTCCTCATACTCGCTCCTCCTACCAAAACCCGACGGCAGAAACCGGGTGCTCGCGCACGCAGCCCCGCATTCGGACCAAGACGTCGCCTTTATCGAGAGAAAAGGCCGAACCGCACCGGTAAAACTGAAAAGACAAAAAGGTTGCGCGGAGTTTACGGTACAGTCGCCCGACTTCGCAAGAGAAAGCCGTGCGGGGGCACTCGGGCACCTGGCATTTGGGCACTTGGCACCTGACCGCCTCGCGGCACGCGCCTCCCCACCGTGCTAACATTCGCGCCATTCCGGGGGGTTCTATGATCGACCAGGGGATGGACAGCGGCCACTCGCGGCGCGCCTTTATCAAAGGTGTGATCGCGGCCGGCGCCACCGTATCGGCGTCGGCGTACATGTTTCGAACAACCATTTTGGGCCAGAACTCGGGATCATTACCCGGGTCGGTCGAGCGGCTCATCACGCTCGATGTCAATGGCCAACAGCGTCGTGTCGACGTGTTGAAACAGGAGACGTTGGCAACCACGCTCCGCTACAAACTCGGTTTGACCGGCACCAAGCTTGGTTGCGATCGATCCGAATGTGGCGCGTGCACGGTGTTGATCGACGATATCCCGCACTATGCGTGCTCGGTGCTGACCCACAGCGTCCGCGGCCGCAAGGTGCAGACGGTGGAAGGTCTCGCCGCTCCGGACGGCACGTTGAGCCCGGTGCAGCAGGCGGTCTATGACGGCCAGGGTTTCCAATGCGCCTTCTGCATGACCGGCTTCATCATGGCGACGACCGGATTCCTCAAGACCAATCCCAACCCCACCCGCGCCGAATTGGCCCACGGCATCTCCGGCAATCTGTGCCGCTGCGCCGACTACAACAAGATTGTCGACTGCATGATGAACGCCGCGTCGTTATCGAGGGGGGCGTAGCCATGGCACAGACTCCACAACCGCCCGCACCCGGCACACCCGGCACCCCGGCACCCGGCACCCCGGCACCTGGCACCGCGCCGGCACCCGGAACCTCGGCACAGGCACTTGGCACCCCGCCACCCCCAGCGCAGGTGTTTCCACCAGTCGACCCCTCCAAGTTCAAGCTGATTGGCCAGAACTATCAGACCCAGGACCTGATGGCCAAGGTCACCGGCAAGGCCCGCTACGCCGAGGACTACCGCGCCGAGGGCATGCTGTTCTGCAAGTTGATGCTCAGCCCCCGGCCGCACGCGCGGATTCTGAGCATCGACGCCAGCCGCGCGCTGGCCATGCCCGGCGTCCATGCCGTCCTGACCGCAGACGACCTTCCCGCGCCGCCACCACCGGCTGGCCCGCCACCCGCGGCCGGTTCAGTGCCGAGCGCGGCTGCGGCAGGGGGCGTCGCGCCGACTGCGCCGCAACAACAAGCGGCCAATGCGCAGCGTGCCGCGAACGCTCCTGCCGCGGGACCAGGCGCCGTCGGCGCTCCGGGCACTCCGCCCTCCGCCGCGGCCGTGCCGCCGGCGCAGCAGACGCCGCAGACTCCGCCGATTCCTGGTGAGTTCGCGCTCGCCAAGGAAGCGATGTATGAGGGCGAGCCGATCCTCGCCGTCGCGGCCGACAGCGAAGAACTCGCCGCCGCCGCCATCGAAGCGATTCGCGTCACCTTCGCACCGCTGGATTTCGTCATCGACCCGCTCGACGGCTTGCGCCCCGGCGGGCCGAATGGCCGCACCGAAGGCAATGTCTTCGTCGGCGGTGAAGTGAAAACGATCAAGTGGACCGCGGCGCAGTTCGACGAACTCGCGGCCGGTCGCTTCCCGCAGGACGCCGAACACGGCGACCTCACGTCGTGGGGCAACGTCGAGCAGGGCTTCAAAGAAGCCGACTTGATCGTCGAGCACATCCACTATCAGCAGTCCACCGTGCACCAGCCGCTCGAAACGCGGTCGGCGATGGCCTACTGGCAAAACGGCAAACTGTATTTGCACGGCTCGACCCAAAGCGTCGCGCGGACCGTCGCTGCCGTGGCGGGCTGGGTCGGCATCCCGCAAAAGGATGTCGTCATCATCAGCGAATACACCGGCGGCGGCTTCGGCAGCAAGATCCCGGGCGCGCAGACGATGGCGATTCCGGCGTTGCTCTCGAAGAAGCTCAATGGCCGGCCGGTGATGATGCGCATCACCCGCGAGGAAGAAACCTACATCGGCCGCACGCGCCCGGGCTTCCAGGCGTGGGCCAAGATGGGGTTCAAGAAGGACGGCCGGGTCACCGCCGTCGACACTTTCATCATCGAAGACAGCGGCCCCTATCGTCGTCAGGGCGACAACGCCCAGGCGGCGAATCTGTCGACGCTGCTGTATACCGCGCCCAACGCGCGATTCCGCGGCCTGTCGGTGGCGACCAACACCCCGCCACGCACCTCGCAGCGCGCACCCGGCGGTTTGCAGAGCGCCATTCTGTTCGAGCCGCTCGTCAATAAAGCGGCAAAGCAACTGGGTCTCGATCAAGTCGAGATTCGCAAGATCAACGCGCCGGTCAACGGATCGACGTTCGGTTTGAATCCGCCGGCGCAGGCGAATCGTCCGCGACCGAAGATCACCAGCTCGTATCTGAAGGAAGCGCTCGATCGCGGCGCGGCGCTCTTCAACTGGGAAGAACGCAAGCAGCGCAACGGTCAGCGGATCGGCACCAAGGTGACCGGTGTCGCGGTCAGCCAAAGTACCTTTACCGCCGGGTCGACCGGCGTCGACGGTCTGTTCGTGATCAAGCCTGACGGGAAGATGTATATCCATCAGGGGATCGGCAACCTCGGCACGCATTCGGTGATTGACACCGCGCGCGTCATCGCAGAAGTGCTGGAGTTTCCCTGGGAGCAATGCGTCGTCGTGTGGGGCAACACCAGTCAGGGTGTCGCGTGGAGTTCGATCCAGGCCGGCAGCCAGACCACGCATGCGCACACCCGCGCCAACTATGCGGCAGCGATGGCCGGCAAGAAGACGTTGCAGGAACTGGCCGCTGCAGAAATGGGCGGCAATGCCGACGCTTACCGCGTTGGCGGGTCTGGCGTGTCCGGCCCCGGCGGTTCACTCACCTGGGCCCAGGCAGCCGAGCGTGCCATTGCGCGCGGCGGCAAGTTCGATGGCCACGAGGTCCCCGCCGACCTCAACGCGATGACCAAGGCGTCAGCGGCAGCGCTGGCAGGTCTCGGCGTGATGGGTGTGGCGCGCGACGGGTATCCCCGTGATGGCCAGACCTACGGCTTTGTCGCCGGCTTCGCCGAAGTGGAAGTCGACGTTGAGACCGGCGTCTACCGGGTCGTTGATTACGTTGGCGTGGCCGACGTCGGCACGGTCGTCAATCCGCGCAGCCTCGCTGCGCAGATTTTTGGCGGCGCGATTCAGGGCATGTCGCATGTGCGCAGCCAGAAGATGGTCTACGACACGCACTACGGTGTCGCGATCGGCAAGCGGATGTACCAGAACAAGCCGCCGACGATTCTCGACCAGTCTGTCGACATGAAATGGGAGGCGGTCAATATTCCTGACCCCGGTAACCCGGTCGTTGGTGCGAAGGGGATCGGCGAGCCCGGCATCGGCGTCGGCGGGGCGGTGGTGTTGTGCGCACTGGCCAATGCGATCGGCGACGACCTTCTCAAACGCACACCCGTGCAACCGGAGCACATCGTGACAGCACTCAGGGAAGGGCGGGTCACTTACGAACCGCTCACCGCGTACATCTAGGAAAGGGACGACCATGCCAGTCATTCGCGATGTGATGCCGGCGTTCGAGTTGTTCCAACCAACCTCGATTGCCGACACGTTAGGACTCCTCGACCGCCATGAGAATTCGTGGATCATGGCCGGCGGTCTCGATAGCTTCGACTGGCTGAAGGACCGGATTAAGCGTCCCGAGGTCGTGATCGATCTCGGCGGCGTCGCCGAGTTGCGCGGCATTCGCGAAGCCGACGGCGGTGTCGAGATTGGCGCCAACACCACGCTGACCGAGGTGGCCGGTCACCCGGTCGTCAAGGACAAGTTCAAGCTGCTCGCCGAAGCGGCAGGCATTGTCGCCTCGCCGCAAATTCGCAACCAGGGCTCACTGGGCGGCAACGTCGCACAAGACACGCGCTGCCATTACTATCGCGCCGGCTGGCCGTGTTACCGCGCCGGCGGCAATATCTGTTACGCCGACACGCCGACGGCGGTGAATCGTGAGCATGCGATCCTCGAAGCGGATCGCTGCGTCGCGGTCAGCCCGTCGGATACAGCGCCCGCGCTGATTGCGCTGGACGCGCAGATGGTCGTGCGCAACGGCGACGGCGAACGCGTGATCCCGGCCCGCGACTTCTTTATCGGACCGTGGCTCGACATCACCCGCATGACCATGCTCGAGCGCGGTGACCTGCTGGTGTCGATTCGAATTCCCGGCACCTTTGCCGGCAAGCCGCACTACTTCGAGAAAGTGCGCGACCGGCAGGTGTGGGACTTCCCGCTGGTCAACGTCGCGTCGACGATGCCGACCAACGGCAACACCATCGAGGACGCCCGCATCGTCATCGGCGGCGTCGCGGCGCGGCCATTGCGTCTGGTCGCGGTGGAAGACGCGATCCGCGGCCGAGCCCGCAACGAAGAGACCGCCAACCTGGCCGCGGAGATCGCCACCCAAGGGGCCGCCCCGTTGCGGCATAACGCCTACAAGATTCCGCTGATGCAGAACCTGGTGAAGCGCGCCATTCGCGGGGAGGGTCAATGGACCTCGTAACATGGGCGCGCAGCCCATGGGGTGAGGACGTCCTCACCCACATCTCGTGGAGCCTGTTGTGGGCCTCGATCGTCGGCGGCGTGCTGTTTCTGCTCGCCCACGGCGGTTACATGTTGTTCTCACGCCACGACAAGCGTGCGGCGGGCGAAGTCGATCGAATGGAAGCGCAACGCGCCGGCCTGCCGGCGCGGATCACCCGGCACACCTTTGTCGCCCGCATGTTTCACTGGGTGATGGCGGTGGCCATGCTGGCCCTGGTGATCACCGCGTTTGTCCCGATCATCGGGATCAAGCAGTTCGCCTGGGTTGAATGGCACTGGTGGGCCGGGATTCTGCTGACCGGCTCGATCTTGTTTCACTTGGTGCACGCCACGTTTTTCCTGGATTTCTGGTCGATCTGGGTCGGCCCGAAAGACATCCCCGAGTTCAAGGCCGAGATGATGCGCGAACTCGGCAAAGAGCACGGCGGCCCGAAGCCTGGCAAGTATCCGCTCGGCAACCGGCTGTATCACCTGGTCGTCATGCTCGCCGGCCTCGCCGTGATCATCACCGGCCTGTTGATGATGTTCCGCGTGCGCAACCCGATCGTCGACCGCAACCCCTACCTGATGGGCGACCCGGCCTGGGGCATCACCTACGTGCTGCACGGCCTCGGCGGCGTCGGGTTCGTCGGCCTGATCATGGCGCACATTTACTTCGCGCTGCGGCCGGAGAAATTGTGGGTCACGCGATCGATGCTGCTTGGCTGGATCACGCGTCGCGAATACCTCGAACATCACGATCCCGATCGATGGAAGACGCCGACCCGACCGTCGCCGAGTACGCATGTCTGAGTCGTCCGCCCTTCGCACAGACCTGCAAACTCGCGTTGACGCAATCGAAGCTGGCTACGAATTCATGCTGGCCTATGCCGCACAGGGACTCCCTTCCGACGTGGGTGCCGCCAACAGCGGGCAGCTGCGCGAATACCTCCGCCGGTTTGACGAGGCCCTCACGGGTCTCGCCGACTTGTATCGCTCACTGATCACGGCAGAATCGCGCGTGGCGCCGGAAGCCGCCGGCGGCTTCCTCGAAGTGCTCGCACAGGATGCGAAAGCGGCCCAGGCCAGCCTTTGCCTGGTGATGGCGCAGCCCGGCATCAGTTCGCAGCTGGTCGATAACCTCAACGCCTCGATTCACGTGCGAGCGTTGCTGACCGACGTCTTCCTCATCGACGAACTTCTTAAGTGCTAAGTGCTCGGTGCTAAGCACTTTTCCTGTTACACTTCTTGTGTATGAAACGCACGAATCTTGTGCTTTCAGCAGCACTGTTGGATGAGGTCATGCGCATCAGTGGCGAGCGGACCTATTCTCGGGCGGTGGAAACCGCGATGGCGGATTTTGTGCGACGCGCCAAAGCTCGGCAAATCCTCGGGTTGCACCGGTCGGAGGCGTGGAGCGGCGATTTAACGGTGATGCGGGAAGACCGCGCGCCGTTCGGCGATGCATCCACGGCGCGCTCGAAGAAGAAGCGCCGTGTGGCTCGTTGACACGTCCGTCTGGATCCTGACCTTTCAGCGCGGCGGCCCGTCGCTCGAGGATCTGGTGCCGATCGACGAGGTGGTCACGGCATTGCCGGTGATTCAGGAAGTGCTGCAGGGATTTCGCGACGAGCGGGCATTCCGAACCGCGCGTGAGTCGATGCTCGCCTTGCCGCTGGTCGAGCCGACCTTCGCCGCGGATCTCATGGTCGACGCGGCGCAGTTATATCGCGCGGCTCGGCGCGCCGGCATCACCCCGCGCTCGTCTGTCGACTGTCTGATCGCCACCTGCGCCATTCGTCACCACATCCCGGTGCTGCACGCGGACCGTGACTATGACGCGCTGACACGCGTATCCGCACTGGTCGCACGCAACATAGCACCCAGCACTTCGTCATATGATCCTCCCCTATGACCGGTCGCCGCATTCTGCAGTCACTCCCGCTCGGCGAAAAAGTCGGCATCGCCTTTTCTGGCGGCCTCGACACCAGCGCGGCATTGCACTGGATGCGGCAAAAAGGTGCGGTGCCCTACGCCTACACCGCAAATCTCGGCCAGCCTGACGAGCCCGACTACGACGAGATCCCGCGCAAAGCGCTCGAGTACGGTGCGGAGAAGGCGCGTCTCATCGACTGCCGCCGACAACTTGTCGCCGAGGGGCTCGCGGCACTGCAATGCGGCGCCTTTCACATCTCCACAGCCGGGGTCCCCTACTTCAACACCACGCCGATCGGTCGTGCTGTCACTGGCACGATGCTCGTGGTCGCGATGAAGGAAGACGACGTGCATGTGTGGGGGGACGGCAGCACGTTCAAGGGCAACGACATCGAGCGGTTCTATCGTTATGGGCTGCTCGCGAACCCCGACCTGCGCATTTACAAGCCGTGGCTCGACCAGGCGTTCATCGACGAGCTCGGCGGCCGAAAAGAGATGTCCGAGTACATGCGCGACTCTGGCCTGCCTTACAAGATGAGCGTCGAGAAGGCGTATTCGACCGACTCCAACCTGCTCGGCGCGACGCATGAAGCGAAAGATCTCGAACAACTCAATACGGGAATCAAGCTCGTCACACCGATCATGGGTGTCGCGTCGTGGCAAGACGATGTCGCGGTGCCGGCCGAAACGGTCAGCGTCCGTTTCGACGAGGGCCACCCGGTCGCGCTCAACGGTCAGTCATTCGACCAGACGCTCGACCTGTTCCTCGAAGCCAACCGCATTGGCGGCCGTCACGGCCTCGGCATGAGTGACCAGATCGAAAACCGGATCATCGAAGCCAAGAGCCGGGGCATCTACGAGGCCCCGGGGATGGCGTTGTTGTTCATCGCTTACGAACGCCTGGTCACCGGCATTCACAACGAGGACACCATCGAGCAGTACCGCGACATGGGTCGTCGCCTGGGCCGGCTGCTCTATCAGGGGCGCTGGTTTGATCCGCAGTCGATCATGCTGCGCGAAATGGCGCAACGGTGGGTGGCCCGGGCGATTACCGGGGAAGTCACGGTCGAACTCCGCCGCGGCAATGACTACTCGCTGCTCAACACCGAAAGCCCGAATCTCACTTACAAGCCCGAACGCCTGACGATGGAAAAGGGCGAGTCGTCGTTCTCGCCGCAAGATCGCATTGGTCAGTTGACGATGCGCAATCTCGACATTGCCGACACGCGCGAGAAGCTGATGATTTACGCCGGGACTGGCCTGCTCGCTGACTCTGAAGCCTCGCCCATGCCCCTGCTGTCTGGCGGGGCTGACGACAAGGAGTAGACGCCTCGCGTCGCTCGGCGCAAGACGCGCGGCCTGCTGGCCGCAGGCCAGTCCTGCTCGCGAAGCGAGTCATCAGTCCGTCACCGCACCAGTGCTCGCACTCGAGACCTGCTTGGCATACTTCGCCAGCACGCCGCGCGTGTAGCGCGGCTTCGGCTGCTTCCACTTCTTGAGCCGCGCCCGGATCTCCTTGACCGGCACATTCAGGGTCAGCGCCCGCTCCCGTGCGTCAATGGTAATCGTGTCCCCATTCTTGACGATCGCTAATGGGCCGCCGACGTGCGCCTCGGGCGTGATGTGACCGACGACGAAGCCGTGCGTGCCGCCGCTGAAGCGTCCGTCGGTAATCAACGCGACATCCTAGCCGAGACCGCGTCCCATGATCGCGCTAGTCGGCGACAACATCTCGCGCATCCCGGGGCCACCGCGCGGACCCTCATAGCGAATGACGATGACGTGGCCCTTCTTGACGCGTCCGCGCAGCACCGCTTCGAGCGCCGCCTCTTCGCGGTCGAAGACCAGCGCCGTGCCGGTGAACTGCTCGCCCTCTTTGCCGGTGATCTTGGCGACGCTGCCTGCCGGCGCCAGGTTGCCATACAGAATCACCAGGTGGCTGTCCGTTTTGATCGGCGCTGCGACGCTGCGGACGACGTCCTGACCAGGGGGATACCGTGGCGCGTCATTGAGGTTTTCTGCGAGGGTGCGCCCGGTCACCGTCATCTCGTCGCCGTGCAGGAGGCCCTCGTCGAGCAAGATCCGCAGCAACGGTGTCAGCCCGCCGATCCTCACCAATTCCGCCATCTCGTACCGTCCGCTCGGTTTGAGGTCGGCGAGCACCGGGACCCGGCGGCCGATGCGCGTGAAGTCGTCGATGGTCAATCGAACATTCGCGGCATGCGCCATCGCCAGCAGGTGCAACACCGCATTGGTCGACCCACCCAATGCAATCACTGTCGTGATCGCGTTCTCGAAGGACTTGCGCGTCAGAATGTCACTGGGCCGCAGGCCTGTTTCGAGTAAGGCGACCACCGCGGCGCCGGCGCGCCGGCAGTCGTCGCGTTTGTCAGTGGAGATCGCCGCCTGCGCCGAGCTATTCGGCAGGCTCAGTCCCAACGCCTCGATAGCCGAGGCCATCGTGTTTGCGGTGTACATGCCGCCGCACGATCCAGGACCCGGACACGCATGCGCCTCGAGGTCGGCGAGTTCGGCATCGCCTAACTTCCCCGCCGCGTGCTGGCCGACTGCTTCGAACACCGACACGATATCGACAGGTTGAGCGCGCCACATTCCGGGCATGATCGTGCCGCCGTAGACAAATACGGATGGCCGGTCGAGTCGTGCCATGGCGATGACGCAGCCGGGCATGTTCTTGTCGCAGCCGCCAATCGCGACCAGCCCGTCGAGGCCTTCGGCGCCCATCACCGTCTCGATCGAGTCGGCGATCACTTCGCGGGACGCGAGCGAATACTTCATCCCCTCGGTGCCCATGGAAATGCCGTCCGACACCGTGATGGTGTTGAAGATCACCGCCTTGCCGCCGGCGGCATCGGCGCCGGCCGCTGCGTGACGCGCGAGATCGTCAATGTGCATGTTGCACGGCGTCACCTGACTCCACGTCGAGCAGATGCCGACCTGCGGTTTGGCAAAATCCTCCCGCGTGTAGCCGACGGCGTGGAGCATAGCCCGCCCCGCCGCGCGTGCAGGGCCGTCTAGCACCTGCGACGAATGCACACGCGAACCGGTCGGGCGGGGGCGACGCGACGCTGCCATCACTGCACCGGAGGATCGGGGACGTGCTCGCCAGATGACCGGACTGCGCGCCAGGTCCCGTCGGTGTGACGACGCTCGAGCTGTTCCCGTGTCTGCTTGTGTGTCATCAGCCGGTGAGTGTACCGCGGACAGGTCATGCGACACTTGGAGGGTTTGCCGCATGCCACCCCCGACCTGTCTCCCGAACATGCCTGAGGCGGTACGGCTGGACGTCTGGCTGGATGTGGCCTGTCTTTTCAAGACACGCTCGGAAGCGCAACGCGCGTGCAAGATCGGGCGCGTCGCCGTCAACGGCGCAGGCGCCAAACCGCACCGCGACGTGCGGATCGGCGACGAAATGGTGATTACGCGCCCGCTGGGACGCAAGCAGACGATCGTCGTCCGGGCTTTAGCTGACAAGAACCTTTCAAAAAGCGAGGCCCGCGAACTCTACGAAGACCGAACGCCGCCACCCACGGCAGAGGAAATCGAGTTACGACGGATGGAGCGGCTGTTCAAAGCCTCGGCCGGCCCATCCGCCCGCCTCAATCGGCGAAATCAACGCGACGTCGCCAAGCGCAAGTGGACGACTTAAGATAAGGCGTGTCCCTCCGTACCATCGTCGTAGCCGTTCTCGGCCTGCTGTTCTTTGTCCTGCCGTCGACCACCTCGTTCCTCGTCGACTGGCTGTGGTTCGAGGAGGTGGGCTACCAACCGGTCTACGTCACGGTCTTGAGCGCGCAGGCGGCGATTAGCGCCGGCGTCTTTGTTGTCGCATTCGTCTGGCTCGCCGCGCATCTGCGGCACGCGCTCAATGCGGCGGCCGGGGCACCCGCGTCCTTCACGACCCGTGAAGGGTTCACCATCAACTTGCCGACTCGCGCACAGATCCGTCCGCTGGCGATGCTCGCGGCCGCGGTCGTCGCGTTCCTGCTCGCGGCCTACAGCGGATCGGAATGGCTGAAGGTCCTGGCGTGGTGGCACCAGGCGCCCTTTGCCGCCAATGACCCAATTCTGCAGCGCAACGTCGGGTTCTACGTGTTCACCTTGCCAATCCTCGAACTGATTCGCGGGTTGGGCATTGCCCTGGTGATGCTCGCCGCGGCCGGTTCGGCCGCCATCTACGTGTTTGCCGGCGAACTGGCACTGACCCCGTTTGGCTTACGTGCCGCGCCAAGCGTGCGGCGACACGGCGCGGCGCTCGCGGCGGTCTTTTTCATCGTGCTTGCGCTCGGCGCCTGGCTGGACCAACCGCGCCAACTGATTTCTCCCTCGGGCATCATTCAAGGCGCCAGCTACACCGACGTCCACGCGCGGATGCCAGCGGCGCTGGTGCTGACGGCGGCGTCGGTGGTTGGTGCGATCCTCTGCGCGATTCACGCCGCCGGACGGTTGCCATGGGCGCTGGGGGGCGCCGCGGCACTCTATGCGATCGTGCTGATTGGCGGCGGTGTCTACGCATCGTTTGTGCAACGTTTCGTCGTCGCCCCGAACGAACAGGCGCGCGAAGCGCCGTACATTACGCACAACATCGAAGCCACCCGACAGGGCTTTGCGCTCGACCGCATCGAAGAACGCGAACTGACCGGGGACGCCGACCTGACGCGCGCAGACATCGAGCGCAATCGCGAGACGCTGGATAACGTGCGGCTGTGGGATCACCAGCCGCTGCGCGAAACGTTCGGCCAAATTCAGGAGATCCGGACCTACTACGACTTCATTTCGGTCGACAACGATCGTTATGACATCAACGGCCGCACACGGCAGGTGATGCTGTCGGTCCGCGAGTTGAATCCCGCGGCGCTGCCGAACCGGACGTGGATCAACGAGCGGCTGGTGTTCACGCACGGACATGGCCTGACGCTCGGACCAGTCAATCAGGTCACCAGCGAAGGGCTGCCGGTGCTGTTCATCCGCGACCTGCCGCCGGTCTCGACGATCGACATGCAAGTGACGCAGCCGAGCATCTATTACGGCGAGCTGACCAACGAGCACGTGATCGTCCGCACCCGCGGGCGCGAGTTTCATTATCCGAAGGGCGAAGACAACGTTTACTCGGATTACGACGGCCAGGGCGGTGTCGCACTCTCGTCGTTCAGCCGCAAGCTGCTCTTTGCCGCGCACTTTCGCTCACACCAGATCCTGCTCAACGACGGCATCACCGACGAGAGCCGTTTGATGTTCGACCGCCAGATCCGCGCGCGCGTCAACAAGATCGCGCCGTTCCTGACCTACGACGCCGACCCCTATCCGGTGATCGACGACGGCCGGATCTTCTGGATTCAAGACGCCTATACGACGTCGAGCCGCTATCCGTACTCCTCCGCAACCGGCGGCAGCAACAACTACATCCGCAACTCGGTCAAGATCGTCATTGACGCGTATCAAGGCAGCGTGATGTTTTATCTCGCCGAGCCGAATGACCCGATCGCACAAACCCTGCAGAAGATTTTTCCGACGCTGATGCGACCGCTCGCCGAGATGTCGCCGGGATTACGCCAACACGTGCGCTATCCCGAGGACATCTTCAACGTCCAGGCGGCGGTTTACTCGACGTATCACATGAGCAATCCTGCGGTCTTCTATAACAAGGAAGACCAATGGGAAGTGCCGTCGATCGATCGCGGCGGTGAAGCGGCGGCGCGCATGGAGCCGTATTACACGATCATGCGGCTCCCTGGGGAATCGACGCCCGAGTTCATCCAGATGCTGCCGTTCACGCCGCGCAACCGGGACAACCTCGCCTCGTGGATGGTCGCGCGCAGCGACGGTGAGCACTACGGCCAGCTGCTGGTCTTTCAGTTCCCGAAACAGAAGCTGGTGTTCGGCCCGCGGCAGGTGGTGTCACGCATCAACCAGGATCAGGTGATCGCACCGCAGATCACGCTGTGGAATCAGCAAGGGTCCGAAGTCATCCAGGGCACCTTGATGGTCATCCCAATCGAGGAATCGCTGATCTACGTGCGGCCGCTGTACCTGCGCGCGCAGAATGGGCGCATTCCTGAACTGACGCGGGTCATCGTCGCCTATCAGAATCAGATCGTGATGGAGCGCACACTCGAGGCCGGGCTGGCGCGGATCTTCGGATTGCCCGCTACGCAGGCGCCCGCCGCCAGTCCCGCGGCTGGCGTGGTGGCCGGTGCTCCGCCGCTGTCCGCGCCGGGCAGCCCCGCAGCCGCAGTGGCGCCGTCCGCGCCTGGTGTCGCACCTGAACTTGCGGTCGAGGCACAGGCGACCTTCGAGCGCGCGATCGCTGCGCAACGCGCCGGCGATTGGGCGAAGTACGGCGAAGAGATCAAACGTCTCGGCGAGCTGCTCGACCGGCTCCGGCGCCAATAGGGTGACCATCGCGGTGGTCGGTGCCGGCGTCTTTGGCGCATGGTGCGCCCGGCAGCTGGCCCGCGATGGACATCACGTCATTCTGATCGATGCCTACGGAGCGGCCAGCGGCCGCGCCAGTTCGGCCGACCATTCCCGCGTGATTCGTTGCGGCTACGGCACCGACGAGATTTATTCTCGATGGGCGCACCAGTCGCTGGCGGCATGGGCGGGCTTCGCAGACGAGGTCGGTGAGCGGCTGCTGACAATTACGGGCGCGCTGTTCCTCGGCGACCCCGGCCATGCTTACGTCCGCGCGACCTACGACACGCTGACGCGGATCGGCATTGCTGCCGATTGGCTGGACCGGCGCGACCTGGCGCGCCGCTTCCCGCAGGTGTCATCACAGGGCCTGGACGGCGTCGTCTTCGAACCGGGCGCGGGGGTGCTTCGGGCCCGCGACGCCGTGCAGGCGCTGGTCCGACACGCCGTGCGGACCGACGGCGTCGACTTTCGTTGTGTGCGCGTCTCGATTGATGAGTCGACCGCCGCGATTGAAGTGAACGGATCGGATGGCAGTCGCGTAGAAGCGGACGCTTACGTCCTCGCGTGCGGGCCATGGCTGCCGACGCTGTTACCGCACACGATCGGCGGACGCATTCGGGTGACGCGCCAGGAGGTGCTCTACTTCGGCGTACCCGCCGGCGACCGGCAACTGTCGTCGCCGCTGTTGCCGGTGTGGATCGACTTCGCGGCTGGCCTCTACGGAATCCCCGATCTCGATGCCATGGGATTCAAGGTCGGCATCGATCGTCACGGCGATGCGATTGATCCAGACAGCGGCGACCGCCTCGTCAGCACAGCACTCGTCGACGCGACACGCGCCACGGTCGCGGCGCGCTTCCCGGCACTGGCCGGCGCCCCCTTACTCGACGCACGGGTGTGCCAGTACGAGAACTCGTCGACCGGCGATTTCATCATCGACCGCCATCCGCAATGGTCAAATGTGTGGATGGTCGGCGCCGGGTCGGGCCATGGTTTCAAACACGGTCCAGCCGTTGGACGTCACGCCGCGGACCTGATCGCGGGGCGAGTGGCACCACTTGCACGGTTCACGCTGGTCACGAAACACTCGACCGCGCAGCGAGTCGTCTACTGAGTCGGGGCTGACCGCACCGTCACTCCGATCCTGCGCCGCGGCGTCGCTCACCCTACAATTAGCGCATGGCGACCTTGGCCGACGTCCTCGGCACGCGGACGCGCGAGGGCGATGTCTATGAACGGCTCGATCGCGATTGGGTGCGCTGCCATGCGTGCGGTCACGACTGTGCGATTCCGCCCGGCGCCGTCGGCGTCTGCAAGGTGCGATTCAACGACAACGGCACGCTGCGGGTGCCCTGGGGTTACGTGGCCGGCGTCCAGTGCGATCCGATCGAGAAGAAGCCGTTCTTCCACGCGTGGCCCGGCGCGTTGGCCTACAGCATTGGGATGCTCGGCTGTGATCTCCACTGCTCGTACTGCCAGAACTGGGTCACGTCGCAAGCGCTGCGTGATCCCGCCGCTGTTGCGCCACCCCGTGACACCGATCCGGCGGACCTGGCGCGGGACGCCATGCGCCAAGGTGCGCGCGTGGTCGTCTCCACCTACAACGAGCCGCTGATCACCGTCGAATGGGGCGTCGCGGTCTTCAAAGCGGCGCGGTCGTTGGGTTTGGCGACAGGATTCGTCTCGAACGGCAATGCGACTCCGCAGGTACTCGATTACCTGGCGCCGTGGATCGATGTCTACAAAGTCGATCTCAAAAGCTTCAACGATCAGCAGTACCGCAAACTCGGCGGGAGACTCGCCCCCATTCTCGACACCATCCGTTCGCTTCACGCACGAGGCATCTGGGTGGAGATCGTCACGTTGTTGATCTCCGGTTTCAACGACTCAGACGCGGAAGTCACCAGGCTCACCGAGTTTATTGCCTCGGTTTCTCGCGACATCCCGTGGCACGTGACGGCGTTTCACAAGGACTATCGCATGCAGGATCCGGCAGATACCAGCGCCGCGCAGCTGGCGCGCGCCGCGGCGATTGGCCAGGCCGCAGGGCTGCACTACGTCTATGCCGGCAACCTGCCGGGGCGCGTCGGCCCGCTCGAGCACACCTACTGCAGGTCGTGCCACGCGAGCCTCATCGAGCGATACGGCTACCACATTGGCGCCTACCGGCTGACGCCGGACGGCAAATGTGGGCAGTGCCACGCGGCGCTGCCCGGGCGCTGGGACGATCATTTTGGCGGACAGATCGCCTCCCATCCGTTCCTGCCCCACGACCGAGCCCGGCTTCGGATGATCTAGGCGATAATTCAAGGGCTCCATGCTATTTGACGCACTCCAGCGGCCGCTGGGCAACCTGCGCCTCTCGGTCACCGATCGCTGCAACTTGCGCTGCCAATACTGCATGCCGGAGCAGGACTACGTCTGGCTGCCGCGTGAAGACATTCTGCAGTTCGAAGAGATCGATCGCCTGGTTGACGTGTTTCTCGATCTCGATGTGCGCAAAGTCCGGCTCACCGGCGGTGAACCGCTGCTGCGCAAGGACCTGCCGGTCCTCATCGAACGGCTCGCCGCGAAAGCGCGGGTCGACGACCTGGCGATGACCACCAATGCCGTGCTGCTGGCACCACTCGCCGATTCGCTGAAGCGCGCCGGCCTCCACCGACTGACCATCAGCCTCGACACGCTGCAGCGCGATCGCTTTATCCGGCTGGCGCGCTACGACGAGCTCGATCGCGTGCTCGCGGGCATTGACGTCGCGGCGCCGCTCTTCCCCGGCTTCAAAATCGACACCGTCGTCATTCGCGGCGTCAATGACGATGAACTGGTCGCGATGGTGGAGTTCGCCAAAGCGCGCGGGGCCGAAGTGCGATTCATCGAATACATGGATGTCGGTGGCGCGACCCGCTGGCACACCGATCAGGTGATGACTCGCGCCGACATGCTCACCGCCCTCACCGCGCACTACGGCGGCATCGCACCGTACGGTCAACAGGCGGCGGCCCCTGCGGCGCGCTACCAGCTCGAAGATGGCACCGTGTTTGGCATCATCTCGTCGACCAGCCAACCGTTCTGCCGCGACTGCGATCGGAGTCGTTTGACCGCCGACGGCATGTGGTACCTGTGCCTCTATGCAAGCCACGGCACCGACTTGCGCGCCCCGCTACGCGCGGGCGCGACGCCCGAGCAACTCACCCAGATGATTCGTGACACGTGGAGCCGGCGCACCGATCGTGGCGCCGAGGCGCGCCTCGCGTTGCGCGATCGCGCACCGATGATCCCGCTCAGTTCGCTCAAGCGAGACCCCCACCTCGAAATGCATACGCGCGGCGGCTAACACCGCGGCCCACCCCCCCACCGCCGAGCGAAGCGACGGCGGTCCCACCGGCGAAGCCGGTCCCACCGGCGAAGCCGGTCCCACCGGCGAAGCCGGTCCCACCGGCGAAGCCGGTCTACTTAGGCCGGTTCACCGGTTTCGCCGCAACCGGCTGAAGCTTGAGTTGCTGCGCGGCCTTGTTGAAGTTCGCCAGATCGCCTTTGGTGACCGCGGCAAACTCGTCCAACTGCTTCTGCAATTCCGCACTCAGCGTCGTGTACATCTCAAACGACGCATCGGTCGGGGGATTGTCGCCGGTCTCCACACTGCGGCGCAGCGCGGCGAGGCGGTTGTTGATCTTGATCGGGAAGTTCAACGGGTCCTGGCCGCTGCGATTGCGGACCTGGTAGACCTCTTCTTCGACCGCGCTCAGCTTCTTAGTCAAAACATCGGCGATCTCTTTCAACCGATTGTTCTTCGACTTCTCGATGCGTTCGGCGATCTGCGCTTTGAGATCGCGAATCTGCACGACCACAGCATTGGCATCGCTGGTCCGGTCGCGAATCTGTAACGCGAAGTCGAGTTGCTTCTGCAGATCCGCGATCGAAACATGGCTGTAGAGCGGATGCTTCTCGATCAGCAACGGCACGGTTTGCGTCACGCCGTTCGCCGAGACTCGCACCTGGTAGGTCCCGGGCACGGCCACCGGCCCGTTCGCCGGGTTGCCGCTCCAGATGATCATCCCCTCGAACACCGTGGCGCCGGGGTAGCGGAGGTCCCAGCTGAAACGATTCAACCCTTCGCGCGTTGAGGGCGTGAGCTGCGGGGGGCCGCCAAAGCCGCCGCCACCACCGCCTCCGGGTTGGGCCCGGCGCTTGTCATCCTCCGGCGTCCCGGTAAATGTCCGAATCGTCTGCCCCGCCCCGTTGACGATTTCGACGGTAACCCGGTCCGCGGGTTGCGCGAGGAAATAGTCAATGTCCGCACGATTCTGCGATCGCACGGCGACACGCGGTGCGAACACCCGTAATGGGTCAGCGGTGGTCGTCGGCGCCACTTGTCGCAGCAAGGTAATGTTCTCGAGCACCCAGAACGAGCGCCCGTGCGTCGACACCACGAGATCATCGCCCTTGATGGCGAGGTCGGAGATCTGCGTGTCCGGCATGTTCAACCGGAGCAACTGCCAGTGGTCGCCGTCGTTGAATGACACGTAGGTGCCGTGCTCGGTTCCGGCAAACAGCAGACCAGGCCGCTTGGGATCTTCACGGATCGAGTGGGTGTAGTGATGCGGCGCAATACCACTGACAATCTTTTTCCACGTTGTGCCGTAGTCGTCGGTCTTGAACAAGTACGGTTGGCGGTCGCCGGGCGGCAGCAGGTAGCGTTTCCCAGCGACATACGCCGTGCCGGCCTTGCTCTTGTGCGGCGACGGTTCGACCGTGCTGACGCGGGTCAATTCGCCGAGGCCGGGCGGCGTGACGTTGGCCCAATTCGTTCCGCCGTTGCGCGTCAGATGCACCAGGCCATCGTCGGAACCGGCCCAGATCAATCCGCGCTCGACCGTCGACGGACCGAGCGAGAAGACCGTGCCAAAAATCTCCGGGCCGTTCATGTCGCGTGTGATCGGGCCGCCGGTGTCACCAAGCGTCTTCGGATCGGCTTTGGTTAAATCGGGGCTGATGCGCGACCACGTTTGGCCGTCATTGGTGGTCTTCCACACATGCTGCGAGGAAATGAAGAGCGTCTTCGCGTCAAACGGATCGAAGACGATCGGGAACGTCCACTGCCATCGCTCGGGCAAGGAGTTCGCCGGTTCGCCAGAGAAGAAACGCGGATAGGGCTGGATGTCGCGCACATGGCCGGTCGCGCGATCGAAGCGCGTAATCAGGGCGCCCTGACTGCCCGAATAAAACAGGTTGGTGTCGGTCGGATGCGGCGTTACGTGGCCGCTCTCGCCACCGCCGGCCGAGAAGTAGCCACCGCCAAGATCCCCGGGCGGCGTTTGAATCGGGACACAAACCGTCGAATTGTCCTGCTGCCCACCACACGCGAAATACGGGACGGTGTTAGTGACGCTTAACCGATAAATCTGTGCGGTCGGATACTCCTGTCCAGACCACGTGGCGCCGCCATTGATCGAGACGTTGCCACCGCCGTCGTTGGCGTTGACCAGCCGCGATGGCTCGTTGGGATCGATCCACAGGTCGTGGAAGTCACCGTGCGGCGCCTGCAGCTGGGTGTAAGCCTTGCCACCGTCGGTTGATTTGAAGAAATTGACGTTGAGGACGTAGAGCGTGTCGCGGTTCTTGGTGTCGGCGTAGATGTGCGTGTAGTAGAACGCGCGTTGGCGCAGCCGGCGATCGTCGCTGACTTGCTGCCACGACGCGCCCGCGTCATCCGAGGCGAACACCCCGCCGTTCTCATTCTCGATGATGGTGTAGACACGATTGGAGTCGGCGCCCGACACCGCGACGCCAATCCGGCCGACGACCCCCGCCGGCAGGCCTGGCGCGCGGGTGATCTCCGCCCACGTGTCGCCGCCGTCGATCGATTTGAACAGGCCGCTGCCGTTGCCACCGCTCGACATCTGGTAAGAGACCCGATACGCCTCCCACATCGCGGCATACAGGACGTTGGGGTTGAGCCGATCGATAACCAGATCGACGGCCGCCGTCCGGCCGTCGCGGAACAGCGTCCGCTTCCACGTCGTGCCGCCATCGATCGACTTGAACACGCCACGCTCGTCATTGGGCGTCGTGATATTCCCGAACACCGCGGCATAGACAATCTCTGGATTGGTCGGGTGAATGCGCAACTTCGAGATCGTCTGGCCATGGGTGTTGAAGCCGGACTTGACCCACGTCTTGCCCGCATCGCTCGATTTGTAAACGCCGTCGCCCTGCATGATGTTGCCGCGGATGCACGACTCGCCCATGCCGATGAACAGCAGGTCCGGGTTCGAATCCGACACCGCGAGTGCGCCGACTGACGAACTGTCCAACTGCCCGTCGGTTACCGGTGCCCAGGTCATCCCGTAGTCGGAGGTTTTCCACAGCCCACCGCCGGTGGCACCAAAATAGGCCTCATGCGGTCGACCGACGACGCCGGAGGCCGCAATCGATCGGCCGCCGCGCAGCGGGCCGATGTTGCGCCAACGCAGCGACTGAAACAGTCGTGCGTCTACCGTCGCATTCTGGGCGAGAGGAGTGGACGACGTGGCGAGAACAGCGAGCGTCAGTACGCCAAGGAGGGCGCAGGCGCGACTACGACTGATGCACATGACCGGGGACCTCGGAAAGGGTTGCCGTCCTCGCCGCGTCGCCGCGGAGCCGAAGGACCCCGGCAGTGTAGCTTAGGCGCAGTGCTGCTTGAAGGCGGCTTGCAGACGCTCGGCGATCATGTCCGGCGGCGTCATCTCGATCTCACGGCGCTCCATCATGTAGACGACCTTACCGTCCTTGATCAGCGCAACCGACGGCGATGACGGCGGGTATGGCTTGAAATATTCGCGCGCCCGCGCGGTGGCCTCGAGGTCCCCGCCCGCAAACACCGTGCCCAGGTGATCGGGCCGCACCTGACCACGCAGCGCCATGGCGATGCCTGGACGGGCCTTGCCGGCTGCACAGCCGCACACCGAGTTGACGACCAGCATGGTCGTGCCGGACTGCTGCATGGCGGCATCGACTGCCTCGGGCGTTTTCAGTTGCTCGAAGCCGACACGGTCGAGTTCTTCGCGCATCGGCGCCAGAAAGTGTTCGGGATAGCCTTGAGAAATCATGCCTCGATCATAACAGCTGATCGATCGCAGCTCTCACCTGCGCGAACGCGTGGTGCAGCTCGGCCATCGATGAGCTCGCCGGGACGGTGTGGCCCGCGCGCGCCGCTTCTTCGAGCGCCCGGCAGACGCGCTGCAATTCGGTCGCGCCGATGCTGCCGGCCGCACCTTTCAACGTATGTGCGGCACGCTGCAACCCGGCCGAGTCGCCCGCGGCGGCCGCCTGCGTGATGGCCTCGATGCGACCGGGGGCATCGACGCGGAACAGCGCCAGCACCTCGCCAACGACATCCGGTTCGCCCGGCTGATTGAGTTGGCGCAAGGTCGCGAGCACTTTCGGGTCGAGTGCCGGCGAGGACAACGCCGCCGCTACCCCTTGTTCTCGTTGAACTGCCGATCGAGCTCATCGAGCTGCGGTTTGACGTAGTGATCGAAGCAGTCGGGACAATAGCTGTGGGAGAACTGCACGGCTGATCGCACGCTGATGTACGACTCGACCTGCTGCCAGTAGTTCTTGTCGTCGCGAATGCGCTTGCAGTACGAACAGATCGGCAGCAGCCCTTGCAGTTGCTTGACGTTCGACAACGCTTCCTCGAGGCGCAACACCCGATCGGCCAGGGCCTGCTGCAGCTGCACGACGCGCGCGCCGACGTTGACGCGGGCCAGCAGTTCGTCTTCGTTGGGTGGCTTGGTCACGTAATCATCGGCACCCGCGCGCAGGCCGGCGACGATGTCCGCCGACGCGTCGCGCGAGGTCAGCAGAATCACGTAGGTCGGGGTCGGTGTATCGAAGGTGCGCAGCCGCCGACAGATCTCGGGACCGTCGAGGCCCGGCATCATCCAATCGATGACCGCCAGAGGCGGCGGTTGATCCTCCTGCAAGGCGGTCCAGGCCTGCTCGCCGTCATTCGCCAGCCGCACGTCATAGCCGCCCTTGCGCAGCATGGCGGCGACGACGGTGCGCGACACGGCATCGTCATCTGCAACCAGCACCGGCAGTTTGGCCATGCCGCGATGTTACCTCAGCGCCTCGATTCTTCGTGCTAGCCTGTGGCGCATGACGCGCCGAATTTCGCGACCCGCTGAGATCGCCGCAATCGTTTTTGTGATCACTGCGGGTGTCGCGTTTCCGACAACCGCCTTTGCGCAAACGACGGCGCTGGTCGGCGGGCGGATCATTGACGGACGGGGTCAGGTCATCGAGCGCGGGACGATCATTCTGCGCGATGAGCGGATCGTCGCAGTCGGCCCAGTCGCAACGACAGCGGTGCCGGCGGGCGCGCGACGGGTCGAGGTCACGGGCGCGACGATCATGCCTGGACTGGTCAACGCGCACGGGCACCTGACCGGCGCCGTGGGGATGCGCAATGACCCCGGCGGCTATACCCGTGACAACCTGATCCGCCAGCTGAGCGTCTACGCCAGTTACGGCGTAACCACCGTGTTCAGCCTGGGCGACGACCAGGCGGCGGCGTTTCAGCTTCGCAACGAGCAAGGCGCTGCGCGCCTGGCCGGCGCACGACTGTTCGTTGCGGGCCCGGTGATTAACGGGACCGACGCCGCGACAGCGCGCGCCATGACCGACACGGTCATCGCGATGACACCGGATCTCTTGAAGATTCGCATTGACGACAATCTTGGTTCGTCGCGCAAGATGCCCGAGGCCGCCTGGCGCGCGACGCTGGCACGGGCGGAGGAACTGAAACTCCCGCTCGCGGCGCATATCTTCTATCTCGCCGATGCCAAGGCCGCGCTGCTCGCCGGGGCCGACATCATTGCGCACAGCGTGCGCGACCTCGAGGTCGACGCCGAGTTCATCCGTGAGCTCAAGTCGCGAAACACCTGCTACACGCCGACCCTGACCCGCGAACTCTCGACCTTTGTCTACGGGTCGACACCGCCGTGGGCGAGCGATCCGTTTTTCCTCAAAGGCGCCGGCGCGGCAGCGACGGCTGAACTGTCGGATCCGGTGCGTCATGCCCAGGTGCAGGCGAGCAATGCCTATCAACAAGGGCTGCGCTACAAGGAAGCCTTGCCGGTGGCCGCGCGCAATCTCAAGCTACTCACCGACGCCGGCACACGGGTGGCGATGGGGACCGATAGCGGACCTGCCGGGCGGTGGCAGGGGTTCTTCGAACACCTCGAGATGGAAATGATGGTCGCGGCGGGGATGACGCCAATGCAAGTGATCGTCGCGTCAACCGGTGACGCGGCGCGGTGTCATGGCCGGCAGGGTCAGTTCGGCACGATTGAACCAGGGGCCTCGGCAGACTTGCTTGTGCTCAATGCCAATCCGCTGGCTGACATTCGCAACACGCGCCAGATCAAGACCGTCTGGTTGCAAGGACGGGAGCTCAAATGAGGCCACCACCGGGACCTTACGCCACGGACCTGCCCTGAGACCATCAGCGAAGCTGAGAGCACAAATCATCAGATCACTAGATCACCAGATCACCAGATCACCAGATCACCAGATCACCAGATCACCAGATCACCAGATCACTAGATCAAAAGATCTTTCTCTGAAACACCACCGACCCAATCACCTGGTCGTCCCAGTGCGACACCACGTAGCCCTTGCGGACCATGTAGCCTCCCCGCAACGTCAGATCCGGCGTGATGCGGAAGCCGGCGATGGCTTCGAAGCGCTCGTAGTGCTGCGTCATGAACGTCACGAATCCGGCGCGTTGGTAATCGACCTGTTGTGAATCGAAGCGGCTGGCAACAAACAGGCGCGGCGCGAGCGTCTGCGTCGCCTCGATCCAGCCGCCGCGAATGAGCGAATCAGCGCGCAGCGTTTCGAACGCGCTGCGAATCAATTCGCCAGTGATCTTGGTGTAGCCGAACGACCACTCCGCTTCGACCTGCATCATCGTCGCCATCCGGTCGCCGCGTGACGGGTCAGGCATTTCGCTGGCCGCCGCCCACGCGCCCTGCGCGAACGCGGCGCCAAGCCGCAAGCCGACGCGCGGCGTCACGCCCGCGCCCAACACCAGGTTGGCGAGTCGCGGCGGTTTGTTGGCGCCAAAGAACCCGCGCCCGCGAATCGGCGAACTGTCGACAATCGCGACGCGCGCATCCCACACCCGACTCGACACCGTCGCCTGCGCGCCAAGCGGGTAGTTGCCGGCAATCAAAAACACCCGCGGCAGGTCGATGGCGATGTTGCGAGGGATTGGCAAGTAGTACGCGGAGTGCTGCGAGACGAGTGGATTTAGATCTGATCGGTTCTCGAGCATCGCGATCCCAATCGGCGACGGCATCTGGCCGGCTTCGAGACGGAAGCCGATGCCTGCCGGCGTCGCCGATGGGCGCTCATAGCGCAGACCTAGTTGATAGATCTGCTTTTGCCACACGCCGTCGAACGGCCGCCGCGTCAGGATCGGGCGCGCGACAATGTCCAGGCCGTCGCTGATGCGGACCGCGGCGAAGAGGTCAAACCACACGCCGGCCTCGCGTCGAGGCGTGGAGCCTTTGACGCCGTTAACCGCTGCGACCACGTCAAAGGCGACACGGCTGGTCTGCGCCTGCGCCGCGGACGCGAGAATGAGGCAGAGGCCGACGGTTGCGAAACCGCCGGCAGCGGCTCGGCGCCACGTCACGGATGCGGCTCCAGCACGGGCAACGTGAATGACACCCGCAGTGTGCCGCCGGGCGTGACGCGAATCCGTTCCCGTCGTTCACCAATGCGTTCGTGCCACGCGACCAGCGTGTGATCACCGGCAGGGACATCGGCGAGTGAAAAGGCGCCCGTGTCGTTCGGCACCGCGAACCACGGATGGTCCATCAACATAACCAGCGCGCTCATCTGCGAATGAATATGGCAGAACACCTTGACGATGCCAGGGCGCGAGAACTGCTGCGCACGCGATTGGCCGGAGGGATACCGTCCCAGATCGAAGGTGGCCGTCCGTGACAACGAGAAGACATTGTGGAAAAACGGGTCCTCATTCGGGAAGTCCACCGTCGACCCGACAGTGGCCACAGTCACCGGTGGCACGAACCGTTCGCCACGCTGCCTGATCGACGCGCGCATCGGTGTCGGGCGGGTCGCCGGTTTCATCCCGAGCAGGTAGACCACGACGTTGCGCGTCTCAGGCCCCGGCGAGCCGGCCTTCGGCGCCACCCCTCGACGCCCGTAGGCGGAGGTGGCTAACGGTGCGCCGCGCGCCACCGTCAACGTGACCACGCCCGAGACGCTACCGTCGCCCTGCTGAGCGGCGACCGCTGGCCAGAGCCAGGCCAGCGCCACGAACATCGCGGCGTGGACCGCGACCGATCTCATGATGGCGGGCCTGGGACCGTGCGGCCGCGACCGTAGACGGCGCGTCCAGGCCGCGCGCCACTTAGTCCCTGCGGATCCAGCACGGGCACGCCATTGACGATGACGTGCCGGATGCCCTCCGGATACTGATGGGGCGCCTGGTAGGTTGCCGTGTCGCGCACAGTCGTTGGATCGAAGATCACCAGATCGGCGATGACGCCCTGCTGAATGGTACCGCGACCCTGGATGCCGAACTGTGCCGCGGGGAGCGAGGTCATGCGTCGAATCGCATCAGGCAGGGTCAATACCTGATCTTCGCGGACGTATTTGCCAAGTACGCGTGGAAAGCTGCCGTAGGCACGTGGATGCGGTGCCCCGCGACCCAGTGGCCCGTCCGGGCGCACCGCCGATGAATCGCTACCGATGCTGGTACCTCCCCACCGCAGTCCGTTTTTGACGTCGTCCTCACTCATCATGTGATAGAGGGCTCCGGCGCGGCCGTCGGTCTCGGCCAGGATATCGAACAACGTCTGCAGCGGCGATTGATTCCGCGCGGCCGCAATCTCGCTCAGTCGTTTGCCGACCAGCGATTGATCCGCAGACGCGGGCACCGAGGCGATCTGGATCCCCTCGAAGCCGCTCGCCAATACCAGGTTCTCCCAGCCGTCGATCGTGCCTTCGATCTCGCGCTGTGCCCGGCTGCGGATCGCTGGATCCTTGAGCCGTGCGAGCATCTTCTCGCGCCCACCTTCCTGAACCCACAGCGGCAACGTCGCGGCGAGTCCTGTGCCCCCCGCGGTATATGGGTACATCGTCGCCTGCACCCGGACGCCACTCAGCGTCGCGCCATTGAGCTTGGCGATGACATCACCCATGCGGCCCCAGTTCTGTCTCGCCGCGACCTTGAGATGGAAAATCACCACCGGCAAGCCACCTTCGCGCCCGATCTGAATGGCTTCGTCGAGAGCCGCGAGCAGATTGAAACTTTCGCCGCGCACATGACTGACATAGATGCCGCGGTGGCGGGCCGCAATTTTCGCCAGCGCGACCAGCTCGCTGGTCTTGGCGAATGATCCGGGCGGATAAATCAGCGCGCTCGACAATCCCAGGGCACCATCCCGCATCGCCTGATCGACCATTGCTTCCATGCGCGACAGCTCTTCGGGCGACGGATCCCGATTATCGAGTCCGATGATTTCGCGGCGCACCGCTGTTGCCGGGATCAAGGTGCCGAGATTGAGCGCGATCCCCTGCTGCTGGAGTTTCTGGAAATAGCCGTCGAAGCCGGTCCAGTCGAAGGTGATGCCGAACGGCCGCAGACCCTCTGCGTCGGCGGTCTTCGACGTCCAGAACGCAGGCGAGCTGCCTTCGCCGATGATTTCCGTGGTGATGCCCTGGCGGAGGTGACTCTCGCCGTGACCGTCGGCAAGCAGCGTGGTGCCGGACTGGCCCTGCACGTCGATAAACCCGGGGCTGACCGCCAGGCCCGTGGCATTGATCTCTCGACCAGCGGACTCCCGCGAGAGATCGCCAAGCGCCACGATCCGGTCGCCCCTGATGCCGACGTCACTTCGCGTGGCGTCAGCTCCGGTGCCGTCGAAGACCCTGCCGCCGCGAACGATCAGATCGAACGTCGGCGCTGGTGCGTCGCAGCCCGACACAAAGGCGACCGCAAGGCCGACAGACGCGGCCAGGACACGCAGGCCTGTCATCGCGGCACTATAGTGGAAAAGTGCCAGTCGCGTTCGTTAACCCGCATCACGACGCAGTCTCGAACCTGTTCCGCAACGATGACTTTGCAGCGCAGCGCGCGTTCTTCGCGGCGCGCCCGGCGCTCGCGCCGACGCCACTGCGCGATCTGCCGGCACTCGCGCATACGCTCGGCATCACCGGTCTCGCCGTCAAGGACGAAACCGCGCGCTTTGGACTCAACGCGTTCAAGGCCGTGGGCGCGACGTACGCGGTTCAGACATTGCGCGCGCGCGGCGACATCGCCCCGGGGCAGACACTGGTGTGCGCCAGCGAGGGCAATCACGGTCGCGCCGTCGCACGCGCCGCGCGTGAGGCCGGCTGCCCGGCCCGCGTCTACGTCGCCGCAAGTGTGGCCGCACCACGAGTCGCAGCAATCGAATCCGAATACGCCGAGGTCGTACGCATCGACGGCAGTTACGACGATGCGGTGCGGGTGATGGCGCAGGACGCCGTGGCGCACGGGTGGATGGTGATCTCCGACACGTCATGGCAGGGCTACGAAGAGATCCCGCGGCTGATCATGTTGGGCTATACGCGACTGCTCGACGAAGCCGAGTCACAGTGGGGCGCTGTCCCCGATGTGATCTTCGTTCAAGGGGGCGTCGGCGGATTGCTCGCCGCAGTCGCGTCGTGGGCCGACTGGCGCTACGGCTCAGCGCGCCCGCGAATCGTCGCGGTCGAACCGATGTCAGCTGCTTGTTTGCAGGTGTCGGCACAGCACGGACGACCGACATCGTTGAGCGGGCCGTTTGACACAGTGATGGGCGGCCTGCGCTGCGGCGAAGTGTCGACGGGCGCCTTCGACGCAGTTCGCACGTTGGTCGACGGCTTCGTCGCCATCGAGGATGACTGGGCACTGGACGCGATTCGCGCGCTCGCCACGCCGTCTGGGGCCGACCCCGCAATCAACGCGGGCGCCTCGGGGGCGGCGGCCCTTGGCGGCCTGCTCGCCGCATTAGGTGATCCGCAGCTCGCCGACCTGCGGGCCCGGATCCGGCTGAGCGCGAATTCCCGGGTGTTAGTGCTCGTCACCGAAGGCGTCACCGACCCGGAGGTTTATGCTCGCGCACTTGCGCGCGGCTGACACCCAGCGTCCCGGAAACGGACACACGACGCCTGGCCACACGGAACCTTCTGCCCGCAACTCTCGTTTTCTCAAGGTGTTGGACGCTTTCGTCAGGCTGGCACAGCCTTTGAGATAACTTTTGCGGACGGGCTGTCATCTTTTCAGCCTGCAACCACCGTCTAACACCTGATTCGGCACCTTCGAAATATGGATATTCAGCGTCCAGCGTCCGTTGCGCGACAGAAAAAATTCCGCCGCATCGGCTTTGTCGTCGCCGGCGTTCTGGTCATCGGTTTAGTGTCGGTTGTTCTGGGTCGCCTTAAACCGGCGGCGCCGACCGTCGAACGCGCGACGGTGTGGGTCGATACGGTCAAGCGGGGTTCGATGGTGCTCCAGGTCCGTGGCCTCGGCACCCTGGTGCCGGTCGACGAAGCGCGTCGCCTGATCCCAGCGTCGACGCAGGGTCGGGTCGAGCGAATCGTTATCCGCCCGGGCGCTCAGGTCACACCAGACACCATCGTCCTCGAACTGAGCGACCCGCAGTTGCAACAGCAGTTGAGCGACGCGGAGCAGCAGTTGCGCGCGGCGGAAGCCGACTACAACAGTTTGTCGGCGCGTCTGCAGACCGAACGACTGAGCCAGCGGGCCGCGGCCGCCACCGTTGATGCCGATTACCGAGCCGCGCAGCTCCAGAAAGAAGTCGACGAGAACCTCGCCAAAGACGGCCTGGTGTCGTCGCTGCAACTCAAGACGTCCACGGTCCGCGCCGAATCGCTGGCGACCCGTCACAAGATCGAACTGGATCGCGTCCAGGTCAACGATGCCAGTGTCAAGGCGCAATTGCAGGCTCAGCAAGCCCGCATCGATCAGCTGCGGTCGCTCCATACGCTGCGTCGCTCGCAGGTCGATCTGCTAAAGGTCCGCGCCGGCATGATCGGCGTGCTCGAACAGGTCACGGTCAATGTCGGGCAGCAGGTGGCGCCCGGCGAGAACCTCGCCCGGGTCGCCGACCCGACCCGCCTGAAGGCCGAACTGCGCATCGCGGAAACGCAGGCGCGTGATCTGACCATCGGCCAGAAGGCGCAGGTCGACACGCGCAACGGAATTATTGAAGGCACCGTCACCCGAATCGATCCGGCCGCCGTCCAAGGTACGGTGACTGTCGATGTCCAGCTCGCCGGCGAATTGCCGCGCGGCGCGCGTCCGGACCTCAGCGTCGACGGCACGATTGAACTCGCTCGCCTCGACAACGTCCTGTTTGTCGGCCGCCCGGCATTCGGTCAGGAAAAAAGCACCGTCGGCCTGTTCAAGGTTGATTCGACAACCGGCGAAGCGGCCCGTGCGCAGGTGCAACTCGGACGCAGCTCAGTCAACACCATCGAGGTCCTGGCCGGGTTAGCGGAAGGCGATCAGGTAGTCCTCTCCGACATGTCGGCCTGGGATCAATTCGAACGCATTCGCTTGAGATAGACGCGCGCGCAAGCACCGCGGCAACGACGCAACCGAAGGATAAAGGAGTGACGATGAACGCTTCAGGGCAGCCCCTCATCAAGTTGGACGGCATCAAAAAGGTCTTCTACACCGACGAAGTAGAAACCCACGCGCTCGCTGGAATTCATCTGGAGATCCAGCAGGGTGAGTATGTCGCCATCGCCGGCCCGTCGGGCTGCGGCAAGTCGACGTTGCTCGCCATTCTCGGCCTACTCGACACCCCGTCGGACGGCCACTACACGCTCAACGGCAACCAGGTCGCGAATCTGTCGCTCTCGGAACGCGCCCGCGTGCGCAACCGCGAGATCGGGTTCATCTTTCAGAGCTTTAACCTGATCGGCGATTTGACCGTGTTCGAGAACGTCGAACTGCCTTTGATCTATCGCGGGATGAAAGCTGCAGAACGGCGCGAGCGCGCCAACGCCGCACTCGAGCGCGTCGGCATGGCCCATCGCTCGAAGCATCTGCCCTCACAGCTGTCCGGCGGCCAACAGCAGCGTGTCGCCGTGGCCCGTGCGGTCGGCGGTCAACCGTCGATCCTGCTGGCCGACGAACCGACCGGTAACCTCGATTCGAAAAACGGCGAGGCGGTGATGGACCTGCTCCGCGAACTGCACCGCCAGGGCGCGACCATCTGCATGGTCACGCACGACCCGCGCTACGCGGCGCACGCCGATCGCAGCGTCCATCTGTTCGACGGCCGCATCGTCGAAGAGAGCGTCGGCGCGTTTTAGGAAAAGACGAGCTACGCCGTGGTCCTGCGGCGCACACCTGGCTTCACTGTCGTCGCGCTGATCACCCTTGCCCTGGGGATCGGCGCGACCACAGCGATCTTTTCAGTGGTCGACGGCATTCTGCTCAGACCGCTTCCCTATCGATGCGCGATCAGCGTGCTGAGTGCTCAGTGCTCAGTGCTCAGTGCTCAGTGCTCAGTGCTCAGTGCTGGGAGTATTCTGATGTCGCCGGACGCGCGGGTTAGTGGCACTGAGCACCGCGCCTAAGCACTAAGCACCGAACACCGAGCACTTTAGATTCACCAATGATCAAACTACGCAATATCGAGAAGAGCTATCGCCACGGCTTGTCACAGACATTTGTCCTGCGCCGGGTCAACGCCGACATTCAGCAAGGCGAGTTCGTGTCGATCATGGGGCCGTCCGGCGCCGGCAAGAGCACGTTGCTCCACATCATGGGCATGCATGACAGCGCGTGGACGGGCGAGTACTGGCTATTCGATGAACCGGTCCACCAACTGTCGGCGAAGGATCGCATGCGCCTGCAGAAGCAGCATGTTGGTTTCGTGTTCCAGAGCTATCACCTGCTCGACAACCTGACGGTCTACGAAAATATCGATCTGCCGCTGTCCTATCGCGACGTCAAGAAGTCCGAGCGGCAAGGCATGGTGGCGGACATCCTCGACAAGTTCAATATCGTCGGCAAGAAGGACCTGTATCCCAATCAGTTGTCGGGCGGACAACAACAACTTGTAGCGATCGCCCGCGCAGTGGTGGCCAAACCCAACCTCATCCTCGCCGACGAACCGACCGGTAATCTGCACTCCGATCAAGGTCACGAGATAATGGCGCTATTCAAGCGCCTCAACGACGCGGGGACGACGGTGATCCAGGTGACGCACTCCGAAGTGAATGCCGCCTACGGGCGTCGGGTGATCAATCTCAAAGACGGCTGGATTGTTGAAGAATAGTTTCCCATGTTGACCGCAGCCCCTCCGCCTCGATCTGGTCCGACCACGGCGGGACCCGCGCCACGCCTCCTGATCGGCGATGACCAGCCGGACGTGCTCGAGGCCCTGCGCCTGCTGCTCAAACCCGATGGCTACCTGATCGATACCGCGTCCTCGCCGCCGCAACTCCTTCGCGCGATGGAGTTGAAGGACTACGACGTGGTCCTGATCGATCTTAACTACACCCGCGACACGACATCGGGCGAAGAAGGCCTCGACCTGCTGCACCGCATTCATACCGCCGACGAATCACTACCGGTGGTGGTGATGACGGCATGGGGCACGGTGAACGTCGCGGTCGAAGCGATGCGCCGCGGGGCGCGCGACTTCATCCAGAAGCCGTGGGACAACGAGCGGCTGTTGTCGATTGTGCGCACCCAGACCGAGCTGGGCCGCGCGATTCGCCGCGGGCGCCAACTCGAGGCGGCGAATCAAATTCTGATGGCCGATGGCCATTCGCCGCTGCTCGCCGAATCGGCAGCAATGCGACCGGTGCTCGACATCATCGCGCGGGTCGGACCATCGGACGCCAACGTGCTGATCACCGGAGAGAACGGCACCGGCAAAGGCCTGGTCGCGCAGGCACTCCATGCGGTGTCGCCGCGATCCAATCGCGCGATGGTCACGGTCAACGCCGGCGGCATGGCCGAAGGCGTCTTCGAGTCGGAGCTGTTCGGTCACATGAAGGGCGCGTTCACCGACGCCAAGGTCGACCGGGTCGGGCGCTTCGAGCTGGCCGACGGCAGCACCCTGTTCCTTGATGAGATTGCCAATGTGCCAATGAGCCAGCAGGCCAAGCTGCTCCGGGTCATCGAGACCGGCGAGTTCGAGCGGCTCGGATCATCAAAGACGCGCAAGGTGAATGTGCGACTGGTCTCGGCGACCAATGCCGATCTCAACGCCGAAGTGGCCGCCGGGCGGTTCCGCCAGGATCTGCTGTTCCGGCTCAACACGATCGAAGTGAACCTGCCACCGCTGCGCGACCGACGTGAAGACATTCCGCTGCTGGCGCGCCATTTCCTGCGCTTGCATGCGCAGCGCTATCGCAAGAATGTGGCGGGGTTTGATCCGTCGGCGATGCAAGTGTTGCTCGATCACCGCTGGCCAGGCAACGTGCGCGAAATCGATCACGCGATCGAGCGCGCGATCCTGATGTCGCAGGGCAATGCAATTCGCGCGGCGGACCTCGGGCTTCGTGTCGAGGGCCCCAGCAGTGCGCGGCTCGAAGACATGAGTCTCGAAGACGTTGAGGCCTTCCTGATCAAGAAGGCGATGGCACGCTACGGCAACGTCAGCCAGGCTGCCCGGGCGCTGGGACTGTCGCGGAGCGCCCTCTACCGACGTCTTGAAAGGTACAAACTCTAACGTGAGGGCCCTGGGGCCTGAGCCCTGCCAGCCCCGAGCCTGGTCGAGGGGGGGCCTTGGGTGGTGAGACGCCTCACGCACGATCAGCAGGTCTTCCTCCTGACTCTTGCCGCGTCGCTGCCGGCGGTGGCGACCTCGCTGATCATCCTGTGGACTGGCGACTACACCCCGAAGGTGCAGTGGACGCTGACCGTCGCCATCCTCGGGTGCCTGTTTGGCTTCGCGGCATCGGTCCGTAATCGCATCGTTCTGCCTTTGCAGACGCTCGCCAACTTGCTCGCCGCGATGCGCGAGGACGACTTTTCCATTCGCGGGCGCACGCCTGATCCCGAAGATCCCCTCGGCGCGGTCTTGATCGAAGTCAACGCGCTGGCCGAGACGCTGCACGAGCAGCGACTTGGCGCGGTCGAAGCGACGGCCCTGCTACGCACGGTGATGGAACAGGTGGACGTCGCGGTCTTCGCCTTTGATCCGGCGGAGCGGCTGCGTATTGTCAACCGCACCGGCGAGCGGCTGATGGGCCGCAACATTGAACAGATGCTCGGCCGCACCGCCGAAGAACTGAACGTCACCGAATGGTTCAGCGATGCCCCACGCGTGGTTGATCTGTCGCTGCCCGGCGGCAGTGTCGGCCGCTGGGAAGTGCGCCGGACAACGTTTCGGCTCGGCGGATTGCCGCACGACCTGTTGGTGCTCTCCGACGTCAGTCGCCCGTTGCGAGAACAGGAGCGGCTCGCATGGCAGCGGTTGATCCGTGTCATCGGCCACGAGCTCGGCAACTCACTCGGCCCAATCAAGTCGATTGCCGGCAGTCTCGAAACATTGTTGCAGCGCAATCCCCCGCCGGAAGATTGGCGCGACGACATGACGCGCGGCCTGCAGGTGATTGCATCGCGGACCGAATCGCTCAGCCGTTTTACCGCCGCCTACTCGCGCCTGGCGCGTCTGCCGGCGCCGCGGCTGGCGCCGGTCGTCCTGAAATCGGTGCTGCAGAAGATCGGCGGCCTTGAAACGCGGTTACCGGTACATTTGCGACCCGGTCCCGACCTGACCGTCGCTGTCGACACTGACCAGATCGAGCAGCTGTTCATCAACCTGATTCGCAACGCAGCCGATGCCTGTCTGGAAGTCGGGGGCGCCGCGGTCACCGTCGGGTGGCGACGGACCCGCCACGGCGTAGATATCTGGATCGACGACGACGGGCCCGGGTTGTCCAATACGACAAATCTGTTTGTGCCGTTCTTTACGACCAAGCCAGGCGGCTCCGGCATTGGCCTGGTGTTGTGCCGCCAGATCGCTGAGGCGCACGAAGGGTCGCTGAAGTTGGAGAACAAGCCCGAAGGACGTGGCGCACGCGCGACGCTGACGCTGCCGCTCTAGGAATTGCACCCCTGACGATCGAGTTATGACGACATCTGATTTATCGGGCCCGGCGTGGACCTGTCATTCGTGCCGCCGTATTGTGCCAGGGCGAGTCCGGCAATGCCGCTGCGGTGCAGAGGCGCCGCCGACTTACGAGGTGGGCGACGTTGCACCGCTGGTGGCAACACCAGTCGACGCCGGCGCGACCGGTTCGCGGCTGTGGCTGCTGCCGGTGATGCTGGTCGCCGCCGCAGTGGCCGGATACTTCTATCTGCGCGAGCCTGAGCCGGCGGCCGGGCCGGCCGCTGGCTCGACGCTCGCACCACCGGCCGAGGCAGCCGCCACGCCAAGCGCTGCACCCGAGTCGGCTGCGAGTGCCGAGAGTCAGCCGCGCATGGTGCCGCTTGACGTCCCGCCAGATCTGTCGACCTCGCCGTCCACGGGGCCGCTGACCGCTGACGCCTCGGCGCCGAGCGCAGGCCCGCGCTCCATCGAAGACGTCGTCGGTCGCGCGTCGGCTGCGGTGGTGTCGATTGAAACCGCAACCGGGCGCGGCACCGGATTTTTCGTCAAGCCCGACACGCTCGTCACCAACGCCCATGTCGTGCAGGGCCAGGCGTTCGTGACCATTCGCCTGCACGGCGGCCAAACCGTTCAGGGGCAGGTCCTGCGCTCGTCGACTGATCTCGATATTGCGATCGTGCGCGCGACTGCCGCGGCCGATCAGATGCAGGTCCTGCAATTGGGATCGGCCAGTGCCATCCGCCCGGGCCAGGAGGTCCTGGCGATTGGTTCGCCGATGGGTCTACAAAACACTGTGACGCGTGGGATCGTCAGCGCGGTTCGGGAAGCCGGCGGCGTGCACCTGATTCAAACCGACGCCGCGATTAATCCGGGCAATAGCGGCGGACCGCTGCTCGACCGCGAAGGGCGCGTGATTGGCATCAATACCTTAAAGTTGGGCGGACGCGCTGAATCGCTCGGCTTTGCCGTGGCGGTGACGCATGCCGTGCCGCTGATCGAAGGACGATCAGTCGCGACCGGCCTGGGCACCGCGCAAGCGCCCTCGCTCGAGGTCGGTCTGTCAGGCGGCGGTGCCACCGCCGATAGCCAGCGCCAGACCGGCGATGTCGTCTACGAAAAGTCGCTGCAGCAATTGGCGCAACGCGCCGACCAGATCGACGCGCAGTGGAAGCGCCTGCAGGGCAACTGTTTACTGAACGCTTTCACGAGTGATGCACAACGATCGTGGTTTGTGTTGCGTGATCAGACGCCGAGCTTCAAGGCCAGCGATGCGCCGTGCGCGCAGTCTCTCGCCGACATTCGCAATTACGTCGTCCAGTTCAGCACGGCGATGGCGGCGGTGCAGGAAGACGCCCGGCGCGCCGGCGTCTATCCGGGCACGATGCGCGAAGCTCGGCGACGTCACCGGCTGGACTGGTCAGGGTGGGACCGTTGACATTGGTGATTTCGCGAATGGTGATTGGGCGATTGAATTGAGAGGTTGGGTGTTTCAGCGATGATTTCGTGATTAGGCAACTTCGGCATCGAACAATGCGGGGGACATCTCCATTCAACGAGGCAGCCGTGAAACCCAAAGCGCATCGAGACACCAACGGTCGGGGCTTTCGCAATCAGTGCGCCGCTTGAATCAGCGGTTCCGCGCTGCTTGTTGCACGCGTTTGACAATCTGTTCATACGGTTGCTCCACGGTTTCCTTGAACTTCTCGGCATAGCCCTTCAGTAGCGGTTTAACCGTTTGATCGGTAATCTCAAAAGCACCACCGTTATACAGCTGGTAGCGGTCTGGCCGACCGGAGAATCGCCTCAAAAACAGCAGGTAGCGACAGCCCTCCTTAGATAGTAGCCCTCGTGTCTTTCGTCATTCATATTGTGGTCGATAGACAGAACCTTCACTCCATCGATCGTGATCTGTCCGCCGTATACGGTAAGGATTGGGTGCGTGGGGAGACTTGGCCTAACCTCTTTAACCAGAAAAGAACCCGTAATCACTCGATCGGGAAAAATCCTGTAATCGGTTTGCACGTCGTAATGGGCAGCCGCGACGTGACTCCTGGCGCCCGAGAGTCTGGCTTCCACCGTCCACTCGGCACCCGCTGTGAGCTCCTCGATCGTTGAAAAGGGGATGTCTCGGAGTAATCCAGTGACGATCGGCTCAGATGCATTAGTCCGAACGCGGTCACCTATCTTTTTCTGGGCGCCGAGATCCGACGGGACCGCAACAGCTGCGATGAGAATCATAGCAAGAGTAACTCGAAGCATCTCGAACCCTCCCTAGTTCCTACCGGCCGCAGACCGCGTGTTTTACATTCCCGTAGGTCGAGCTCAACAGTGCCGAGGCATCACTCGTCGTCGGCCCGAGAGCAGTTCCAGCCGCCGGCGCCGCCGGCGAATAGCAATTTTCCCGCGCTCATTACGGTTTCGTCCAAACCGCATGTCGCGTCGAGTCGGTTCGCAAGACCAAAATAATGTCCCAGTTCGTGCGCGATCGTCTTGCGCAGATTATCTGCATGACCACCAGTCCAGTTCGGTTCGAATCGCACTGCGGTTGAGCCTCCCCAAGTGCCCGTCGTGGCGTTGTAGGTTGCCGTCCCGAGCGAGGCGCATCCCACAGGATCCCCTGGAAGAGTTCCATGGTCATTCCTGAGCCCGACGCATAACGGGTCATTCGGAGCGCATTCGGAGTTCTCTACGACCGTAACTGTTCTGCCGAGCGCGACCTGCCAATCAGCGGCAGCAGCTCGGGCGGGTTCAACAGCGTCTGCAAACTCAGAGGGCACTGCGATAACGATCTGTCCGGTAGGCGGATGGAAATTCACCACGTCGCCAGGGCCCGTGAACCATTCCGGTTTACAAGCCATAGATACCACCGATCGCTCGATGAGCGCAGACTGCGTCGGCTGAATGTTGCACGACGTCGAGTCCAAGACCGACTGAAAGGTGTAAATGTATTTTCCGTTGGCTTGCCACAACGTGTCGAAGAACGGCCCCGGTTGAGTCGTGTTTGGGACCATCGTATCAAGGCTGGGTACGTAAATCGTTCCGTTCGGACCTTTGCTGAATGCATAGACGCACTGGGCGGCGGCCATCGAACTCACGCACTGATCTGAGTTATAAGCGTTCTGGTCTTTAATCTTCGCGCCGGGCCGACCTGAGGCCGTTGGGACGCGATCGCCATTCCCCCAATCACCCATTCGCCAATATGACCCGCCCCTCCGCAGCACGCGTCAGTCGATCGACGATCGCGGCGCCGATGCCCGCGTGACCCGTGCCGGCGGCAAGAATCACATCGACAGCTTCGCCATCCAGTTCACGTAACGCCGCAAACAACTCTCGCGCGGCTTCGTCGTGATCGGCTCGGGAGCCGTAACGCCGCGTCATGATGCGACCGCCACCCGCGGCCGCGGCAAGACGCGGCGCGAGTGCGAGCAGGTCTTCTGCCGGAGCGAGGACGCCGACGCGTGACCCAGATGCTGCTTGTGACCGCGCATCTGCGGCGAGGCGATGAGCCACCGCGTCTACCGATCCCAGGTACAGCGTCAGTCGCGCGCGTGGTGCGTAGTGACGCAGAAGTTGTCCCGGCGATGGCTGCGGCTGTGCGATGTCGACGGATTGGTGTGACATGCGCACCTCCGGCACGATGCGCTGGATTGCGTCCAGTGGAATGCCGCCCGGGCGACGGATCACCGCCGGGGTGACGGTCAGGTCGAGAATCGTCGACTCGACGCCGATGGTCGTCGACCCGGCATCGACGATGACGTCAATCACCCCATCGAGATCGACGCGGACATGTTCGGCGCACGTTGGACTGGGCCGCGAGAAGCGATTGGCACTTGGCGCCGCAATCGGCAGGCCGGCTCGCTGCAACAGCGCTTGTGCCACCGGGTGCGAGGGCACGCGAACGCCGATCGTCGATAAGCCGGCGGACACACTTGCCGGCACATCGCGATGCCGCTGCAGGATCAAGGTCAAGGCGCCCGGCCAAAACGCCGCAGCGCAGGCCATCGCCAGCGCCGGAACGTCGACAGCGACCGTGCGCAGATCGCGCGCGTCGGCGATGTGCACGATCATCGGGTCGGTGGACGGCCGGCCCTTCGCTTCGAAGATCCGCGCGACGGCTGCGGCGTCAAGCGCGTTGGCGCCGAGTCCATAAACCGTCTCGGTCGGAAACGCGACAAGGCCACCGCGACGCCAGACCGCAGCCGCGTCGGCAATCACGGAGGGATTGGGATGGTGCGGGTCGACGTGAACGATTCGTGTCATTGCCAGTCCAGTGCGCCGGAACCAAGGAGCAGTTGCACGACGCGACTGTAGTTCTCGACACCTTCGTCGACACCCTGGGCCTTCAAATACTGATCGTAGGTCTGCCAGCTGACCCGCGAGACCGATTCGATGCGCGACTGGAGCCGCGTATACATCGCCTGGCGATCCTGGCGGGGGCCTTGGTCGAGACGATTGATCAGCGCGCGCTGCTCATCGCGCGGCAACTGCGCCGCGACGTCGTGAAACAGTGCGAACCACGCGCTGTAACGCGAGCCGGGATCGGCGCGGAGCGCGGCGAGCAGCCCGACAAAGCTCGCGTCATTTTCCGGCGCGTAACCGGCCAGATGCGCCCATTCGTGCGCGAGGATAGCCGGCCGCTCGGGTGGCGTGAGATCCGGATTGAGCAGCGTCTCCAGTAAGAACGGCGCATGCAAGCCGTCGACCCCTGACGCCCGAAAGAACCCGGCGAGGAGAGTTTTCTTCGGGCGGCTCGGCACCGTTGGCCGCGGGCGTCCCAATCGGCGTTCCACCGCGTGAAGCGCCGTCACCAATTCGCTCGGCGTGTCGCCGATTTCCGGGAACCCGTGCTGATGACCCGCGGCATAGGCGCGATTCACTTCGCCCGCGGCGCGGTCGGCCAGGCTACGCAACCCGGCAGGCGTCACGCGCGCCCGATCAAATCCAATCGATGCCTCGAGCGGTACCCGCGCGTAGTTGAAGCCCCACGCCAACTGGAACCACAGGTAGCACACCGCCGCCAGTGTCAGGGTCGTGACCAGAGCATGCGCGACCGGCCACGCCGATCGCGCTCGCCATGCGCGACGCACCCATCGGATCCACGCGGCGACACCAACAAGCGTGGCGGAGCCGAGCAGCACATCGAAGAGCGAGAATGCGCTTTGATTCGACCACGACGTGAGAACGGATTGAGTAGCCGGATAGGCCCAGTCGGCGTAGTAACGCTCGACCAGCGAGGCGGGCAACGGCGCCATCAGTGCGGCCGCTGCCAGCAGAATCAGGATCGACTGCAGCGCGAAACGTGCGCGGCGCAAGTCCCTACGGAAGGGTAACCGTGATCTCGTCCGACGCTGGACTGGTGCCGCACGCGTTGCGCGCGAACATCCGGACGTAGTAGGTGCCAGGCGGCGCCTGACGCTGGAATGACCAGGCGGTCCCCGGCGCGACAAACGTGCCCTGGTTGGTGGCACCAGGCGAGCTGCCGGCTTCAATCACGTAGGTGGTCACCGGATCGGGACCGGGGGGCGCCGTCCAGGTCAGTGTCACAGTGTCTTCGGTTTTGCTGTGCGCGAGATTGGATGGGACGCTGGGCGGCGTCGCGCAATCGGGCCCGCCGGGACCTTGGTCACCGCCACGCATGGCCCACAGGCCAACCAGAATGATCGCTGCGACAACGACGACAACTGCAATAACACCGTTCTTGTTCATAGACATCTGTAAAGGATGAGGAGAGCGGAAGAATTGGTCGGGGCAGCGGGATTCGAACCCACGACCTCTTGACCCCCAGTCAGTGTATTACCACTACCTCTTAGTGCACAACCGCGTTTTGTTTGGCTTTCTCGTCGCCTTCGCTGTTGCTTGCAGTCTGATCGGGTGCCTCCGATCCGCGTGATACGTCAATTTGCGTCAATCGCCCGATCCGCGCTTCGTAGGTGTGCATGTCCAGTTCATCGGCGCCGATCGACGCGCCGAGATAGGTGCTGGTCTGGCTGATGTTCGCGTGTCCGAGCCAGCGCTGGATCGTCGCCAGCGGAATGCCGGCGTCCATCCATCGCGAGCCCGCCTCACGTCGCAGATCGTGGAAGTGCAGGTCCTCGATCTTTGCGCGCCGCACTGTTAACCGCCACGCGGTCTTGATCGACAGCCGCCGCCGGCCAATGTCGTCGCCGAAGACGTACGCGTCAGGACCCAGCACCTGGCCAGCCGGATCGATGCGGCGCCGCTCGAGGACCGGCAGGAGAACACTCGAAATAGGCACCCTACGGTCGCGCCGTGCCTTCGTCTTGGTCGCGGGTAGGAAGATCTCGGCTCGCGGCGCGAATCGCACCTGCGACCACTGGAGGGAGAGAATCTCGCCCATCCGCATGCCGGTCTCGACCGCTGCCGTGATGATCTCGCACAGTCGCGCGCCGGCGGCCATGCGGAGCCGCTCATCTTCACCCGGCTGCAGTCTGCGGGACCGTGCGTCCTCGCGTGCCAGTCGAACGACCGGCACGTTTTCGACGCGAAACGGTGACGCCTTCACAATGCCACTCGCAATGGCCCAATTGAAGGCAGCCCTCAGCAGCGCCAAGTCGCGATTGGCCGCCACGCGCGGCCGGACGCGTTGAAAGGCCTTAATGGTGTCCGTCGTGACGGTGCTAAGCCGGTGCTCGCCGAGTGGCCGGCCGCCGACAACCGTCCGGCCGATGACGCGCGCCTGGGCGCGCCCTGGCGCAGAGCGATCGCCCCAGTAGCCGTCGAGCAGCTGCGCGATGGTCGGGTCATCCGCTGGCTGCAAGTCCTTCGGATCTCGTCCATCGAGCAGCGCCACGATCTGAGCTTGACCCGATTCTGTGGACTGTTTAGTTACGCCACCTGAGTCATCTGCGCTTGCCGTTCGAAGGCGGCCGGGCTAATCCGACCGATCGTCGAATGCCGACGCCGTTGGTTATAGAACACCTCGATGTAATCGAACA
>DATLXN010000035.1:0-41911 GCA_035575715.1 Vicinamibacterales bacterium | reverse complement strand
CTGTTAACCGGAGGGTTGCTGGTTCGAGTCCAGCCCGAGGAGCCAGCCTTCGCTCACATTTCGTGTGAGCTACGGCTAGGCAAGCTTCTACCTAGCCCACGCGAACGCTCAACAGGCGAGGCTGTCTCGCCGAAGCGCCGGCGGAGTCCAGGCGGCGCGAAGGCGGACCCCCAGCGAGGGCGGCGCCCGGCCGGAACGCGGATCAGTTTCTGCACTGCCTAGATCGATATCGCGCGCAAGAACCTGCGTTCCTTCGAGCCAGCTTCTTTGAATTCCGCCGGATTTCCTGAAGGCATGAGTCGTGCTCTTGCCAAGTTATGCACGGCATCGAGAAACGAATCGTCTACATCATCCGCAGCGACCGCGATCCGTCGCGACACTACGTAGGGCTGACGAACAACGTTCGAGATCGACTCGCTTGGCACAACCATGGCCCGTGCGGACATACGGTTTCGAACCGTCCGTGGTCCGTTGTCGTCTCGATTGAATTCGCAACGCAATCGGCGGCGGTTCGCTTCGAGAAGTAACTGAAATCCGGTTCGGGGCGCGCTTTCGCAAAGCGGCACTTTTCTATTCTGGAGACCTAGCAAAGTTTCGTTCCCGAGGAGGAATTCGCCTTTGTAGTCCGCGCACCACAAGACATTCAGCGCGCCCGGCTGGTCAGCGTGGTGCCGGTGAGCCGCGGACGACGCCGGCGGCGCCGATGGCGGACGAGCCCGTGGCGATCGAGGACGGCAGGGACGGTGCTGATCGCCGGACAGGCCACCTCGGGCCACCGGCGCCGCAGGCGCTCTCGCAGCTTCGGCGCGCCCCACGAGGGAAAGCGCACGATCAGCTTCTCCACGACCATCGGCGGCTGATTCGCATGGCGATGGGGCCGCCGCGTGCGATCACTCAGCCCACGCAGCCCCGCATCCTTATACCGCTCGTAGATCTTGTAGCCGGTCTTCCGCTAGATTCCGAATTGCTGACAGACGACGGCCATCTTCTCGCCGTCCAGCAACCGTGCGACAAATCGGAGACGCTCATCCACCACGTGACACTCCTTTCACGGCATGGCCCCCTCCTGGGAAGGGGCAAAGTGTCACCCATCGGGCGGTCGGAGGTCTACGTGATGTCGCCCGAGCCGGGCGGCGGCAAGTTGCAAATCTCGACTGACAAGGCACCTTTCCGCGATCGCTGATGAAACAGGGGCACCCCAGTAAGACACGCCTGGCGGACGCAGGCCGTCACGCAGGTGTTCATGGCAGTGTGAAGGCGACAATGGTGCTGCCCGACGGCGCGCCGTTCTTGCCGCCGCCGCAGGCGATGACCAGGTACTGCTTGCCGTTGAGCAGGTAGGTGGACGGCGTGGCGTTGCCGGCAAACGGCAACACGGTCTCCCACAACAACTCGCCGGTGAGCTTGTCGAACGCGCGCAACTTCTTGTCGAAGTTCGTGGCCGCAATGAACAGCAGGCCGCCGGCCGTGACGACTGGGCCGCCGTAGTTGTCGCTGCCGGTGTCTGTCATTCCCTTAGCCACCAGCTCCGGATACTCGCCGAGCGGCTTCTGCCACTTCATGGTGCCGGCGTTGAGATCGAGCGCGCTCAACGTGCCCCAGGGCGGTGTAATCGGTGGGTAGCCATCCGGATCGCGCCACAGCACCTCGCCGTCGTTGCGGTATTTGAGTCGATTGGGATCGCTGGCGATCGCCGGATCATTCGCCTGGTCCTTGCCGGTCACCAGAAACTCAACCACGTCGCCAATATTCTTGGCGCCCATGTCGGGAAAGCCCGGCATCCGTCCCGTGCCGGTGCGAATGATGCCGGCGATCTCGTCGCGCGAGAGGCGCTTGGCGACGTCGACGAGCGAGGGCGCCTGCGGTCCGCCGGTGCGATCCGATCGATGGCACGACGCGCACTTGCTGCCATAGAGCGCGGTATCGGTGTTGGGGATCAGGCGCATGATCCACGGCATCTCGTTGGCGTTGACGTAGAGCAGGCCGGTGGCGGGATCGAAGGCGCCACCGCCCCACTCGGCGCCGCCATCAACGCCAGGAAAGACGATGAGACCTGGTGATGGTGGCGTGAACAGCGGGCCACTAGTGAGCTGCCGGAACTGCGTCAGCACCGCCGCGTGCGCCTCGGGCGTGCGCGTGGTGATCATCGACTCGGTCATCTGCTGCCGCGTAAAGGGCGGCGGCGCCAGCGGATGACGCTGCGTGGCCGCCGCCCGCTCGCCGTCGATCGTGGATTCAGGCGCGCGGCGTTCCTCCACCGGGAACAGCGGCGTGCCGGTCTTGCGATCCAGCACGAACACGTAGCCGTGCTTGGTGAGCTGCGCAACGGCCTGCACCGGCTTGCCGTTGCGCACCACGGTGACCAGGTTCGGCGCCGTCGGCATGTCCCAGTCCCACAGATCGTGCTTGATGATCTGGTAGTGCCAGACGCGCTTGCCGGTACGCGCGTCGAGTGCCAGCACCGAATCGGCGAACAGGTTGTCGCCGTGACGATTGACGCCGTACCAATCGAATGAGGCGGAACCGGTGGCGGCGAACACCATCGCGTTGCCCTGATCCACCGTGACGCCGGCCCACGCATTCGCGCCGCCCGACAGCGTCGGCCCCTTCGGCCAGGTGTCGGATCCGAATTCGCCCGGCTGCGGAATGGTGTGGAAGATCCAGCGCAGCTTGCCGGTGTGCACGTCGAACGCGCGGATGTGGCCTGGCGTGCCGGGCAGCGTTTCGGGCACGCTGCTGCCGAAGATGATCAGGTCCTCGAAGATCGATCCGGGCGTGCTGGCGCTGACGCTGGCGCGCTCGACGGGAAGTCCGAGTCCCTCGCGCAGGTCGATGCGTCCGTCGGTGCCGAACGACGCGATTGGCTTGCCCGTCGCGCGATCGAGCGCGTAGAGGTAGTTGCGGTAGGTCGCGAACACGCGATCCTGGTGGACGGTGACCCCACGGTGGCGAAACCGCGCGCGCGACGCGCCGGCTGGTGCCAGGCTGAAGGTCCACCGCTCACGTCCGCTCGCCGCGTCGACCGCGGCCACCTTCATGCTGGGCGTCGTGACGTAGAGCGTCCCGTCCACCACGACAGGGTGGCTTTGCATTTCGGACGCTGGAAATGCGTCCTGGGCATCGTAGGTCCACGCCACTTTCAGCGTCGCGACGTTGGCCTTGTTGATCTGTGTGAGCGGCGAGTAGCGAATGTTGTCGACGCCACCATGCATCGGCCAGCCCTGGTCGGGGGTTTGCGCCGAGACGATGGCGACCAACACAAACAGCACGGGACGGAGCAGCATAGGTGAATCTTACTCGGCCACAGAGACGCAGAGTCACGACGCTGCAGGCGGCACCGGCCAGGATTCAATGACGATCGCTATCGCGCATACCGAGAACGGCTGCGCAGTCCTCGGTGTCGTGCGCGAAGTGCGCCCACCGTTTAGTCCCGAAGCGACCGTGGCGGAGTTCGCGGACTTGCTTCACAGGCTACGGCATCACGCGCGCCACGTCTGACCGTTGCGCCGGGAGCTGGCCCACCGAAGCGTTTCGCAAGGTCGGAATCACGGTCACACCGAGCGAGCGCGGCGGGTATTCGCACTGATGCGATGTCGTCACAGCTCGAGGATCACCCGTAGTCGTTCCCTCACGTCGGTGAGGACCTCAACGGGGGCGGTCGCGGCGAATTCTACGCGCCGGGCGTTCCAATCCAAATTCTTAACGTGATCCGCCAGGACGACGCCTGTTATCTTGCCGTGGTCGGGCAACGCCACCTCGAACGGATAGCCTTTCGCGTGACTCGTGATCGGGCAGGCGATCGCAAGGCGCGCTTTCGCGTTGTAGGCGCGAGGTGACAAAATCAGTGCTGGCCGGCGACCGCGCTGCTCGTGGCCGGCCTGTGGGTCGAACGTCAGCCAGACCAGATCGCCAGCGTCGGGGACATAGCGGCGCGCTACCACACCTCATCCCCGAGCGGACCGCCCCAGTCGCTCTCGTCGTGGCGGTTCTTCGCAGTGATACGCCGGACGAGTTCGTCGAGCGAATAACGCGGACGGCTTGGGCGGATGACGATCGCGCCGTTGTCGACGGAAACGTCGACGGTATCGCCTTCGTCGATCTGCGCTTCACGCGCCACGGACTTCGGCAGTCGCAATCCTAGGCTGTTGCCCCATCGAGAAACTTGAGTGGTGGCCATGTATCTACATTGAATATACACGTGCTCTGCCTCGCGGTGAAAGAGGAGCAGTGAAGTGTCGTGGTCGGAGAAAGTCAGACGTCCTCGGCCAGATCCTGATTAGGCGGGCTTTACCGGAAGCTGACACGCGATCGTGAAATGCTCGTTGCCGTGGGCGAACGGACGGCCGATCCACGCCTCGAACGCGGGTTGATCGTCAGGGACGAAGCCGCTCCGTGGGAGCCAGGTCTTGTACAGCCAGTCGATCGCGCGCGCCTCGAGCTCGATGCCGCCGCTCAGGACGACCTCGGCGACGCGCATCGGCGGGAACTCAAAGCGGCCGATCTCGCCCGCGGGCTCGACGTCGTCGACCACCACCGCGACGTCGTAGCGACAGTCCTTGAGAGCGACGATTTCGGGTTCCTCCCACATGTAGCCGAGCCACTGGCCGTCCGCGAGCCCGCGCGCGATCGCCCAGGCGAGGAGTCGTTCACAGGCGGCTTGCGCGACACCCTCGCGGTAGGGATCGAAAACGCGGATGTAGGCCACGGTGCGCGCGGGCAGGTCGCGAAGCTGCACCGCGAAGCCGTCGGGGTTCTGGCCTGCCGGCAGCGTCGTGAAACGATGACCTCCCGCCTGACTCGACAAGACGCGGTCGAATTCTTCGCGCCTGGAGTTGCGGAACCCTTCGAGGTCGAAGACGCTGGGGGCTGCGCCGTAGCACTGCTTGAAGCTGCGCGAAAAGTCGGACGACGAAGAAAAGCCGCAGTCCAAGGCCACGTCCGTCAGCGAGCGATGGGGCGCGTGGGACATCAGGTACAGCGCCCGCTCAAGCCGCAGCCGCTTCACAAACTGGTTCAGCGTCTCGCCGAGCAGGCTCTTGAACACGCGGTGGAAGTGGAATGGGGAAAAGCCGGCCGCTTTCGAGACCTCCTCGAGCCCCAGGGGCTCGGCGAGGTTGCGGACGATGTGGTCGATCGCGCGGTTGACGCGCTCGACGTAGTCGATGGGGACGGCGCTCTCGTTTTTTTGATCAGTCCGCAAGATATGGCAAGCCTCGCCCGCGATCCTCGCGCATTCTAACACCCTGGCGAGGGATCGCCGGGGGAGAATTCACACATGAACGCACTTACGCTCGCTGGTGTCTTGGCCGTGGTCGCCATCGCAGCTACGACCACGACGCCATCCGCGCAAACCAAGGAGAAGAAGGCCATGGAGCTAGGAAATTTTTCGGTCAGCCTCACCGTCAAGGACATCAAGGCTTCCAAGGCCTTCTACGAAAAGCTTGACTTCAAGGAGGTCGCCGGCAAGCTCGAAGAAAATTGGATCGTCCTCCAGAACGGGGACGCGAAGATCGGGCTGTTCCAAGGAATGTTCGACAAGAACATCATGACCTTCAACCCGGGGTGGACGAAAGACAAGGAGACCTTGAAGGACTTCCAGGACGTGCGGGAGCTGCAGCGCACCTTGAAGGCGCGTGGACTGACGATGGCGCCCGAGGCGGACGAGACGACCGAGGGGCCCGCGCACTTCATGGTCACCGACCCCGACGGCAACACGCTCCTGTTCGATCAGCACGTTCCCAGCCCGAAGCGCTAGGACAGGCGAGCACCGAGTATGTGCTATAAGTAGCACATGACGTCCATCGGTGTCCGCGAGCTGCGACAGCGCGCGAGCGAGCTGCTGCGACGTGTCGAACGCGGGGAAACGATCGAGGTCACGGATCGGGGACGCCCGGTGGCGATGCTGACCCCGCCGCCGGCCGGCAGCGCGCTCGATCGACTGCGCGCCGCGGGCGACATCGAGACGGCGAAAGAAGATCTCGACGACCTGCCCGCCCCCCTTGTCCTCGCACCGGGGATCGAACGCCCATCTGCGGTGCTCAGTCGCCTGCGCCGGGATGAGCGCTGAGGCGTGGCCACCTACCTCGACTCGTCAGCGATCGTGAAGCTGGCCGTCCGCGAGCCGGAGTCGCTGGAGTTGCGACGCTATCTTCGGCGACGCCACCCGCTGGTCTCGAGTGCTCTCGCACGAACGGAAGTCGTACGGGCGCTGCTGCCAGCCGGCGACGAAGCCGTGACGCGAGGCCACAGCGTGCTGCGGCGCATCGATCTCGTTCGTGTCAACGATCGGATTCTGAACGCCGCCGGGACCCTGCGCCCGCCCGAGCTACGCTCGCTTGACGCGATTCACCTCGCGACGGCACAGGAGCTCGGCGACGAGTTGACGGCGGTCGTCACCTACGACGACCGGATGGTCGCCGCCGCGAGGCAATTGGGCTACAGGATCGTCCAGCCGGGCTGAGCAGCACGCAACCGCACTCCGCGTGCTATGCACCTCCCAGTGCCTTCAGCGCGATGAAGTTCATGGCCGTGACCCGTGAAATTAGATTATTATCATCATCTAATGGAGTAAAAAAATTTACGCCCGCCCGGCCGTCGCGAAAAATTTTCGAGCCTCGAGGAGGAGCTGCTCGCGCGCGGTCTCATCCGCCTCGGCCCGTGCCGCGCTCAGCGTGCCGGCCATGGCCGAGAACAGCACCTCGGCCCGCCGTTCACGTGCCAGCGGCGTCGCTCCTGGGACATGGCGCGCCACGCGCTTGATGTAGCGCGCGATCGACTGCCGGGCCGACGCACGCTGTGCTTTCGGCAGGCGCGCGATCTCCGGGCCTAACGCCGCGACCGGGCACCCGGCTTCCGGGTGCGCACAGTGCTCGGTGCTCAGGTAAGTGTTGACCAGGGCCTCGAAGGCCCGGCCTGCGGGTGCGCTGTCGGCGGCGGCGTCCATGCGGTCCGCCACCTCGTCGAGCGCTGACGAGAGCGCCTCGGTGAACAGCGCGTGCTTGCTGGGAAAGTGACGGTAGAAGCCGCCGTGGGTGAGCCGCAACTCGCGCATCATGCCGGCAATGGCGGCGCCGGTGCTGCCACGTGCGCGGAACCGCCGGGCGGCGGCTCGCACGATCCGCTCACGCGTGTGCTGTTTGTGATCGGCGGTGTATCGCATCTGGAACGAATGGGATGATAGTCATCATCACACGGTCTGTCAATCGTTCGAGCATTGATCCGTAATAGGATGTTATGTATCATCTCATATTCGTGTTCGCGATTGCTCGCGGGCCCACTGAGATGACATACCTCATCTAACAACCTCGAGGTCATGATGTCTGCGATCCTGCGCGCCTGCCTGCCGATTGCCGTCCTGGGTTTCACCGCAGCCCTCACGGCTGGAGCGGCGCGCGCCGCTCATCTCCCCCAGGACTCGTCCGCTCCTGCCACGCTGACGGTCAGCGTCTCGCTCGCCGGCTTCAGTGCTGGCGGCGACGTGGGCTGCGCCCTCTTCGCCGGCCCGAATGGTTTCCCGATGGACGCGTCGTCCGCCACGGCGATCTGGCAGCCGGCCCAGTCGGCGATGACCTGCCGGTTCGAAGGGCTGGCCCCCGGGGTGTATGCGGTCGCTGTGTCACACGACCTCAACGGCAACCGCAAGACCGATCGAAACTTCGTCGGCATGCCCAAGGAAGCGTGGGGTGTCTCCAACAATGTCCGCCCGTCTTTGCGCGCCCCTCGCTTCGAAGAGGCGGCCGTGCGGATCGCCAGTGGTCCTGTCGAGATCGGCATCGAGGTGCGGAAATGACGCGCACCCGATTTCGAGATCACTATGGTCCGTGGGCTGTCGTGACGGGTGCCTCCGATGGTATCGGGCGCGAGATCGCCATCTGCCTCGCGGAGGCCGGGCTTCACGTCGTTCTGGTTGCGCGACGAGGAGCCCTCCTTGACACCTTGGCTGCCAGGTTGCGCGAGGAACATGCCGTCCAGACGCTGGTGGTGGCGGCGGATCTCGGCACGCGCGGCGGCATCGACACCCTGCTCGCCCAGACGAGCCCTCTCGACGTCGGGTTGTTCGTCGCAGCCGCCGGCTTCGGCACCTCGGGCCCATTCATCGACGGGCCGCTCGACGAAGAGCTGTCAATGATCGATGTGAACTGTCGCGCGGTCGCGGCGCTCAGTCACACGTTGGGCCGGCGCTTCGCGCGGCAGAAGCGCGGCGGCATGATCCTGATGAGCTCACTCGTGGCATTCCAGGGCGTGCCGCGCGCCGCCAATTACGCGGCGACCAAGGCCTACATCCAAAGCTTGGCCGAGGGGTTGCGGGTCGAGCTCAAGCCGTTCGGCGTGGATGTCCTGGCCTCTGCGCCCGGGCCGGTACATAGCGGGTTCGCGGCGCGTGCGTCGATGACGATGTCGCGGGCCGTCTCTGCGCGAGTCGTTGCGCAGCAGACGCTGAAAGGACTGGGCCGGACAGGCACCGTGCGACCAGGCTGGCTGTCCAAGGTGCTCGAGTCGGCATTGATGGTGCTGCCTCGATGGGGCCGCGTGCAGATGATGGGTCTGGTGATGGCCGGCATGACCAAGCGCCAAGGCGCCGCCGGCACGCCGCGACTGCACGAAGGCGCGTGATGATTCAGGGCGGTGCTGAACCGTTTTCGGCGTGACGATCCCTAGTCCGGTCGACGAATCTCAAACGCCACACTCTCGCGACCGGTCGCGTCGGTGCGCGACGCAGTGCGCACGCCGCCAATCTTCTCCATCGCGCGTTGCGAGCGCAAGTTGGTCGGACCGACAAGGAAGACGACGCTGTCGACGTAGTTGAAGGCGTGCTCGAGCATCAACTGCTTGACCTCGCGATTGTAGGCACCGCCCCAATAGGCGCGGGCCAGGAACGACCAGCCGATCTCGATCTCGTTCTGCTCGGGCTTGTAGCCGTGATAGCGCGAGGAGCCGATGACCCGTCCGTCCGCCGCGTCGAGGATGACGAACGCGCCGCCACCGGCCAGCGCCTCGCGGAAGAATTCCCTGAAAACAGGTTCCTGATACCGATCGCGCGCCGGGTGCTGCTCCCAGATCAACGGATCAGAGGCGACTGCGTAAAGTGCGTCCCAATCGTCAAGGTGAAGCGGGCGGAGGAGTACACGCGCGCCGCGCAACGTCGGCTGTAAGTCGAACGGCATGGCTGATGATAATGGTGACGACCCGCGCTTCGCGCGGACAGGACCCGCGGGTCGTCACCAACTACAATCGAAGGCGTGACCGTTCTCCTCCTCTCCACCTATGATCTCGGCCGCCAGCCTTTCGGCTTGGCCTCGCCGGCGGCATGGTTGGAGCGCGCGGGGCATCGCGTCATCACCCGCGATCTGTCGCGCGATAAATTCGCGGACGCCGACGCACAAAGCGCCCAGTTGATTGCGTTCTACCTGCCCATGCACACCGCAACGCGACTGGCCGTCGGGTTGATCGCCAGGGTCCGTGCCGCCAATCCGGCTGCCACGCTGGTGGCCTACGGTTTGTATGCGCCGCTCAGCGAAAGCGTCTTGCGCGAGCACGGTGTCGATCAGGTACTCGGGCCAGAAGCCGAAGCAGACTTGGTGACGCTGGCCGACTCGCTCGCACTTGGCGCCCGAGCCACCGCCACCTCGCATCCTCGCACCGACGAGACAGTCGCGATTCCACGCCTCGCCTTCATCACGCCCAGCCGCGCCGCGCTGCCGTCACTCGACCGTTACGCCACGCTGCAGATGCCCGACGGCACACGGCGGATTACCGGGGCGACCGACGCGACCCGTGGCTGCAAGCATCGTTGCCGGCACTGCCCGATCGTGCCGATCTACGACGGCCAGTTTCGTGTCGTCCCGGTCGACATCGTGCTTGCTGACGTGGCCCAGCAAGTGGCGGCTGGCGCGCAGCACATTACTTTTGGCGATCCCGACTTCTTCAATGGGCCGACCCACGCGCGACGGATCATCGAATCACTGCATGCGCGTCATCCCGACGTGACCTACGACGTCACCATTAAAATTGAACACCTGCTCGGTCATCGCGACCTGCTTCCGGTCCTGGCGGCGACGGGCTGTCTGTTCGTGATCAGCGCTGTCGAGGCGGTCGACGACGAGATCCTTGCGAAGTTTGAGAAGCGCCACACGCGGGCCGATGTTCTGACGGCCGCATCGCTGTGTCGCGCTGCGGGCGTGATCCTGTGCCCAACCTTTGTCGCGTTCACGCCGTGGACGACGCTCGCACGCTACGCCGACTTGCTCGATACCGTGGAGTCGCTTGACCTCGTCGAGCACGTCGCGCCGGTGCAGTGGGGCCTGCGACTGCTGGTGACACAAGGCTCACGGCTGCTCGAACTCGATGACATCCGCCGCGTGGTGCAACCCTTCGACCGGGGCTCGCTGACCTATCCGTGGGTGCACTCCGATCCGCGCGTCGATGCCTTACAACAGGCGATCATGCGGCTGGTCGGCGTCAAGATGACCCGGCCGCGTGCCGAAGTCTTTGATGGCGTGCGTCAGTTGATGGGGCACCAGAAAGCGGCGACGGCGCCAATCCGCGCGACGGCCACGGTCCCCTACTTGAATGAGCCTTGGTACTGTTGAGCGGAACCGAATGCAGAGCAGGTAGCTCTGGTTTAGGCGGGTAGGCGGGTAGGCGGGTAGGCGGGTAGGGCGGGTAGCGGGTAGGGCGGGTAGGGCGGGTAGGGCTGGTGGGTCGGGTTGGTATGAAAAGAGTGTTGTTTCTCGCGACGACGACCGGGTACCAGACCCGGATGTTTGGCGAGGCGGCCCAACGCCTGGGCATCACGTTGGTGTTTGCCACCGATCGCTGCGACCAGCTTGACGACCCATGGTGGGACGGGGCGATTCCAGTCCGCTTTCACCAGGAGGCCACGGCGGTCAATGCGATCGTCGCGGCGGCGCAGGTCGCGCCCTTCGATGGGGTACTGGCCGTTGGCGATCGGCCGACCGTCGTCGGGGCCCATGCGGCCCGTCTGCTCGATCTGCCCGGGCATCCCCCCGAGGGCGCTCACGCCGCGCGCGACAAACGGCTGACCCGGACCGCGCTTCGCGGCGCAGGTCTCCCGACTCCGATCTATGAGGTCGTCTCCAGTAACACCGAGCCACACTTGCTGACCTCTCGGCTGTCCTTTCCGGTGGTGGTCAAACCCTTGGTGCTCTCGGGTAGCCGCGGCGTCATTCGCGCCAACACCGCCGCCGAATTCGTCGCCGCATTTCAGCAGCTCCAGCGATTGTTGCAATCACCGGACGTGCTGATGATGCAAGACGCGGCGGCATCGGAGATCCTGATCGAGCAATTTATCGAGGGTCGCGAGTATGCGCTCGAGGGCGTGCTCGACGATGGAACGCTTCACACCTTCGCCATCTTTGACAAGCCCGATCCGCTCGATGGCCCGTACTTCGAAGAAACGATCTACGTCACGCCGTCACGAGCGACGATGCGTGACCAGCAGGCAATCAAGCACGCGGTTGGCGCCGCCGCCAAAGCGATTGGGTTATTCCACGGCCCGGTCCACGCCGAGTGCCGGGTCAATCCGCGGGGCGTGTTCGTTCTGGAAGTCGCCGCCCGCCCGATCGGCGGGCTGTGCGCGCAAGCGCTGCGTTTCGTCAACCAGGACGGCACCTCGATCGGCTTGGAGGAACTGTTGCTGCGGCATGCGATCGGCGAACCGGTGAGCGGTTGGTCACGCGAAGAACAGGCCGCCGGCGTGATGATGATCCCGATTCCGGCCGCCGGCGTCTATCGCCGTGTCGATGGGGTCGATGCAGCGACGGGTGTGCCTGGCATCAGTGCGGTGCACATTACCGCCAAGCGCGATCAGCAGCTGGTGCCGCTGCCGGAAGGCGCGAGTTATCTGGGATTCATCTTTGCCCGCGCCGACACGCCGGACGCGGTTGAGCGGGCGTTGCGCGAGGCGCATGCCGCGTTGCGATTTACCATCGACCGCGCCATCGCGGTGGGTTAGCCCTTCGACTGTTGCGGCACGTAGCCTGGGGGCAAGGCGGCACTTTCACCGAAGAAAAAATCCTCCATGTGCTTGAGGATGACCTCCTGCGCTTCCTTCTGCCAGGGCATCAGGCGGTACTCGTTCAGGATCATCTTCTGGCGATCCTCCCAGAGCTTCCAGGCGTCAACCGACACTTCGTTATAAATGCGCTGACCGATGTCGCCAGGCCACGGCGCGGCGTCCAGGCCGGGCAGTTCCTTCTGAAACTTGACACACATCACTTTACGGCCGCTCTGATTGGCGCCAGGTTGAGGGTTGACCCCCGTGGGGCCTCCGCACATGCTCATAGCTGCATTGTATAGGTGCGCGGTGCGTGGTGCCTCGGCGCTTGGATAATGCCCAGTGTGGGCAACTCGAGTAGCTAAACCGTATGGATCCTTGCCACTCCCAACTCGACTGTAGTAAAAGCGGTCACTGCTGATCAAACGGTGTGATATCGATGTGACTCCGTAAACCTCTACTTCACAACAACTTACAGAACCATCTGGAAGGAAGAGGTAGCGGCATGCGCCATGCAATGGAAGAGGCGAAGGGAGTTACACCGTGAACGAAATGCGTAAAGAACGTCGAGGATTCGCTTCCATGTCGCAGGAAAAGCAGCGGGAAATCGCCAGCAAGGGCGGTCGCGCTGCGCATCAGAAGGGGACTGCTCACGAGTGGTCATCCGACGAAGCTCGCGAAGCCGGCCGCAAGGGCGGTATGGCGAGCCGTGGCGGCCGCGGCAAGCTGCCCGTCGCATCAACGTCATCCTCGCTCGACTCGTCGAGCCCGGTTGAACCGACCGAACCGGCGGCGTAAGCAATCATAAGAAGTGCTAAGTGCTCGGTGCTCAGTGCGGTTTCGCACTGGCACCGGCACCGGCACCGCGCACTTGGCACCTTGCCACCTAGCCACCTAGCACTCAGCACTTCTCGATCTGCACCCGCGCGTCGTTGAAGCACGCGCCGCCGCCAAGATCGGTCAGCGTGTCTGGGGCTAACGCGTTCGACGTCAGTCCATTCTTCATATTGCGTCGCCACACGCCTTTCGGCATCGACACAGTGCCGCGGCGTACCAGCGGCGTCACTCGCGCAGCGAGGCGGACCTCGCCTTGCTCGTTGACCATCCGCACCGTATCCCCATCTTCAATCTGCCGCGCCGATGCATCGTCGGGATGCACTTCGACCATGATCGCCGGCCGTGGCAACTCGCCCAGCGTGGAACTCACCGTGCGTTCGCTCGCCGGCGAAATCAACGCCAGGGGATAGCGGTCAGTCGCCGGGTCCGGCTGGAATCCGTACAGTCCGAGCGGGGCTTCGCGGTCCAGCGCCTCCGGGAACAGATGGACTTTCTGATCGGGCGTCCGCGGCAGGACGTCGACAAACTGGACCGGACGTCCGCCGAAGGGTGCCGTGGCCGTGCCGGTGTCGCGCAGTTCCGTGCCGTGCGGCTCGGGCAGCGCCGCGAGGATCGTCAGCATCGCTTCGAGTTCGGATTCGGCATCGCCAGGACGATCGAGATTCATCCGCCGCAGCAAGTCGGCGAACACGTCGGTGTTGGGCCGCGACTCGCCCACTTGATCGATGACCGGCTTGGCTAACTGCAACGTGATCGGTCCGTACGACTTGACGAAGTCGTAATGTTCCATGAAGGTCGTCGCCGGCAACACGACGTCGGCGTACATTGCGGTGTCAGTCAGGACCTGATCGAAGACGACCGTAAACAGGTCGTCGCGATCGAGACCTTTCAGCACGCGCGTTTGATCGGGCATGGTCACCGCCGGGTTGCAGTTGTAAACAAACACGCAATTGATCGGAGAGCCTTCGAGCTCGCCGGTCAGCGCACGCCCGAGTTTGTTCATATTGACCGCACGCGTTGCCGGCTCCTGATCGCGGATCCATGAGCGGTCGATGTTCCAGGCGGTCGAGTTGCTCATTGAATAGCCGCCACCGCGGACGCCGAACTTACCGCCGACCGCGGGCAGCGCCATGATCGCCGCGGCGGCACTGCCACCGTTGCGGTTCCGTTCGAGCCCCCAACCGCATTTCACCAGCGCCGGGGAGGACTTGGCGTAGAGATCGGCAAACAGGCGCAGCTGTTGGAGTGGGACGCCACTGACGTCAGCCGCGCGTTCGAGCGTCCATAGCAAGGCCTTTTCGCGTAACTGTTCGGCGCCGGTCGTATGCTCTGCCAAAAATTGGCCGTTGGTGTGGCCGCCTTCAAAGAGATGGCGATGAAGGGCCAGCGCCACGACTAGATCGGTTCCGGGCCGCAGTTGCAGGAATAGGTCTGCCTGCCGGGCGAGTGTCGTCCCGCGTGGGTCGAGGACAACCACCTTCGCGCCGCGGTCGCGCGCTTCTTTCAGGAACGGCATGATGTGGATGCCGGAGGTGGCCGGATTGACACCCCACACCACGATCAGCTGCGCCTCGGGATAATCCTGGTAACTGACCGAGGGCATCTTGCCGTAGAGGCCCTGATTGGCGGCGCCGGTCGGGGCCGCGCAGACCGTTCGCAGCAGCCGCGACGCGCCGAGTCGACGGAACAAGGTTGCGTCGGTCGTGTCCTGCGTCAACATGCCGTTGGAACCGCCGTAGCACACCGGCAGGATCGCCTCGGCGCCGTCGCGATCCGCGATCTCCTGCATCTTGCTGGCAATCAGGCTGAGCGCATCATCCCAGCTGGCGCGCTTGAACGAGCCGGCGCCCTTCGGGCCTGTGCGAATGGCTGGATAGAGCAAGCGGTCATCCCCGTAGATCCGGTGATGAAAGGTGCGGACCTTTGCACAGATATATCCGCGCGTAATCTCGTTTTCCTGGGAGCCGTCGATCTTGACGATCCGTCCGCCCTTTAAGGTGACGTGCAGCGTGCAGCCGTCAGGGCAATCGAGCGGGCAGGCGGTTTCGACGTGGGATTCGACTGGGGCGAGGCCGGGGCGGGGCATGAAGTAGCTTACTGCGATGGCAGGGATCAGGGATCAGGGATCAGGGGACCAGGCCGCAGACGAAAGCTGGTAGTTTGGTTGCTGTCATGGATGCACACCAACGACCGCCGCACGTCGTCATCGTCGGCGGAGGATTTGCCGGGTTGGATGCCGCGCGCGGGCTGCGCCGTGCCGATGTCACGGTCACGCTCATCGACCGCCGCAATCATCACGTCTTCCAACCACTGCTGTACCAGGTCGCCACCGCCACCCTGTCCCCCGGCGAGATTGCGTCACCGATTCGCTGGATCCTTCGCAAACAGCCCAACACGCGCGTGCTGCTCGCGGGCGTCATCGCCGTCGATCCGCCGGCCAAGGTGGTCGTACTCGACGATGGCGAGCGGCTGACCTACGACTATCTGATCCTCGCGCCGGGCGCGACACATTCCTACTTCGGTCATGAGGAGTGGGCGCCGCACGCCCCCGGACTGAAGACGCTTGACGACGCGTTGGCGCTGCGGCGCCGGATGCTGTTGGCTTTCGAAGAGGCCGAGCGGGAGCGGGATCCGGGCCGTCAACGCCATCTGCTGACATTCGTGCTGATTGGTGGCGGGCCGACTGGCGTGGAACTCGCCGGCGCGCTGGTCGAGATTGCCCGTCACACGCTGCGGCAGGAGTTCGACACCATCGATCCCGAGTCGGCGCGGATTATCCTGATTGAAGCGGGGGAAACTATCTTGCCTAGTTTCCCGGCGTCGCTGCGTGATTCGGCACGCCGCGCGCTGCGCCGCCTCGGTGTCGAAGTCTGGGAAAAGGCGCGCGTCACCGGCGTGGAGCCTGAAGCGGTGATGGTCGGCGCTGACCGCTTGTCGGCGCACACCATCATTTGGGCTGCTGGTGTAGCGGGGTCCATGTTGGGCGCCTCGCTTGGCGTACCGCTCGATAGCGTCGGACGAGTCGCCGTCGAACCTGACCTGTCGGTTCCCGGTCACCCAGCGATCTTTGTGGTCGGCGATCTGGCGAGTTTTCCGCATCAGACGGGACAGCCGCTGCCGGGAGTCGCCCAGGTCGCCAAACAGCAGGGCGCGCGGGCGGCGGCGAACGTCCGTCGGCTCGTCAACGGAGAGGGTACACAACCGTTCCGCTATCGCGATCCGGGCAACATGGCGACCATTGGCCGAGCGAACGCGATTGCTGATTTTGGATTCGCGCGGGTCTCGGGCTTTCTTGGTTGGCTGCTGTGGCTGTTTGTCCACGTCGTGTTTTTGATCGGGTTCCGTAACCGCTTGTCGGTGTTGTTGCAGTGGGCGGGGTCGTATACGACGTATCAGCGCAGCGTTCGGCTGATCACAGGCGACTCTTTGCGACAGTAACGGTGTTATTCTCTGCCCTGATCTATGCCGGCTGTGCCGCCGGAACTTGGTCCGTATCGCGTTGTGCGCCCGCTTGGTCGTGGCGGCATGGGTACGGTGTTGCTGGCCGAGGATTCCCGTCTCGGTCGTCTGGTTGCGCTCAAGGCTTTCGCCGGTCCTGAGGCCCAGAGCGACTACGCACGCCAACAGTTACTTCGTGAGGCGCGCGCGGCCGCCACGCTCAGTCATCCTCACATCGCTGGTGTGCACGATGTCCTCGACATCGATGGCCAGGTGGTCATCGTGTTCGAGTATGTCGACGGCGAGACGCTGAGCAAGCGCATCGTGCAAGGGCCGATGGTTGTCGCGACGGCCCTTCAGATCGCCGCGCAGCTCGCGGAAGGCCTCGCTGCCGCCCATGCTCGCGGCATCATCCATCGCGACCTCAAGCCGTCGAACATCGTCATCACGCGTGATGGCACGGCCAAGATTCTCGACTTCGGCATCGCGCGCATCGTGCCGGTCGACGAGTCGGCGCCGACGCAAGCGCGAACGACGACGTCGTTTGTCGGGACGATTGGTTATGCGTCGCCGGAGCAGTGCCTCGGACAACCGGTCGATGCCCGCAGCGACGTCTTCTCGCTCGCTGTTGTGACCTTCGAGATGCTGACCGGCAAGCGGCCGTTTGCTGGTCAGGACGCGACGACCGTGTTGCGGGCCATGCTGCAGGGAGATCCGCCGCGGGTGTCGGCGACAGTGCCGGGGATCAGCAAACCGCTCGACGCGCTAATCCGCAGCGCGCTGGCGCATGATCCGGCGCAGCGACCGATCGATGCGCGCGCGTTTAACGAACGGCTGCGTGCGGTGCGTGAGGGCCGCGCGTCAACGCCGATGCTGAGCAGCAACGGCCGCCGCTGGGCGATCGCCGCGCTGTTGGCGCTGGCGCTTGGCACCGGTGCATTGATTGCGGCATTGGTGTCAGGGCCGACGACCGTCGTGGAAGCCCGTGCGCCGGTCGTGGCGGTAATGCCCTTAACCAATGCGAGTGGTGATGCGTCGAAAGACTTTATGGCGCTTGGCGTTGCAGAGAACCTGATTACGCGCCTGGCTGCTCTTCCTTCGGTGACCGTCCTCTCACGTTCCACGGTTGTCGAGGCCCGCGGGCGAAACTCCGAATTGGCAGCGCTAGCAAAGACTCTTGATGCTACGTATTTTGTCGAGGGCAGCGTTCAGCAGGCAGGAGCGTCGTTGAGCATCAATTTGAACCTGCTGCGTCCCGACGGGTCGGTCGTATGGGCCGACGTCGTGCAAGGCGCCTTTGAAAACATCTTTGATTTGCAAAGTCGACTGGCCGCGTCACTGTCAGCCGCATTGCAAGTGCAGCTGTCCGCAGCGGATCGCGCAATGCTCGCACGGCAGCCAACAATGAATGCTGATGCGCTCGCCGCGTACTGGCGCGGCCGCACACTCTTCGAGCGAAAGGATGTGAAAGGAAACCTCCTGGTTGCGTTGGAGAGTTTCGATCATGCTATCGCCCTTGACCCAAAATACGCGTCGGCGCATGCGGCCCGCGGAGAAGCCCTATGGGCGCAATACCTTGAGAGTCGACGTCCAGACCACGCACGTGCCGCGATCGATGCGGGTAAGGCCGCGTCGAATTTGGATCCAAACAGCGCCGAGGCGCGCTTGGCGCTCGCAGTTACGCTCGCCGGTACAGGCCAGCCTGAGGCCGCATTGAACGAACTGCATCGCGCTCTGGCACTTCGTCCGAATTTCGAAGATGCACGGATTCAATTAGGGCGAGTACTTTCGCGCCAACGGCGGACCGATGAAGCGCTGGCAGAGTTTCAGCGCGTGACCGCGATTCGGCCGAACAATGCTGCCGCGTACTCGGCCATGGGCGCGAGCCTATTCGAGGCCGGCCGTTACGCCGAGGCCGCGTCGGCGTTCGAACAAGTCATCCGCCTACAGCCGGATAATGCCGTCGCGCATCAGCAGGCCGGCGTGGCCTATCAGTCGGTAGAGGACAACGATCGCGCGCTGGTTCTGTATCAGAAGGCGTTGAGCATCCGGCCGTACCCCCAGGCGTATTCCAATATCGGCGCGATCTATCACTCGAGAGGCGAGTTTGAGAAGGCGGTTGACGCGTACAAGATGGCCATTTCGTTGCGTCCCAATGCGCGCGAGACGCACCGCAATCTCGGCGACGCCTATTCGATGTTGCGGCGACCCGCCGACGCGCGATCAAGTTATCACCGGGCGATCGAACTGGCGTTGACCGACCTGCGCGTGAACTCGCAAGATGCTCGCGCGATGGCCGCCCTAGCCGTTTATTTACAGAAAGCCGGACGCGAAGGCGAGGCGGGCGAGCGGCTCGCGGAGGCAATCAGATACGGCGCGGACGATTTCGAAGTGTTCCATCGTGCGGCCCAGGTGCACGCACTGGCGGGTCGAGGGGAACAAGCCCTCGATGCGCTGGAGGCCGCTGTGACACGCGGGTTCAACCCACGGACGGCAGCTTCTGAAGATGAAATGAGATCGGTGCGCCAATCGGCGCGGTTTGTGGCGTTGCTGCAGAGTAGTCGGTAGCTTGTGAGGGAGACACAGAATGAGGACTGAGTTTGCAGTGCTGGGAGTGCTCGCCGCCGGGTTCTTCGGCTTCGTGCTTGGACGACGGAAAGACGACCCATCAGCTGCGGATGTAGCGGATGCAAGTTTCTTTCTCACGACTCCGGGCAGCGGCAATGACGATTTCTGCGCGGGAAAGATCCTGAAAAAGCGTCTGAAGGGCCGCGTGTTTCACTGGGCGAGAAAAGGTATGGGGTGCGAACCGGCATCAGGGTCGCGGTTCGAGATTCGCCTCAAACCAACGGTGCCGCCACGACCGAATCCGCTGATCCCACCTGTTCCCAGCGGCGTCAATCACATTCTTGCCGACGTTCAACCGTGGGCCTCGGCCGGTGTCGTTTACTACTACAGCCTGTATCAAGTGCTTGCCGATGGCACGGAGAAGCAGCTCCACGACCCGGAGCTCGAGATCGGCAACTAGTTCTAGCGCCGCTCCGGCGCCAGCACTCTCCCGGGCAGCGCACTCACCGGCTGCCCGTTCTCGCGCACCAAGACACCATTGACCAGCGCGACCTGAGCCGCTAGAGCCGTTTCACGTACCGCCGCATCTCGCTCGCATACCCGACCTTCTCGTAGAGCGCCTGGGCGCGGCGGTTACCCTCGAACACGCTCAAGGTAATCTGCGCATGACCGCGCTCGCGCGCCCACGCTTCGGCGTGCGCCATCAACGCCCGGCCGACGCCGCGACCTTCGGCCGCAGCAGTCACCGCGATCACCGACACGTGCGCGTGCATCTGCTGCGAGAAGTAATCCTCGAGCGTCCACATCAACAGGCACCCCGCCGGCCCAGCGCTGAGGTCGGCGATGAACAACGCGGTATCGGCATGCGGATCGTCAAGCGCCTGCGCCAGGGCACGGCGATCGCCATCGGCAATCTCCTCACGCGTCCGCCACGCCGGGCGATCGAAGGCGGCGAGACGGTCCGCTAAGCTGAGGACGAATTCACGATCGGCCGGCGTGGCTAACCGGATCGCGACGGGCGTAGGTGCGTTCGACGTAGTCATCAAGAAGCGTTTGGAAGGAAGATGCGAGTTCGTCGTAATTGCCGCGCAGCGTCGTCGCATGCACGCCGTCGATGTAGACCGGGCAACTCGGCTCCTCGCCGGTGCCGGGCAACGAGATGCCGATGTTGGCGGCCTTCGACTCGCCAGGGCCGTTGACGACGCAGCCCATGACGGCGAGGGTGAGATCTTCGACGCCGTCGTACTGCGTCTTCCAGCGCGGCATGCTCTCGCGGATATAGTTCTGCACCCGCTCAGCCAACTCCTGAAAGGTCGAACTGGTCGTCCGGCCGCACCCCGGGCACGCGGTGACACTCGGCGCAAACGAGCGCAGGCCGAGCGCCTGCAACAGCTCGCACGCGGCGTACACTTCTTCACGACGATCGCCGCCCGGCTTGGGCGTCAACGACACGCGGATGGTGTCGCCAATGCCGTCGTGGAGCAGCGCGCCCATCGCCGACGCCGACCACACTAGCCCCTTGGTGCCCATGCCGGCTTCGGTTAATCCCAAGTGCAGCGGCTGCTTGGTCTGCCGCGACAATGCGCGATACACCTCAATCAGATGCAGCGGCCGCGAGGTCTTGCACGAGATGATGATCTGATCCTGGCGCAGGCCGGCTTCCATCGCGAGTTCGGTCGACTGGATCGCCGAGAGGACCATGCACTCGTTGATGATGTCTTCGGAGCTCCGTCCAAGCGCGTGGTTGGTGTTCTCCTGCATCTTCGCCATCACCAGTTCCTGATTGAGCGACCCTCCGTTGACCCCGATGCGGACCGGCCGGGCGTTGTCGACGGCGACCTGGCAGATCGTCGAGAACTGTTCGTCGCGGCGCTTGCCGGTTCCGACGTTGCCAGGATTGATCCGGTATTTATCGAGCGCGGTGGCGCAGGCCGGATGGCGGGTGAGGAGCAGATGCCCGTTGTAATGAAAGTCACCGATTAACGGCGCGGTACAGCCGGCGTCGAGCATCCGCTGCTTGATTTCGGGGACGGCTGCGGCTGCTTCCGGAATGTTGACGGTGATCCGTACCATCTCTGAGCCGGCTTCCCACAATTCGATGCACTGTTGGGCCGTCGCCGCCGCATTGACCGTGTCGGTCATCGTCATCGACTGCACGACAACCGGCGCATCACCGCCGACGGTGACATTGCCGACTCGAACCGGCACCGTGCGATGGCGTTTGGACACGTGAATCATTCGTCAGCTTTCCAGCCGTCGGCGAGCAGCGTGTGCTTGATGTCGTCGGCGCGAAACAGCGCGACGTCCGTGGCGTCGAAATTCTCAGCGCGGTCCATGACGTTGTCGATGAAGAGGGTCAAGGTCAGCTGCGGAGTCCCCGGTAGCAGGACTGCGCGGGCGCGACGGCCGGCTGGATGACAGAGCCGCCACAGCACGGTCGACTCGAGAGCGTTCACCTCTTAATCATAACTGGACCGGTTGGGCCTCGTCCGCTGACCGGTAAAGCGCGGCGAGCGATGCGGCGATGCGCCGGCTATCCGACAGCGCGACCGCCTGAGGGCGTCCGTCGAGGACTGCGGCCACGAAATCCTCCACTTGGCGGACAAATAGCAGTGGCGAGCCGTCAACCGTCACGGTCTCTACGTGATCGCCGCGCACGACGATGATCTCTTCGCGCAGCTCAGGCCTGAAGGGATGGGCAATCCGCATGCTGCCGCCGGCGCCATGCACATCGAACCAGGTGTGGTACGCGGCGCGGAAGCTGCTATGGATCGTGGCGACGGCACCAGTGGGGAACCGCAGCAGACCGCTGAATGCTTCATCGACCCCGGCGCCGCTACGGGTAGCCCACCCGAAGGCCTCGACCGGCGTTTGATCGAGCAGCCCGATCGCGGCGCTGACCGGATAACAGCCGACATCCCAGAGGCTTCCCCCGCCGAGGGCGGGGTTGAGACGAATGTCGCCATCGCCACTCTGTTCAAAGGTAAAGCCGGTGTTGATCACCCGCACCTCGCCAATGGCGTCGGTGCGGACCAGTTCGGCCATTTTTGCAAACAACGGCTCATGGCGGTACATCAACGCTTCGGCGACGACCCGGCCGTGGGCGCGCGCCATCGCTGCGATGCGATCGACGTCATGCGGCGACAGCGCCAACGGCTTCTCGCACAACACATGTTTGCCGGCATCCAGCGCACGCAGCGTCCACTCGACGTGAAGGGCGTTGGGCAGCGGGATATAGATCGCGTCCACCGCCGGATCGCGGAGCAGAGCGTCATAGCTCCCGTGCGCGGTGGGCACCTGCCATTCGCTGGCGTAGGCCTCGGCCCGTGCCCGGTTGCGGCTCGCCACCGCAGCCAGCACCGAGCGTCGCGTGGCGCGGATGGCCGGCACCAGGCGGCGGTTAATCCGCGCCGTTCCCAATAAGCCCCATCGCACCGGTGTGCTCATCATCCAAGATCCTAGCGCCAGCCGGCGAGCGGGCCGTGGGTCGAGGTCGAAGTCTTGAATATGCTGGGCAACGACAAGTTGATCGGATGGACGACGAACACCGCCGATCCGGCGAGTGCGCTGGACTCGAACGGGTTGCCAACCGGTTATCTGCAGGGGGGCGGTTTGGTCAGGGCACGTCAACCGCGCATTACCCGCGGCCGCGCGCGGGGCTGACCCGTGGCCGCGGGTATCTGGCCGCTCTCGGAGTTCGGTTCTAGAACCGGCTATTCGTCGTCGTCGCCGTCGTCGACTTTTGGCTCGTTGCCGCTGGTCTCGACGGCTTCGGCGTCGGCTTCGTCCGGCTTCATAAAGTCCGGAACCTCGTCATCCACGGCGCCTTCGGTTTTGTCGACCTCATCGAGGTCGTACATGCGGCCGGTGAATTTGGTTGGGATCGGGCCTTTGGGACCGCGTTCCTTCTGTTGAAAACCGGCCTTGCCCTTCTTGCCCTTGGGCGGGGCAGGGGGGCCGAAGTTTCGTTCGCGGCCGGTGGCACTACCTTCGCCGGGACCACCTGGACGCGGCGCGCCAAAGCCGCCGGGCCGTGGGCCGCCGAAGCCGCCGCCGGGCCGCGGGGGGCCGCCGTACCCACCGCCGCCGGGACCGCCCGGACGCGGGGGACCGCCGTAGCCGCCGGGTCCGCCGGGCCGTGGTCCGCCAAATCCGCCGCTTGGCCGGGGTGGTCCGCCAGGGCCGCGGTCTTCCCGGGCGCGCGCTTCGCTGACCGCGAGGGGGCGACCCATGAACAGCTGACCGTCGAACTGCTTGATTGCCGCTTCGGCAACCGCGCGCTCGGCGTATTCCACGAAGGCAAAGCCACGCGCACGGCCCGTCTCGCGATCGAGGGGGCGAACGATTTGCGTCGGGTCGCCCACTTGGGCGAAGTGCGTCCGCAAGTCGTCTTCAGTGGCTTGGTACGGGAGATTTCCTATGAATAATCTGACGGGTGGCACGGGCTCGTGGAGGCGGGGAAATGAAGGCTAGTCCGCGTCAGGCAGCATAACAAAAACGCTACAGACTGCCAAGCTCGGCCTTCAGGGCGTCGAGTTTGAGGCGGAGCATGTCGCGGTGGCCGGCGCGGCAAGCGGCCTGCAACTCCGACTGGGTCTGCGCCAAGGCCAATTGCAAGCTCACCTTACGCGACATCCGGTTTCGTTCATCGGCAGTGAGGGGCGGTTTAGGCTGACGGGTGTCTTGGGCGTCGGCCTGTTGCGACTCAACCGACTTGCTTTCAAACCCACGCGCCATGATCACAGATTACACCGTTTAATCATCACAGATGAAACCGTTTCACTCAGCATCTGTCTTCCGAGACCCTCTGTGAAATCTGTGTAATCTGTGGTTTCTAGTTCTGTGGTTTGTAATTCTGTGGTTTCGGAGTGGTTGGTGAGCCACGCGTCACGAATCCCCAAAGGCGCGCGGGTGCTGGATGTGGCCAGCGGCGCGGGGCGCCACGCCATCTACCTCGCGGCGTACGGCTACGCAGTCCACGCGGTGGACCGCAGTGCCGAGGCTCTGGCCGCGCTGGCTGCAATCGCGCGCGACCAGAAATTGCCGATCACCACCGAAGTGCTTGACCTGGAGTCGCCGTCGGTCGCCTTCTCACGCGAAGCGTTTGGGGGCGTCATCGGATTCAACTATTTGCACCGTCCGCTCTTTCCGGCGCTGCGCGTCGCAGTGGCGCCCGGCGGCGTGTTGATCTACGAAACGTTCACGCGCGGTCAAGCGGAACGTGGCCATCCGAAGAATCCCGCGTTCCTGCTGAACGCAGGCGAGCTGTGTGATCTCGTGCAGCCATTCACGATCGTCGCAGCACGCGAGGGCGAGTTTGCCGGCAAGTCCATTTCATCGGTCGTCGCCATGCGCCTTGTCAGCGATGAGCCGTTGCCATAGCATCGCAAGGCATGCGATTTGTGACGCCGTCGGTACTTTTCTGCTTGTTGCTCACGGTAACGTCGCTCAACGGACAAACTTCCGACATTCCTTCGACACCAACGCCGCCCGCGCAACCCGCCGTTCTTGATGCCGCCCCGCTATTCAGTGTGGGTGCCTCGGAGTGGATGGTGACTGCCGGTCCGGCGTGGGGTGTGGTCGTTTTTCACTCGGCCGGCGGGCATCGCTACTTTCTGCAGACCGTGTCATGGGGACGCGTGCTGACCCGCCCGCATGGCCCCGGCGCCCTGCGGGGCACCTTCGAATGGGCGTTCGAGGCGGTGCCAATCTATGGACAGTGGGAGCCGATCAATACCTACGGCGTCGGCTTCACGCCGCTCGACTGGCGCTGGAACTTCGAGCCGCGCGGCCGGTTGGCGCCGTTCGCAGAACTCGCCGGCGGCGTGCTGTGGACGCGCGACCCGGTCCCAGTGCGGACCACAACCGCCAATTTCACGGCACATGCGGGAGGCGGTGTGCGCTATTTGATCCGCCCGACGCAGTCGCTGGTCGCGAGCTATCGCTTTCATCACATCTCGAACGGCAATCGCCTCGAGCGCAACCCCGGCGTCAACGCGCACGTGCTGCAGGTCGGGTGGTCGTTGATGCGCCGGCCTCGGTAACGTTTCCTAATACAGAGACCGACGATGCACGGAAGCACAGAAGCACAAAAAGAAATTTTCAAAAAGACCGACTCCGCGTTTCCGTGGTTCCGCGCAACGTACGTCTATCGCTCATACGACTCGCGCTTGCCGGCGGCCGAGAGCTTGATCAAGTAGCGCTCCGGGTCGCGCCAGAACAGTTCCTTCAACTCGCGCAGGCTCTGACCGCCGCCGTAGCTGATCGACGAACACAGGTGGCGCAGGATGTCGTGGATGATCGGCCGCACCGAGCCGCGCGCCGGGACGCTGACTTCGGTGCCTTCTGAACCGAGGGCTTCGATGTCGACCGTGTCGGCGTCCTCGACATCGAGACGGTCGCGAATGGCTTGAATCGACGCCATGCCGCGGAGCACTTTGAACGGCACCTTGACCGTGCGCTGCTGGTCAGGCAGGACGACCGACTTCTGCACCACCTCGCCAGGCGTTTCCTCGGTGCCGGCGAACATGCTGCCGAGCATGACGGTGTCGCCGCCGAACAGCAGCGCCTCAAAGATCGCGCCGTGCCGGCGCACGCCGCCGTCGGCGATGAGCGGAATACGACCGTCGCCGGCCGCGGTGCGGCACTCGACGAGCGCCTCGACCTGCGGCACCCCGAAGCTGGTGGTGATCCGGGTGGTGCACCCGCCGCCCGGGCCGATGCCGACTTTCACGGCGTTGACACCGCGCTCAATCAAAAACCGTGCGCCGTCAGCAGTGCCGACGTTGCCGCCGACGAGCTCGAAGTCACCGAATCGCGCGCGGAAGGCCTCGATGGCGCGAGCCATGACCACCGAATGACCGTGGGCGATGTCAATGACGATCACGTCAACGCCGGCGCGAATCAGTTCCGCCGCCCGCTCGAGATAATCGCCCTTGGCGCCGATCGCGGCCCCCACTAGCAAACGGCCGTGCGCATCGCGCGTGGCAAACGGCAGCCGCTCCTGGCGAACGATGTCCTTGGCGGTAATTAAACCAAGCAGCGCACCCTCTTGATCGACCAGCGGCAGCTTCTTGACCTTGCGCTCGGTCATCAGCCGCTCCGCGGCCTCCATCGTCAGCTCGCCGCGGCCGACGACCAGGTGATCGACCGGGGTCATGCGGTCGGCGACAGTTCCTCCGGCGACGAAACGCACATCGCGTTCGGTCAGCAGGCCCTTGAGTTTGCGGGCCTCGTCGATCACGACGAGCGTGCCCATGCGGCGCTTGCGCATCAGCGCGACGGCCTCACTGAGCAGGGTCGCTGGGGTGACCGCGTAGGGGTCGCGGATGATCACGTGCTGCGTGCGCTTGACTTTCTCGACTTCGCGCACCTGCGGCGTGATGTCGCCGGCTTTGAAGCCGCGATCGATGATCCCGAGGCCCCCTTCCTCGGCTTGAACGATCGCCATGGGCGCGCGGGTCACCGTGTCCATGTTGGCCGAGACCAGCGGACGCTTGAGGGTGATGTGTTCCGAGAAGCGGCAGGACAGATCGATCGTCGATGGGTCCCGCCGGTCGAGCACGCTGTGATGAGGCCGCAGCAAGAAGTCGTCGAACGTACATCCGCGCACCAGTTCCAGGAGATTCGCCATAGCTGATGCGCTATCGTAGTGCACGGTGCAACTGAGTCTGCCGCTGCTCGATTCGGCCGCTGTGCAATCCGATCGTGTCGTGTTTGTGCGGCACGTGCGCGCCCGGCGCTACATCATGCGCGTCCTGCCGGACGGCACGGTGCGGGTCACCTTGCCACGGTGGGGCATCAAGCGCGATGCACACGCCTTTGTTGAATCGCACCGCGAATGGATCGCGCGACAGCACGCGCGGCAATGGGCGGCTCGCCCGGCGTTGCCGGCGCCAATGCCCGCAGCTCTGGAGAGGGCGCTGCGCCAACGCGCGGCGCGTGAGCTGCCAGTCATGCTCTTCGCCCTTGCCGCGCAGCACGGGATCGCCGTGACCCGCGTGTCGATCCGCAATCAGCGCTCGCGGTGGGGCGCCTGCTCCTCGACCGGCACGATCACATTGAACTGGCGCTTGATTCAGACGCCCGCCTTCGTCAGCGAGTACGTCATGCTTCATGAGTTGATGCATCGGCGAGAGATGAACCACTCGAGACGCTTTTGGCGACTGGTCGCCGAGTGTTGCCCGGGCCATGCCGAAGCGCGGCGGTGGTTGCGAACAGAAGGGAAGACATTGTGGTCGGAACGCGAGTAGTGCTGATGGTCGGCGCGATGCTCTGGGCCACGGCGGCCTCGGCACAACAAGCATTCACCGGGCTCGCCAGCATCAGCGTCGGTGCGGCGCACGGTGGCGACGTGGCAGAACGGGCCACGACGATCAGCGGGGCATCGGCGGTAGTCGAGGAGAGCGGGTGGGGCGCCGAACTCGATTTCAGCTATGCGATGGATTTCGCCGGAGTCGGCTTTGCCGACAGCGACGTCAGCAGCGGGATGATTAACGTGCTCTGGATGCGTCCCGATCCGCGCTGGCGGCCGTTTGTCAGCGGCGGCGTCGGCATCATGCGCGTGCGTGCCTCGATTTTTGAAGGTGTCGTGGCCGCCAGCACCACCGATGCGGCGATGAACGCCGGCGGCGGCTTATTGGTGGTATTCAACGACATCGTCGGCGTTCGCGGCGACGTGCGGTATTTCCGCTACTTCCAAACCCACGCGGGGCTGCCGCTCGTGAACAGCGGTCCGTTCGACGCCTGGCGAACGACGATCGGCGTGACCTACAGCTGGCCCGTGCGCTAAGGCGCGGGCCGGCGGGCAGCCCGCCGCACGTTGGCGCCTGCCGCTTTGCTGGCACACCCTCTGCACTGGCCCAAGGGTTCGTACAAACTCGACCATTGGAGATGTGCCCATGACCTGCTCAGAAGTAATGACCCCTTCGCCTACATGCTGCGCCCCGGACCAGACCGTCGTCGAAGCGGCTGAGCTCATGCAGCGGGAAGACGTTGGCCTGGTGCCGATCGTTGCGGGCAATAGCACCAAACTCATCGGCGTGTTGACCGACCGCGACATTGTCCTCAAGATTGTCGCCTCCGGCCGGGATCCGCGCGGTACTGCGGTCAGCGAAGTGATGACCAGCGATCCGGTTGCCTGCATGCCGCACGAGAGCATCGAAGCCGTGATGGAACTGATGGCGTCCCGGCAGGTCCGGCGAATTCCTATTGTGGACAAGGACGGTGCGTTAATCGGCATCGTCTCCCAGGCGGATATCGCGACGCGGCTGTCAAGCGCTGAAGAAACCGGCCAGGTCGTTCAGGCGATTTCCGAACCGGCCGCGACATAGGGATCAGGGATCAGTTCCTGATCCCTTTTCTTTTGGAATGATCGAAATCGCACCGTGTTGCTCGACGATCGCGTACTTGATCTGATCGAGTCGCTCCAGACCCTGGCGTTCTCGCGCCGCGGCCAGCACTTCGTCGACGCTCAAGCCTTCCTGCCTCAGGGCGCGCTCCAGCACTTTGCCGTTGTCGACGACAATCACCGGCCCGCTATCAAGTACGCGCCGTAACGTCTTTGACCGCATCGCGACCCGATCCAGGCCGAGTTCCAACAGGATCAATGTGACGATGACCATGGCAGACGTGGTGATTGAGAAGTCGTCACCGACCAGTGCATTCTGCGCGGCATCGCCAATCACCAGCAGCAGGATGAAATCAAACGTGGTGATCTCGGCCAGCGTGCGGCGTCCGCCAATACGGAACACCGTCCACAGCACGGCGAACACCACGATGGCGCGAAACACGGGGTTCATCGGTTTACGGTCAGAAGAAAATCAACTGGCGCAGTTCGCTCGCGGTGCCATTCTCTGGTTGGACCAGCGTCCGCAAGACACCAAACCGATTGGGTTTGTAGAGCAGCTCAAAGCGCGCCCGCCCGTCCCCAGCCTCCACTTGAAAGACCGCTGCGTCTCCTTCGAACCCGCGGAACGCGTCCTGCGGACGTGTTTCGACGACCCACACCTTGCTGAGAAACGTCCGCGGCATGCGCACCCGCACCGCATGGCCGTCGGGGGCGGCGGTCTCGACGGTGACGGCCAGAGTCGTGACGTCAGTCGCGCGGCCAAAGCGCTCGTATTCGAGCAGCATCCCCTGCGAGGCGTTTGATACGTGGCTCAGCGGGCCATCGCCAAACAGGCCCGCGGCGCCGGCAATGACAAACAGCAGGAGGAACAGCGTCCCAATCCGCTGGGCCGTGCGTTCGCGCTGGAGGAAGGCAGGTGCGCGCTCGATCTCAAGCTCGTCTTTGGGCACGCCAAACACGGAGCAAGCGGCGTGCCTACGGATAGGGCCGGTCGGTGGTCGGCAGATCCGCGTGCGCCTGCGGGTTGCCCTGAGCGCGGGCCTCGCCAGTTGTGTGTTCTATGCCCTCGCGGGCAGTGTGCGCGCCGGTCCAGTCAATGTCTTCGTCGAGCTTGGCGGCAGCGCGTGAATCCCTCGGCGCTTAGAACACGTGACTCAAGGCCACTCCACTCCGCATATTTCGCCTTTGGATGGTCTGCTCGAACTGAACGCGGATCGCTTGCCGAAACCGCGCCGGACCAAACGGCAGATGGGCGTTGGCGTAGGCCAGCACCACCGGATCGCGACGCTGTCGGGTTCGATGATCCACTCGCGCTCCGAGCGTGATCGGATCGGCATGAAATTCTCCGCCGACCGAGAACCGTCCCTGCGTCAATCCACGCGTACGATCGAATCCCGCGGCGGCAAGGACCGCCCATCGCGCACCAATTTCCGTGGACAGCACCGCGCTGCCGAGGCCTCGACGATCGCCGGCGAAGAAGTGCCCACCAATCGAGGTCATGCCGCGCCGGAGATAACTCTCCCCGAAAATGCCCTTTGGCCGGGCCTCCAATTCGAAGCTTGCCGCCTCGGTCGCAGGAATGGTCAGCTCACCGACCAGGGGCAGCGTCAGCGCCGAGTACCAGCCATCCGCCGCATGTGTGCCCCCGAGGCGGTGATACATCACCCGAACAGCCGGCTGGCGTCCTGATGGAGAAAAGCCGCGCAGGCTGGTCAGGCGGGGAGTCGACGCCCGGCGCGCGTCGGGAATGCCGGCGCTCAAGGCCAGCGGCTCCGACAACCCGATGCGCAGCGACACATCGACTTGATTGAGCGTCCGAAATTGCCCCATCGTCAACGTCACACTGCCGCGACGATCGAGCCCCACCGTCGCGAAGAGATCCTCGAAGCGGCCGGACCGATTCAGCAGCCGGTTGCCCGCACCGATCGACTGACTCAGGGCCCGCAACTCCGCGAAATAGGAGACGCGCTGGCCGATCGTCCCTGCCGTAATAATTTCGATGCGGCTGGGAAACGCCTTGGTCAACCGTTGAGCGTCCCGGTATTCCACGTCGTAGGTATTCCAGACGGCGACCGGCGCCGTCGGATGGCTGGGGAATGGAGCCGGGTCATCAAATCGATAGCCGCGCGCCCTGAAGTCTTCGCCGGGTTGATTGAGCTTGGGAGGGGCCGAATGACAAGCCGAACAATCGACGCGGTACTTGCGGGCAAACTGCGGCGTCGCTTCGGCGACCGAAGCCAGCAGAGCCATGCTGATCGCGCCGACAAGCGCTGTTGCGGTAAGTTTCATCGCTAGAACTTATATTTTTGAGTAGTGAAAATCAATATCGAATCTGGCGAAGTGGGTCCAGTGGACCTGATCCGGCCTTGACTGCGTACGCACCGGCGAAGACAATCGCTCCATGCGTTCGCTCCGTCAGGACTTGCTGACAGCCGTGATCGTTGCCGCGCTCATTGCCGGCACGTCGCTCAGTGTCTGCACCGGGTGGGCGCCGTCTGCCGAGGCGCGCATGGCCTGTTGTGACATGGCCGGGCATGACTGCGCCGAGGAGCACGCGGACGACTGCTGCGCCGCCGGCGAACAGCGTCAGCACGCAGAATCAGCCGTCACCTTGACGAACTTTTCGCCGCAAGGGCTTCTGGCGATTCTTCCGAATCTCGCACCGCTCGCGGCCGACCCGGTCATCGCACGCGCGTGGCGGCCGCGACAGCACCCACCGGATACTCCTCGCTCGTCCGCAGACGCCCGTCTGCTGCTTTCCGTTTTCCTGCTTTAACTGGTCGGCCTGCTCGTAGGGCCCGTCCGCTCCCCATCGTGGGCGCGGCCGGCATCTCATGTCTGCGCCCGCGAGGCGCCATGTAGAGCGACGACTATTTCATGATCAACCGTCTCATCGAGCTGTCACTTAAGAATCGCTTTCTGGTCATTGCCGTCTATCTGGCGCTCGCCGGATGGGGCTGGTGGGCGGTGACCGCCACGCCGATCGACGCGATCCCAGACCTCTCTGACAATCAGGTCATCGTCTTTACCGATTGGCCGGGGCAGAGTGCGCAGGAAGTGGAAGACCAGGTCACCTACCCGCTGACGGTGAACTTGCAGGGGCTGGCCGGCGTGCGCGTTGTGCGCTCACAATCGGCGTTTGGCTTCTCGATGATCTACATCGTGTTTCAGGACGATGTGGAGCTGTATTTTGCGCGGGCACGGGTGCTCGAGCGAATGAACCTGGTGGGCAAGCTCTTGCCGGAGGGTGCGGTGCCGACCCTCGGCCCCGATGCCACCGGGGTCGGACACGTGCTCTGGTACACGGTGGAGAGTCCGACCCTGTCACTGCGCGAGCTGCGCAGCCTCCAGGATTGGTTCGTTCGCTATCAACTCAATGCCGTCCCCGGTGTGGCCGAGGTCGCGTCGGTCGGCGGTCACGTCCAGCAATATCAAGTGGAGGTCGATCCGAATCGGTTGCGGACCTTCGGCATCTCGCTCGGACAGGTCGTCGAAGCCGTGCGCCGCAGCAATGCCAATGTCGGCGGCAACGTGCTCGAGGCGAACGGCGCCTGGTCGATTGTGCGTGGCGTCGGTCTGATCCAGTCGGTCGCGGACATTGAGACGATCGTCATCGGATCCTCCGGCGGCGTGCCGATCTATGTCAGCCAGGTCGGCACCGTCCAGATCGGCAACGCCTTTCGCGTGGCCTCGCTGGTCAAGGGCGGCAACGAGGCCGTCGGCGGGGTGGTCGTGGCTCGCACCGGCGTCAACACCAAGGAGGTGATCGACGCGGTCAAGGCGCGGATCGCACAGATTCAGCCCGGCCTGCCGGCGGATGTCCGCATCGTGCCGTTTTACGACCGATCGCAGCTGATCGAGCAGGCGGTCGGCACGCTCCGTACGGCGCTGATCGAAGCAATTGTCGTCGTCACCCTCGCCCATGTCCTGTTCCTGATGCACCTGCGCTCGATCCTGATCGTCACCATCCCATTGCCGCTGGCGGTGCTGCTGGCCTTTCTCGGCATGTATTACGCGGGCGTGACCTCGAACATCATGAGCCTTGCCGGGATCGCCATTGCCATTGGTGTGCTCGTCGATGCCGGCATTGTCGTCACCGAGAACGCATTCCGCTTTCTCGAGACGCGCCGTATCGATCCGCGCGATCGGATGGCCGTCGCCGCCACGGTGCTGGAGTCGACGCGCCTGGTCGGGCGTCCGATCTTTTTCTCGATGGGGATCATTCTCCTGGCGTTCCTTCCGGTCTTCGCGCTGACCGGACAAGAAGGCAAGTTGTTTCACCCGTTGGCGTTCACCAAGACGTTCGCGGTGCTGGCCGCGACGATCAGCGCGGTCACGCTGGTCCCCGTGCTGTGCACGCTGCTGCTGGCCGGAAAGTTCCACAAGGAAGAGGACAACCCGGTGATGCGGGTGCTGCAGCGTTTGTACCGTCCGGCACTGGAGGCCGCGCTGACCTATCGCCGGATCACGGTAGCACTGGCCGCGCTGCTCTTCGTCGGCGCGCTCTTGCTGGCGCGCGGGATCGGCAACGAATTCATGCCGCCGCTCAACGAAGGCGACTTGATGTTCATGCCGATCGCCGACCCGAGCATTTCGCTCGAGGAGAACACCAAAATCGCGGCTCGGCAAAATACCGCGCTGATGACGTTTCAGGAAGTGGACTACGTCGTCGCCAAGGTCGCGCGCGCTGACACGTCAACCGACCCGGCGCCGCTCAACATGACCGAGACCATCGTGCACCTCAAGCCGCGCGACCAGTGGCGGCCGGGCATGACCTTGGCGCGACTGCGCTCCGAGATGAGCACCGCGACCCAATTGCCGGGGGTCTCAACGATCTGGACGATGCCGATCATCAATCGCATCGACATGCTGACCACCGGCATTCGGTCGGAGGTGGGCGTCAAGATCTTCGGCACCGACCTCGCCGTGCTCGAGCAACTCGCCCGTCAAGTCAGCGAGGTCGTGCGGCAGGTCCCGGGTGCCTCGAACGTCTACCCCGAGCAGGTGACCAGCGGGCAGTATCTCAACATCCAGATCGACCGGCAGGCGGCCGCCCGCTACGGCATTGGCGTCGGCGATATCCAGGAGGTCATTCAGACGGCGGTGGGTGAGTCGGTCCTCGCCATGACCATTGAAGGCCGTCAGCGCTTTCCGGTCCGTGTCCGATACGCGGCAGAGTACCGCGCTGATCCGCAGGCGGTGGGCAGCGTGCTGGTGTCATCGCCGTCGGGCGTTCAAATTCCGCTCAGCCAGTTGGCCTCGATTGAGCCGGCGCGCGGGCCGGCGATGATCTCCTCCGAGAACGGATTGCTGCTCGCGACCGTGTTGCTCAACGTCCAGGATCGCGACGTCGGCAGTTTCGTCGAGGAGGCCAAGGCCAAGGTCACGGCGACGGTGTCGCTGCCGGCGGGTTATTACCTGGGATGGAGCGGCCGCTACGAGAACCAGGAGCGTGCGCGCCAGCGTCTGCTGCTGGTCGTGCCGATGGTGCTCCTCGTCATCTTCGTGCTGCTCTATTTCACTTACCACTCGTTCGTCGAGGCAGCACATGTGCTGATGGCCGTCCCCTTCGCGTTGACCGGCGGTGTCTATTTGCTGTGGCTGCTCGGCTACAACTTCTCGGTCGCGGTCTGGGTCGGGTTCATCGCCTTGTTCGGCACCGCCGTGCAGACCGGCATGGTGATGGTGATCTATCTCGAAGAAGTGGTGGTGCGCAAACAGACCGAAGTCGGCGGCACGTTAACCCGCGCGTCGTTGCGGGAGGCGGTCACTGAGGGCGCGTTGTTGCGCTTGCGGCCGAAAGTGATGACGGTGTCGACCGTGGTCGCCGGGCTGCTGCCGATCATGTGGAGCACCAGCGTCGGCGCGGAAGTCATGAAGCCGCTGGCTACGCCAGTGCTCGGCGGCATGCTGTCTTCCCTCGTGCACGTGTTGATCGTGACGCCGGTGATCTTCTACTGGTTGCGAGCGCGGCATCTGCCCCCGGGCGAGCCGGCGTTGCACCGACCGGTGCCGAGTGACAAGTCGCCCGCCGCATCGCCGCCTGCGACAAGGCGGTGGGTCGTGCCGCTGATCGTGGTGGTGGCGTTGATCGCGGTCGCAGTGGGCGTCTACCTGTCGCAACGCGCGGGTGGCGGCGCCACGGTTGAGGGTACCGACATCGCGCCGATCCAGACGGTGCAATCCGGCAATCTCGAGATCAGGCTGGTCTCCCCGACCGGCGCGTTGAGCCAAGGTCGCAGCGCCTTCGTCATCGAGTTTCGCGATGCCGCGACTGGAGCGCTTACCGACGTGGGGACCGTACGCGCCGGCGCCGCGATGACCATGCCCGGGATGGTGATGTCGGGCGGGGTCCAGGTGACGCCCTCGGGCACGCCCGGACGTTACACTGCCTCCGGCGAATTTGGCATGGCTGGCGCCTGGCAGTTCACAGTGGAATGGCAAGGGCCGGCCGGCAACGGCAAGGTCGCGTTCGAAGGATCAGTCCAATGATGCAGTCGTGTATTTCCACATGCCTTGCCGCCGTCGCCGTCGCGGCGGGCCTGGCCAGTCCCGCTCTGGCGCAGACGACGCCACGCGCAGGAGAGGACCGGATCGCGGTCCGCTATCTCGATCCGATCGCCGGACTGTCGATGGAGCAGGCGGTGGCACTGGCACTGCAGCGGGAGCCGGAGTTGCTCGCGGCGCGCACGGCGATCGCGGTCGCGCGCGGCGCGCGGCAGCAAGCGACGCTGCGGCCCAACCCAAGCCTTTCGGTGATGCGCCAAAATCAGATCGCGGGCGCTGACAACGTCACCAGCGCGGAGGTCGAGTGGCCGCTGGACTTGTTCCGCCGAGGCAGCCGAGTCGCCGCCGCCGACCGCGGGATCGAGGTGGCCGAGTTGGCGGTCGCGGAGCAGGAGCGCCTGCTCGCCGCCACCATTCGCGCGGCGTATGGCGAACTGGCCGCTTCGGCACGGGATGTAGCGGTCACCGACGCACTGGTGACGTCGATGCGGCGCAGTTACGAACTGCTGCGAGCCCGGGTCGAGGAGGGGGCGGCGCCGCCGCTCGAACGGAACATCGTCGAGGTCGAACTACACCGGCTCGAGTCCCAGCGTCTGCTGCAGGCGGGCAACGCCGAAGCGGCACTGATCGCATTGAAACGGTCCCTCGGCGGAGGGCCGCACGCAGTCATCTCCGTGCGCGACACACTGGAGGCACTGGTGCAGGCAGACGTCGCCGCGCCGGCCACGATCGAGATGCCGGCGAATGCGCCCCGCGCCGACATCCGCGAGGCCGAGGCGCGGTTGCGGCTCGCCGAAGCGCGCATCGACGAGGCCCGCAACGAGGGCCGGTTCGACATCAATGTGTTTGGCAGTTACATGCGCATGAATTTCAGTTTTCCGCAGATGGCGTTCGGGTCGCGCGGGATGCTCGAGCCGATCCAAGGCATCTTCCACAACCTGGCGGCAGGCGCGATGGTCGTGGTGCCGCTGAACAATCGCAACCAGGGCGCCGTCGCTGCGGCGATGGCCGAGCGCGCCGGGGCGGAACATCTGCGAGATGCGCGCGCGCTGACCGCAGAATCCGAGGTCGCCGCAGCCGCGGCGCGCGATGCACACGCGCGACGCGCCGTCGCCGTCTATGACGCCGGCGTGCGGACACTCGCGCAACAAAACCTTGACGTGGTCCGCGAGACCTACCAGCTTGGTCGAATCACCCTGACCGACGTGCTGACCGAGCAACGACGCTATTTAGAGATCGAGACGGGCTATACGGCCGCATTGCGCGCCGCCTTCGAGGCCCGTACCGCACTGAAGCGGGCATTGGGAGAGGTGAAATGAACAACGCACCGACTGGTCGCAGGCAATGGTTCGTCGTCGCGATTGGCGCGGTCGTGTTCATCGCCGTAGGGGCAACCGGCGCGTGGTGGTACATGCGCCGCTCGATGGTCGACCCGGCCGCGTCCGCAACAGTGCGGACGAGGGCGGGCGACGACATGGCCGGGATGAACATGCCGAGTGACCGCGCGCCTGCCGGGATGAACATGCCGGGTGCCGCAGACGCCGTTGACAAAGCGGCGACGACGCCGCTCGCCGATATCACGATCACGCTGACGAAGGAGGCGATCCAACGGGCCGGCATTGAAGTGACGCCGGTGCGCACCGACACGACCGCAGGCACCCTTCGGTTGCCGGGAGTCGTCGAGGCCAACGAGTACCGCCAGGTGGCGATCACCTCACTGGTTGCCGGGCGGCTGACGCGGGTTGCCGTCGCGCTCGGCGATCGCGTCACGCGTGGTCAGGTAGTCGCGGACGTCTACAGCCCGGAACTGGCCGCTGCGCAGACGCAGTATCTGAACATGCGCGCGGAATTCGGCGCGGCACACCAGGAACTGCAGCGCACCGAGCGGCTGGTCGAGATCGGCGCGGCCAGCAAGCAGGAGCTCGAACGCATCCGCGCCCAGCACACCGTCCACGCCACCGGCGTCGAAGGGGCGCGCGCGACGCTCACCCTGTTCGGTCTCGGCAGCGCGCGGATCGCGCGGCTGCGCACCGCAGCCGACATTACCTCCACGGTCAGCGTCCCAGCGCCATTGTCCGGTGTCATCACCAAGCGTCAGGCCAACGTCGGACTCAATGTCGATCCGTCCACGGAGTTATTCACCGTGGTCGATCTATCCACCGTGTGGGTGATCGGCGCCCTGTACGAGCGGGATTTCTCGCGAGTATCCGTCGGCAGCACCGCCTCAGTGACGACGGCGGCCTATCCAGGCGTCGTGTTACAGGGCAAGGTGAGCTACATCGACCCGCAAATCAGTCCCGAGACGCGCACCGCGGCGCTCCGGGTGGAGGTTGCCAATCGCGATCAACAGCTGCGGTTAGGCATGTATGCCGACATGTCTGTGGAGGACCGCGCGACGACCGGCGTCCCCATCGTGCCTCGCACGGCCGTGCAGACACTCGGCTCAAGGCAGGTGGTCTATCTCGCCAAGTCCACGCCGGCGGGGGCGTTTGTCGAACGTGAAGTGCGGCTGGGTGGCCGGACCGGCGACGACGTTCAGGTGATCGCTGGTCTGGCGCCCGGCGACACGGTGGTGTCGGAGGGCACGTTTTATCTGCGCGCCGAAGGCGAGCGACGCGGCCTGCGCAGCGGCGCCGCCGCGGACCCGCATGCGGCCATGGGGATGAGCAGTACTGCGACGCCCTCGGTTGAGCCCCAAACGGCGAGCATCAGCGTCGGCGACGCGGCGTTCGATCCTGCGGTCGTCACACTGCGCGCCGGTGTGCCGGCGCGTCTGACCTTTACGCGCGTCAGCGACAAGACGTGCGCGACCGAGGTGGTGCTTCCTGCCCACGGCATCAAGCGGGCGCTGCCGCTCAATCAGGCCGTGGCTATTGATTTCACACCGCAGAAAGCCGGCGACGTGGCGTTCGCATGTGGGATGGGGATGTTGAAGGGCACCATCGTCGCGCGGTGACGATGACGCGCGGGCCAAGGCGAGTTAACAAGTCGCGGCTGGGCAGGTTGTCGCCCACCGCCACTCGCGCAGCACATGGGCCGTGGCCGCCCGAATTTCCACCACTTGACGGGACACTACCCGTCCTATGATGGACCGCATGTGCGGTCGCTCCCGGCCGGTTGTCCGGATCGATGAGTTCAACTGAATCTGTACCGGACATCGTCCGGCGTTTCGTGATCCGAGCGATCGATTCGGTTGCCGAACTCGAAGCATTGCGCCTGCTGGGCTCAAACGCCGAGCAGTCGTGGGAGGCCGCGCAATTGGCCGAACGTCTCTACATCAGTCCGCAGGCGGCGACCGAAGTGCTGCATGCTTTGCATCGGCACGAACTCCTCACGCGGGAGCGAACGGCGTATCGCTATCAGCCCGCGTCGGAACGGCTCTCAGCCGAAGTCGATGCGTTGGTCGCGGCCTACGCAAAATTTCTCATCCCGATCACCCAATTGATTCATCAGAAGCCGAGGCCAGCATTGCGCGGATTTGCGGACGCATTTCGTCTTCGCGGGGAGAGGTAAGACGTGGCCGGTTTTGCGTATAGCCTCTGCCTGGTGACCGCTGTGATGTGTGCCGTGCTGTTGACGCGCGCCTATCTCCATAGTCGCTTCAGCCTGTTGTTCTGGAGCGCGTTGTGTTTTTGGGGCCTGTCCGTTACCAACGCCCTGGCGGTGGTCGACCGTTTTGTTGCGACCGACGTCAACCTGTATCCCCTGCGCTTGGCGGCCGGTCTGGTGTCGGTGCTGGTGCTGCTGTTCGGCATGGTCTGGGAATCCAAATGATGACGATGCGGCTTGCGCCGTTCGCCCTGGGCGCTGTCGCGATGGCGTCGCTCGTCGTGGCGCTCTTCTTCGTGCGGTTTTATCGCGATAGCCGCGACACGTTGTTCCTGTATTTTGCCGCCGCTTTTGCGATCGAAAGCGTCAATCGCGGTTTGCTGGCCTTTGCGCCGACACCCAATGAAGGCGTCGCAGAGCTCTATCTATTGCGGGCTTTCGCCTATTCATTGATCGTGGTCGGTATTTATCGAAAGAACCAAGCATGACCCGGGGCGCCTTGACGGCAAGGCCGTTTCCAAGGTCGAAACCGGAGGCGACGCGCACTCGCTGACGATTCTCGAGCCGAGGCGCGAGCTACCGACCGCGGCCGACGGCGCATACTGTCCCAGGCAGGGTTGCGATCGGGGCGAATCGTCAGGACAGCCGGCAGGCCATGGCACGAACGCAGGCTCGCCGCCCACCTCATAGTTCGCGAGTAGCTGCCGGCCCCGGCCGCGGAGCAGCCATTCCGCGAACTGCGCCGCAAGTTGCGCCTGACGCGGGTAAACAACGGCATAGGTGTTGAGCAGCCGCGCGTCGCCTTGAAACAGGACGACCAGGTCGAGTTGTCTCTGCATCTGCCGAAACGTGGCGTCGTCGCTGAGCGTGTAGCCACCGCGCTCTTGCGCGTGGCGCAGCGCAATCGCCATGCTGCGCCCGCTAATCACGAACTGGTCAGGTGCAGGAGCGAGGCCGGCCTCCTTCCACAATGCCTGTTCACGCTCGTGCGTTCCGGAACCATCACCGCGGGAGACAAACGCGACGGGTGAGCGCGCGATGCGCCGAAACGCGTCGACGGCGTCGGTTGCGTCGCGGACTGCCGCTGGATCGGGCGATGGCCCAACGATCACGAAATGGTTATACGCCACCTTCCGATAGGCCCAGTCAGGATGCTGCGCGAGGTAGCGCGCCTCGGTCTCGGGCGCGTGCGCGATGACCAGATCGACGACCTGATCGGCCAACATTTCCAACGCCCTGCCGCTGCCGGCTGCGTGCACGCGCACTGTGGCGTCGGCGAATGCCGGCAGCACCGCCTCGAGCAGCCCGGAGTTCTGCACGCTCGTCGTCGTGGCGATATCGAGGTAGTGAGGCTGCGGCGCGGGCGTACAGCCGGCGAGGATCAGGGCGAAGCAGAGCGGCAACGCATCGAAGGTCAGTCTGACCGCCACTCGCGTTCAGTGGGACGGGAAGCGCCCGCCGGTGAGATGGAAGACGACGAACACGATCGCCAACGCTATCGCATGGAGACCAATGACATACCCCCACCGTGGTGGGTGGGCTGCAGTCCGTGTGGAGGCGGCATTGAAGATAGGACCGGGCAACGCCGAGCCGGTTGATTCCTGGCGGGTCACCTGCCTGGCTCGCTTCGCGTAGGGTGTCATGCCGACGGGCTTATAAACCGACAGCGCGGTGACGGCGGCCAGCACCAGTAGCCCGCCAGCCGCGTGGACGACCAACTGCACGCGCAACGGATGCACCACAGCGGCGTCGAACGTCGGACGTGACGCCAATGCGGCCATCTGCGTGACGGTCTGCATATGCCGCAACAAAACAATGGTGGCAGCGGTGGTCGCGACGAGCTTCGCTACCACCCACCAGTGTTTGAACAGCCCCCACTGGGTTGTGAGCGAGACAATCAGCCCGCCGGCCAACGCTGACAGGCTGAATGGGACGAGGACATACCAACCGATAAACGCCATCGCCAGGTACGCGTTTCGCGCCACCGGTGTGGCATCGGTCGTCAGTCCGAGGATGGCGAGGCCGAGGTAGGCGACGATGGCGCCGAGCCACCCGACCGACACCACGATGTGCGCGGTGAGGAAGAACTTTCGGAGAGTGGGTGTCAGTGTCATAAGCAACTCCGGGTGTTAAACAGCAAGGTCAGGTAGGCCACGTGGTTACCCCTGCGTGGCTGGCTTGCCGACCAGCGGTGGTGATGTTAGGCTCCGTCGCACCGTGGCGGTCACGACCATTAGGAGAGAGACATGACGATTGCTCGTTTCAGTTGGATCCTCGGTTTGACCGTGATCGCCCTGTGCGTGACGGTCAGCGCCCATGACCGTAAAGAAGTCGCCGGCCTTGAGGTCGTGTTCGGCGCCGAACCCGAGCCCGCGTTGAACGGACAGATGCAGTTTCTGCGCTGGCGGTTCCTCGCCAAGGAGACCAAGCAACCGTTTGGCGACATCGAGGCGATGAGCGCCACGGTCAGGCGCAATGGCAAGTCCTTCGGTCCATTTACTGGACGGATGGGGGCGCGTGAACCTGGCGTCGTGGCGACGCAGCACATTTTCACCAGCGCCGGCGAGTATGAGGCGACATTGACGTTCAAGAAGAAAGGCGAGGCCACGGTCTATTCGGTGACCTTTCCCTTTAAGATCCGCGATCGCAAAGAGCTCGAGATCCCGTAGAGTCTCGCGCTACTTGGCGCTGAACACCAAACCGTCCCCCGGTTACCGCAGCGGACGTCTGTAATCACCTTCGCTACTTCGTCACGAGCTTGGTAATCGACGCCGGGCGCTTGCTCGGCGGTCCGGTCCAGTCGCTGACCGTGCCGTCGGCAAAATGTTGATGCGCTTTCCAGGCGATCTCGGCGCCGCTCGCAGGATTGCGCGCGGTGAAGACCACGTGCGCCGCGGCCAGCGCCGGGATCAAGGCGGCGGCCGCAACCAGGAGCGCCGTGCAACGGGACAAGGCGATCACTTCTTCATCCCGGTTGTGCCGGCCGGCGTCGCCGCGAGTTGCACTTCGGTCACGGTCATCGTCACTTTTCCTGCCTTGTCCTTGACTTCAGTCACCGACAGGACGACGCGATCGCCGACTTTCAGGTCGGATGCGCGCATGACGGTTTTGCCGCGGCGGATCTTGGTCTTGGCATCCAGCATGTGCATCACTTTCTTGCCATCTGCGTCCTTGAGCTCGACATGGTTGCCGTTAATCACCATCACCGTGCCGAGGACCTTGTGCCCGTGGCCCGGATGGGCGCCGAGCGCCGGGGACCAGGCCACCCACACCGCCGCCGCAATCATCGAGACGAAAAGTCGTCTGGTCATTGTGGTCTCCCTATGTAACGTTGCGTCGCGTATCGCCGCTGGGTTTGCCATCAGCCTGCTTCTCGAGCACCAGCGGCTCGCGTCCCGTCGAATGCTGCCGGTGTGAGTGGCCCGTCGAGCGAGATCAAGCTGGTAGTGCCTGATTCGCGAGCCATAGGCTTGTCGTTGGTGCCGGAGGAGGGGGTCGAACCCACACTCCCGTAAGGGAACGGGATTTTGAGTCCCGCGCGTCTGCCAGTTCCGCCACTCCGGCGAGGAGGAACCCATTCTATCGGAAGCGCACAGTGGTGCGGTAGACTCACCCCGTTCGGGAGGGGTCCGCTTGATGCGAAACAC